>NZ_JBIVBP010000007.1:0-153482 GCF_044746145.1 Enterococcus sp. NPDC086594
TCATACTAGAGAACGATATGTTTTTTAATACCTAAAATGAAAATGGGACTGAAGAATCAATTCTGATTCATCAGTCCCATAAATTATAGAGCCACTTTTCTAACCACAAAAAAACATTCTTGCCAATGCAGCGAAAACGCCGCAACTGGCAAGAATGTTTTTTTAGATGACCCAAGCGACAAATGCAACCATTGAAAAGAACATTGTCCAAACCGCAATAATAGCTGATGCGATAAAAATAATTTTGATTGATAAAGGTTGGACAAATTTTCGGGCATCTTTAGAGAACGCATAGGTGATCGATGAAAAAATCAAGCAGCATAAAATAAAAAACACTGTTAGAACCATAAGCCTCTCCTTTACTGACGCAATGTCAAATGAATAATGTAATTATAACAGACCATGGTTTTTTGGGGAAATAAAAATGATTAAACGAGGGAATTTTCTTGTAGTTGTAACCGTTTTATAGGGAAGTGTAAGAAAGGTCGAACCTTGTTAGACAGCGAAATTATAAAAATAAGCCGTGTTATTTAAGTATTTTTATAAATTTTTCTTTATCAATAAAAGAACAAAAGAAAAAAGCTTGTTGAAAAACGATGGTTTCAACAAGCTTTTAAAGGTTGGTTATGATAATTTTTTAATCCGATAACTTTCAAAGTAATCAGGTTTGCCTCGTCCTTGAACATACGCGATCACGCCCATCAAAGCAGCACCAATCGTGTTGGTTAGTAAATCGCCCATCGTATCCATCAATGCTTCACGACCAATAAACGGGGTGCCATCTAAGGTTGCATAACGTTGGAGATTCATTCCACCAACAGAGTCGCAGATGAATTCCCAAAACTCCCAGAAAACACCACACAAGCCAGCAAAAGCAAAGCCCATCAGTAAAAATAACCAAGGCGAAACTTTTGAAACGGGCACTTCTTTTAGTAAGAGACAGATCAATCCATAGCCTACAGCCGTCAAGACCATTGGGCTTACCGCATGCAGAATTTTATCCCAGAAAGCAATGGTTTCGATCAAATGTAAGATCGTCCCCATGAATACGGAGATCAGCAAGAAAAACCAATAAAAGTAGACGGTGGCATTTGGTAGCTGGATTTTTAAGAACTTTTTACTCATTTCTGGGACAAAGATCAATAAAATCCCAAGTAAGGCTTGACCCAAGAAAATCAGTCCTTGTGTTTGCGGATAGACTCCACGGAAAAATTCCCACAAAGAAAAACAAAACACGAGAATACCGAAAATAGTGAATACCTTTTGCAGTCGCTGATAATTTTGCCCCATTTAGTTGTCCTCCGAAAGATAGTCTGCTAAGCCAGCTACAAGTGCTGCTTCAGAGGAATAAATCTCACCGTTTAGCTTGATCAAACCCACCGTATAAAGATTGACATAGTGGAACTGATTTTCCGCAACGGTTTGTAATGCTGCCAGCTTTTGCTGATTATCGGCACCTTGTTGGCGACTATCCGTATAAAGCCCTAAAACAGGAATGCCTTTTGCATAGGCGACGCCAATCTCAGAGGCAACCCCAGCATCGATGGTCAAACCATCCAGCAAAGCGATCATCAAATCGCTTTCCAGTACTTTTTCGGTATCTGCCAACGCAATCATTTTGCTATCCGCGTAGGCGGACTTATCATTGATCGCGGCATTTTCTTGAGGTAAATAAATCTCCAGCTGCGGATACTGCTGGCGAATCGACGCAACAAGTTCGGCGTTGTAGCGAAGGTCACTAGCAGCAAACAGGGGAGCAGCAAAATATAGTTTCATTCAAAAACACTCCTTAATCATTCATAGTTGTACGTTTTGTTGATTCGTTGTTTAGAAATAATCACTGAAATAGGCTTCCATATCAGGGATGATCGATTCTAGTAATGCCAGTGTTTCTGAATCGGTATTTAGCCGTTCCACACGCTCTAAGTAAGCTGGACGGCGGTAATTCATCAACAGACAAGACAATGTCTGAATATCCAGCTGGACAGCTTTTCCGATGGCTTCTCTTGAAACCACGATCTCCCCGTGATTGTATTGGACACCGAAGATTCCGTTGTTCCAATCGGCAACTGGGTCAGAAACAACAAAGTGAAAGGGTGTTTGAAAGGCTTCAAATGGGAAGTTTTTCAAAAACTGTTCAACATCGACGATCCGCGCCATGTAATAAGGCTCAATGGTTTCTTTGATTTGGCTATCATCCAAGTAGAAGGACAGGGGTTCATTTGAATAAATGTCTCCTTTGACCCAATAAACCATTGAGAAATGAGCAGAGATAAAATTCCAAAGACCATTGCGGGCTTCTTGATTCAAGTAGAACATTTCCTTTACATGGAAGACTTCTTCGGCTACCCAATAAAAAAGTACACCAGTCGGATGACCACTGGCATTGTAATAGACAGCCGCGGTGCGCTCTTCTTCATTTTCATAGCGCCAATACTCTTCCCAGTGAAAAGAGGTCCGCTGCAAGGCGCCATGGTTTTCCCGGGAGAATTGGTTATAGACAGTAAAGACATCAGGGTCATCCACTTCTTTGCGCTCTACGATCCCAGGGACTTCTTTGGTTTTCGGAAGCTGGGTATCACGAATTTTGAAGGTCAGCTTGTCGGACATGATCTCCCAGCCTTTGCGACGATAGTAGGGCACATTGTATGGATAAAGGTAGGAGATCCATTGCTGATCTTCCCGCATGGTTTCTAAGGCAAGCTTGATCAAGTCTTTCATCAGGCCATGTCCGGCATATTCAGGGTAGGTCCCAACACCGGTCACTCCGCCCATTTTGATCAATTTGCCGTGTATATTGACTTCACAAGGATAAACGGCGATTTGCGAGATCAACTTGTCTTCATTGAACCAGCCAAAGACCTTGGAAAGCTCTAAGATCGGGCGCTTAGATTTAATCATTTCCCGTTTGCTCTCATAGCCGCTTTCTTCAATATCCGATTCAGTGATCTGAAAAACGTAGCTTAACAGTTCATTGAACTGATCAACGTCTTTTTCATCCACCGCTCGAATATGTAGATTTTGATGAAAATTATTGTCCATTCTTTCAACTCCAATTTATTTGCTAGCTCTAGTATAGCAAAACCTGAATGAATATGTCTAAATAACGGTTAAGAAAAATACTTTAACTATTGGCGTTTCGTTGGTATAATAGAAAAGCTGACTAAAAGAAATGAGGAACGTATCCATGAACATAGAAGAAATGAAAAAACGACAGGAGAAGATTCGTAATTTCTCCATTATCGCCCATATCGACCATGGGAAATCAACACTGGCGGACCGTATTTTGGAACAAACCCATACGGTGACGTCTCGGGAAATGCAAAACCAATTATTAGACTCCATGGATCTTGAACGTGAACGAGGAATCACGATCAAATTAAATGCTGTGGAACTTAACTATACCGCCAAAGATGGAGAAACCTACATCTTCCATTTGATCGACACCCCAGGGCACGTCGATTTCACCTATGAAGTTTCCCGCAGTTTGGCCGCTTGTGAAGGCGCCGTACTCGTCGTTGATGCGGCTCAAGGGATCGAAGCACAGACATTGGCAAACGTCTACTTGGCGTTAGACAATGATTTAGAGATCCTACCAGTCATTAACAAAATAGACTTGCCAGCTGCCGATCCTGAGCGGGTACGAACAGAGATCGAAGATGTTATCGGAATCGATGCCAGTGAAGCTGTTTTAGCTAGTGCCAAAGCAGGTATTGGGATCGAAGACATTTTGGAACAAATCGTTGAGTATGTCCCAGCTCCAGCAGGTGATATTGAAGCACCGTTAAAAGCGTTGATCTTTGACTCCGTGTACGATTCCTATCGTGGGGTGGTCTTAAACGTCCGCATTATGGACGGGATGGTCAAACCTGGAGATAAAATCAAAATGATGAGCAATGGCAAGACCTTTGATGTCACGGAAGTCGGCGTCTTTTCACCCAAACCCATTCAACGAGATGCGTTGATGGTGGGCGATGTTGGTTATATCACTGCTGCCATCAAGACTGTTAAAGATACGCAAGTCGGAGATACGGTGACTTTAGCCAACAATCCAGCAGCCGAAGCATTGGAAGGCTACCGCCAAATGAATCCGATGGTTTATTGCGGATTGTACCCAATCGATACCTCACGCTACAACGACCTTCGAGAAGCATTGGAAAAATTACAACTGAATGATGCAGCATTGCAATTTGAACCAGAAACCTCTCAAGCGTTAGGATTTGGGTTCCGCTGCGGCTTCTTAGGCCTATTACACATGGATGTCGTGCAAGAACGGCTAGAACGTGAATTTAACCTTGAGTTGATTACGACTGCACCATCCGTAATCTATCATGTCAACAAGACAGATGGCTCAATGGTCGTCGTTGATAACCCAGCAGAATTTCCTGAACCAGTCACGATCGACAACGTGCAAGAACCTTACGTCAAAGCACAAATCATGGTCCCTAATGATTACGTCGGTGCTGTAATGGAATTGTCCCAACGCAAACGGGGAGACTTTGTCACGATGGATTACTTGGATGATTATCGAGTAAACGTCGTTTATGAGATCCCCTTATCGGAAATCGTCTTTGATTTCTTTGATAAATTGAAATCCAGCACCAAAGGGTATGCATCACTCGATTACGAAATGTCTGGTTACCGCACTAGCAAGCTAGTGAAGATGGACATCTTGCTGAATACTGAAAAAGTCGATGCGTTGAGCTTTATCGTTCACCGTGACTTTGCTTATGAACGAGGCAAAGCCATCGTT
Source organism: Enterococcus sp. NPDC086594 (assembly GCF_044746145.1). Lineage (NCBI taxonomy): Bacteria > Bacillati > Bacillota > Bacilli > Lactobacillales > Enterococcaceae > Enterococcus > Enterococcus sp. NPDC086594. The sequence continues at coordinate 4,754 of NZ_JBIVBP010000007.1, forward strand.
GAAAAACTGAAGAAACTGATCCCACGACAACAATTTGAAGTACCGATCCAAGCAGCCATCGGACAAAAAATCGTTGCCCGTTCAGACATTAAAGCCTTGCGTAAAAACGTATTGGCGAAATGTTATGGCGGTGACGTTTCTCGGAAACGCAAACTTTTGGAGAAACAAAAAGAAGGGAAGAAGCGGATGAAACAAATCGGCTCTGTCGAAGTACCGCAAGAAGCCTTCATGGCAGTTCTTAAGATGGATGAGGATGAACCTAAGAAATAGATTGTTTTAAATTGAAAAATCGATTAATGGAATCTTTTCGTGTGGCAGAAAAAGTGTGACTAGTAGTTTATAACATTTGGCTCTTCGACATTTAGTGTTGGTAGAGAAAGATACAACTGAAAATTTAGTCATGACCAGTTAGGCAGAGTGCTTAACTGGTTTTTTTCGGCTCTTTGTCAACAATGAAAATGGGACTGAAGAATCAACTGTGATTCATCAGTCCCAAAAATTATAGAGCCATGATTTCTTGCGAACAAATTGGAAATAAGCAAAAGGAAACAGGATGTAGAGACTGTTTAGAAACGGTCTCATTCATTCTGCTTTTGTGTGTAGTTAGAACAGGTAGGTTAGCAGCATGATATCTTCATCCGTAAAATCAATGAATGAGAGCTCAACTGCTTGATCAAATTGCTTTTTGATTCGTTGAAATTTTTGATTTGCTAGTCTTTTATATGTGGATCGATCAATGGTAACTGACGAGTCGTGATCGTTCGCCATATGCTTTTCTAAAAGACAGTTTCCTTGAAAAAGAAAGTCAAGAATGAGTTTATTTGAAAGCGTGATAGCTAAATCGCTGGTGATATGTTTTAAAAGCTTATATAAAACTTCATTGGTTTTAGCTGTATTTAGTCGTGAAAAAAGCTGATTAAAAAGTTCATAGTATTCGCTGTTTGTTCGTTCTGCACGATCATTCAAGGAATCGTCTGCCAAAAATTTCTTGTGTTCATTTTTTTTATTGATAATCGTTGAAGAAACGGAGACAATACTCATGATGTTTCCATTCAGAATACACAGAATATCATAGATATGGGCCATCGTCGGTGGGTAGGTAGTGAAGGTTAAGAGCCGGATTTCCAGGAGAATCTTATTGTCTATATCATTAGATGGGTCATAATCAGTGACTAGGACTGTTCCGCCACCGCGATCGATCGTTTTTAGATTTCTAGACATCTTTCTGACAAATGAATGAACCTCTCCCTTATCCATCGCCTCTGTTCGTCTGGAACTCATGGAAAAGATTGCTCTCTTTCCAATCAATTCGTTAAACCGCTGAGCCAAATGTTCCGCAATTCCATTGTCTCTGGCAGAAATCAGCATTGGGACTCTGACATCAGTTACTTTTTTGATCCCTAAAATAATCAGCTTCCGAATAAAAGTGATTTTTGGCTCTGATATCCCTTTTTGATACTTACGCAAGAAACGCTCGATTTTCTTGAGAATGCCAGTAATTCCTTTAAAATTATCGTCCTGTTTTGGAAAAATATAGTTCTCAATAGGGAAGCTTCCTCTAATAATTTCCGCGATCGTTTTGATGATGTAATTCTGTAAAATCGGATCTTTGATTAGCGGCGTCTCTGATAAAAAGTTGAATATGCGTTTTTCCAAGGTATGCTGGTAGTCTTGCTCGCTATAAAAAACTAAATTTGTTGGCAAGGTATTAATCAAATGTTCGATCGTCTGCTTTTCAAAGATATGTCGGTCGATTAACCAATTCTCGGCTGGTGTACTGTTTAAGATTTCTAGTGTGGACAAGTTGGATTGAGTGGAAAAGGTAAGCCTTTCTGGAAATTTATCCCAAAAATGTTTCTCATCTCGTGGGCCTTCAACGTTTTGGTCAATTTTCTCAGATAAATGCCTGGTTGATACAAGAATTGTTGTACTGGCAGCATTCTCTATATTTCGATTGAAAAAAGCTTGAGAGATCGAATATAAGATCTCTTTTTTTATATAGGCAATGTTTGACCTGGCTGAAATAGCGGCAAGCGCTTGAATCACTTTTTTGGTAACCATAATTTCTCGTGAAATTTGTCTGCATTCTGTTAAATAAATGCTTGAAATAATTTCAACTTTTTCCTTCAAAAGACGTTCGCTAAATTTAGGGAAATATCCCACATAAGGACTGATTTCATAAAACTGTTGGATATTTTGCATATGAGGTGGTATCAGTAAAGCCACCAATGGTTGAGTGCCGCCTTCATTTTTATAATAAAAAGAGAGCTCATCGAGTTTTCTTGAAACATCTGATGCTGAAATGGAAGAATCTAGCTCGATGACCAAAAAAGAAGACAGACCTTCTTTTTTCCTTTTTAACTCTGGGAGAATATCAAGCTTGTTTTGTTCGGACCAAAGAGCATAGAAGATTTTTCTTGCAGATTTGGAAGTTTCTTTCCTTTTATTTTGCTCGATCAATTTTTCTAAAAAGAATTTTCTCCCGACGCCTTTTTCGCCTCTTAAAATAATTATTTTCAGCTCATTGCTTGGATAATAAAAGATCGGTAAGACATTTTGTACTACATTGTATAACGAACTCGTTTCACCAATGTCTAAAGCATCCAACTGAAATTCAGTCGCACTAAGAATTGATGTTTCATTTAGAAAAAGGTAGTTATTCAAGTGGTCATCTTTTTGAATTGTATAAGGCAAAGATAGATAGGGAAAATTCTTTGTCAAAACTTGAGTAGAAATGAATAAAGTTGGTCGTCCTTTTAGCTTGATCAGTTGTTTTTCTTGATGCAGCTTATTCAACATACGCGAAACATTGGAGCGATCAATTACTAAATCAACTGATAGAACCAATGCGCAACAGTCTGAAAAATCATAAGTACCCTGCATGATTTGCTCTTGAGTCATCTCTTCGATGCGATGGAGTAGTTTTTCCTGCTGAGTTGCCATAATTTCCTCCTAAATTTGTTGTATTTATTCAAGAATGCGCTTACACTGTTTTTCATAGAATTATACCACAAAATAATAGTTGGTGTTTCTATAGTGTAATATATTACTTTTAATGCTTTTATAAAGGTATTTTATTGTGGTACACAAAAGGTTTTTGGGAGATTTTGACTTGTGGTTTTGGATATGTGATAGTGAGGATGTTCTTAAAGGATGTAGTCTTAAATTTACCAGAGAGGAGCCGTTATTCAAGTAAGAGATTACAAACAATGCATAGGAGGAAACAGAAATGGAAAATTTAAAATTGACACGGATCGATTTTCGTTTGATCCATGGGCAGGTAATGACCAGATGGGTAAAGGAATACCACATTAAAGATATCGTGGTGATTGACGACAAATCAGCGAAGAGTCCCATCTTGAAAAAAATACTATTAAATGCGGCACCCTCATCGGTAAATGTTTTTGTAGAATCGATTGCAAGCGCTACCGAAAAATGGAAGCAGAATGATTTCCCTAAGAATAATTTACTTATTCTCTTCAAAGATACAAAAACAGCGGCCAAAGCATGGAAAGACGGAATTAAGTATACCTCGCTACAAATTGGCGGCATTGAAGGTTCCGGAAACAAAAAAAATATCAATAAAAATATTGTCATGTCAGAAGAGGATGTTCAGGACCTGGTTCCGCTACACGAAAGTGGGGTGCGAGTTTACGGACAACCGATTCCCGAAGATACGGAGTATGCATTTAAAAATATTTTAAGTAAGTTTTAAAAAAGGATTGTCTTTTCATTCAAGAAATTTCTTGAATGAACACTTTAATGAAATGATAGTAGGCATTTGAACAAGATTCATTAGTGCGAAGGAGGAAAAGAAATGGTTCAAGCATTATTTATGGGATTGTTAGCTCTGCTAAACGGGATTCAGTGGCCGCTAAGTTGGTGGCTGATCCGCGAACCGATTATGGCCGGGTTCTGGGTTGGGTTAATCTATGGCGATCCAGTTCAGGGAGTAATAATTGGAGCAACAATCAACGTGGCCTATCTAGGGTGGATTAGTGCAGGTGGGGCGAATGCTTCAGACCTATATTGGGCGGGATTACTTGGAACATTTGTTGCGATCCAAGGGGGGATGAGTATTGAGCAATCGGCTGCTTTCGCCATTCCGATTGGATTATTAGGAAATTATGTTCATGTAGCATACATGACTCTAGCGTCATTTTGGCCGACGCGAATGGATAAATTAGCCGACAAGGGTGATTGGAAAGGCATTCGCAAAATTCAAATGTTTGGTGGTCCGTTTATTGTGCTCTTCTTAAGAGCGTTACCGGTCTTCTTTATCGCCCTTTTTGGAAGCGAGTACATTCAGATTATTATTAATAGTTTGCCTGATTGGGCAATGAACGGTCTTGGAGCCGTCGGGAAAATTTTACCAGCTTTAGGGATGTCGATGTTGTTGAAATTTATGCTAAAAAAGGAACTTATCCCATTCTTTATCATTGGCTTCGCGATTGCGGCTTATACCGGCATGACAGACTTAATGATGTATGTCATCATCGCTGTGGCGATTGGTCTATTAATGTTAAAACTTGGTTTTGCGAAAGAAGAGGGGGAAACAGAGAATGGCTAAAGCATTAGAAAAAAAGGATATCAAAAAAGCAGCTGTCACTTGGTGGTTAACATCACATTTAACTTACAACTATCAACGATTACAGGCAGGCGCGATGACAACCGTTATGGGACCGCTTTTGAACAAGATGTATGAAGGAGACAAGGAAGAAATTACCGATGGATTGCAACGGCATATGCTGTATTTCAATACAGAACCTCGCTTGGGAGCCTTTCTACCAGGAATGGTGATCGCTTTGGAAGAAGGAATCGCTAATAATCCAACCGAAGAAATCGATAAATCGATGGTCACGGAAATTAAAACCGCGTTAATGGGCCCGTTAGCGGGAATCGGCGACACTGTTGTAGCCGGATTGTTGAAGCCAATCGTTCTAAGTGTGACATTAGGCTGGGCTTCACAGGGGCAGATTTGGGGAGCTTTTGCCTTTGGGATCATCTTTACGTTGATGGATTTTGCGATGACATACGGTATGTTTACACAAGGCTACAAATTAGGGATGGACTCGATTGATCGTTTCTTAGAAGGACCATTCATCAAAAAAATGACTTCCTTTTTAGGAATCGTCGGCCTGTTCTGTCTAGGTGTAATGATCGTCAAATATGTCAGTGTTCAAGCAGTGTTAGAAGTGAAACTAGAGACGACAACTTTGTCAGTTGGTGAAACCTTGAATAAGATCATTCCTAGTTTCTTACCAATTGCCTTTACTTTTTTAGCTTATTGGTTGCAGGTCAAAGGACAAAGCGTCACTCGTGTGTTGTTGGTACTCTTCGCGATCGGTTTCCTAGGCGGTGCAATCGGGGTATTAGGATAAGGAGATAAACGTATGATTAAGTTGATTATTGTTACTCACGGACCTTTAGCTGATGCCTTCAAAGAAAGCGGTGCGATGTTTTTTGGAGATCAGGTAGATCAGGTAGCTACGATCGGATTGCTTCCAACAAAAAGCCCAGAGGTGTTAGAAAAAGAAATCAAAGCAGCTGTCGTCCAATCTGGAACGAAGGAATGTCTCATATTCGTTGACATTTTAGCTGGCACGCCATTTAATGTCGTAGCTCTCATGATTGAAGAGTTAAAAGAATATCATATTGAATGTTTTGCCGGGGTAAATATGCCAATAGTGATGGAAGCATTAGCTTCAAAGGAATCAATGAATGTAGCAGAACTAACAGAGCACATTGGAGAAATATCCGCTGCTACTATTGTTAATCTTCGACAGACATTAGAAATTTAAAAGGAGCGAATCGGAAAATGATAAAAGCAGAAAACACAATGCGAATTTTTAATACTGGTATAATGGCCGTTGTCCGCGTAGAAACGATTGAACGAGGGATCGAAGTTGCAAAAGGTTGTTTAGACGGTGGGGTTGATGTTATGGAAATCAGCTATACCAACAATAACGCTGGAGAAGTCATCCGAGCAATCAAAGCAACATTCGGTGATCAAATCTTGATCGGTGCCGGAACTGTTTTAGAAAGTACCACTGCACGCTTGGCAATCATGGATGGCGCGGAATTTGTTATTGCTCCAACTTATGATCAGGGCGTTCAAGAGCTGTGTAATTTGTATCAAATTCCTTACGCACCAGGGTGTACCTCTTATACAGAAATGATGGAGGCCTTGAAAAATGGTGCTTCATTTATTAAAGCCTTCCCAATTTCCAATTATTATGGCCCTAGTTTAGCGAAGGTAATAAAGGTTCCTGTGCCGCATACACCAATTTTAGCATCTGGCGGTGCAACTCTGGAAAACCTTCATGAATGGTTTGAAAATGGTGTGGATTGTATTGGTATTGGGGGACTCCTAACTAAAGGTACATCAGAAGAGATTGCACAAAATGCCCAGAAATTGACAGCTATAGTCAGTGAAGTTCGAGGAAAGTAAGAGGGGAATCAAATGAAAAAAACGGCGATCGTAAACGCGAATAGTTTTGGGAAATACTTTCCAGAATACATGGATCAGTTAAATAAACAAGTCGGGGAAACAAAACGTTTCAAATTTCCTTCAGACATCTCTCCTGAGGATTTAGCAGCTGAATTGAAGGATTTTTCCTTCATCATTATCGGGACCGAACCTAGATTGCCTAAAAGTTTTTTTGAAAAAATGCCTAAACTTCAATTGGTCGTACGCTTTGGGATCGGCTATGATAACGTGGATGTTATCGCGGCTAAAGAAAACAAGGTAATGGTCTCCAATATTCCGGCGTATATGGAAAGAGACGATGTTGCCGAATATGCCGTATCTTTGATTTTGACTGCAGCGAAATTAGTTACCTACACTGCTGAAAAAGTGAAAGAAGGTGAGTGGTCCAAAGATCGTGGACGATACTTAGGTCATCGCTTGAACAAGAAAACGATCGGCATTTGTGGTTTTGGAAACATTGGTACACGAGTTGCGGAGATTATGCAGGCATTTAACTGTAAGATAATTTGTTACGATCCGTATCTTTCTGTCGAAGAAGTGGAAAAACGCGGTGGAGAAAAGGTGGACTTTGACGAATTGTTGGCACAAGCAGATATCATCTCTCTGCACATGAACTGTACGGCTGAGAACAAAGGATTATTCAATAAGTCAGCCTTCAAGAAAATGAAAGCCAGCGCGGTTCTGGTTAATACTGCTCGAGGTGCTTTAGTAAATGAAGAAGATTTAGTGTTGGCACTAACGGCTGGCAAATTTGGTAGCTATGCCACTGATGTTTTAGAAAATGAACCTCCAACAGCTGATCATCCATTTATGAACCAAGAGAAAATTGTTTTGACACCTCATATTGGGGCTTATAATCATGAATGTAATGAAATGATGTGCGAAAGTGTCGTTGATGACATTGCTAGAGTTAATGCTGGTGGAGAGCCGAAACATTTGTTGGAAGGATAAAACTTAATTATTGAGCACGGAGATCTTAACTTATCAGTAATGATGGGAATAGAATAGATTCATTTGATTAGACATACATTATGGGATTAAAACTTGACCTAGAAATAGCAAGTGGAGAAATCGGTTTTAATCGTTCTGTATTTTCGGGCATAATAATCAAAGAATAAGGCCAACGATTGAGAAACAAATAAAAATAATCACTATCAGGAATGAATTGAATGGCAGACAAAAATTGATCTGCTCAGCCTATGAGATACATCCGGTTATCTAAAAGAAATAGTCAGAGCTGCAGAAAAAGCAAGTGAATGACAACGCTATTTCTTATGAGTGGTGTCGAAAGATGTGAAGACGTAAATCAATTTCATTTGTAACGAAAAAGCCCACTGAGATGTCAGTATCTCAATGGGTTTTTTGGTTTTATAAAAATGGCTCAAGAAAAGATTTGTTTTCCGGTCGTTTGCTTTCCTCTAAACTTGCAATACTTGTTAATAGAGAGAACAGATTGATTTTCGCCATTTTTTCTTCGACAGTTACTTGCAATTCATTATACGCACCATCCAGTACTTCTTGTATATTTGCACCAACAATGCAGTCTGGATTCGTTTTAGGATCGACTTGAATGAGATTTGTGTTTCCATGAATACTTTTATATATATCAAGTAGACTAATATCTTTGGGGTCCTTTGCTAAATAGGGCTTTGGTTTCCCAGTAGTTGTTCGAATCAGTCCAGATTTTTTTAAGTTTGCCATTATTTTTCTGACATTTGCAGCATTAGTTTCTACACTTTGAGCAATCATCTCACTTGAGAGCATATTAGTATCTTTATAGATGACGATATAACACATAATATGAATTGCATCACTGAGTTGAATAGAATATTTCAAGTGAATTCAGTCCTTTTTAGATTTTCTTCTTGACTTATCTTAACATACTATTTATTATATAGGTGTATCTTATAATTGTACAGCAGAATGTACGAACTAAAAAGGAGTGTTTTATATGACATATTTAGTAACAGGAGCTACTGGTGGTTTTGGAGGATATGCACTTGAATTCTTGAAAGATTTAGTTTCTAAAGATCAGATCTATGCTTTGGTACGATCTGAAGAAAAAGCAGCTACACTAAAAGAGAAAGGCTACAATGTAAGAGTAGGGGATTATTCTGACATCAATTCGTTGAGTAACGCTTTTGACGGCATTGACCGCTTGCTTTTTGTGTCTGGCGCACCAGGCAATCGTCAAGAAGAACATGCTAATGTGGTTAAGGCAGCCAAAGACGCTGGTGTTCAGTATATTGCTTATACAAGTTTTGCTGATGCAGATCACTCAACAAGTGCATTAGCTGCTGATCACATCTTTACTGAAAAACAAATCAAAGAAGCGGGAATTGCGCATACATTTTTACGTAATAACTGGTATTTAGAAAATGAAATGCCGATTATTGGAGGTGCTTTAGCTAGTGGGAAATTCGTTTACGCAGCTAAAGAAGGCAAAAACGGCTGGGCTTTGAAGCGCGAATATGCTGAGGTTGCTGCAAAAGCACTAGCAGGAACAGAATACCCTGAAATCCTTGAATTATCGGGCAGCCCTATTACTTATGCTGAATTAGCAGCAGCTTTAAAAGAAGCAACAAGGAAGGAAATCGAAGTAGTTTCATCTGATGATCAAACCTTTGTAGATAGTTTGACAGCAGGCGGTTTACCACAACCTGTTGCAGAAATGTTCTTGTCTTTCCAACATGATATTAAAAATAATCAATTAGATGTGACATCTAGTGACTTTGAACAAGCTTTGGGTAAGCCTTTGACGAGTCGCGTAGAAGCAATCAAAGAGTTGTTAAATTAGTCTTGCTATTTCCCGATTATCGAAAATAATCGGGAAATTTTTATAAAGAAGGTGTTGACGATGAACCATAGCGAAAAGAGGAAATGGCTGATTAACTATTTATTAGAGGAAAACAGTCACTTAAGTAAAATAGTAGATGCTAGCTCGGATGATCCGAAAGAACAAAATGATTTATTGCGATGCTTATTAAATATAAGAGAAGCGCGACCTATTCATAAGGACTTTATTGACATTCAAAATCAATTTCTTTTAGAAGAAAGAGCTGAAAATCAGATTTTTTCACTAAACGATGCGCAACAGTATACAAAAAAACTTTATCTCTGGCAAGGAGATATCACGAGGTTGGAAGTGGACGCCATCGTAAACGCTGCAAACGCACAGCTACTAGGATGTTTTGTTCCATTACACAGGTGCATCGACAATGCGATCCACTCTGCAGCAGGTATTCAATTAAGACTAGCATGCAAAGAAATCATGGACGCACAAGGGCATTTGGAAGAAACCGGCTATGCAAAAATCACCGACGGCTATAACTTGCCTGCAAAAAAAGTGATACATACTGTTGGGCCAATCATAAAAGATACCGTAACTAAAGAACACGTATCCTTATTGGCTGACTGTTATCGTCGCGTCTTGTTGCTTTGCGAAGAGTATCAATTGAAGAGCGTCGCTTTTTGTTGTATCTCAACAGGAGAATTTCGTTTTCCCAATGAGTTAGCTGCAGAGATCGCTATCAAAACAACGCAAGAATATGTAACGCGTGTTCATTCACCTATAAAAATTATTTTCAATGTGTTTAAAGACATTGATAAGGAGTTGTACCATGAAAAACTACAACAATTATCAGAAAGCTTATCAAAAGATAACTGAAGCAGAGGCAATCGTTATCGGTGCTGGATCAGGCCTTTCTGCTGCTGCCGGGTTAACCTATTCTGGTGAACGGTTCAAAAAATATTTCAGAGACTATATTGATCATTATTATTTAACCGATATGTATTCTGCCGGATTTTATCCCTTCGATTCATTAGAGACGTATTGGGGTTATTGGAGTAAACATGTTTTTCATAATCGATATCAGCCTGAGGCTTTGCCGCTATATAAAGAGCTTCTATCTTTGGTAGAAGAAAAAAATTACTTTGTCATTACTACTAATGTAGATCATCAGTTCCAAAAGACGGGCTTTGATAAGAGACGATTATTTTATACACAAGGTGATTATGGGTTATTTCAATGTTCACGTGCTTGCCATAACAAGACGTACGAGAATGAATCATTGATTATGCAAATGGTCCATCAGCAGAGTCAGTTCAAAATTCCCAAGCACCTCATACCATATTGCCCCAAATGTGGACAACCGATGCGGGTCAATTTACGGATAGATCAATTTTTTGTACAAGATGATGGTTGGGAAAGCGCAGCTAACCGATACAAAGAATTTCTAGAAAATTATTTAGGTACTAAAATCGTTTTTTGGGAGATCGGCATTGGTAACAACACGCCTTCCATTATAAAGTATCCATTCCAAGAAATGACGAGGGCAACGAATCAGTCGACCTATATCGTCTGTAACCAACAAGCACAACGCATACCAGATGAACTCATGGATAAAACGATTATTCTGCAAGGAAATATAGTTGAAACGATCAGAGAAATCGATCATTTTAGATAGGAGCGCATTCATGGACCATTCAAAAATGAAGACAGAAGATTATTTGAATTATTTAAAAAATGAGATTCATTCTACCGTGTTCGCCACAGTAGACGAAAACGGAAATCCGGTCACCAGAGTAATCGATATTATGTTGGTGAAAGAAACGAAGCTGTATTTTTTGACTGCAATATCCAAGCCGTTTTATAAACAGCTCAAAATGAACCCGGTCGTTTCCATCACAGGTATAGAAGGAGAAACATCAATGGAATCGTTTTCTATCACCTTACAAGGAAGAGTAAATGAAATAGGCTCTACCTATTTAGATGAAATTTTCGAGAAAAATCCTTACATGTCAAAAATATACCCCTCTGTAGAAGACCGAAATGTTTTACGAGTCTTTGAAATTTATAAAGGCATTATGTCAATCTTTGATTTAAGCAAAAAGCCTATCTATCAAAACGTTAAATCTTTCGGATAACTCAAAGCAAAAGGAGACAATCACATGGCAAATAAAGTATCAGAAGAGGAAATGAACGAAGAAGAGTGGTTAAACTGGTATAAGAAGCAGGAATTACCACAATATCCAAAGCCAGCATTTACTGTTGACAATTTGATATTCAATGTCACGTCGGATGCAGTATACATTTTACTTGTCAAAAGAAAAAATCATCCTTTCAAAGGACGGTTCGCTTTGCCAGGTGGCTTCGTTAACGAAGGAGAAAATATCATTAAGGCCGCCATCAGAGAGTTAAAGGAAGAGACGGGCGTGGAAGTGCAGGAAGTTTCTTTATTAGGTGTATATGGAGATAAAAATCGGGATCCCCGTGGATGGACCGTTTCTGCTGTCTATATAACTGTTCTACAGCAGATGAAGATTCTTTATGCAGGAGATGATGCTTCTGAGGCTTTTTGGTATAGGGTTGATAAGGATAAAGTACTCTATCAATATGTTACGTCAAAAGAACGATCCTCTACGGAGAACTGGGAATCTCTTTTTGCTTTTGATCATGCGCAAATCATCCATGATGGATTTAAGTGGTTGAACGACGAATTAAGGCAAAGAGGCCTTTAACAAGTAGAAGCGATGTGGCTTAATTTTTTTCGAGTGGGGATAATTATTTATATGATAAAATTGATTGATCGCCGGGCGACTTATGCCATCTCTTTCCTGATATCCTCTAAAAACCATGGATAGTCAGTTTGGTTCCGATGTAATGAACTACTTCTGAGGATTTGTCAGACTTAAAAGATGATGGCTTCAAATCCTCACTTCTTTCTCTTAGTAATAGTCAGCTTTGTTATAATCCTGTTTTACACAAAAGTAGTTGATTTATCTAGGAATAAGGTGGGTTAGACATAACTGGAATTGATAAGGAGGATCTGAACGAATAATCTACTTTGACGAATCTCATCTAGAAGAATAGAATGAAAGTATCTTCGTGAGAAGGTGCTTTTTTTATAGTAAAAAATGACCAAAAGAACTTAAATTATTTATTTTTATATGATTTCAATCTAATGATAGTTGGCTAAGTGATAGAGCTTTGGTTTCATAAAGAAAATCACACGATTTTGATTGGCAAAAGATAGGAGATGTTTTGTGCATGAAGGCATTGTACTTTAAAGAATTTGGCGATTCAGATGTGTTAACTTATGGTGAATTGCCTGATCCCGTCATTCAAGAAAATGAGCTAATGATAGAAATGATGTATATTGGGTTGAATTATGCAGATATTTATCGAAGAAAGGGCAGCTATCATATTGAATCCCGAGACCCTTTTATCAATGGCTATGAAGGAGTAGGGAAGATTATTCAAAAAGGAAGATCAGTCTCCAAATTTCAGCTAGGGGAAACGATTCTTTTTGTGGATGTTCCTTTTGCCAACGCAGAATTGGTGGCTGTTCCTGAGGAAAATGCCATCCGTATTCCATCTGGTATACCACCTAAATTAGCAGCCAGTATTGGTCTGCAAGGGTTGACAGCTGATTTTTTAGCTCATGATCTTGGCAATAATGTGAATAATAGTAAGGTCTTCGTCCATGGGATAAGTGGTGGTGTCGGACAAATTTTATCGCAACTATTAACCGCAGATGGTCTAGAAGTTTATGGCGTCACTTCTACGGAAGAAAAGCGACAACTGGCTTTAGACCAAGGAGCAAAACATGTCTTTTTAAGAAATACAGAATGGCAAGAAACCTATATTTCTTTCTTTGATACCGTTTATGATGGCATTGGGCATACATTAGCCGAAAGTGTCGACTTGCTCAGAAATAGAGGGAAGGTTATCTTTTTTGGCATGGCCGGCGGAAATCCGCCAGCGATCGACTTTATTCCCTTGTTATCAAAATCAAAAAGTATTTTGACAGGAGATCTGTGGGATTACTTGACAAGTTATCAAGAGCGGGAGAGAAGAAGCACCCGACTGTTTGATTATTTTAGCAAGAATCAAATTAAAATCAGTCAACCAACCATTTTTTCCTTAGTTGACGGAAAAGCTGCCCATGATTATTTAGAATCTGGAAAAAGTGTCGGGAAAATTTTGCTGCAACCATAAGAAAGTAAAAAAGCTAAATGACTTTATCATAAAAGATACACCGAATGTTTGCTAATTCACTAAATTATCTTTTTATATAATCGATACTTTTCTTATGATAAATCATTAAGGATAAAAATAAGTATAAAATGAGTAGAATATTGCAAGAATCTAATGTTTTCTGTTTCTTCAGTGAGAATCAGATAAAACTTTGTGATAAACAGTACATTTAATTTGAAAATATTTAATTACAGCAGTAAGATAAATATATCAAATACTTAAGGAGTGATATCTATGACAAACTATGAAGAAAAGGAAGCAAAAGCATTGGTAAAGATTGCAGAGGTTCTTGATAAGTTAGATAAGAATTTAGCTGAATTAGACACACTAGACGCTGACGCAAAAAAACATAGTATGAAGAAATGGATCGTTGAGAAAAAAGCGATTCACGAAATCAAAAAGATCGCACACGAAGCCGGTAAGTATGAAAAGTACGATGAAAAAGCACTACAAAAAGAAATTGATGAAGTTGAGAAGTATATGTAATTGAAGAAAAATAAGAAATTGTCTTCATTATTCAGCAATTGAAATCTGAATTGATAAAAGCCAGATTTTAATTGAAGATTTAGAATTGACGATGATCTCACTAAGCCCATGCTCTTATGAGTGTGGGCTTGTTTGCTGTACATATGATTAAACACGACAAGCTGAATAGGCATGGAAGATCATGTTCTACAACGACAAGATAAAACCTTAGTTAAACGAAGACGGGGAAAAATCAAAAAAAACAAAGAAAGTCTGTTTTTTCGTTTTTTTCATCGACTTTCTCCATTTTTTTAGACAAGCTTTTCGCTTATTCTAAATTTATGAGCGGTATCAAAGTAAAAAGTTAACAAAACGTTTAGACCATTTGAAAATACCTTTGCAGAAAATAGTGACGAGAGATTTATGGCTGATAAGCAATTCGATTGCCTTTTACAACATAGTAGAAAGTTCTTTATTGAAGATAAAATAATAAACTATATAGATGAAACGGGTGATTACATGGAAACAACATTTTTCATTTCTAAAAATACTTCTGTTACGTCAAAACAGTTGGAAAATGAAGTGATTGGACATGCTTGCGAGATCTTGCAACGTGACATTTTAACCGTTGTGACAGACACGAGGAAGGCAAATAAAATTGAATTGGTTTTACTTGATGAAAAAAATGAAACGGATGCTTTTCATATACTTTTCGTATCGCCAGATAAAGTAAAAGTGTGTGCTGAAACACCGTTAGGATTAATGTATGGGGTTCTTGAAATCTCTCATAAAATTTTAGGTGTTCAACCCTTTTGGTATTTCATGGAGATTCCCCCAATAAAAAAGCCATTTATTGAATGGACAGGTTTTGACTTAACATTGCCTGATTTTGCAACGGACTATCGGGGCTGGTTCGTTAATGATGAGTTGCTGCTGGATCAATGGGAAGATAATGGTTCAAATGAATATGTATGGGAACGTATTTATGAAACATTGTTACGTTTAGGCGGAAATGTCATCATCCCTGGAACAGATAAGAACAGTCATAGACATCGAGAAAGTGCGCAAGCGATGGGGTTGATCTATACACATCATCATGCCGAGCCACTAGGCGCTGAGATGTTTGCTAGAAGGTATCCCAGTTTGAAGGCTTCATACGAGGAACATTTTGTGTTGTTTCAGGAATTATGGAAAAAAGCCTTACACGAGCAAAAAGGTACCAAGGTTATTTACACACTCGGTTTTCGTGGACAAGGGGATTGTCCTTTTTGGTCAGAAGATCTTGATCGACAGTGGTCTGCAGCGGAAAAAGCAGTAGTGATCAACGAAATCGTCCATCTACTATATCATATGGTTAAAGAAGTCGATCCTCATGCAGTATGCTCGATGAACATTTATGGGGAGATGACGGAATTATTTAATCTTGACTTACTTGAGCTTCCAGATGATGTGATTGAGATTTGGGCGGATAATGGTTATGGCAAAATGGTTTCTCGTAGACAAGGGAATCACGATCCACGAGATGAGGTGTTAACAAACACACCAAAACCAAATCAATCAAGAGGAATCTATTATCACGTTGCCTTTCATGATTTACAAGCATCTAATTTCTTGACGATCTTGCCTAATAGCCCAGAATTTGTTTCTAGAGAGTTAATGGCGGTTAGAGAAGTCAAGATGGATAAGTTTGTCTTAGTTAATACAGGTAACATAAAACCGCATATTTTGTTCTTACAAGAAATAGCGAATTTCTGGCGAGCAGATTATCAGTTACGAACCAATCAAGAGATAATTTTAGAGCATGTAACACAATACTATCAAAATCAGCAAGAAGAGATCCAAGCTGTCTATGAAGCTTACTTTGAAGCGGTTATCCGCTATGGAACACATGAGGATCAAACCGCTGGGGATGAGTTTGCCTGTTATTTGATTCGAAAAATTATTCAATCCTGGCTCAAGCAAGAAACAAAAATTCCGAGGTTAGAATGGTTGATGGGTGATCGGAAAATCAAGGAGCAAGTCACAGAAATTTTCTCTATGATAGGAGAAAAGATAGTAGCCTGGGAGAATCTATTGCTGAGATGCCAGCAGATTACATTATCCCTTCAGGATAAAAATCCGGAAAATGCTCGCTTTTTTAATGATATTTACCTCTCAGTAGCCGTTCAATGCAAAACATTAAAAGCACTGCTCCGTTTGTTAGACGCTTATCAGATGATTGATCGGGAAGAAATGGTTTTTGTATTTGTAAAAGTTTTCGATGCGTTAGAAGAAAGCCATCAACTAATTCAAATACTGAAAGAAAATCCAAGTGATACATGGTATGATTTTTATGAAAACGATGGCTATACCAACCTAACATTGACAAAAGAGATGATTAAAAGTCTGTTGTCTTACATTCGCATCATTTGCGATGGTCCAGATCAAGACCAGTGGGAGAGAAAATATATTATGGACTCCACTGAATCAAGAGTTATGTTGCTTTCAAATACTAAAAAAGCGTTGACGGATGAAAAGTTAGCAAGAAAAATCAGAGTAAGTTTTAGAAAAGTTCGTAAATAATATTAATTTGAGATGAAACGCCATTCAAAAGTTAGACTTAATATCTTACTTTTGAATGGCGTTTCATCTAGTATGCAGTTTTTTATTAGAATTCATTAGGCGTGTTGGCCAATTCTAGCACCATATTATACCAAGCAACACCTGCATGTTGTGATTCTGACAGTCCTTCTAGTTGATAGCCATGCTTTTTGTAATATGGAATCAATGATTCTAAACAAGTTAAGGTGATTCCTTTTCTATTTTGAAGACGACATTGTTGTTCAAGAACTGACAGTAGTTTACTACCAATCTGGCAGTTTCTATAATCAGGAGCGACAGCTAAGCTAAGAATACTTTGGTAGCCACCAAAAGGCTGATTAGGACGAGTACTTTCAAAAAGATCGTCAGAGAGATAACGTTTAGAAATAATGGGTCCTACAACGTAGCCGATCGGATAATCCTTTTCATTTACTGCAACAATAAAACTGTCACTTATTGTAAGTATACGATCCATCATCGCAGATTTGGATGCTGCTTCATCCGCTGTAAATCCTGCATTTTCAATCTGCATGATTTGATCAATATCATCTTCTTTTGGTGGTCTGAAAAAAACGTTCATTCAATCACTCCTATAATATTTAGGAATAGTTTATCATATAATGATCCTATTAAAATCCATCTTACGCGCTTCTATTTTATTTTTGCTTGTCTAACGTTTTTTAACATAAATGCGTTGACTTTTTCGCCACATATTTGAGGAAAATCGAAAGATAAATGGAAAAGTCGTTAATAAATTATTGTTTACAACTTTCTTTCAAACTCTTTAATAAGCCTTAGAAATTTTATATGGAAAGATAATTAAAAAAAAGATTGGAGAGCCTTAGTGGTAAATCAACTTTATGATTTATTCAAAAATGAAGCTTTCTTCTTGTACCAGGAGTAATGCCATATGTTTCTTTAAATTTTTGGTAAAAGAAATTAATATTCTCAAATCCGACTTGTTGCGAAATATCAACGATATCCATGTCAGTTGAAAGTAAAAAACGATCAGCTGCCAAGATACGTTGATTGATTACAAGTTTTTTGTAAGAATAGCCGGTGTGTTTTTTTAAAAGATTGGACAGATAATTAGGATTAAGGTTGAATTGTTTCGATAATTCTGTCAAAGTCACATTTGCATAATTTTTCTCAATGTATTTCAAAATTGGAACAATCGGGCTCTTTCGATATCGATCAGAACGATCCGTATAAGAGTCTTGATAGATATTCACAAGATCCGAAATGATCAAACTCAACAACCCTTCACAAATGCCGGTATATGCTGTTGAACGATCGAACCATTCGCATAACAACTCTTTAAAAAAGAACTGTAGACGTGTCCTTGTTTCTGAAGCAAAATGAATAAATCGATCATGTTTCATTCCATGAGTGATGGCTTCAATAAAAAATGAAGTCAAAACGCTGTCCGAGGAAAAACGGTTGAAGAAATTTGCAGTTAAATAGTACTTGGGAATAATCAAATTAATGAGAATATCATTTTCGCCAAGCGGTTCAATCTTGTGAACAGTGTTTGCATCCATCAGCAAAATTTGCCCTTCATACAGAAAATGTGGCTCATTGTTAATGATCTGCTGACATTTTCCAGCATACATATAATTAAACTCGATCCAATCATGGCAGTGAATCGGATAATTTTGAAAACGAGAATGCCGTTTTATAAAAAAAGGCTGTTCTTGCGTAATCATCTGTGAATTTGTCAGTTCCATGCAAAGAACTTCTTGACCATTGACAACTACTTTTTTATAGTCGGAATAATCAGGTTTCAAATTTCCGTTTCGATACGCCTTTTCATGATTAGAAACCTTACGGATCAGCCTGTCTAGGGATAAATGGTCCATCGTTGCGCTCCTTTTTTATCGATTTTAACAATCAAGAATCAAGTAGTCAAATCTGTGTTTTTGTCAAAAAACAAGTCAGGAATTGATATTCGCTTTCGCTAAAGAGTCTGTTATATTGATAACAAGTTGAAATTGAAGGCGCTATCAAATCAACAATAAATGATTGGAAGGAAATATTATGAAAGAAAAAATCACAGGTCATTTCGATAAATTAAGTCCTTTTTTTGACAAATTAGGCAACAATGCTTATTTAAAATCGATCTCCGGGGCGATGATGGGGACACTAGGTCCTATTTTGATCGGCTCGATCGCTGTTTTACTTCTAGTATTACCTAATAGTCTTCCAGCACTTTCATTTTTAGCTGGTTTCGCAAATGTTTTTAGCAAACTAAATCAAATAACTATTGGCTCGATGGCTGTTTATGTCGTGGTATTAATGGCTTATCATTTAGTGAAAAATCTACGTCCGACAGAAGATGGTATTTCTGCTGCTATTATCGCATTGCTTAGTTTCTTTATCATTACCCCTCTAGGTACAACGACGGATGAAGTCAGCGCAATTCCAGCTACTTGGCTAAGTGCACAAGGAGTATTTTCCGCAATGATCGTTGGTTTGGTAAGTGGAAGGGTATATATTTGGCTGAAAGACAAAGGTTGGACAATCAAAATGCCAGCAGGTGTACCTCCTATGGTAACAAAAGTGTTTGAATCAATTTTACCTACGATTCTTATCAGTGTGCTCTTCATTGTACTAAATTCACTCTTTGAAGCAACCAGCTTCGGCAACATGCATCAGTTTGTTTACAGTATCATACAAGAACCGCTTCAAGGGATCGGAGGATCAATCAGTGCAGTAATTCTGATCTCACTGATTCAACAGGTTTTGTGGTTTTTCGGTATTCATGGAACAAATGTCGTTATGCCGATCGTTCAAGCCCTGTGGATGGCAATGGACGTCGAGAACTTAAACGCTGTTGCGGCAGGCCAAACACCGCCAAACATTACTGGCTATGCATTCTTTATGATCATAACTTGGAGCGGTATGGGCTTAGGATTAGCATTATTAATGCTGCGAGCGAAAAGCAAGCAGTATCGAGAAACAGGGAAAGTCGCAATTGTTCCAGCTCTTTTCGGAATCACTGAACCATTGATTTTTGGTACGCCTTTGGTATTAAACTTTAAATTAGCGGTACCATTCATTACCAATAATAGCATTGCTTTAATTTTAGCTTATGTTTTAACACATTTTGGATTTGTCGCTCGTTTTACTGGTGTTACTGCCATTTTCGGTTTACCAATTGGGTTCCATGCTGCTGTTCAAGGGAAACTGTCGATTATCATCTTACAGTTGTTCATTCAACTGATTTTGTCCCCAATACTATGGTATCCGTGGTTTCGAAAGCTGGATAAAGAAACCTATCAATTGGAACAAGCCGCATTGAAGGAGCAAGTGTAAACCCGAAAAAGAAAGCGGCTAGTGTCGCTTTCTTTTTTCTATGTGGCAATACAAAGAGAAAAGAGGAGCACAATGAAGTATACCAATCCGGTTATCAAAGGATTTCATCCTGATCCGAGTATTTGTTTCGATGGAAAATCCTACTATTTAGTCTGTTCAAGTTTCGAATATTTTCCTTGTCTGCCGATTTTTAAAAGCCAGGATCTACTCAATTGGCAATTTAAACAGTATGCGATTGATTGTCCAGATCATATCAATCTGAAAGAAATCAGCAACTCGATGGGACTTTTTGCCCCAACGATCCGCTTCTTTGAGGAAACATATTTTCTGGTATGTACAAATGTCACTCAAGGGAATTTCATCTGCCATACGAAAAACCTTGACCATGGCTGGTCTGATCCAATCTGGATCAATTGTCCTTTTGGGATCGATCCCTCGCTTTCATTTATTGATGGCCGATTTTTCTTCCAACTTGCTGCATCAATGAAAGGGAAAAACAGCATTCTACAATTTGAAATCGATCCTTACAGCGGGAAAATGCTGACAGATCCGGTAGAAATCAGCCAAGGGTGCGGTGGACGCGACGCGGAAGCACCACATCTTTTCAAGAAAGACGAATGGTACTATCTTATATTGGCGGAAGGTGGCACAAGAGAAGGACATATGGTAACGATTCAAAGAAGTAAATCAATCAATGGTCCATATGAAGGAGCAAGTATGAATCCTATCCTCTCGAATAGAGATATCAAGTCGCCGCTTCAAGCCGTAGGGCATGCAGATTTCTTTCAAGATAAAGAAGGTATTTGGTGGCTGACAGCTCTTGCGACTAGGCCCAAACGTCATTTTACCCTGCTTGGTCGTGAAACGATTCTATTACCTGTAGAGTGGATTGACGGTTGGCCAGTTGTCAACCAGACAGGGAACGCATCGGTTGAAGTTGAAACAGATCGTTTTTCAAAGAGCGTTAAGCAGCGGAATGAACCGGTACCTTTTCTCTGCAAGAAGTTGCAGAGTGTACGTTTGCCAATTGATTATACGTATGATACTGATTTGGTCATTGATAACTTACCGACCCGTTTAGGAACTTCTAAGGACGAGCCCATTGCCTTTTTGTCCTTAAGTCAAGCTGATACTGACTGCTGCTTTGAAACGACATTGATGGTCGACGAATGTCAGGAGGGAACTTTTGGCATAGCAATCTATAAGGATGACCTGCATTTTTGCCAATTCGGATTGCGAAAAACAAAACACCAAACAGAGCTTTTTTCCAGCAAAATCATCTTCGATTTACATCTGCATCGATCCAATAATTTAAAAGATAGAAAGAGACTGACCCTGAAATTATCTGGAGACAGCAATAGCTACAATCTGCTGATTATAGATGGAACGAGTACTGTAGTGTTTAAAGATCAAATCGCTGTACGTCATTTTACAAACGAATGTTCTGACTCAAAATTTACCGGTGTCCAGTTAGGAGTTTTTGCAGAAGCAGCTACAGGAAAGACTCGCTTTATCACACCAGAACTAAGATATCAATAGAAAAAACTATGCGAGGAGTAATAATATGAAAAATCAAACACTGGTACAATTAGTCAACCAACTGACCTTAG
Organism: Enterococcus sp. NPDC086594; assembly: GCF_044746145.1. Taxonomy (NCBI): domain Bacteria; kingdom Bacillati; phylum Bacillota; class Bacilli; order Lactobacillales; family Enterococcaceae; genus Enterococcus; species Enterococcus sp. NPDC086594. The sequence goes on from NZ_JBIVBP010000007.1 coordinate 26,253, forward strand.
ATGAAAAAATCGGCCAATTGGTGCAGTTATCTGGAGAATTCTTTCACGGAAGCGATTTGTCTTTGGGTCCTCAGCAAAAACTTGGCATCGAACAACAAACCATCGATTTTGTCGGTTCGGTACTAAATGTCACAGGGGCTCAAGTAACTCGAAAGATTCAAACAGACTACTTAAGAAAAAGCCGACACAAAATCCCTCTATTATTCATGGCAGATATCATTTATGGATACCGAACAGTCTTCCCGATTCCTCTAGGATTGGGAGCAACATGGAATCCGGCGTTAATTCAAAGCGCCTACCAAGCCGCAGCCCAAGAAGCAAGAGCGGCTGGCGCGCATGTAACTTATGCACCGATGGTCGACTTAGTACGCGATGCTCGCTGGGGCCGATGCTTGGAGTCGACAGGAGAGGATCCGCTGCTAAATGCTGATTTTGCGAAAGCGATGGTAGAAGGCATTCAGCAGGAAAAAGGGGGGGATCTGTCCGGAATCGCTGCCTGTGTTAAACATTTTGCTGCTTATGGAGCAGCAGAAGGCGGACGCGATTATAATACAGTTGATATGAGTGAACGCAAACTGCGTCAAGACTACTTAATCGGCTATAAAGCGGCTGTCGAGGCTGGATGCAAACTAGTCATGACTTCTTTTAACACGTATGATGGTATTCCCGCTACTGCTAATCAATTTCTGATCAAACAAATTCTAAGAGAAGAATGGCAGTTTGACGGAGTCGTTATTTCGGATTATGCAGCTGTTCAAGAATTGATTCCTCATGGGATTGCTACGGATGATCGAGAAGCGGCCAAATTAGCGATCGAAGCAACAAATGACATCGATATGAAAACCCGCTGTTATGCGAAAGAGCTTCGTCCGCTGCTGGAAAGCGGTGCGATTGATCAGCGGTTGATCGATGACGCTGTGTATCGTGTCTTGAAACTTAAAGAGGATTTAGGGCTGTTTGAAGATCCTTTCCGTGGCAGTTCAGAAGAAGTAGAGGCTCAAATACTTTTATCCGAAGAGAACCGGAAACTTGCACGAAAAGTTGCCTCCGAAGCGATCGTTTTATTGCAGAATAAGCAAGAGGTACTTCCTCTTACTCCAAACAAAGAGAAAATATTACTCGTTGGTCCCTATGGTGACAACCAAGCAATGATTGGTTTATGGGCAGTACACGGAAAAACAGAGGATGTCACAACATTAAAAACGGCGCTCCAAAATGCAGTAACGGAAAAATATGTTCATTACGAACCAGGTTGTCCGCTTTTAGAAGATGATTCTATACTTGGAGACTTTGGCTATACTGCCAGCGGCAATTCCTCATCAGCTGCACAGCAAGATCTTTGGCTGAAAGAAGCGTTGAAATCTGGCACTGAGGCAGACATTATTCTTTTTGCTATGGGGGAACACAGTTTGCAAAGTGGGGAAGCTGGCAGTCGAACGGACCTTCATTTACCAGCTGTTCAAAGAGCTTTTATTAAAAAAATGACCGCTCTTGGTAAAAAAAATATCTTGATCAATTTCAGTGGTCGCCCACTGGTGTTAAAAGAAGAAACAAAACAAATGGATGCAATATTACAGGCATGGTTTCCTGGTACAGAAGGAGCACAAGCAATCGTTGATATACTTTTTGGGAAGGTCAATCCTTCTGGTCGTTTAAGTATGAGCTTCCCAGAAGATGTAGGGCAGCTGCCACTTTACTACAATCACTTCAATACTGGAAGACCATTGAACAGCAAGACACATACAGGACGTTTCGTTTCGAAGTATCTGGATTGCTCAAACGAGCCGCTCTTTCCATTTGGTTATGGGTTGAGTTTTGGGGAAGCATCATACCATTCGTTAAAATTGAGTGATTCAACCATGAATGAAACGTTGGAAGCTGAAATTACGATCCGCAACAATTCTGCTTACTCCAGATTGGAGACAGTCCAGCTTTATATCAGAGATCACGTTGGATTGGTAGTTAGGCCTGTGAAAGAATTGAAGAAATATCAAAAAATCTCTTTGTCAGCTTATGAAGAAAAAACCGTTCAGTTCACAATAACAAAAGAAGATCTTTATTATTATCAAAAAGACATGAATTATGGCGTCGAACCAGGAATGTTTACTTTGTTTATTGGAAAAAATTCATCTGAGGGCGAATCAACAACTTTTGAACTTCTCTGAATTTCCTTCGCTGGCCCAGATTAAACACTGAAAAACAAGATAGAACAATAAGAGATGAGACTTGGGAGAGCTGTAGAACAACGGGAATTGTTTTACGGCTTTTCATTGTGTTGATTTTGTGAGAAGTTGGTAAAAGAAAATCTAAAAACGCTTCTAGCGTATTGCCCTAAAGTACACTTCAGGAAATATACTTAAAAAGTCAATCTGATTGATAATAAGAAAAAGGGGTAATATGATGAAAAAAATTTTGTATGGAATACTTTTTTTAGTGATCTTTCTCACCGGATGTGGTCAATCACAAAATGAAGAGACAGAAAATGGTGCGACGACTGACAATACAGCAGAAGTTGATGGTCTAGAAAGTGAACAAGTAGGGAATGGAGGGGTAGAAGCTACGATTGCCATAGCATACTTTACACGTCCAGAGAATTTAGAACAAGAACCTGAGATCGAAGCTGTTTCAAGAGCCAGTTTTAATATAGTAGACGGTGAACTCGCAGGAGATGTGCGCATTTTGGCTGAAATGATCGCAGAGGAGACAGGTGGTGAAATATTCTCCATTCAGACAGTATCAGGCTATCCAAATATTTATGATGAACATACAGCTACAGCCACTGTAGAGGTGGAAGAGGATGCGAGACCAGAATTGATGGAGAATACTGAAGAACTAGAAAATGCAGACGTTCTTTTTATTGGATTTCCTATTTGGTGGAACCGGGCACCGAGAGCTATTTTAACATTTCTTGAATCAAATGATTTTAGCAACAAACAAATCGTTCCATTTGCAACACACGGTGGTAATGGATTAACAAATAGTCAAAATGAATTGGAATTGCTATATCCAGACTACGAATTTCTCCCAGGATTTGGGGTAAGAGGGGGAAATGTGGAAGCGTCTGAAACGAACCTGCAGGATTGGCTAACGGAAATTGGATTCTAGCTATTTCTTTAGGTATTAGCAGATGGATGATACCTTTCTTGAAAAATAAAATAAAACATAATATTGTTATGGTAAACTAAATTTAATCGGAAGTCACAGCTACAATGAAGGAACATAAGGATCTTCATCGCAGCTGATTTGTAAAAAATATCTATTATTAACTTGCTACATGAGCTTGTATAGATATTTAGACTATCTCGGGTAAGAATAAGCATAACAAAAACCCACTTATCCTACGTCAAATGCCATAAAATAAATAGCTGATAAACCTGTTCGTTTGTGCGAACAGGTTTTACATGTCATTCCATAAAACGATCTTCTTAAAATTCTACAGTCTTCTCCGCTTTTTTAGCATGATTCGCTGAATTAGCGATTCTTTGTTATTATTAAAAATGAATAGACCAAGAAGTAGGATGATTCTTTTCATTGCTAAGAGTTAAAATGTTGCAAAAAAGAGGAGGCGATTTAGTGGAATTTCGTTTATTAAAATATTTCTTCACGATTGCAGAGGAAGGGACGATCTCACAAGCCGCAGAAGTGCTCCACATCACCCAACCGACATTGAGCCGTCAATTAAAAGAATTAGAAGATGAATTAGGAACGGCTCTTTTCATTCGTGATAATCGTACAATGCTCTTAACCGAAGCAGGTCGTTTTTTAAAAAGCCGTGCCGAGGAGATATTGAGTCTAACGGATCAAACCTTGCAAGAGTTTGAAGCTCGTAAGAAACAGTTGTTTAGTGGTCATTTCACAATTGGCTGTGTGGAAGCAGATAATTCCGACACGCTTTCTTTGATGTTGGAAGAATTTATCAGTGACTATCCAGATGTCCGCTTTCATATTCACAGCGGCACAGGAGATGATATCAACGAGCGTTTGGAGAAAGGCTTATTGGATTTGGCGATTTTGATCGAACCTATCGAGATCGAGAAATACGAAAAAATCGTTCTACCAAGAAAAGAGACTTGGGGCATACTGACATCGGCTGATTCTTTTCTCGCCCATAAAGAGGAGATCACACCAGAAGATATCAAAGGGGTGCCTTTGCTAGTGTCAAGGCGCCCGGAAGTTCAGCAAATGTTCAGTCAATGGTCAAAAATACCAATAGAAGAATTACCGATCGTTGGAACATATAACTTGATTTTCAATGTCTTTTCCTTAGTAGAAAACCATGTTGGTTCGGCGTTGACCATCAGCGGAGCTGTCAGAGAACGGAGGGATGAAACGATCAAATTTTTGCCTTTAGTCCCTCAAATCGAAACCAGCTGTGTCTTGGTGTGGAAAAGAAATCGTGTGATGTCGCCGGTTGTGACGGCGTTCATTGCCCGCTTTCGTGACGCTTTTGAATAATTGCATCCTAAAAGCCAAAAGAAGTGGAGTGATCCGCTTCTTTTGGCTTCCACCTCTCCCTATGCTTCGTAAGCATAGGGACTTTTTATAGAAAGCATTATTCAACGGCTCCGCTTTGCCTTACTATTAAATATACCAAGAAGAGAAACCAAGGAGGTGACAAAATGCCGGCAATACTTGTGTATTCACGAGCAGGGGAGAATCTTATTGAAGGGCAGCGAAAAAAGCTGATAGTGGGAAATACGCGGGTTCTAGCAGAGAAAATAGCAGAGAAATTACAATGCCCGCTTTATTCTCTTGAACCGACTTATCCTTACCCTGAAAGCTATCAAGCAATGGTCGAGCTAGCAAAAAAAGAAAAGGCGGCTAATGATTTCCCTTTCTATCAAGAGATATCGGCAGCGTTTTTTAAAGAACGGGTCTTGTTTATCGGTTTTCCCAATTGGTGGGGCACATACCCGATGATCCTAGCGAGTTTTTTAAAAGATCACCGATTGGAAGGGAAGATTATTTTTCCGTTTTGTACTCATGAAGGCTCAGGATTCGGCAATAGCATTGAAGACTTTAAAAAGACTTGTCCTGATGCAGTTGTTTATCCTGGATTAGCTGTTCGTGGTTCAAGAATAGAGAAAGCGGATACAGCTATTCGAAATTGGTTAAATCAGCATTTCATTAAAATAGATGAAGGAGTCGATCGATATGGTCAAGAAACAAACAGCAGGAAGAGATAACTTAGGCAACTTTGCGCCGAAATTCGCGCAACTGAATGATGATGTGTTATTTGGTGAAGTTTGGTCACGTGAGGCAGAATTGGCTCCTCATACGAGAAGTTTATTGACGATATCTGCCTTGATTTCCGGTGGCAATTTTGAACAGTTGACTGCCCATTTAACGATTGGCAAGGAAAACGGGATCACTGTAGAGGAAATTGCAGAAGTAATCACTCATCTGGCTTTCTATGTTGGCTGGCCCAAAGCTTGGTCTGCTTTTAACATCGCCAAAACGGTTTATCAAGAAGAGCTAGCTGAATTGGAGGAAAAATAAATGTCAAAAGCTGATGCAGCAAAAGAAGCAGGAATCTTTTTATTGGGCAACACAAATGATGCCTATGCGCAATATTTTAGCGGTCAGAGTTACTTGAATCCTTTAGTAGCTGATTCAGCGATTCCAGTCAACGTTGGCAATGTGACCTTTGAACCGGGTTGTCGCAACAATTGGCATCGGCATATCGATGGTGGGTATCAATTGTTGTTGGTGACTTCAGGAGAAGGCTGGTACCAAGAAGCAGGTAAGAAACCGCAAAAACTTACTGTTGGTGATGTCGTAGTCATCAAGGAAGGGGTCAAACATTGGCATGGTGCAGCAAAAAATAGTTGGTTTGCCCATGTAGCGATTACTGCTGGTGCTTCAGAATGGTTAGAAGCAGTCAGTGATGAAGAATACGATCAATTGCCTGACGCATAAGTGATGGTAAGGCAGCCGTACTTGAAGGCGTGTAACAAATCTTATGGGGTCTCACTTGACTGCAGCCAATACTGTGGCTAGTCAAAAGAGATTGAAGAGATCAATGTGAATGAATGTACGGTCGATTCGATGATTCAACCGGGGTAAATAGGAAACAAAAAGAAGTGTCCACTTGCACAATTAACGTGCGAGTGGACGCTTCTTTTTGTTTAACCAAGATAAAATTCAATCAAGGTTTTTGCAATCAATTTTGTCATGGGATGACCTTTCGTAAAGCTTGATGCCAAATAGATCGTCCTTGATAAGGGGAAATCTGCTAGTTCACGTAAAACGAAAGGTGCCTCATCTTCATAACCCCAAGTAATTTTAGGAAAGAAGGTGATTCCTAGTCCTTGATTGATAAAGGAGCGCAGCGTCGCTGGATCGTCCGTCGTTGAGCCGATAGTCAAACTGATTTTTTTGGCTTCAAAAGCTTCGTCAATGGTTCTGCGCAGCGGGCTGTTTTCAACCAGCATCAGCAAAGGCACGTGTTGGATATCGGCAACTTGCAAGTCTTTTTTTTCTGCCAAGGGGTGCTTTTGGGGGATCGCCAGTAAGATGGGTTCCGTGAATATCGGCAGATTAGTCAAGCCGTTCTTTGGCTCTGAGGTAATGTAGAAGGCTTGTTCTTTGTTGGTCTCCTTACTGCCGTGCTGCTTGATCGAAAGTTGGATCTCAGGGTGCTTTTCAACGAATGTCGCCACCAGGTTAGGCAAGGAAACGGATGCGACTTCAGAGTAGATCGTCACTGCCGGGACCATTTCTCCATTTAAGGCTTGGATCGCACTCATTCCTTCGTCGAAACGTGCTAACGTCTCAACGACATAGGGATAAAATTCTTCAGCATACATCGTCAACTCGATATGCCGACCGGCATGATAGAACAAAGGAACGCCTAGTTCACTTTCTAAGTGTTTCATGGCACGGCTCAAGGCAGGTTGCGAGATGTATAATTCTTGTGCAGATTGGGTAATATTTTTCGATTCGGCTACTTTTTTAAAGTAGCGTAAATGATCAAGGTTCATCAGATACTCCTCTTTCCATACCTTTTGGTTATGGATATTCACGAAACTGGTATTTTTTATTATAACAAACTTCCGTTATTATGACACAGGAAAGAGAAATTGCTTAGGAGGTGTTTCATGAGTACAGGTTTCGTATACCCAGGACAAGGCAGTCAGACCAGCAAGATGCTTGAAGACGTACCTGTCAGTTATTTCCATCGGCTAGAACAGGCGACAGGCTTTGATTTACACCGTCTATCGGAGAATCTCGAACAAGATACCGTCTCTATTCAGTTGGCGCTTTTAGTAAAAGCGGCTTTTTACACGGACCAGATGAAAGCCTCTGGTGTGCAACCTCAGCTTGTGGCGGGGCATTCGATTGGCGCTTTTTCCGCTGCGTTAGCTTGTGAAAGCTTAAGTTTCGAAAATGCCGCTAGCTTGGTCTATCATCGGGCGACATTGATGAAAGAAGCCTATCCGACTGATTATGCCATGGGGGTACTTGTTGGTGTAACGAGAAGTGAAGCAGAAGCGCTCGTGGCAAAAACATTTGATCCTGCTGCTCCCGTCTATTTGTCAAATGAAAATTGCCCCATGCAGCATACGATCTCTGGTCATCTCAAAGGCTTGCGCAAGACGCTGGCTCAAGCGAAAGACTATCATGCGCAAACCGCCAAACTTTTAGCAGTGCCTGTGCCGTCCCATTGTGTGTTGATGACAGAACCCGTGAAACGGTTTGCGCCATTTATGAACACGGTATCCCTTGATGTGCCTATCTGTCCGTACCTCAAAAATACAGATGGGCGGATGACCATGAATCCTGAAGAGATCCGTCGTGATTTGCTGCAAAATATTGCTTTTCCGGTGCAGTGGAACAAGATCATGGATGTTGCCTACGAAGCAGGACTTGATTTGGCTCTTGAATTTCCTCCGGGCAATACCTTAACAAAACTGATCCAAGCAAAATTTGGTGAAAACAAAGCGATCCGTGTGATCAATTTGGATCAACATGGCATGGATGATGCTTTATTCCTATATCAAAAATGGAGATGAATACAATGGAAAAACCTGCAAGAAACTGGGCAAGTAAACGTGAAAAGAAAGCCCAAACCATGAAAAAAATCGAGCATCTTCTCGATGGAAAATATGTCCCAACGGAAGCAATCATTGAAGTCTTAGAACAGTTGATCCGTCCGGGAGACAAAGTGGTCCTTGAAGGCGACAATCAAAAACAAGCAAGCTTTCTATCAAAAAGCTTAGAACAAGTCGATGCTCAAAAAGTCAACAATTTGCATATGATCATGTCGAGTATCTCCCGTCCAGAACATTTGACGATATTTGAAAAAGGCATTGCAACGAAAATCGATTTTTCTTATGCAGGCGCACAAAGTACGCGCGTTGCCCAAATGATTGAAGACAAAACCATGAAATTAGGGGACATTCATACGTATTTGGAATTATATGGTCGCTTATTTATCGACTTGATTCCGAATGTGGTCCTTGTGGCGGCGGACAAAGCCGATCGCCAAGGAAATCTTTATACAGGTTACAATACGGAAGAAACGCCAACGATCGTCGAAGCAGCAGCCTTTAAAGATGGGATTGTGATCGTCCAAGTTAATGAAGTGGTCGATCGTTTGCCGCGGGTCGACATTCCCAGCGATTGGATCGATGTCGTCGTGGTAGCAGACCAACCGTATCAATTAGAAGCCCTCTTTACGAGAGATCCGCAAAACATTACGGAATTACAAATTTTGATGGCGATGATGGCATTAAAAGGAATCTATGCAGAACATGAAGTACAATCGTTGAATCATGGGATCGGTTTTAATACCGCTGCGATCGAGTTACTTTTACCAACCTATGGAGAAACGCTTGGAATCAAAGGAAAAGTAGCGAAAAACTGGGTCTTGAATCCTCATCCAACGATGATTCCAGCTATAGAATCTGGTTGGGTCGAAAGCATCCACAGTTTTGGTGGGGAAGTTGGTATGGAAAAATACATTGCCGCTCGTCCAGATGTATTCTTTGTCGGAAAAGACGGCTCGATGCGCAGCAATCGAGCATTATCCCAAACTGCAGGTCAATATGCCATCGATATGTTTATCGGTTCGACCTTACAACTGGATTATCAAGGAAATTCTTCTACAGTGACGAAAGGCCGCTTATCTGGATTTGGTGGTGCACCAAATATGGGGCATAATCCGGGGGGCCGTCGGCATTCGACTCCAGCTTGGCAATCCTTACGGGATGAAACAGATCCTTTAGCAAAAGGACAAAAATTAGTCGTTCAAATGGTTGAAACGTATGGTTCCAATAAAAAACCTGTTTTTGTAGAAACGTTAGATGCGTTGGCTGTCCAAAAGCAAGCTGGTTTAGCCAATGCCCCAATTATGATCTATAGCGAAGATACGACGCATATCGTGACAGAAGAAGGCATCGCTTATCTTTATAAAGCAAACTCAAAAGAGGAAAAACAAGCAGCAATCGCAGCCATCGGTGGTGTAACCCCACTAGGAATGACCAGCACAAAAGCTTCTCTGGATGCCTTGCGCAAAGCGGGAATCGTGAAATTACCAGAAGACTTAGGGATCAAACGCAGTGATGCCAAACGATCATTGCTAGCAGCTCAAACCGTTGATGATTTGATCGAATGGTCCGATGGGTTGTATGAACCGCCAATGAAATTCAGAACGTGGTCTTAATAAGAGCAAGAGGAGAGAAGAAGAGATGGAAAAATTAGCTTATACGTATCAAACAACGAAACCAGTCACCAAAAAAGTCCATGTTGGCGTGGTTGGTTCTGGTGACTTGGAAATTCTGCTTTTTCCAACGGACAAACAAGAAACCACCGTTTCAGTTTGTACAGGAAGTGATGGCTTTGGCGATGTGTGGCAAAATGTCTTGACACGTTTTTTTGAGCGCTATCCAATCAGTGCGCAAATCGTGATCAACGACTTTGGCGCCACTCCCGGTGTGGTTTACCTACGATTAACTCAAGCAATGGAGGAACTAGCAGATGAAGAATAGTTTTGTAGAATTAAATGCCCGAGAACGGGTGCAGGCATTATTGGATGCCAAGAGTGGTCGTGAATTGATCGATCCATTCGACCAAATGATCGCACCCAATCTGGTGGCTCAAGACATCGTGCCACAAAGCGATGATGGGATCGTTGTTTGCCGTGGAACGATTTCTGGAGAAAACGTGGTCGTGATCGCTATGGAAGGAAAATTCCAAGGTGGCGGGATCGGTGAAGTTTCTGGTGCTAAAATCATCGCGGCATTGACTCATGTGTTGGAAGAAAACCAAAAGGGCAATCCGATCACACCGATCATCATCCTCGATACTGGTGGCGTACGCCTCCAAGAAGCGAATTACGGCTTATTGTCGATTGCAGAAATCGGCAATTTGATCGTTGCAATAAAATCGTATGTGCCAGTGATTGGATTAGTGCCAGGTCGGGTGGGTTCTTTTGGCGGTATGTCGATTACCTCAGCACTTATGAGCTACTTGATAGCGACGAAGAAAGCCCGTATCGGTTTGAACGGTCCTGAAGTCATCGAACAAGAAGCTGGAGTGAGAGAATTTGATTCCAGTGATAAAGATTTGATTTGGAACACCATTGGCGCCAAACAACGTTTGGCAGCACAAATGATCGATGAACTAGTGACTGACAGTGTCGAATCGATCCAAGAAGCTGTGATTGCGGCGATGGTTAAAAAGAAAGACAGTCATCGCAGCGAAAAAAGTGGTTTTTATCTTTCTCTTTTAAACGAACTTGATCTATCAAAGCCGCTGACTATCGAGGCATACAATAAGGCTCTTGCAGCGCATAAAGCAACTGGAGTGGCACCTATTACTGTAACAGAAGGCAAAGAAGCTGCTGCTGACAGTATCGGTTATCACTGGTTTTCAGCATTGACGAATCTGCAATTCCCAACCTCAACTAGTGCAACTGTCTATGCAGCTGCATCTGACCTTTTTACTGAAGAAGTCGTTGTTACAGCGATCGTGCCAAACCCAACTAATCCGATGTATCGGGTACGCAAGGGAGAAGTTGGTTTAGTCGAAGGGTATGAGATGGGCCACCTGTTAGAAACTGTTTATCAAGAAGACAAAGAGAGAGCAGTCAAACGACCAATCATTGCGGTCATCGATGTCCCTAGCCAAGCGTATGGCTACAATGAAGAATTGATTGGTATTCATGCAGCTTTAGCAAACAGTGCGGCAGCTTATGCCAAACTACGCCAAGCGGGTCATCCAGTGATCGGTTTTATCGCTGGTAATGCGATCTCTGGGGCTTTCTTAGCGCATGGCTTGCAATCAAGTCGTCTGATCGCACTAAATAGTGAAAAAATCACTGTTCAGGCAATGTCAAAAGAAAGTGCAAGTCGGGTCACCAAACGGTCGATTGCCGCGATTGAAGCCGCTGCGGAAAAAGTACCAAGTATTGCTTATGATATCAAAAATTATACGAAACTTGGGGCAATCTTCACTTTCTTATCCTCCATTACGGATCAGTCTGTCACCTCTGAAAGCAAAGCGACTGTAATTGAAGCGATCAATGAGGCGATTGATGATGTGCGTAAAACGAATGACACGATGTTGACCAGTCGCTACACCAATCCGATCGCTAAAAAGAGCGGCCGGCTGGAAACGAATAACATATTTGAAAAAATGAATGCAGAATGGAATGAGTAACGAATGAACCGTGCCCACGATATCGTTCAATTAGATAAAGAAGTTCTTGATATGATTGATATTCCGAAATGGTTTTCTGAAAAAGAACAGCTTTTTGCGACCGTCCGTCGTGGGAAACCCAGCAACCCTAGCTATTTACCCGTGGGGTTGCGCGGGGAAAAGCGGCAAGAACGGTTTGCCTTTGAGGCACCCTGTAACATGATCAAACGAACGATCCATCCTTGGGAATTGACCAGTCGTGAGAGCTTCCGATTCAATGAAGTAGCCAATTATCCAGTTTACCGCAGCTATCAAAAAGCACGGCTTTTATTGAAGTACTATTCTTGGGGAATTGGTGGCAGTTTGGGTTTTGAATTAGCTGCAAAACAGGCAGCAATCAAGCCGACAAGTGATTTAGATCTGTTGCTTTATGCCGACACGAAAGAAAAGCTGCCATTGGAACTATTGGAAAAGCAGGCAGCCTTTTTTCAACAGATCGATGTTCAAGTTATCACAAAACAAGGCGGGTTTGCCTTAAAGGAGTATTTGGAACATCCATCAAAAAAAATCTTAGTAAAAACAGACGAAGGGCCAAAACTCACCACTGAGATTTGGTAATTATTAGAAAAGTGAGCGAAAAACATGTTTGAGAACAACGATTTAAAAATCAACATCAGTGATTTCCAAAAAGTATTTGCCGTGACAGCAGTAATGATGCAAACGATTTTGACTTTTGCCTTATCCAATACCCAAGATGAAAAGACTGCAGCATTCATCGGTACCTTTTATGTCTTGGTGAAATTTACCGCACCCCTGTTTATTTTTGCTATTGTTTATAACATGGTTAAGACAAGTCAACATCTGTCTTATCTAGAATTTTTGAAAGAAAAGTTTTTTGAACTTGTCGTGCCATATGTGCTTTGGACGACGGCTTATTTATGGCTCTTTCCCGCTGTCCAACAAGGAAAACCTTATACTGATACAGCAACGTTTTTACTGAAATATGTGACGGGGGATGCGGCGCCACACTTGTGGTATACGATCATGATGCTGCAGATCCAATTGTTGATGCCGTTTTTTGTCTGGTTAGGTTACAAAGTGTTGACGAAGAAAAAAGCTGTTTGGCCAGTATTGATCGTCGCAACTGCTTTGTATGCCGCTTGGTATGTGTTTTATGATCGCCAAGTTTTTGAAGGACCGCATCATGAAAACTGGTATTTATTGGATCGGTTTGTCTTTAGCTTTGCGATCTATGGGATCTATGGCGAAGCCGCTTTGATTTATCACGAAACTGTCTATCGCTTCCTATACAAGATTCGCTATGCTTTCTTGCCAGTGGGTTTAGCATTGGGGCTATTATCTGCCAATCATCTGCTACATTATGCAGGTGATCTAAGTTTCGCTCATGCACCGTATTTAAATACATTGCAAAGCTTATATAGCTTAGTATTGATTTTTGCAGTCTTTATGTTTGGGTCAACTATGATCAAGAACAATGCCCCTCAGTTAGGGACATTTAAGTGGCTATCTACTTATGCGTATCGAACCTATCTTGCCAATGTTTTTGTCTTTCAAGTTTTGTTGCTATGCTTCAAAGATTTGTTGCTGCAACTGCCAATGGGCATCATGATCATCGTCGCTTATTTGGCAACTGCCAGCTGTGGTTTTTTAACAAGCTATGTTTTGCATGTTTTATGGGTAACGATCAAAGGTCAAATCAAAAAATAGAGGAGGAGTTGGATGTTTGCATTTGCTGTAGAAGAAAATTGTCGACGACTCGCCCAATTGGTAGAAGAAGCCTTGATTACAGAAGTGACATTGTCCCCAAAACCTGGGTTAGTGGATGCCATTGATTCAGGTGCCCATCACGATATGGATCAAGCACTCTTTCTGCGATCAGCTCGAGCATTGACGCCATACTTTGAAGAAATGGCCTTGGTGTCTTGGGGAAGCAGCATGTCTCAAGAGTTGCGGGAAGCAATCGCTGCAATCGGTCGGAAGGCAGAACAGGCGATGTTGGCAGCCACTGGTGGCATCAACACTCATAAAGGAGCCATTTGGGCATTAGGCTTGCTCATCAGCGCCGTCAGTAGCCAACTTAGTCGCAAACAGCGGATTTTTTTGCCAGAAGTCTTTTCTGACATCCAGCTTCTCACTGCATTTCCTGATCGTGCGCTGACTCAACAAACGGAAAGTCATGGCAAAACTGTTCAAGCCAAATATGGACATCTCGGTGCGTATGGGGAAGCTGCTGCTGGGTTCCCCCATGTTCAAATCGCTCTAGCGGATTATTTTTCTCGGGATTGTTCCAATGAGACTGAAAAAAGGCTCCACATGCTGTTGGCGATCATCGCTACACTGGACGATACGTGTATTTTATACCGCAGCAATCAAGAGGTACTGGCACTGGTTCAGCAACTCGCACAAAAAGCCAATCAGCAAGCGTTGCCGAACCCAGCATTTCATGCACTAGCAGCCTTCTGCCAGTCAGAAAATGTGTCTCCAGGCGGCAGTGCTGATCTGTTGGCTGCCAGCTTCTTTTTATTGTCCATCAACTCGGTTTTACCCGTAAACGAAGGAAAGACCGTTTACCAATAACTCTTTTCCTTAGAAGAAAGCCAACGATTCTTCTAAGGATTTTTTGTTTCATTTTTTCGCTCGATTAAGAAAAATAAAATCTCTTGCTATTTGCATAGTTTAATGATTAGATAATTCTTAGGCACTACTGAAATGCTTCGTTGCTCCATTGCAACGAATAAAGGAGTTACAGATGAAATACTATAATGCTTTTCTTCAAAATCTTGTGTTGCGGCGCTGGACGGTCCTGTTTATGCTTGCGGGCATTCTTTTTTTGTTTCGCAGTATGATGACCATTCTTTTGCTGACCTTTATCTTTACGTATCTGATTTATCGGCTGGTTCTTTTGCTCCATCGAAAAAGTCATCTGCCCATTAAGCTTACGAGCATCCTGACTTACAGCTTGATTGTTTTTATTCTTTATTTAGTGGCAACAAATTATGTACCCATCATCATCAAACAATCCGTCCAATTAGTCAATTCCGTTGCTGATTTCTACCAACGGACAGACTCCAACAATGAATTGATCGAATATGTCTTGAATTTATTGCAAACCAGTGAATATATTCAGAAATTACAAAGCGGCGTTCTAGTCGTGATCAATTATCTGTATAATTTCGGTGAGTTGGCATTGACGGTGCTGATCTCATTTCTGCTTAGTTTCTTCTTTATGATCGATAACAAAAAGACCGTTGCGTTTTCTCGGCTATTTTTGCAAGGGCGAGGGGCGTGGTTCTTTGAAGATGTTTACTATTTAGGAGCTAAGTTTACGCGTGCTTTCGGAAATGTGATTGAGACGCAGTTGGTGATCGCCTTAGTTAATACAGCAATCACTGTCTTCGCCTTAGCGGTGATGGGCTTTCCGCAGCTGTTGAGTTTGGCGTTGATGATTTTCTTTCTCAGCTTGATTCCTGTTGCTGGTGTGATCATCTCGTGTATTCCATTGACGTTTATTGCCTATTCCATCGGCGGATTTAATGACGTGATCTATATTCTTTTGATCATAGTATTTGTTCATGCGTTGGAATCCTATATCTTAAATCCCCGCTTGATGGCCAATAAAACAGAGATTCCGATGTTTTACACGTTTATTCTCCTGTATCTTAGCGAACATCTCTTTGGTTTGTGGGGCTTGATCATTGGGATCCCATTGTTTACTTTCTTTTTAGATTTAATGAATGTGAAAGAGATTCCGCGATTGCGTAAAAAAACCGATGACACCTTGCAGGACCAATAAAATGATTGCTGTAAAGGATGGCAATTGATAGAAAAACCATCTCTGCCGATGAAAGGCGAGATGGCTTTTTTATTTCGCAGCAATTTTTTTCGTAAAGGAGACAAAGCAGATTGCTGAAGAGGTGCTTTGAAACCTGCCTGTTTGGGAATACCCCAAAGAATGATAAAAGTGAACCAGCTTGGGTTCTTGCAGGATCGTATTCAAATGTATCGTATCTGTTTGTACGTTCCTTTCAATCAAGGTCATTGCTTGTCTACCGATCCCGCGGTTCTCGTAGGAGGGAAGAAGGGCGATGGAAGATAGCTTCGTCGTATGCTCCTGCTCAACCGTCAGTTTTAGGAATCCCACGGTTTTCTGAGCGGTCATGATTAAATAATAAGTGGTATTCGACGCAGAAAACTTTGCGTTTAGCTTCTCAAAACTTTGTAAATAGGGAGAAGTTTCTCCATCTTGATAACGGAGAAAGAGAGATTTGAAGGCAGCTTTTTGTATCAAGTAGATAGAAAGTAAATCGGAAAGCTTCGCTTCTTTAAGCTGAATGAGCATGCACACCTCCATAAAATGTCAGACATCATTTGTTGAAAGACATTGATTCGGTATAGAAGGTCCTGATGAAAAAGCCATCGAAGAGCAGTCTTTCATTGGCTCGTTTCCGTTTTGACCTTCCCTCAACCAGAGGTTCAAAAACGAAGAGATCCGCAGGGGTTCGTGCCGTCGTTGTTTTATTGAAAAAGATCATTTATCGATGTAACCAAGTCGTCATAGGTTTGACCGGTAGCGATTGCATAAACGGAAAGCAAAAAGACGAGGGCTGCTGCCAGCACGTAAAAAATTCGGAGGCGATAACCGTCACCTGTCCGGCGATTTTTTACAAAAGTAAAAATCGTCACAGCTAGATAAGCGAAGGTCAATAAACAAATAAGATACGTAATAATTTCTGGTGTCATGGGCGTTTTCCTTTCTTTTTCTATTTGTATAAAAATATACTCAATAAATATAATATAACCATTTCGATACCGTCAAAGAAAGCGCTCAATTTTTGATACAAAAAACTGACCGAGTGGTAGCCACTGGTCAGTTCTATTCAAAAACGATGGGGCATGATCTTAATTGTCTTTTTTTTCCGCATCTAGCAAGCTTCTTAGTTCATCTGCTAAAGCGATACAGGCAATACTATCCGTTAAGGACATCAGGGAATTTTCGAGTTGTCCTTGTGCAAGAGCGGTGTGAACTGCTTGAATCTCTGAATGGAAATCATCGATCTCGTACCCAATATCATAGACCGTGTCTTCTTGGTCAATCGTCACGGTAAAAGAAGCGGGGCGATGGAAGTTGGGGATTGTGATTTTCCCTTTTGTTCCTTGTAATTCCGCCACCGTCTCTTTTGTTTGGTCAAATCCAGTCTCAATCACTGCAACAAAGTCTTCACTGACAAAGCGTGCTTCAACATAGGTATCAACCCCAGTTTCATAAAGGCTGTAATCGATCATTTCGGCAGTTAAATTTTCTGGTGAAAAATCTTGGATAAAGGCTAAGTTATAGATCCCCATATCCAGTAAAGCACCCCCTTGTTTTGGCAGATAATGGTAAGAACTGCCTTCGACTGGTAAATGGCGGCGAAAAGTAGTCGTGACACTTGTTAGCTCACCGATATGACCACCATCCACAAGTTCTTTTAGTTTGCGATACGCTGGGGTGAAGCGTGGCTTCATGGCTTCCATAAAGAAGACTTCGTGTGCTTGGGCTTGTTTTTGTACATCGCGCATTTCTTGTGCAGTCAAGGTTGCTGGTTTTTCACATAAAACAGCTTTTTTTGCTTGAAAGGCTTTGATGATCCATTCATAGTGATACAAATGCGGCAAAGCAATATAAACGATATCGATAGCTGGATCATCTAATAGGTTTTGGTAGTTATCAAAGACGGCATCACACGGAAATTTTGCTTGAAACGCTTGCGCTTTTTCCATCGTACGACAAGCAACCCCATAAAGCTGGGCATCTTGAAAATTTTCTAGACTTGCAGCAAAGCGATTGGCGATATTTCCGGCACCAATAATTCCCCAATTGATCATTTCATTTCCCTCTTTTCTTCAGTTGACGGGTATTCTGAGAGAATCCCTGATTCCAAAACAGATTGTTTTTTTCTTAACTCGACAATATTTTTTTGATATTCTTTGGCATACAGCAATGCAAACAGTGAATCTAAAATATACTCAAAGGCGACCTGTGAAGAAAAGGTACCGACTTTGAGAAAATCACGTTCATCATGAGAAGCGATGATCGCATGGGTCGCTAATGGGATGATTTTCGCATGGGCGTTGCCAGAGATTACGATCACTGGTACCCCAACATCACGAAAGTGTTGCATGATTTTTTCGTATTGTGTATTTTTCCCACGATAGGTAATAAACACGGCACAATCATTTTGCGTGACGTTCGATGCATTCCACGCATCATCCCCATATTCATCCGCAATAATCAGATACTTATTGATTTTGACCAACTTATTTTGAAAACTTCTTGCCCGGATCTGAGAATCACCGCGAGCAAATAAGAAAATCCGCTGCGCAGCTTCCAACGATTGCACCACTGCTTCCATCGTTTCTGGGGCAACCTGAGCATGAGTTTTGTGGATCGAGTTGATCGTTAGATCGGCCATTTTTTTCAAAATATCAGGTGTTTGATCCTTGGGCGAAAAGGGAAAATTCGCGTCAACAAAGGTTGGATTGAACATCTGATTATGGGCAATTTCAGCCAGACCTAAGCGAAAACTTTTAAATCCTTCATAACCCATCTTTTTGGCTAGACGAATGACGGAAGAGTGGGATGTGTACGTATGCTTGGCGATGACTTCAATCGTCAACGAAGGCACATCATTGATATTTTGCAAAATATAACCGGCAATCCGTTTCTCCGTATTGGTCAATCCTTCTTGAAGCCGTAATTTATCTCCTAATAACATCAAACCACCTCTTTCTAATCATAGCCTAGGACAAAGAAAACCAAAAGCAAAAACTGTGCCTTTTTGGCAATTTGGTAAAAATGTTCAGAACCACTCAACAGTTTGCGAAAAAGTCTGGTCAAAAGAACCTGTTTTTGGCAAAAGACTTCCCATTTCGAAGGATTTCATCAATAATCAAGCTATCAATTCATAGGAGGCGTTACAATGTTAACTATCGCATATCTCGGAAACGGAAAAAGCACCAATCGCTACCATCTGCCTTTTTCAACCAAGCTACAGGATAAGATCAAAGTAAAGACGATCTATTCTCCAAGCGGCAAGCTGACCTGGCCAACACTGGAAGACGTTCATTACACCTCTGACTTAGAGGATATTTACCGTGATCCTGAAATTCAATTAGTTGTGGTCACGACCCCTAGTCATTTGCATTATAAATTAGGCAAGGATGTCTTGCTCCATGGGAAAAATGTCTTGATCGAAAAACCTTTTACGGAAACCTCGGCACAAGCAAAGGAATTGTTCGCACTGGCGCAGGAAAAAGGCTTGTTTGTGCAATGCTATCAAAATCGACGCTTTGATTCTGATTTTTTGACCACGCAAAAAGTGATCGAAAGCGGCGTGCTCGGAGATCTCTTAGAAGTAGAGATGCATTATGATTATTTTCGCCCAGAGATTCCACGGTCAGTGACCGAATTTTCACTGAATACTAGCTACTTGTATGGACACGCTTGTCATACACTGGATCAAGTGATCTCCTATTTTGGGCAACCAGACGATGTCCATTATGAGGTTCGGCAATTGCTTGGAAAAAATCGCATGAATGATTACTTCGATTTGGATCTGTTTTATGGTCGAATGAAAGTCTCAGTCAAATCTAGTTACTTCCGATTAAAAGAACGGCCTAGTTTCGTTGTTTATGGTGAAAACGGCGTTTTTGTTAAACAAACGAAGGATCGACAAGAAGAGCATCTAAAACAGTTTTATCTCCCGGATCATGCCGATTTTGGGATCGATTTACCGGAACACTATGGCACACTAACTTATATGGATGCTAACGGTGACTACCATGAAGAAAAAGTCATCTCTGAAATTGGTGATTATAGCCGTGTGTATGAGGGCGTCTATGAAACGATCATCCATGGCAAAGAGAAAATCGTGAAAGACGAAGAAACGATTTTACAAATCGAAATGCTAGAAACAGGCATCAATCAAGTGATCACTGAGTCATAAGGCAGGGTGATTATGGGGCTTTTGACAAACAAAGCGCCTGGAGGCATCAACTGACTCAACGAAAAGGAGTAGATACGAATCGAACCTTCAGAAATCCTGCAAGAAGAACAGCAGCTGCAGTTTGCTCATT
The DNA here is from genome assembly GCF_044746145.1 of Enterococcus sp. NPDC086594. NCBI lineage: Bacteria > Bacillati > Bacillota > Bacilli > Lactobacillales > Enterococcaceae > Enterococcus > Enterococcus sp. NPDC086594. The sequence goes on from NZ_JBIVBP010000007.1 coordinate 46,032, forward strand.
TTGACAATGACCTCGCATTGCGGTTGGTTATTGCCATCGATCAGTACGTTAAAAGGAACTACCCGAAGCCTGTAGGGATCAAAGTTGTTCATCGTGGCTTGCCGATCATTCGATTTTTAATGGCAGGGCGGAAAGAGAGCCCTTGGCTTGAAAGAAAAGAACGAACGGTACTAGAAAGCGGGCATAGTTCACTATATGTCTATGCGCAAAAAAATAGAGATATACAATTTGCTAAATGGGCACAAGACGAACATTATGCAGTTTGTGGTGGTGGTTTTCCAATTATCGAAGATAGAGAAGTCACTGGTGCTATCTGTGTGTCAGGTTTGGCCCATTTAGAGGATCATAAAGTGATCACCGAGGTATTGAAACAAATGATCTAAGAAGATAGAAAAGGGGAAGCAAGATGAACTTAGCGATTTTAGGGGCAGGCATGATCGTCCATGATTTTTTGACGGTGGCAGGGGATGTCCCGCAGCTTGAACTGTCCGCTATTTTTGGGACAGAAAATGATTTAGAGAAAATGAATCACTTAAAACAGCAATACGGGATTCAAACCGTCTATACAGAGTTAGGGGCATGTTTGGCGGATCCCTCCGTTGACACCGTGTATGTCGCATTGCCCAATCATTTGCATTATTCCTTTGCCAAAGAAGCGATCCTCGCTGGCAAACACGTCATTTGTGAAAAGCCATTTACGTTGCAGGCACGAGAATTAGTAGAATTAACAGAATTGGCTGCTGCCCATGGGGTGCTTTTGATGGAAGCCATCACGAATCAGTACTTAGCCAACTACCAAGGAATAAAAGCGCAGCTTGAAACATTGGGAGAGCTGAAAGTGATTGAATGCAACTATTCGCAATATTCTTCTCGTTATGATTCATTCAAAGAGGGAACCGTTTTACCTGCATTTAACCCAAAAATGGGTGGTGGGGCATTGATGGATATCAATATCTATAATATTCATTTTGTGGTCGGGCTTTTAGGAAAACCTAAAAGTGTCCGCTATTTTGCTAATGTCGAAGAGGGGATCGATACTTCTGGCATGCTGTTTTTAGACTATGAACAAACAAAAGTCGTTTGTATTGGCGCCAAAGATTCGACAGCGACGATTCGCTCAACGATCCAAGGGACGAAAGGATCGATCATCGTCAATGGACCGACGAATATGCTTGCCAGCTATGACGTTGAACCGGTCAATGGGGCAAAAAGCCATCAGGATCAAAGCGTTCACGGACATCGTATGTTTGAAGAATTTGCCCGTTTTGCACAAGCCATTCACGAAAATGATCATGCCTTTGTCAAGGAACGCCTTGCACATAGCAAGCTGGTGATGGAAGTAGTGGAAAAAGCATTGGCAGATGCCCAGATTGTATTAGGATAATCGCATCAATGTGGAAAGACACCAGCTTCTTAGAGAAGTTGCTGGTGTCTTTGTCTGTTGTCTTATTTTTTCTTCTTTAAACTCAATAAGGTTAGTGGGATACCCAAGGTGAGATAGCCGACAATTGTCATCAAACAGACGACCAGCCAAAAGTTATCTACTGCTAGAAACGCAATCAGGCCATAGGCCACCAGAATCGAGAGGAAATAAAAAAGAAAGAGCTGAAAAAAACGTTTAAAACTCACAGTCATTCATTCTCCTTTGTCGTTAAACTGACAAGAAAAGTATACCATATCAAACGCAATTTTAAGGGATGATTGTGATCATTCGCAGGAGCCGTTAAAGGCGAATTGTTTTGTGGGCTGACCGTGATTCGCTATACTTGAAGGGAAGAGAAAGAGCAGGATTTTTTTAAGAGAAGGAGGAGACAGATGAAAAAGGTGGATGTACTGATTATCGGAGCGGGTCCAGCTGGTACGGCTGCTGCCTACGGGTTAAAAGCCAAAGGAAAGACAGTGGCGATCGTCGAAGCTGATTTATGGGGTGGCACGTGCCCCAATCGCGGGTGCGATCCGAAAAAACTACTGATGCGAGGCGTAGAAGTCAAAACAGAGGCGAAACGTATGCAAGGCAATGGCGTTCAAGGGCAGGTAGCCATTGATTGGCCGGCACTGATGGCGTTTAAGCGCTCGTATACTGATCGTGTGCCGGAGTCAACCAAACAAGGGTTACTAGCAGAAGGAATCACTACTTACTACGGACAAGCCGCTTTTCGTGATGCCCATACGGTCGTCGTGGACGCCGAAGAGATTCAAGCAGAAAAAATAATCATTGCGACAGGACAGCGTCCAGCCGTACTACCAATCGTCGGCAAGGAGCATTTACAAAACAGTACTGATTTTCTTTCCTTTGAAAAGATGCCAGCAACGATTGCTTTCATAGGTGCTGGATATATTACCTTCGAATTGGCGATGATCGCTCAAGCAGCAGGTGCTGAAGTTCATGTGATTCATCATAATGACCAGCCACTAAAAGGATTTGATGCTGAATTGACCGCAGAAATGGTTCGTTCAATGCAGGACCAAGGTGTTTCGTTTCACTTTAACCAGAACACACAGCGAATCATGAAAGAACAAAACCACTATACAATTCAGACACAAGCGTTGTCTCTCACCGTAGAAGCAGTGATTGGTGCCACGGGACGCAGACCCAATAGCGATCAGCTGCAACTGGAAAAGGCAGGGGTAGAAACGTCAAAACAAGGGATCGTTGTAAATGAGTTTTTGCAGACTAGTCAAACACACATCTACGCAATCGGAGATGTGCTAGCGAAAAAGCAGCCAAAACTGACGCCTGTTGCTAGCTTTGAAGCCGCCTATCTTGTCGAGCATATAGATGACCAGAAAACGCCCATCCGCTATCCGCTAATCCCTACGCTGGTTTTTGGTGCGGAAAAACTGGCAAGAATCGGAATCAGTGAGCAAGAGATTGCCGATCATGCCTCAGAATATCATAGCGAGGTGATGGATCTTTCTTCTTGGTACACCTATCGACGAATCAATGATCAAGAGGCAAAAATCAAATTGGTTTATGACACATCTGATACAATCGTTGCTGTCACGATTTTTTCTGCATTGGCGGATGAGTTGATCAACCACTTCGTTTTTGTGTTGGAAAATCAGCTATCGAAAGAAGCACTGGCACAAATGATTTTTGCCTACCCCACACCTGCTAGCGATTTGTCCTATTTTCTATAAATAAACAAACAAGCCTGCGCTAGTTTCCGCTAGCACAGGCTCTAAATTATTATGTCCGTATTGACTATAGTCTGCCAACCTTAAATGAACCTTAAAGTTAGGCTGGGTTTCATTTAAGCAATGTCTTTGTTTTCTAGTAACCCTAGGTTTAGGCTTTTTTTGAAAGCCGACGGACAGCAACAATCAGTACGATCGATGACAAGAAGAGTCCGATCAAATAGATGATGAAAATAAAATCCGGCTCATAATGCCGATAATTGAATATTTTTATCATAAAAAAGAGAAACGGGATCGCTGCAATAAGGGTTGAAACGAAACGTTTCCGCCATTGTATGAAAAACGATCCAATCACTAGAAAAAGACAAAATGGGACCCAGAAGATCAGATGTCCGATAAGTTCGATTTTTCACACCTCCTAGCAAGTAAAATCATCATAACGTTTCTTCCTAAAAAGCAAGCGTGAATGAAAAAATAATCCCATTAGGCACGTATGAAATTATGAGTGGAGTCTTCTGAAAAGTTCACAAGAAATCTGAGAATTTCAAAAGGAAATGAAAATCGAGCAATTAGGAATGTCCCAATAGTCCGAGACAAGAAAGCACCTGTTGCAGCATTCGTTTTCACTTGAATCCTGCAAGAGGTGCTCTTCCGTAGAAAATCTGGTGCTTTATTCAATTGATATCAAAGAAATGATTAGGAAGGAACGGCAGTCTTTTTTTATGGCAAGATATTCTTACTATACAAAAGGGAAATGATCATACCTATATCCAATAGATCCTTATAATAAAATCCTTTCAGTGGACCAAAGTGTAAGAAAAATCCGAGAATCAGTAATACAAACAGCAGCAGGAAGAGCAGGTTGAAAATGGTCATCAAGCGAAAACTGAAATGCCAATTACTCAAGAAATACTGATATTTGGCTGCTCTGTAAATTTTGTTTTGAATTGGAATTTTCTTGAGTGCAGGGATCGATTCATGATAGGACGTAAATAATTCGTAGTCTTTTTTCGTCAGCACTTCTGAGAAAATGTGCGTCCCCGCTTGAAAGTCGAAATAGCCCCAATGGAATTGTTCTTTATCCTCTGGTGATTCGTGCTTCATCAGCTTTCTTGGCTTGATGGTGAAGGCTTTGATGTTCTCATAGGGGTAACTGAAATAGGTGTTACTTTCTAAATAGTCGATGATGACCAGAAAAAGCATTCGGGTTTCTGTGAAAACCAACAAACGATTGCCGCGGGTATCATGAAAGATGTCACGGTATGCTTTTGCTTTCTCAGTTGTTGCATACGCATAGGCGCCAAGCCCTTGGTTGGCGAAGGCGAGGTTTCCATCTGGCGTCAAAGGCAGATAGCCAAGAATCGTTTCGTCTTTTGCTAAAAGCGTCCGAAGCTCCTCTAATAGATCTTGCAAGAAAACATATTGTTTGGACAGCTCGAAGGTTGTTGCTTTTTCTTGTTCAGTTACTTTTATCAGTGATTTATTTTCATTTAAGACTAACTGTTTAAAATCCATCGATAGTCATCCTTTCTTTTAAGCGTTTGCGGCCACGGGAAAGACGATTGTAGATTGCTGAGACATTTAAGTCCGTCTGCTCTGCGATGGTTTCGGGTGATTCCTGATAAAAATAGTAGAGCAGAAAGATCCTTTGATCAAGGGCTTCAAGGTCTTCAATAAAGCCCAAAAAGTTTTCCTTTGTTAAAGGTGATTCTTCAATAGCTAGTTCCTGCTCATCAACAGGTTTTTCTTCCAATGAGCGCTTGTTCAACTTTCGCTTGTGGTCAATCGCACGACTACGACTGATCAAAAGCAGCCAAGTAATCAAGCGGCTTCTGTCAGGTTGATACGCAGCAATCTTTTGCCAAACCTCGTAAAAAACTTCGTTCGCTACATCTTGGCGCTCGCTCACTTCATGCGGTTGGGAGAGGACACTATGAATCGTCCTCAGCATGCTATCACCATAAACAGCTAACAGTTCTTCTAAGCCGGCATAGTCTTTCTTTTTGATTCGTTTAATGATTTCTTCATCCTGCACCTTTTTCACCCCTTCACACTATATACGAAGAATTTTTGTCTTTTCTATCAGAAAAAGAAAAAAACCTCTGTTAACGAGGTTCATGTTCTTTGGCCATAAGATCTGTTGCTAAGCGCTGTGCCAAATACTCCCAAAGAATGCCACCAAAAAAAGCGCCTATCATATAAAGAGTGGCTGCTTGCAGCTCCAATGGATTATTTGCTAGCCGGAAAGAAAACAGCGAGCCGATGATGAATAGGTAGCTGCCAAAAAGCACTTGCCGCCACGAGCGTTTTTTAACAAACTTGCTAATGAGAAAGGTTGAAAGGATCATCAAGAGAATTTGGATGAATGCCAGAGAAGGAAAAAGTGCAAAGTCAGAAACAACCATTTCCCTCAATTGTTGAATCAAGAAAAAGAAAGCAAAGAGAATGAGCCCGCGTGAGAATATACTAAGCCGCAAGGAAGATATTTTTTTTCGCATTGGTTTACTCCTTGAAAGGTTTTCTTTATTATAGCAAATTTTTAGTTAAACAATGTAAAAAGATGAACGAGAAGGTCTGCAAAAAACTTCTCCTAAGTATGCGCTCTTTTAGTATACTTGAAAGAAACGAGTGGATGGACTCGATACATGAGGAGGATTGCATGCCAATGATTCTTTTTGCACCTGCGGTATTCAACTTGGCTGAAACGACACGGATGATCGAAGTCGCTAAACAAATGCAAGGAAATCACCACTGTGAGTTCTTTGGTTTTTCAAAGACCTTTGCTTCACTTATCATTGAAAGTGGTTTTACGTACCATTTATTGACGCCGACTCTGACAGAAAAACAAGAGGAACAGATCATAAAATTAGATCAACTGCGCTCATTCAAAAATCCCTTCACCAAAGAGATGGTTGCTGCGCGTATCCTGAGCGAAAAAAAACTGGTCGACAAGCTTGCTCCTCAGGTGATTGTAACTGGATCGAATGTCACGATCTTTCTATCTGCTCGCAGCAAACAGATTCCCTTAGTCTACGTAAAACCCTATGCGATGAGTGATCCCTTTTTTCGATCAGATAGCGCGTTTATCCCTTCTAGTTTGCGTTTCTTCGGACCGTTAAGGAAACCACTTTGGTATTGGACAAGAAAACAATTGGTAAAATCCCGCTGGATGCCCCGAGCATTCAAACACGCTGCCCAAACAGAAAAACTTTCTATGCCTGAAACGAGCTTACGAATGATGGACGCTGATTTAAATCTCATCACCACTCCTGAACGCTTTATAACAAAAGAGCTGCTGCCAGATAATTATCGAATCGTGGGGCCGATTTTTGCCAAGATGGGGGCGTCCTTGCCAGAAGAAGTGTTGACTTTTATTGAACAAAAGCGGCGGGAAAGAAAACGAATCGTTTATTTTGCAATGGGCAGTTCGGGGAATCCGCGCATGGTGCGAAAAATCTTAGCTTTCTTACAAAACCGTTCGGAACTAGCGATCATTGCTCCGGTTACTCATCTACTCAAGGGGAAACACAACGTCTCAAAGAATTTGTTCCTGACCGAATATCTGCCAAGTCATCTATTGCATGAGCATATCGATTTTTCTTTTATCCATGGTGGGGAAGGGACTGTTCAAACAGCTTGTGCCTCTGGGAAGCCGTTTATCGGAATCGGGATGCACTATGAGCAAAGCTGCAATATTCAGTACTGCGTGGCGTATGGCAATGCAATTGCACTGACAAAACCAGTAACTGAGAAAAAGCTGGAAACTGCTCTGACAGAGGTTGGAGATCTGAAGATTTGCCAACAAGCCTGCCAGCTAAAGAATCATTTCCCGACAAATGGTCCTCAGAAGGCGATGCAGGAGATTGAGCACTTTTTAGAAATAAACAATAGTGATTATCATTGAGATAATCACTATTGTTTAATAGAGATCTAATAGCATCAGCAAACCTGGGACCCACGTAGTGAAGATACCGCAAGCGATCGCAAAATAATGAATCTTACGACCAAAGTTTACCTTCACGATCGTATCCAAAAAGCCGCAAAACCATAATGCTCCCCATGTTAACCAAATCAGTGCAAAAAGGGGATCTTGCTCCCATTGCCAAGAGACCCAGGCAAAAGGCAAGGTATTGATGGCTACGAATAGCGCAAAAATTCCATAAATCCGTAGATCCAAACCAAAGAGATAAATAATTCCTACTAGTAAATACGTGAAGGCAAAGAGAAAGCCTGTGCCTGCTTCATAATAAGCACCTTGGAGCATATAGATTAGATTGATAATGAAAGATAACGAACCTGTAAAAAGATTAATTAAAGCAAGTGAACGATAGTCAATGTGAAGTAAACTTCCCCAGCCGTTGATTATCAAAGTAATTCCTACAAAAAATAAGCCGATCCCTAACATAAAATCCTCCTTTACTTAAATTTAGAATAACAAATTCCAAGAAAAAATAATACCTTTATTTATTTTTATGTCAATAAAAAGGAAAATAATTTTCAAATTTACTATTTTTTGCTGTTAAATTTGATAAAATCAATAACAAAGAGCGCTGCTTGCCGATGTTTTTCTCGTTAAGGGGAAAATTCCAGCGTTTAAAAGGAACTTTAACTCGTTGGAAGAATGGGAAAAGAGAGAGGAACAATAGATTTTCAGTGTATTAATTGGACAAAAAGCTGACGAGGCAGTAGCTTATCGGTTTTTACGAATTTGCAGCAGTGAAGACTGTTTTGCGGAAAGGAGGAATTATGCCGAGAAAAGATCGAATCTTACTTTTTATTGACGAATATATGCAAGCTCAAGGTTGCGCACCTACCATACGAGAAATCTGTGCCAATGAAGAGATAAAAACAACTTCTTTGGTTTATCGTCATTTATTGCGTCTTGAAAAAAGAGGCCTGATTTACCGAGCTTATCGCTTTAAGTCACGTTCGGTTCGTTTTACAGACGAAGGGAAGGCCTATGTCAAAGTGTTGCGACAAGCACAAGCCAACGAAGAATAAATAAAACCAAAATAAAAAAGCCTAAGGCTTTTTTATTTTGGTGCACGGTAGCCGGCAGCTTCCGCTTCAGCGATGGTTTTGAACCATTCTTTCGGGTTGGTAGTATCCTCGTAGTATTTAGATCCGGGCAAATGATAGATGCCGCTTCTTGATCCTTTGATCAAACCGTTTCCTTGTTGATCGACATATTCTTTCTGTTTTTCCTCTGTTTCACTGCTTTGAGAAGTGGCTGTTGTCGTGTTGTTTTCACTACTTGTAGCATTCTCCGGCTGCGTCATATCTTCGTTGGAAATCTCGCTGCTACCATCCGCATAGTTGATTGTGACACCATCTTGGATGTTGAAGATATAATAGTTGAATTGGATCGTATCCTCGCCAATAGATTGGGCTTGCATCTGTACCCCACGGGCAACCAGCTCGTCATCGCGATAGATCGGGGTGACGGAATATCGGACATAATGATTTTTATCTTGCTTGAGATAATAGTTGATATCCATTTCTAAGCGCAACATCTCGGGATTGTTCAACTGACTTGTCCCTGTGATCAGATTCTTCCAGTTTGCATTTTCGCCAGCTAAAGCAAAGCCAATCAAGTGGGTTCGATTATATAAATATTTCCCATTAGGGAGCTGTTTATTACGCCAACCTGTCGGTTTTACACTGGAAATATCGCCACGCTTTTCCGTGGGCATCAAGGATTGATTCAACATTGCTTCAGCAGAGGTCGCACGATTGAGGTGATCGAGGTCGCCGTATGCTTCCCAGGAGCCATTTTCAAGGGAAAGATCATCTTCTGAAAACTCAGGAATGTTCTGATTGACTTCAATCGTTTGGGTGCCTTGGTAAGTTAACTGTGCCAGCTCATCTGCACGAATATCCTTAGCAGAAGTGATTGCCACTTCTGATGATGGTGTTTTGTGATTTGGGAATAGATCATTACTGTGTAGGAGACTAAATCCGACTGCTGCGAGTGCGAGAAGCGCAGTGACCGATCCGATAAATGTTTTTTTCTTTGCCATCTTTTTTTGCCTCTCTTTTCATTGATGTATAGTTAGCATAAACGGGGAGTAAAAAAACTGCAACCCATTCATCATACCATTTGCATGGAGCGTTTTACAGAACTTTCAGGTTTCTTTTGCTTTTTGATCTCAAATGTTCTTAACCCACTTTCTTTACCAAGGGAACATGCCTGAATGGTTTTTTTTATTTGCAAGTCAAATTTTTCATGTTTTAAAAAAACTATGTGATATAATGAATAAAGTTGTTGCTATTTCCCTTTGATGCTTGTTTTAATAACAGGCATCTCCAGCTGCGGAACGAAATTTCAGCTGTATAGCACGCAACCTTCAAACGAAAGAAATCTGGACAATTTTCTGAACGATTTCCTTTCTTTCTTTGAGCAAAATTACAGGAGAAGGAGTGTATCCCATGAACCAGCAAGAAACCATCTTACATTATTTAAATCAGAAAGACTCTGAAAAATTAAAAGAACTCGTATCAGGAATGGAAGAGCTGCCGCTGTTACAATTGTTCAGCAATTTATCCGCGGATGAAAAAGTGATCGTTTTCCGACTATTACCAAAAGATAAAGCACTTATCCTGTTTGAAGATTTGACACCAGCTACACAACAACACTTATTACGCTCTTTCACCGATGAACGGGCAACCGAGTTTGTGAACGAAATGGCACCAGATGTCCGAGTAAGACTCTTGGATGAGTTGCCAGCGACCGTAACACAAAAACTTTTACAATCAATGGCACCGGATGAACGTGCTGCAACAAACCTCTTATTAGGGTATGAGGCTGAGACTGCTGGACGTTTGATGACACCGGAATTCATCACATTGAAAAAAAATATGACGGTCAATCAAGCGTTAGAAAAAGTGCGAATGCAAGCCAAAGAAAAAGAAACGATTTATACGCTTTATGTTACTGATCAAACGAAAACATTAGAAGGTGTTTTGTCGCTGAAAGATCTCTTAATGGCGCAAGGGGATCAACTCATCAGTGAAATCATGTCCCAAAAAGTTATTTATGTTACCACGGACACGGACCAGGAAGAAGCGGCACGTTTGCTAAATGAACTAGATATCATTGCGCTACCAGTCGTAGACAAGGAATCGCGAATCGTTGGGATCATCACTGTCGATGACGCCATCGATGTCATCGAGCAAGAAACGACAGAAGACATGTTTAATGCCGCTGGTTTAGTCGATGTTGCTTCTAATGAAGCAGACCGTAGTAACGTTCTGATCAACGGCACCCTTTGGCAAATTTGGAAAGTCCGATTGCCGTTCCTAGTGATCACTTTGGTTGCCGGTCTTTTAGCTGGGGTAGTCATTGATGAATTTGAACAAACATTGGAATCGGTGGCAGCCGTTGCGATTTTTATCCCTTTGATCATGGATATGGGTGGAAACGTTGGTACACAGTCCTCAACTGTTTTTGTTCGCGGGATGTCATTAGGGCATATTGATCTTTCGACCTTCACTCGCCATTTCTTTAAAGAAGTTTGGATCGGCTTAAGTCTAGGTTTGATCGTAGGGGTCATCTCTGGGGCTGCTGCATCACTTTGGCAAGGAATCCCGATGTTAGGTGTGGCTGTTGGTATTTCGTTAGTTTTTGCCATGACCTTAGCCGCAGCACTTGGCTTCTTAGTCCCGTTTGTACTGATTAAACTAAACATCGACCAAGCAGCCGGTTCGGCACCGATCATCACATCGATCAAAGATATCGCCGGCTTGTTTATCTACTTCGTTTCAGTAAATGTTCTTTTGGGTCATTTGCTTTAGCATACTGTCCGTTCCGGTGGTATAATAAAGCGACATCACATGATGAGCACAACATAGAAAGGGGAAATGTCTTATGACAAATCAAATGAAGCAACATCAACTCGGAGGTTTCTCTTTTTAAGTGCGGCCTCCTAACTAACTGGAGGGAAATCATGGAAAAACAAGGAATTGTGGTCTTTCAGGCCAAAGATATTGCAAAAGTCCGCTTGACCACAGGAGAAGAATGTTTAGCAACGGTTTCAGGAAAATTTCGCCAACAGGCACTAGCGCCAAAGGATTATCCGATCGTTGGTGATTTTGTACAAGGACAGGTGTACGATCAAGATCATTTCTTGATTGATGCTTTGCTGCCACGAAAAAGTTTTTTACAACGAAAAGTAGCTGGAAATCGCACGGACGAGCAAGGCATTGCGGCGAACATCGACACAGTTTTTATTGCAACTAGTGCCAATGAAGAATTCAATTTGGCTCGGTTAGAGCGCTTTGTAACGATCGCTTGGGACAGTGGGGCTAATCCGGTGATTCTCTTGACCAAAGCCGATCAAGTTACTGCTGATAAAAAAGCAGAGCTGCTGCAAGCATTAAACGATGCATTTGGTGTGAAAACATTTGCTACGTCCATTTTTGAACCAAACGAATTGCTGATGGAAACGTATTTTTCTGACGGACAGATCAGCGCATTTATCGGTTCATCTGGGGTCGGAAAGTCCAGCTTATTAAATCAGCTTATGGCGCAAGACGTTCAAAAAACCAATGACATACGAGAGGATAGTCGAGGACGACACACGACGACGAGTCGCCAGTTGTTCACTCTGTCCTCTGGCGCAATGATCATTGATACTCCTGGCATGCGGGAAGTTGGCATCAGTACCGTCCGGTCAGCTTCGATCGACCAATCCTTTGAAGCGATCAGCCAGTATGCTGAAGGTTGTTTTTTCAGAGACTGTCGTCATGAAACAGAACCGAAATGCGCGGTCAAAGCGGCCATTGCTGCCGGTGAACTTTCAGAAGAAGCTTTCGCCCGCTATCGTAAAATGGAAAAAGAACTGGCGTATTTGAAGCGAAAAGAACAGATCAAAGAATTGAAAAAGTAAAAGTTAGCACTCCTTTCTTTAAGAGGAGTGCTTTTTTGTACGTGTTAAGAGAGTCTTGTTGAGTAAAGAAGAGGGACGTAGACAATGTCCTTGTGTTTTCACGAAAAGTCGGCCAATTCCACTGGGCACTACATGCTAAATGGTTGAACTAAGCTAAGAACGCCTGTCTGGTTGAAAGCTACCGTCAAGAAAGTCAGTATAAAAAAACACAGTGGGGTGTTTTCCCACTGTGTTTTGAGCAATGATTTGCCCCTGCCAAGGTATTTCAAGTATAAAGCGTTGATTCTTAAATAGCAACTCGAAAAAAATCGCCTCATTAAGCAGAGCGCAGAATTTTCGTCATGGCTTTTCCTTTCGCCAGTTCATCGATCAGTTTATCTAGATAACGAATTTCTTGGACCATTGGCTCTTCGATCTCTTCTACCCGAATGCCGCAAATGACACCAGTGATCTGCTTTCGTGCGGGATTGAGCTGAGGGGCTTGACTAAAAAAACGTTCAAAAGAAAGCTCTTCATTCATCTGTTGCAGCGTTTCTTGGTCATAACCGGTCAGCCAGGTAATAATCTGATCCACTTCTTCTTTTGTTCGATTTTTCCGCTCTGCTTTGGCAATATATAGGGGATAGACTTTCGCGAAACTCATTTGGGTGATCTTTTGATTTTTCATGATATACTCCTTTAGTCTTTACACAAAGTATACTTTATTTTCTTCGTTTTGCCGAGATTTTCGACACTTGTTGTGTGCCAAAAATAGGCGAGGGGACTAAAGAATGATCTTTTCTTCTTGTTCACGAAACCCTAGAACTTTTTGACGTGACTCGCCATCCCAATAGAGTAAGTCCAAATTCTTATGCAGCATTAGCTGTGTATATAATTCTTTCAGCGTCAGAGCGGGTTTTTTTGGTTCAAAAAATAAAATCAATTGGTTATGGCTATCTTGGGCGATCGCCGTAAAAGGAATCAAGTTTTCTTTGTACGTTAAATAAATTCCTTGGTAATCTGCTGCACTCGACGACGTTGTCAGTGCTGTCAAGAGGTCTCTTGCTCTCATAATGAACCCGCCTTTACTGTTTTTTGCCGATAGGCATCGATATCCAACATTATTTTCGTTTTGCCGTACACCGTATACTTTTGCACCACGAATTGACGGCGCTTATTCCAATAGCCGCCCACGGTTAGAAACATGCCGTCATCAACATCCCCTAAAAAATTCAAACTGTGTTTCGCAATCAAACAGTTGGTGGTACCTAGTGTAAAGCGGACCAAAGGGGAGGGGGCAAAGGAGACGATTCTTATTTTTGAGACAGATCCTTTTTGTGTTTCCATCATTTCTTCCTCCTTTAGTTTAAGTAGTGTAAACAGTTGTATTATTCGCTGAGATCAAACCATTTTCTTTCTTCGTAGAAAGCAACGTGACGAATCTCATCATAATGGATTTTTTCCGTTGTTTCTCCCGTCAAATAAATACCTAATGGGTCATAACCGCTGATTTTCCCGATAATATCTGGAGGATAGCCGCCTTCTTCATTAACTTCTTCTCGTTGGATCGCCACAGTTAGGTTCTTTTTCATGGCTTCAAATAAACACTGATTGATTTCTTCCGTTGTGAGTGACGGCTTAGGTGGACAATCAAACTTACGTGTCGGTTCCTCTTCAATTTCAGTTGTATGCTCAGATAAAAAGAATCCTTGCCACTTTAGCTTTTTTCGATCTTCATATGGTTGTAGCATACCCATAGCAATCACCTCTTATCTATATAATACAAACATACGTTCTCTTTTGTAAAGCGAACAGATTTTTAAATTTCTGATTCTTCTATGAAACATCTAAAAAGGGCATCAAACAAGGGGCTAGTGGTGGGTATCGTTTTTTTGCACTATATCTGTTATAATTTATCCTGAAGCGACGATGAACGTTTTGGAAAATAGCTGGCGAAAAAGGAGAATAGTATGTCTGGATTAATCGTGGTCCTGCTTACGATCTACTTTGCAAGTAGGAAAGATAAAGAACAGTGGCTTTTTGATCGCAAACGATTGACTATTCTGGCGCTTATGTTTGTGATCGTCGGCATAAGTTGGGGCTTAAATGACAAAATAATGAAGGATCCTCTGAACCAAAATATTAGAAGTGATTTACTGTTTAATTATTCGTTCCCCTTATTGATATGTATGCTAGGTTTATTTATCAAAGAAATACCACGTTGGGGACGGATCGTGACTTTGTCATTTGGCTTTATGATTTTCGGGTATTTAGCTTTGCACTATTTGATAGGGTTTCACAACCCGTATTGGGAAAATCTACAGCTAAGTCCATTGTATTGGCTGCCAAGTGACTAGCCATACGAAAGTATCGCCAATGGAAACGCAAAAAAGCACTCCCTTTATTGAGTGCTTTTTTGCGGCTAAATAACTGCAGCAAGGTGTTTCTTTTCCCAAAAAAATAGGTTAGACCTAAGTAACGAGGGGATCATATAAGGAGAAGTCATGACTGTTTAAATCAAAACGATTGATTCTTGACTAAACCGTGTCTTTTGATCATTGCCAAAGTAAAATATGCGACGAGCGTTCCTGCAATCCCAAAAAGTAAATCGATTCGATCAGGGGTGTTCATAAAGCCAAAGACAGTCTCACTTAATAGATTGGCAATGAGCAAAAGCAGGGTCAATAGCGTGACGGCTTTAAATGGCGCACCCAACAAGAGCCAAAAGTACCCCAGTAAGCCAATAATCAAACTAATCGAAAAATTGGAGATATGAAGATAAAAGTCAGGATACATCGAAGTAAAGAAAGAAATGTCCAAGTACTTTGATAAGTAGAGGAAGAGGGCTGTGAACACGAAAAGCAAGTAGAGGAGTGACGCCCATAGCTTTGGTAAAAAGGCTAGCTTTAATTGATTATTCGTTTTCATTTTTATTCTCCTTTTTAGGAATTGTCAGCCATACTTATGAAATTGCTTTTATCGGGTATTAATTACACAAATGGAAAAACAAGCTGCAGACTAGGCAAATCAGTAGTCTGCCTAAAATGAGTTGAGGTGATAAAATGACAATAATAAACAATCAGCGATTATGGTTAGGCATAGGGATAGAAATTATTTTGCTCATATCATTCAGCATGATTATGTATTTCATCCTGACGAGTGGCAATTTGAAGCAAAACCCGTTCACAAGTCGACAAAAAGGAAAAATGAGCTTATGGATAGCTGCTGGTTTGATTTTACTTGCCATGGTTCTAGTATTCCAAGGAATGATCAACGGCGCTTTATTCAGGCTTTTTTAGCAGAATATGGACGTTTATGGTGACCTACGAACATTACAATTATATTAAATAACGAAATGCCCTAAGTTATCTACATAATTTTAGGGTTCTTTTTTATAGAATCATGTAACGGATATTTGTCAGTATTTGCAACATCTGAGCACTAGTGTAAGAACTTTGAAACGGATTGGCTGTATATGAATAAAATTTGAGAAAAAAGCTCAAAGATTTTCAAAATGATTATAGCATACAATCAAACCGATTGGTTCGTGAATCAAGGCTGATAGCTTGAATCTGTATTTGCTGAGATAAAAAAGACGAATCCGCAAGTAACTTGCTACCAGACAGTTATCAATCTGTTAATCAGCAAATCAAAAAAAGAATCTGAAGAACATGTAAAACAAGAAATTCTTAGTTTTAATTGAATTTTAGGTGCATTAGCGACAATCTACTGATAAAAGTCATTCGGAGGGAGGTAAAATGATACAAAATTGTCTTGAACTATTTAGAATGGCACGAACCCTTTTTTGAATGTAACTTTGTATAATATATAAGTTGTCACTTAATTGGAGCCTCGCAAGAGGCTTCTTTTTTGTTATATGGATAGAAATCAAAAAACTCAGGAAGAGTCATATTTAAAGCTGTACAAATAGATAAAACTGTTGAAACAGTTGGTATTGAGCCGTTATTGATGATGTTATTGATCGTGGACTGTCTTATCCCTCCTAGCAAAGCTAGTTTACGAATTGTTATATTATTTTCAAAGGCTAGTTGTTTAATTCTATCTGCAATTAATTTATTTTGTAAAGAATGGTCCATACCTTAAACTCCTCTCAATTTATAAAATTATAACACTCTAAGTGAACGGTAAAAAGTTTATTTTAAAAAATATTAAGGTATACTTAATTTGTGAACTTAATTAGGTTCAACTTATTATAAATTGAGGAGGTTGTCAAATGTTTGTCAGTAATACAGATTTGATTTTCGAGAAGAAAGAAGAAAAGGTTTCAAAATCAGGTAATCCGTACGTTACACTCCACTTTATCGACACTAAGAATTATCAGCGATTAGAATTTTTTGCAGATGAAAATCTTACAATCAGTTGTGGTGAAGGCGCAAAATGTAAAGTTGTTTTAAAAGCTGAACGACGTGGATACAGCACTAATTTAAACTGCTTATCTATCACTGCTGCCTAATATGGAAGAACGGCAAGAACAACTCTTGGAAGCTATATTGAAGGAGTTACAAACGTTTAATGCTACGTATACAAAAGAATTGGAGCGGGCAGAAAATGAACGGACTATACAAGCTACTAAGGATTCTAACGATGCTAAAGTACTTGCTGAAAAGCAACAAAAAGAGATAGAAGAGCAAAAGAAACAAGAACAGGAAGCTCTTGAACTCTCTGAACAAAGATTTGAAATGATTAACGGGTATTTTGTAACTCAAGAAAATGCTCAAAAAGCGAATCAATCTAATATTGATGAAATAAAAGTCGCTTTAGGAAATCTTGACACAGAAAATCAAGAAATAACCTTAAATGAAATTAGCAATAAGCTAAATACATTAGTTGAAAGTACCGAAGTAAGCGAGGAACAATTGCAAGAGAAAGAAATAAGGAATTTTACAGATTTAGCTTTAATCGTATTTCTGTTTGGATTTATTCCGTGTTTCTTAGCTTATAAAGGATTGTCTCGGCTTTTCGATAGTGCATTTGCTTAAAATAAAAAAATGGAGGAATGAAGATGTTTACTGCGGATATGTTTGAACCAGTAGTAAGTGCAATTACTGCGGTTGTGCCAGTTGCAATCGGTGCAGGTGTTGCTGTTTTTTCTGTTACTTGGGTAGCGAAAAAAGGATTTGGACTTGTCAAATCTATGATGAACAAGGGATAAGAAAGTTTATTGATTTAACGGCTTAGAGGCTGGCTTAGTTAGCCAGTCTTTTTTATTTCTGATAAAAATCTATGGGGGGATATATATGTCTTATGATCAGATAAAAAACAAAGAAAAACCATATTCAGAAAGTGATTATATTGACGCTAAAATCAATGGTTATGACTTAGATAATTGGAATGATTATTGTTTTTATTATGGATTAGATGATGTTGTCCAAAATGAGGAGGAAAACAAATGATTAATGCAAAGAAAATTGTCAAATGGGTAGGTATAGTTTTTTTATTCTTGGCTTTTTCTATCGTGGTAATTACGTTCATGCCGATAGTTTCATTACTGACGTATTATCTGATAGAGGTAGCCTTGATAGCAATTCAAATAGCAATAGGATTGTTGATTCTTCGTTTGGCTATTTGGATAGTGTTAGTAGCACTCAAGAAGAAAACAGTTCAGATAAATCCAACAATGAAGAAAGCAGTGAAACAAATCCTACGGATAAACTAGGATTTGAATATTATGATTTATCGAATCCTCACGTTTTCGGGAATGTTTCGACAGAAATATCTCCAAGGAAAGCAGATACAGTTTATGCAGGCCCTAACAATGGGTGGAATATTGCGGGTTATTTTGTTAGTTGGCGATTAGATGGAACGTTAACTCCAGCACAGGTTGCTCATAATATCGATATGATTGTTCGTCAATCCAGAAATAGTTTTGCTGGTGTTAATTCTCGTTTAAACGGTCTAGAAAATTGGCGTACAGCTCAACAAAGTCTTAACAGCACGTACGGCAACAATATTACTTCACTTAATTCTAGAGTTACGCAACACACTACACAAATAAGTAATGCTTTTAGCAGAATATCAAACTTAGAAACATGGCAAGGTCAACAACGTACTTGGAATACTGCAACAGGTAATAGTATTTCATCGTTAAATAGTTGGCGGACAGCACAGCAGAATTTAAATACTACCTATGGCAACAATATATCGTCATTGAACAACTGGAGAACGGCACAGCAACAATTGAACAGTACGTATGGGAACAACCTATCTTCACTCAACACTTGGCAAGGTCAACAGCGGTCGTGGAATACAATGATTGGAAATAATGTTACTACGTTAAATAATTGGCGCTCAGCGCAACAAGACTTAAACAGTGTTTACGGTAAAAATCTTGAGAATCTTAATAATTGGCAAGGACAGCAACGTACATGGAATACCATTATTGGAAATAACGTAACTTCATTGAACAACTGGCGCAATGCCCAACAAGATTTAAATAGTGTCTTCGGCAAAAACCTTGAGAATCTTAATAATTGGCAAGGACAGCAACGTACATGGAATACCACTATTGGAAATAATGTAACTTCGCTAAACAATTGGCGTAGTGATCAACAAGATTTAAATAGTGTTTTCGGTAAAAACTTAGAGAACTTGAACACATGGCAAGGACAACAGCGTGATTGGAATTCTATGATTGGAAACAATGTTACTGCATTAAATGTTTGGCAGACAGCACAAGTTGCTCTTAATGCGGTTCATGGCAATGCAATCGCTAGTAATAGTAGCCGTATCACAGAGATAGAAAAATCGTTAAATAGTTGGAACTGGACGGACGCTGCAATTATAGCAGCGATTCTCGGTTTGCATGATACATGGAAATCAGACGATTATATGGGTCCAATATTAGATAATGATGGTGATGCCGTCAAACTCATGAAGGCGGTAGCGATAAGAATCAGCTCGAGTATAACTGAGGTAGTTGTAGCTATTAACTCTTTAGCACGTAATATTCAAGCACAATTTGATTTTTATTTTACGGACGGTGGTTTCTTCTGGGAAGCTTATGACAAGCGTTGGAACAATTTACCTTTGTGGCTCCAGGGGTTGCTTAACAACTATTTTGACCATATTTACAACGTGAACAATAAGGATTCATTACTTTATCGTTTGCTTTATGCATTTATGGAAGAAATGGATAAGACAAGATTCTTTATCATTGAAATTAATGACAATATTATCATTGCGAACGATTCATTATTGTTAATAATAGATTGGTTGCGAATGATTTATAGTAAGCCACCGTTAATAGTTCCTCCATTTGATTATGATCGATTACAAAAAATGTTAGAAGAATTAAGTTTTGGAAATATTGTTAATGAAGCTGGTACCAATTTTTGGGATTTTTTAACAGAGTTGATTAAAACATTAGGAGATATTTTAACTACTGCCTTAACCAGTCTAACTGATATTGTTAAGGAAATATTAGATATATTAGGGGATTTGATTAACCAAATAATTAAGCTCATTGTTCCAGAAAACATTGATTTTATTGATGAAGGATTCGGGTCAATAAAAATTAAACTTGATGCAAAATTTGATGGTTTCTTGAGTTTAGGCGGTCAAATAGTTGAAGTTGTTCAGCCTATTGATGCTGAATTTAAAGAGGTTATTTCTATTGACATAATGGGAGCACAATTTGCACCAGACTTTAATACTATCGATTGGGTTGTTGTTCGCTTTAGAACTGTTATGGCGTTAAGCATTTGGCTATCTGTAGCAATTTACATTTTTAGGAAAATAACAGGAAATGGGGATTTAATCAATGATAATTGAGTTGCTATTTAAACTAATTATTGGTGTCATAGATTTGCTTATATCGTTGATTCCCACAATCGAATTTAACTTTGAGTTACCAGATACAACAGCTTTTCGAGAAATGCTTGGTTTAGCAGTCTATTTTTTCCCAGTTGGTACTTTGATAACAGCTCTAGGTGTTTTAATTGCTGTTCAAAATGTTCAATTTATTTTAAAAATATTTAATTTTGTATACAAAAAAATTCCTTTTATAGGCGGATAAAGAGGGGCAAAAAATGCAGTCCGCGCGCAAGCGTGGCAAGCATTTTTGCACCTTTATCGAATGGAAGAATAGATTTGTCAAATTAAGAAGCTAAAACATTGAAGGAGTTAAAAGCATGAAAATTTTCGAGTTTATCAAGTATAAGGGAATTGATTATAAAGAAGCAAGGAAGTTGCGGAAAATGGGGATAAAACCTTTTAAAGAATATGGATTAACACTTTTTACAGGTCGACAAGGTGCAGGGAAAACGATGACTTTAGTACATGAAGCTGAGCGTTATCGTGAAGAATATCCTGACTTATATATTTGTAGCAACTTTGGCTATGTTTACGAGAATGAACCCCTAAAAAGTTTGGCAGATATTGCGAATGCAGTATTGAAAGCAAAAGAAGCAGAAGCGAGTGGCATTCTTATTTTATGGGACGAGATCCAAAATGATTTTGATAGCTTTTCAAAAGTTTCTCGTGATGTCCTTGCAGTTGTTACTCAGCAAAGAAAGCAACATATCAAAATTTTAGGTACTTCTCAAGTTTTCACACGTGTTTCTAAGGCACTCCGTGAACAGACATTTGAAGTTTGTGTTTGTAATACGATAATGGGGCGTTACACTAGAGGGCGTTTTTACGATGCTGACGAGTTTTCACACAATATTGATAAACCAGATAGCAAAAAGCAGTTACACCGTTTACGTACAACGTCATTCATTCAAACAGATGATTTAAGAATGCTCTACGATTCCTATGCAGTTATCAAAACTTTATCTCAACAAGCAATTGAAGAAAAAAAGAATCCAAATACCAATCTAATGCTTGTTAACAAATAGAAACGTATATAAAGCGTAGTCAAGTATAAATGTCTGAGCGTAGCGAATTTATGCCTTGACTACTATACACAGAACCCCAAACCCTTGAGTGTCTTCTTCGGTATTACCATACCGGAGAAGCTGGCTCCCGCCGAGGGGTGCCCCTCCAGAATGAGGGGGTGGGGAGTTGATCACTTACTTTTTAGGAAAAATGCAACGAATAAGTGCTCTAAAACTCTGTTTATTCCAGGAGCAATTAAAGATATTCCAATACTAAAGAGAATAACCCAAGTTACGACTATTCTTTTTAGTTCTCTATCCTTCAACGAATTCCTCTTAATGATTGCATCTGTCAAAAATTTAGCTGAAAAAGCAACTAAACAAACTCCTAAAATAAAAAATATTAAGTAGTAGATAGTTAGTGTTGGATAGATTTCTATATTTGCATCGTTTGCTGAATTCATTTTTTCACCACCTTTCTTAAAATATATCAAATGGAAAGAGGTATTTCTATGTTTGTTGAATATGACTTTATGATTATTAAACGGATTTCTATCCGAGAAATGTATAAAAGAAAAGTACAATTGTTAGTATTGAGTGATCCCGAATCAAATACAGAACTTCATTATCTTGTAAATTACAAGATTGATCTATCAAAGTTCAAAAGAAATGATAAGGTTCGAGTGAAACTTGGTGTTAGTAGGAAAGGCGCTTCAAATGTTCCTCATTATTTTATAAAATCTATCGAACGTGTTATCTTAAAAGGGAAGGTAGCAGCTTATGTATGATGGAAAAGAAAATTCAACCCCCGTTTCTAACAGGGGGGTTGTCGATACATGCCCAAAATCTCCAATCGCTTGCGTAGACTGGTTTAGTTGCACTTTTTTCTCTGCAAGAAATTGGCAAGAACTTGCAGCACTTTTTCGGTTTCCTTTAGAGAAGTTTACAGTGAAAGAAAAGGGGATAAATGGTTATTTAAAATCAGCAATATGGGATAATATAGAGTTTTATTTTGAAGGTCATAACGATTCTATGGGTATTTGGTTAAATTTAGGGGGACAAGGTTGTCGTCAATTCGAGGAATTGTTTGAACACACTAAATGGACATGGATAGAAGTTTTTGAGTTTGTACTTGAAGAAAAAGCAAATGTAACTCGTTTAGATATTGCGATTGATGATTTTAACAACATATTTACGATACACCAGTTAGAATTATGTATGAGAAACGGTTGTGTAGCGAGTCGTTTTAAGCATGGCAGAAATTTTGAAAAGATAAATCTTGAAACTGGTCAGACTGAGGGGCAAACATTATATTTTGGACAATCGGAAGTAATATTTCGATTTTATGATAAATACTATGAACGGTTGCAAAGAGGTAAATATTTTCATGAGGATATTAAAACATGGGTTCGTACTGAGGTTCAGCTTCGTGGCGATCGCGCAAAGGCTGCTTTAGATGTGATTGTTAATAACGATATGGATTTGGGTGATTTTCTTAGAGGATTGTTAAATCGCTATATTGCGTTTAAGGTAAAGGGAAATGATACGAACAGAGCAAGATGGAAAAACACTAGATGGTGGGATAAATTTCTCAATAATATTGGCAAAATTAAGCTCTCTCTACAAGCTCCCGATAAAAGTGTTCTTCGTACAAAGGACTGGATTGACAAGCAAGTGCTTGCTTCACTAGCAACTCTGTATATCTCGCTCGGTTCAGATGATAAACTCTTTAATGATTATATCATCGAGAAAGGCAAATCTCAAATGAGTGACCAGCAATTGGAAATGGCTTTAGAGTTTGCAAAAAAAGATGAATTTCGAAATCAACTTAAATCAGATATGATTTCTTATATAAAAAATAAACAGTCATTTAGCAAACAACAATCAGTTAACGGATGGTTAAATACTTCAAAATCCATTTTAAAATATTATGAAGAAAAACATTCAAAAATCAGTTAATTAATTTAATCAAATTATGTTTAATGGTAAAATTAATTGAGGTGATTGAATGGCATTTATAAATTCCGATAGATTATGGATAACCATAGGAAATGATATTCTTTTGATTATAAGTATCATTTTGATTCTCTATTATATTTTCACTGGCAGTAGATTCAAAAAAGATACGTTCAACAATCCGTTTAATAGTAAGTTGCTATTGTGGATTGCTGTATCGCTTATTTTGATAACATTGTTATTAGAGTGACAAATGGTTTGGAGGTTAAGAAATGACGAATATTATTATGGTTATTTTTATATTGGGGATTCTAGGTGGCTTGAAAAAAATATTAGAAGTCAGTGAAGAAAATCCAGAATTAAGTTCTTGGGAAAACATAAAAAATTGGATTAATAGGCATTAAAAACAGGGTTGAAATGTTACAAATATATTAAATAACGTAGAGAGGGCTAAAAAGAGCAAAAAAAATAAGCTTATTAGCCTTTATATTTTAACTATGAACTTTGTATAATATATATTATGTAAACTAAAATAAAAAATTTTTTGAACACCGTATTTAGCTAGTAATTGTGCGACTCTCCTCTCTCTTATTCATGATTATTTCCTTCACAATTAACCTAATTAGCAGCATAATCCAAAAAAACGGTTATTTAAGCGATAGTTTAGGATTTTTGTTTATTTTACGACTGACAAGAAAATCAATTGACAAATTATATCTGTACCTTTGTCTGTATTTGATCTTGTTGATCCTTGAATCTTTGAATTCAAAGATAGTTTGCAGCTGCTGGCCAATCTCAATGAATCACTCAATGCTTAATGAATCGCTGTTCACGATTTTATCAGTAATGATTCGTACATAACCCAGCCAAATTTGTGCTAACTAAATAGCCTAATGGGAATCTTGATCACAGGCAAACCAGCAACGATAAACAAGAAAAGTTGAGTTGCGTTCAGTTTTCACCTAAACGGATCCAATTCCCATAGCGAGTCCTAATCAAGGGATCACAGTCATCTAAGTACAATTTTCTTTTTGTTGCTGCTAATAAAGCAATGACAGCTACGGAAAGTTTCAAACTATGTAATACAGGATCGCCGAAAAGACAATGATCAAAACGACCAAAACAATGATTAGTTGATTTAAACGTCGAATAAGCAGGTTTTTCTTATTTTTTTCAAATTCTTTTCCTTCATTTCGATAATATTCTCTATCTTTTGTTCCCACGAGCGCCAACTCCTTTTCCCTGATTTTATCACTATCCTGAAAACAATGGGTGCAATCAAGGTGTTTTGTACAATAAATGGCAGTATTTTGTTAGAGCTTACCATCGTATACGTATAGAGACTAAATAAGACGACTGACGAGTTCCAAGTGATTCATAACCGCAGCTTTCCGAATAACGCCCATACCTGGAAACGACCTTTGCTGATAGGCAGCAATTAATAGCTGCAGCCCAGCTGTTTGTGTAGGATACTCTTCTTCATGCTGTAACAAAGCTTCCATGACTTCGAAAAACTTTTCTTTCTGATTTGGTAATTCTTCCTCAGAAAATAAGTGAACGATTCGCAAATCTTGCTCAGTTGTCGGATAGATCCAATGCAAAACCAACCGCTTTGAGGGATAACTGTGCTCATAATAAATTTTGCTATCGACAGAAAAATCACTAAACCCAGCATAACCCAATTTTTGATAAAGATGATGGGTTTTTGAAAACCCTTCGTCCGGACATTCTGTATAAAAACTATTTTTAGGTAAACGGGTAAACGGATCTTCCATCAGTAGTTTCGGTCCGTTGATTTTATTTAACAAACGAAACTCTTTGCCTACCAGCACCGGCAGTGTATTTTCCCGCCAATCACTAGCGAGTGCTTGGTCCGCTTGATGAACGATCCAAAGATCAGGCGTTTCTTCCACTGTTTCAATGGGTCGATCTACGATCATTGCTTTAGGGGTAGCAACATTTTGCAACTCTGCTAACCCCTCTGCAGTCAGAAAAGCCCCAGCCTGTGGATTGCGAACAAGATAAAAAGGATGCTGCTTCCTTTGAAACAGGTCAATGGTCGTCCAAAACGTTTTTGATTGCTTGACCGGTTCAATGATCGGCTGGATCGCTTCTGACAAGCGATCTTGTTCCAACAGTGCTTTCAACGCCAATAAATCAAATTGTTTTCCACGAATATACGGGAAGTACATCTTCTTCTCTCCTTCTTACTCGCCTGATAAAAAACGTTTTTCCAGCGCTTCATAGGCTGCTCTCGTAGCGGCCAATTCTTCTTTCAAGGCTTCGATCGCTTGCAGCTGAGTATCTTCAATAAATCGATCATAGTAATTGACTCCACCACCGAACAAGTCATACTCAGGCTGGCGTTTCTTCAGTTCTTGGTACAAACGTTCTGTTGAAAATACCCGCAATCCTCGAGCAGTCTGTTTTGCTTTGCCGACTTCTCTCGCTTGTGCCGAAATCAACCGAAACAATAAGCCATTTTCTGGAACCTGCAGCTCTTGCCGTTGGGGTTTCTTTTCGACACTGAAATACCCTTTGCTGCCCGTTTCTTTTTCAAGAAATGCATGATAGACCAAAACACCAATTGTAGGTGCAATCTGATCTTTGACTTTTTCATACAATGACTTGGGTAAGACAAAATAATTATAATTCCCAATAAAGGATAGTTTTGCTTTTGAGCGAAAATCTGCCAAACTAACTTTGAGTTCGTAGCAACGCCATTCAAATGTATTTTCAGTCGTCAAGCGACAACTCAAAGTATCCACGATGCCGTGATCATCTGGCATGACTACCTCTTCTACCACAATATCACTGTTTTCACGACAATAATAATAAAGTGCCTCTTCCATTTCTAAAGTTAAGGATGTCTTCACAAATTCACGACCTTTATCTTGTTTCACCTATTATAAAACATATGTTCGCATTTTAAAAGAGGGAAATAAAAGCAACCTATCATCCCCTCACTCATTCGGGCATCCGTTACCGAGAATCTCTTCAACCGTCCTCTTTGTACCGCGGAATCGTAACAAAAAAAGCAGCAAGAGCACACCAAGTTGCGTGATTAATAGACCTTTAAAGGGAAATTCAAAAGTAAAGCCTGCGGGAAGATGAAAGAAATGAAAAATATCCTGCAGTGCTTTTTGACTAAGCCACAAACCGCTGACAAGCCCTATCAAACCAATAACAATGCTTTGAATGCCTACAAAGAAAAGCTCTTCTAAGGTGACCACCAACGGAGACTGTCCTAACAACAACCGAATACTCAGGGATTGCTGCTCCTCCCCCATCAAATGAAAACGATACATGTGATTGCAGTGCCATAAAAAGGTGGCGATCAAGCCTATAGCTAGAATGCTAAGTACGAAGCGCAGCAATTGCAAAAAGAAAAGCCAACTGGCATATGTGAGATCCATCTGATTCTCACTGCTATTTGTTTCATATTGTAGCCATTGATGAAAAAACACTAGCCAATGCTCTGCAAAGATGGCGATGATCAGTAGAAGAATCGCCAATACACCACTCATCAGCAATCTGCGCCTACGAAGAGCCGCGTGCCAGCCGAATTGGCAAGGATAGTAGAAGTACCGCCATTTGTTCATGATATCTCTCCTTTTGGCGTCTATTTTACAGAACTATCCAAATTTAGAAAAATATCATCTTGTTTACATAATATAATTATGATCAAAAAAAGAGTGCGGCATGCAGTCCACACTCTTTTCCCTTTAGCTATCGACGTTTACAGATACCTTGTCAGTAGCTGCAACAAACGCTGCGGAAATTCTGTTAGATTGGAAAGATCAATAAAGCGTTCTTCCCCATAAATCGCTTTGATCACCTCTTTGTCTTGCCCAATAGCAGCTGCAAGAAACAGCACCCCTTGTCGTTCATAGTCAGCGATCACCTGCTGAATATCTTCTTTGGCTTTTCCCCCTGTATAATCAGGAAGAGCTTTTGGCTGGCCATCACTGATATTCAAGAGTAATTTAGTGGTTGCCGGCTGATGAGCGAGCTTTTCAGCTAGCACGCGCAAGACAGCTCCATCACGGTTATTTTGCCGAGGCTTCATTGTCATGAGTTTCTCTGGCACAAATTCAAAGCCTTCATTAAATTCTTTGTATGCAAAAAGCGAGGTTTTTTCACGAGCGGTCACGTCTGCTGTATCGCCATAGATCATCAATGGCAAAGATAAACGTTCGGCAAAAGCATTCACCGCTAAGACCGCCTGTTGCGCATACAATATCCGATCTTCTCGAATCATCGAACCCGATTCATCGATGCGCAAAGCAAGAGCTAAGGAAGGCTGTTCATGAGGTGGATTCTTCTTGTCAAAGGTCCGGAAATCTTGATACGCAACCTTGCTGGCATCAAAGCGTGTGCCGCTGTACTTACCTTTACTGTATGCCGAAGCTTGTTCATTTTCCAATACTTCTTGGGTTTGCTTGATCAATGACTCTACGATCGGCAGCAACGGCTGCAAACGCTGTTGGGCTTCAGTCGCTTTTTCTAAATCGACGGGTGGTCGATGAACGATCAGCCCTTCTTTGGCATGGATTGATTCTTTCAATGCTTGTCGTGCTGTCTTTGATGCCGTGGTTTTCTTTTCTTTCTCCTGGGTTTCATACGCTTCGATCGACAAAGAATGAGCAGCAGGAGCTGCCTCTTGTGCCTCACTCCCAGCTTTTGCTTGGCCATCATGACTATTGCGTTCCAGTTCTTCTGAAAACGTCGCCTCAGTTGCTGCGCTTTTCGCTTCTTGTTTGTCAGAATCACTGGTTTCCATCGTTTCCGCCTCAGTTTCTTGATTGGGCGTCTCAAGGACTTGTTCATTTTTTAGGACGGGCGTACCTTCTTCCACTACATTGCGCTGGTCCGCCTCTTCGCTGCTGATTCGACGCCCTTTGATTTGTTGTTTAAAAGCATTTAGTGGTTGTCCAGAAAACAAAAGTCGCAGTTGCGCCAATAACCCTGAAGCTTCTAGTGCCTGTTGTAACAGAGAAAGCTCATTTGGATCGGTGGTGATTTTGTATAGCACTTTGCTATCAATTGCAGTAAAAGGATCTTGTCCTTGTTTGACTGCATTTAGCCAATAAAAATAGGAACGCATGCCCGCCACCCCTTTGATGGCATTGGCTTTGGCGGTCACGTCTAGCAAGCGTATGATCTCAGCCATTTTCTCCGCAGTCGTTTTGTCTGGATAATTGGTTTTGGCAATGCCTCGCTGCACCATGACTGCCAGCTCAGGTAAATCCATTTTTTCAGCATGCTGCATCCGGTCTCGCAAGGATTCGTTCAAGGGGCGGTTGCCTTGGTAATTCCGATTCGTTGTGATGATCACCACACAGTCAGGGTGTCGTCGGACGAAGCCAGTCGGGATATTCAGCATTCCATTTTGTTCAAGGGCCGAGTTTAGTGCCACTAGTACCGAAGCATCACGAATGACCGTTGGCTCTTGAATCTCAAGCAAGTAGCCTTTTTCCAGCGCCCGTACGATTTCGGAGGGATAAAATTTGTATTGAATCGTAGGTTGTTGATCACTGGTTTCGATTCGTTCGATCAGTTCTGCAAATTTCGCCCGTGCCCGCTCACGAGTCAGGGAAAAATGCCGCTGGATCAACCCCAAAACATCTTCAAAACAATCACTTTGATAAATCGCATCCAGCAAGTCCTTGTCCTCTTCTTGGTCGGTGTTGATCACTGGTAATAAAGCACCAAACACATCTGACTTATCCATATCCGCAAAGCAGGTGATTTTGGTGTAGGGCAGTTGCAGGTCGGCAGAAAGTGCCTTTGCCAACTGGGTCTTGCCGGAACCAGCATCGCCTTCCAACAACACATTGAAGATCTTCATTTCTGGATCCGTCCAGTTCAACGCGATCTCTGAAGCGATTCGCAGTTCTTCGGCACTGGTCTGATGACTTTGTGGTTTCTTCCAAATCATTGTTTGTTCTAATTTGCTAAAAGCGCGTCCTTTCGTTACGACAAAAGACGGTTGAATTTGTGTCATGGTAATCTGCTCCTTTTCTTAATAACCTAGCTCATCCAAAAGCCGTTTTAGGATTTTGAAGCGTTCACCATAAAGTTCGCCATCTTTTTGCAAGGAATCATAAAAAAGTAGAATGTCTTCATCGATCTTAGGATTTTCGGTGTCTACTTCAACGGTCATACGATTTCCTTGTAAGCCAATGATCTCGATCAACGGATTTTCAGGATCGTAAAACTTTTCATGGCGATAAGCCTCTTGAAAATACAAACTGGATTGCGCCACTAAGATTGCTAGATCTAAGATTCTAGTGAGCGGTAGTTCTTCTGACTGACGAGACCATTTTTCACCTGTGTGGCGCCAAACCTTGCCTGAGATATCGACTTTTCCCCGGTCGTTCCATTGTGCCAATCCGAGGGAAAGGCCTTTTGCATCCGTATGTAACGCATTTTTTCCGTCAACAGTATCATAGTCTTCCACTTTAATGACGGGCTTATGTTTCAAGTTTTCTGGTATTTTCATTGTTCTCACTCCTTGTTTAGTAAATTACTAATTTACTAGATAGAGTAAGTATAATGATGAAGCTAGTTTGGGACAAGCAAAAGGTCTTTTCTAGTAGCTAGGGACAGATGTCTATAGAAAAAGCACTTGATAAGAAGTATCTAAAAACAAACGCTCTTAAAAAGTGCTTTTTTATGACGCATTACTTCACTAGCTCAATTGATTGAAAAAAAGGCGCAATTCTTGCTTTCTCTGACTTGCAAGTTGGGCTTTGGGAATGCCTTGGATCGCCCCTTCAATACCATAGAGCATATGGAGGCAAGCGCCCGCATCACATTGTTGGCGGATCGTCACAAAAATGGCTTCGGCCGTTTTTGTGCGCAATTGTTCAGGGGTACTGATGCCGATACGAACCAGGTGATCCGCTAAAACTTGGCCTACATTTGGTAACTTTTGCAGTTCATTCATAGGTTTCTCCTTTTTGATTGTTGTCATCCTGCCCGTCTTCCTCTTGACGAATCAACGCATAGAGTTTCATATCTAACAGCTGATGGTTTTTCTCCGCATGCTTTCGCAAAACGCCTTCTAATGTAAAACCTGCCTTTTCCAACACACGACAAGAGGAATGATTCTTCGCAAAAGATTCAGCAGAAATACGAACGATAGTTGAAGTAGTAAATATATAGTCACATAGTTGTTGAACGGCTTGTGTCATCAAACCTTTTCCCCAGTACTCTTGTGCAATAGAGTAGCCAATCTCAGCCGTTCTATAATGGATATTTTCTTTGCGAACAGCACGGATACTGCCGACTGCTCGGTCATCCACAGTGATTGCAAAGGCAAATTCTGCTTCTTCCACAGATCGAATATAGGCTTGTGCATCTGCGACCGTATACGGGAATGGCAACCCCTCCCGTAAATAATCGTGGATGGATTGATTATTTAACGCATGGGCTAAATCTTGCGCATCGCTCATTTGCCACCTTCTTAAGGAACACTTCATAGCAATTCCTCCTTTGCAAGTCCTTCATTTTGATCCTATTGTACGAGTTTGTGTGATTTTTTACAAGCGAATCTCAAAAAAGCAGAAAAAAGAACCAGCTAGACGAACGTCTAACTGATTCTTACATACATTGTCTTGAGGAGATAATGGCGTGAATAAACATAGAAAAAATAAAAATTATTGCGCTGAAATAGCGATGCCAATGGCTTTTTCCCCTAAATGCGTGCCGATAACTGGTCCGAAGTGACCAATCTCAATTTCTGCATTTGGGTATTTCGCTTGTAGCTTCGCTTTTTCTTCTTTCGCTACTTCTAAATTATTGGCGTGGATTACATAAAATTTAACAGGCAATGCGATTTCTTGCTCCCGTTGACCAATGATATCTTCCGCGCGATTGAATGCTTTTTTGCTGGAACGAATGCGCTCGTAAAGCACAATTTTTCCTTGATCAAAGGTCAAAATCGGTTTGATTTTTAATAATCCGCCAATCAAGGCTGCTCCATTGGTTAAGCGACCGCCACGAACCAAGTTATTCAAGTCGTCAACGATCAAATAGGCATAGGTATTGTCTCTGATAGTGTCCAGATGGGAAATGATCTCTTCTACGGTTTTGCCTTGACTTGACAGATCAAGAGCGGTTTCTACCATGTGCCCCATCGGCATACTTGTGATTTTCGAATCGTAAGGAATGATTTGAACGCCTTCGATTTCATCGGTAATTCCATAAAGCGTTCCGATAAATCCAGAGATACCGCTTGATAAGTGGATACTAATGATCGTGTCGTAACCGCGATCTTTCAATGACTCATATAAGGCTAACACTTCTCCTAATACCGGTTGAGAAGTGGTTGGGAATTCTTTGCTGTTTTTCAACAAAGCGTAATACTCATCAGCTTCAATGTCGATGCCCTCATTGTAGACTTTTCCATCTAAAATAACAGGGATCGGTATGATAAACAAATCTTCATGGTTTTTGATCCGTTCCGGCAGATAAGCTGTACTGTCAGTAACAACGGCTAATTTCATTCTTTTTCCTCGTTTCAACAAATTTCAAACGTCATTAATAATATAGCATAAATTTACTTACTTTCAAATGGTTTTCAGAACTTTTCATTCTGCTTACTCATTAAGAAAATTCCTGATCGCTTGTTGATTGGTTTCAAGATTGACGACTAACACACTTCCGGCACTCGCACTTGAACCGTATTGCCAAGAGTCAGCGACTGGGACAGTCAAGCTGTCGACTCCTCCCGCCCCTCGAGCAATCGAGAAGGTATTTTTTAATAGGAAAGACAATGGCAGGTTGGTGGAAGCATAGCCTAAGACTTTTCCAGCTGCATAAGGCAATTTTAAAATAGCTAAAGGATTTTTCATTTCGCTAAAGATCGCATCCATTACTTGCTGCTGTCGTCTTACACGACCGAAGTCACCTTCTTCGTCCATCCGAAAGCGTGCGTATTGCAACAGCTCAAGCCCATTCATTTGTTGTTGCCCTTGCTTGATGGCAACTTCAAGATTTTTACTCATATCTTTTTCCGCGTTGATAGCAACGCCTGAGGGAAACAATGTGTCGATCACTTTTTCAAAGGAACGAAAGTCAACTTTTGCATAATAGTTGGTTTCTAGCCCGAAGTTCTCCGCTAACGTTTGTCTAACCAAATCAGCACCACCAAAGGCATAAGCCGCATTGATCTTGTTTTCGCCATAACCGGGAATCGTAACTAAAGTATCCCGCATAAAGGAAAGTAGCTTCGGTTGCTTACTGGGACCATCTAATTGCAAAACCATAATAGTGTCTGCTCGTCCAGCTTCTCCTTCACGACTATCACTACCAATGAGCAATATATTCCGAGCACCATTTGCAGCGGCCGTACCATTAAAGGTCTCTTCATCAGTCGTAGCAAAAGCAGCGTCACTTCTTGCGACTTGCTGACCGACAAGAAACGCAATCAATGAATAGGCAAAAAGCACCAATAGTACCCGAACCACAATACGCAGAACTGGGTGCTTCCGCTTTTTCTTTTGTTTGGGTTGCTTGGTCTTCTTAAGCTTTGACGGTTTTTGTTTGCTTTGTTCCTGGCTTTGATGCATCGCAGGCCTCTGAGCAGATAGCGGAGGGATCGCGCTTTTTCGTCCCTCAGATTTTATTGCTCCTACTTGTGACTGTTCTCGAGAACTTTGAGCCGCACGAGAGTCGCTTGCCCTAGGATGCTCGGTGTTTTGATAAGGAATGTCTCCTACTCGCTCATCAGCAGAAAAAGTAGAATCACTCGGTCTGACGCGCTGGTTTCTTCTTTTGGCTTCTCGACGGGCAAAGATACTTTCTTTGGCTGCCTGACTGGATTCCTTTTCTAGCCGTTCATGCAGTTTTTTATTTTTTTCCATCCTGCTCATTGCTTCTGATCCTCCAACTAAAAAATAGCTCTCTGTCTATAAGGATACCCTAGACCTTATAGAAAGAAAGCTATTTTCTGAAATTTTAACCTTTTTCTAGGAAATTTCTTCATATTTTACCTTAGATGCTTTGATGCACCTTGTCGTATGCTCACAAATCCTGCTTGCTCATAAAATGATTTCACTTGGTTTGCCGACCAAAAGTTTAGTGAGAGATCATCGAAGCCTTTTTCCAGCGCAACGTTTTCAGCAAATGCCAACAATTGTTTTCCAATATGCATCCCTTGGTACCGAGGGTCAACAGCGATCGCTGCAATTTCCAGCCACTTTCGTTCATGCATCATCGCATTTTGTGGCAAACAGACCTCTTGAAGATGCACAAAGCCACAAGGCTGGTCCGCCAACCAAGCGATAAAAAAGTGGTGGCTTGGCTCTTGCAGCTGCTGTGTGATTGCTTGTTCAAATCTTGACTGATCAAAGGGCTTAAAAATCGTTGGGTACCATTGATGGTGCTGTGTTTGGATCTCTTTATGAAACGTTGCTAAAAGGGTTTCATCTTGGCTAAATTTTATTTTGACTTGAGTCATTTTTTGTCACTTCCTCAACAACATTTACGGAATACACGCCGAGAAGATGGACTTGACCACCCAACAACTGAATCTCTTCAAAAGCATTTACAATCAGTTGCCACGGCTTGTCCATCACCAGATCGATCACGAAAAAGTATTCCCCTAAGGTGGTTTTTGAAGGCCGCGATTCAATTTTGCTTAAATCAATTTCTCGCCAGCCAAAGGTTGCTAAGATTTTGTGCAAGATCCCCGGTCGGTTTGCTGGGAGCGTCACAAAAATCGTTGCTTTCTCAGCAGTCTGCTCTGGTAACTGGGTGTTTGCTGCTTTCTTCGTCAAAACCCAAAAACGGGTTTGATTAAAGGCAACATCTTGAATATTGGTTTCTTTGATCGTTAATTGATAGGCCAATGCCGCTTCTTTGGAAGCAATCGCCGCAACTGCTTCTTCTGGATGTTTTGCTACGTAGGCTGCTGCAGTCGTTGTGGAAGCAACCGCCTCAACAGTAGCTCCAGCAAATCGGGCTTCGATGAAGTCGGCACATTGCGCTAAGGCTTGCGGATGAGAAATAATCTTAGTGATGGGACGGTTGTCTTTTGATGTTTGCTGAGAAACTAACAATTGATGATTGATCGGTAAAATAACTTCCTGTTCGATGCTCAACTGATTTTGACGAAAGAGCGTATCAATCGTGGCATGAACAGACCCTTCTAATGAGTTCTCGTTCGGAACGACCGCGCGTTCGATCACGCCGTTAGCTAGCGCTTGAATACAAAGCGGAATCGATCCATAGGGGATACAGGTATTTTCCGGATAAGCTTCTTGCGCAGCTATATGCGTAAAGGAACTTTTCGGTCCTAAATAACCAATCTTCATTTTATGCACCCGCTTTGATCAAAATTTCCTGTACGATTTCTTCTGGTGCTTTGTTCGTCGTTTCAACGATCAATGAAGCAGTTTCTTCATAAAGAGGGATCCGAGGACGGTAAACAGCCAATATTTCTTCTGGTGATTTTGAGACGACTAAGGGACGAATGCTGCCATTATCCGCCTTTAAGCGATGAATCAGCTCCTCGGGATCTGTTTTTAAATACACGACGAGCGGCATCTCTTTTAAAAGTTGACGATTTTCTTCTTTTAATACGATGCCCCCACCAGTGGAAATAATTTGTTCCTTTGCCAAAGTTTTAGCTAAAATATCCGTTTCGATTTTGCGAAAGGCTTCCTCACCGTGTTGGTCGAAAAATTCTTGAATGGTCAT
Source organism: Enterococcus sp. NPDC086594 (assembly GCF_044746145.1). Taxonomy (NCBI): domain Bacteria; kingdom Bacillati; phylum Bacillota; class Bacilli; order Lactobacillales; family Enterococcaceae; genus Enterococcus; species Enterococcus sp. NPDC086594. Next base: position 80,539 of record NZ_JBIVBP010000007.1, read on the forward strand.
GCCGATCTCAGCAACGATCAAGTCATCAAAATCCACATGAGACTGTTTCGTTTCTTCAGCCAAAAGACGACCAATCGTGGTTTTTCCAGCACCCATAAATCCAATTAATATCACTTTTTTCACTCGCTGTTTCCTCCTTTAGCCAAACGTGCGACATCCTCAAAAAAATCAGGATAAGAAACTGCTACGGCTTCGGCTTTTTCTAATTCTACCTCTTCATCTGTCAATAAGGCGGCAATTTGCAGCATCATGCCGATGCGATGGTCCCCCCGACTTGACACACGTCCGCCATGCAAAGGGGTTGGACCGTTGATGATCAACCCGTCCTCGGTGGGAGTGATGTCCGCTCCAAGTTTTGTCAACTCTTCGGCAGTTGCATCAATTCGGTTGGTTTCTTTTACTTTTAGTTCTTCCGCATCTTTGATCACCGTTTTGCCATGAGCCTGCGTGGCTAACAACGCAATGATCGGCAATTCATCGATCAAACGTGGGATAATATCGCCAGCGATGGTCACTGCCTGCAAGGTAGAACTTCGAACGGTAAGGTCAGCTGATTGATTCTGATCGTCTTGATTAGAAAAAGCAATTGAAGCACCCATCTCCTCTAGTACGTCAAGAATTCCTGTACGAGTGGGGTTGATCCCGACATTTTTTAAAACGATCTCACTTTCTGGCATAATCGCGCCGGCTGTTAGGAAAAAAGCAGCGGAGGAAATATCACCAGGAACAATTACTTCTTGTTCTTGGAGTGTTTGAGGTCCCGTCACAGTGATCGTTTTGCCTTGTGTTGTAATGACACCACCGAATTGACGAATCATTTCTTCGGTATGGTTGCGACTTGTCTCTTTTTCAATAATCGTCGAGGTACCTTGTGCTTGCAATGCCGCAAAAATCAGCGCCGATTTTACTTGGGCACTTGCTACGGGCATCTGATAATTGATGGGCTGTAAAGAAGCAGTACCATTAACGGTGATCGGTGGGAACTCCGTCTGCTCATGCCCTCTCACATTGGCACCCATTTCTCTTAATGGCAGCATCACTCGGTTCATCGGACGTTTATTCAAAGAGTTATCGCCGAATAAGGTGGTTGTAAATGGCTGTCCAGCCAAAATCCCCATCATTAAGCGAATTGTTGTACCAGAATTGCCGATATCAATTGGGTCTTGGGCAGGCTTAAGGCCATTAAAGCCCTGTCCTTCGATCGTGATCGTCTGACCGTCATCATGGATTGGAACGCCTAATGATTGAAATGCATGAAGGGTGCTATAGCAGTCTTCTCCACGCAAGAAATTACGGACAATCGTTGTCCCTTCGGCTAACGCCCCAAACATGATACTACGATGCGAGATTGATTTGTCAGCAGGGACTGCTATCGTCCCTTTTAGATGTGTTGCTTTTTTTAGTTTCATAAAGGCCTCCTATTTTTTTCGACATGAATAGGTCGTCTTTTTTTGAATCAGCTGCTCTGCTTGCAGCAAATCATTTTGCGTTTTGAATGAAATCTGTAAAACACCAATAATATCTTCTCGAGTTTCAAGAATTTTCAAGTTGATCAAAGAGAGCTGATGTTCGCTCAATAGCCCCGTCACTTCAGCGACAACGCCGGGATGATCCGGTACATCGATGAATAGATCATAGAATGCTGGGATCGCCCCATTTTGATGAACCGGCAATTGATCCCGTGTTTCCTTCGCGGATTCAAAAAACCGAAAGATCGCCCTTTCGTCTTTTTTCTGCAACCAGTGAGCCATGGTCGTCATTTGTTTTTGCCACTCATCGATCAGCTGCAGCAGCTCCTGTCGATTACTCAATAAGATATCGGTCCACATACGAGGATCTGAAGAAGCAATGCGAGTGATATCGCGAAAACCGCCTGCTGCAAGTTGCTGCGCTCTAGGGTGTTCGTGGTTGAAGGCATCTGCCTGATTGACTAATCCCGAAGCAATAATATGGGGCAGATGGCTCAACATCCCTGTGATTTGATCATGCTCTTGGGGAGCAAGTGCCACATATTTGGCTCTAGTGCCGCGAAAAAGCTCTTGTAGTTCTTCCACCCGCTGACTTTTCGTCGGTGTGAAGATATAGTAAGCATTCTCGAAAAGGTTCTCATCGGCTGCTGTGATCCCTGATTTATGAGAGCCAGCCATCGGATGGCCCCCAATAAAATCAAAGGAAAAGGACTCGGCAAATTGCGTGATTTCCGCTTTGGTACTGCCGGTGTCTGTTACCAGGACCGAAGGCTTTAATGAAAGTGCCCCCAGTTCGGCAAGATAGTTTTTGGTGATCTCTACCGGCAATGCCAACAAAATCACGTCGGCATGGACAGCACCTTCAGAAAATGAAGGGGGAACTTCGTCTACTAAACTTGTTGCCAATGCGATCTCATTGGTTTCCTGACAATCCCACCCCATCAAATGCGCTTGCGGGTGTGCCTTTTTGATACATGTTGCTAAGGAAGCGCCGATCAATCCTAGACCGGCGACGAAGATATTTTGGCTCATGAAAAGAATCCTCATTTCTACTGGAATTTTTTGCTGCTTCTTTAATCAGTAGGTTAACAAGTATTCTCGATACGCCTGAACAGATGCGGTCAATTCTTCGAAAGAATCACTTGGAAACTTTTCTAATAGTTCATTGGCCACCACTGTTGCCACCACACTCTCACAAACAACACTAGCTGCTGGTACAGCGGTGCTATCTGAGCGTTCGACGCTTGCTTTATACGGTTCTTTGCTGTCGATATCAACACTTTGCAACGGCTTGTACAAGGTCGGGATCGGCTTCATAACCCCGCGAACCACAATTGGTTCCCCGTTCGTCATGCCGCCTTCAAAACCACCTAGGTTGTTGCTGCGACGGGTGTAGCCCCGTTGTTCGTCCCATAAAATCTCATCCATGACTTTTGAACCCGGTAAAACACCTGCCTCAAAGCCAACACCAAACTCAGCACCTTTAAAGGCGTTGATACTGACCACGGCTTGGGCAATCTTCGCATCAAGTTTTTTGTCCCATTGCACGTAACTGCCAAGACCAGCAGGAACGCCGCCAACAAGCACTTCCACTACGCCGCCGATCGTATCACCATTTTTCTTCGTTTGATCGATCAACTGTTTAATTTCTTCCTCGACAGATGGATCTAAGACTCTTACTTCCGAGGCTTCAGAGCGTTGTGCGATTTCTTTGACAGTCAAGCCTTCTGGAATTTCTGCTTTGATGCCGCCTAACATCGTTACATGACCTGCCACATCGATGCCAAGCTCCTTCAAAATTTTCTTCGCGATTGCGCCGATGGCTACCCGCATAGTCGTTTCCCGGGCAGATGAACGTTCCAGGACGTTTCGTAGATCTTGATGGTGGTATTTCATGCCGCCGACCAAGTCAGCATGACCAGGTCTTGGTCGTGCCACTCGTCGTAGTTTGCGGTCTTTTTCTGGTACCTCTTCGATTGCCATGACCTTGGTCCAATTTTTCCAATCTTTGTTCTCGACCACTAAAGTCACAGGAGAGCCTAATGTTTTTCCATGACGGATACCGGAAGTGATACGGACTTGGTCTTTTTCAATCAACATCCGTCCCCCACGACCATAGCCGGTTTGTCGTCTCGCTAATTCAAAATTGATGTCTTCTGCTGTTAATGGCAATCCTGCCGGTAACCCTTCGATAATGGCGGTCAACTCTGGTCCATGTGATTCGCCTGCTGTAATATAACGCATGATCCGTTACCTTCCTTTCTTATACTAGGTAGTCTTTGATTTTTTCAGTCGGGATCGTCACGATTTTCGCCTGACCGATCGCTTCTAATAGAATAATCTTCAATTGTTGCCCGCGGGCTTTTTTATCATGAGTGATTGCTTGGTATAATTGCTCTTTATCTATTTCCCTTGGTGTAATCGGCAAGTGAAACTTCTCAACCATTTCTGTAAGTTGCTGGGTCGTACCTTTTGGTGTTAATCCGGTGACTTCTGCATGTCGGGTGATCATAATCATCCCCATCGCAACGCCTTCTCCGTGACTTGTCTCAAAAGCAGCCGTTCTTTCTAAGCCATGACCGATCGTATGACCGAAGTTCAGTGTCAGACGACTACCATGATCAAAGGGGTCTTCTTCCACTACTTTTTGTTTAACCTTTAAAGAAGCTGTGATCACATTTTCAGCGTGGGCCAACAAATCGGCTTCATCTTTCAAACCTGCTAACGTTTGCCAAAGTTCAGGATCTGCAATAGCGGCTGACTTGATGATTTCAGCAATGCCTTCTTGGACGCGTTTAAGCGGCAAACTTTCAAGTAAATCTGGATCGATCATCACCCCGGCTGGTTGGGCAAACGTGCCAACGAGATTTTTGGCACTGCCAGTATTTACAGCTGTTTTCCCGCCGATACTTGAATCGACCTGTGCCAATAACGTCGTCGGAATCTGCAAGAAATCAATGCCGCGCATATACGTAGAAGCAACAAATCCTCCGAGATCACCGATCACACCGCCACCAAGGGCAATGATCCCATCGCTTCTGGTCATTCCGAATTGGGCAAGACCATCATATAAACTAGCTGCTTGCTCTAGTGATTTGCTTTTTTCGCCGGCTGGTACGATTAACAGTGTCGCTTCAAACCCGGCAGCGGTTATGGAATCAACGATTTGTCCGCCATACAGGGGTGCGACATTGCTGTCTGTAATGACGGCAATGCGCTGTTTGTCCCACAACTGTTGTACCCAGGTTCCGACTTTTCGAAACGCCCCTCGTTTAATGAGGATATCATAGGAATGGTCTTCTAAGTGAATGTGTAACATTGATTTTTGCACCTCTTTTATTGGTTGTCTTCACGCTTAGTCTTGCAACGCTTTGATTTCTTTCATCGCTTTTTCCATGATATGGACTTCTTTCATCATGTTCATGTACGTTTTTTCGTTAAGTGATTGAGGACCATCAGACCAAGCATTGGCTGGATCTGGATGGATCTCTACGATCATCCCATCGGCGCCGGCAGCAACACCCGCTCTTGCCATTGGTGGTACGAGATCCCAGATACCTGTTCCATGACTAGGATCGACGATGATTGGGAAGTGGCTCAGTTTTTTGATGATTGGTACTGCACTTAGATCAAAGGTATTACGGGTTGCTGTTTCGTAAGTTCGGATCCCACGTTCAATGAAAATCACTTCACTTTTATCTTGAACAGCGATGTATTCCGCTGCATTCAACCATTCGTCGATCGTGCCTGAGATGCCTCGTTTAAGGCCAATTGGTTTCCCAGTTTTTCCAACGGCAGCTAGCAATTTGAAGTTTTGCATGTTCCGAGCACCAATCTGCAAAATATCACTGTATTCCGCCACCATATCGATATGTCCTTCGTCCATGACTTCTGTGATGACTTTCATGCCAGTTTCATCAGCAGCTTGGCGAATGTATTTTAGCCCTTCTTCTTCAAGCCCTTGGAATGCGTAAGGCGACGTGCGGGGTTTGAAGGCACCACCACGTAAGATTTGTGCACCACCAGCTTTGGCGATTCGGGCACATTCACGAATTTGGTCTAAGCCTTCAATCGAACATGGACCAGCCATCGTAACAAAGTTGCCGTCACCGATTTTCACACCATCTACATCCACAACCGTATCTTGCGGATGGAACTCACGAGAGGTCAATTTGTAAGTATTTGAGATCCGAATGGCATCTTCGACACCTTCGTAGCTGCGAAAAGCAACATCTTGGATGCGGCGTGTATCCCCTTTTAACCCGATAACGACCTGTTCTTTTCCTTGGTTGACTTGAACATCTAAGCCTTCTTTTTTGATTCTAGTTACAACAACTTCAACTTGTTCTGGCGTAGCGCCTGGTTTCATAATTACGATCATTTTTTCTTCCTACTTTCGTTTTTTCTAATTTTTTTATTTTTTACATGGATTCAATAAGTGCTTTTACTTTTTCAACAGGCATTTCTTGGCCTGTCCAAAGTTTAAATGCAGCTGCACCTTGATACAGCAACATGCTTAAGCCGTTTGCAGTTTTGGCACCAACTGCTTTCGCATCTTTCAAAAGCTGCGTTTCTCTTGGATTATAGATGACATCATAGACAGCTAATGATTCCCGCAAGAGTGTTTTGTCTTTTAGAGGACTTACCGTATCATTCGGCTTCATCCCCACGCCAGTAGCATTAACTAAAAGACTGCTTTGATCGATGGCTGTTTTTAGAGCCGTCTGATCTTCTAAATCCGTTAATGTGATCTCAGAGGCGGTCTTTTCTGCGATCTGTGTCAATTTTTCCTGGATGATTGGATAAAACTCATCCTTGCGGTTAAAGACACGGATTGTTTTGACACCATCTAGTGCAGCTTGACTAATGATTGCTGTCGCTGCTCCACCTGCACCGATCACAGTCATCGTTTTTCCAATGATCGACACTTGAATGTCTTCAAGTGCGCGCATAAAGCCGATACCATCTGTATTGTGCCCAATCAATCGCCCCTCTTGATTGACGATTGTATTGATTGCGCCGATCAGCTCGGCTGCTGGTGAGCATTCATCCATCAACGGTACTGCTGCCATTTTATGGGGCATTGATAGATTGACACCTAAGAGATCCAACTGACGGATGCTTTGGATACTAGCGGCTAAATCATCCGGCTCAACATCAAAGGCCAGATACACGGCGTCGATCCCTTGTTCTTCAAAAGAAAGATTGTGCATCGCTGGAGAGATGCTGTGTTTGGCTGGTTTGGCAAATAGTGCCGCCAACCGTGTGTGACCGGTTATCATTTGTTTCATCTGGTTCATTCCTTTCAACAAAAAAAGATGTCCACCGTAAATTTAAGAATCTACAGTGAACACCTTCAAACATTACATAGCGACAGCGCCGATATGTGAATATAAAAAATAGCCACTATAGATTTTACGATCTACGTGGCTGCGAATTCATTACGAAATGCTCTAGCCATCATAGATACAAACTTAGCGTTTGTACCCATGCCTTCATGAATACAAACCTATCTAAAATAGCTAAAGTAATATTTATTCAGTTGTGTGGGGTTCGTTAGCAATAATTTTTGCATAGTCCTTCGCTCCAAACTGATGTAAGATTGACCTAAGTATAGGTTTAACTTTGAAAGATGTCAATGATTTTTTCTTATTTTTTTCATTTATTTGATTATTTTTTTTGAAAACACTGTTCTATCAAGGGTTTATAAGTCGTCTTCAAAGAACAGTAACAGTTCTGGTAAACTTAAGCGAGCTTTTTCATCTGCTGAAAGATCCTTGACGATTTCCCCTTTTCTGAGCAGGATCAGGCGGTCTCCGTATTTTAATGCATCTTCCATCCGATGGGTGATCATGAGACAAGTTAGGTTTTGTTCTTCCACGCGTTTTGCTGTGATTTGCATCAGCTGTTTGGAGGTCTTTGGGTCTAACGCAGCCGTATGTTCATCTAGCAACAACAGTTTTGGTGTTTGAATCGTTGCCATCAATAAACTTAGTGCCTGTCGTTGACCACCAGATAAACTGCCCGTTGGCGTATCCAAATGATTTTCCAACCCATTGCCGATTTCTTTACAAAGGGCATAGAACGTTTCTCTTTGCCCTTGGAGTTGTCGAAGACCTAGTGAACGTTTTTCCCCTCTTTTTTGTGCTAACAGAAGATTTTCTGCCACTGTCATACGGGGAGCCGTCCCCATTTTCGGGTCTTGGAAGACACGTGCCAAAAAGCGGGCGCGTTTTTCTTCCGAAAGTGCGGTCACGTTTTGATCATCGATCATCACTTGCCCACTCGTCAAGGGCATGGTGCCTGAGATGCAGTTGAATAACGTACTTTTGCCGGCGCCATTTCCTCCGACGACCGTGACAAATTCTCCTGGTTTTAAAGAAAGATCGATTTTATTCAAGAGTACTTTTTTCTCATTCGGTCCGTTGCCGACAACTTTAAAGGATTTTTTTAAGGCTAACATTATTCATCCTCCGTTTCAAAACCAGTGCGTAGATGCAAGGCTTGTTTAAATTGAGGGATCAACAGGCAGATCGTCAAGACGATTGCAGAGAAGATCTTCAAGTAAGTCGTATCAAATCCAGCTTTGATCACAAATAGGATCAATAATTGGTAGATAATGCTGCCGATCACGATAGCGATCAGACGTTCCAGCAAGGTCAATTCACCATATAATACCTCACCAATGATGATTGACGCCAGTCCGATAACGATCACACCGATTCCCTTGCTTATGTCGGCGTAGCCGTCGTTTTGAGCGATCAATGCGCCTGAGAGTGCGATCACGCCATTGGAGACGATCAGTCCAATGATTTTCATTCGATCCGTATTGATCCCCATTGACTTGGCCATGTGTTCATTATCCCCGGTAGCAATATAAGCTTGACCCAAGTTGGTATGGAAAAAGTAAACCAAGACGCCCCCAATCAACAAGACCATGATCAATCCGATAATCACCGTATCATAATAATTCGGTAAATTCATTCTAGTAAAAAAATCTTGAATTTTCGGTTGGTTTAATAAAGAGAGGTTTGGTGAGCGCATCACAAACAGCATGACCGAGTTCAATGAAGACATCACCAAAATACCTGCTAAAATCACGGGAATTTTGCCTTTTGTATAAAGAAGTCCTGTCACACAGCCCGCACACATCCCAGCCAATACTCCTAACAAAGTCGCTAAGACGGGCGACACCCCATGGGTGATCGCTGTCACACAGACAGCACCGCCTAACGGAAAGGACCCTTCCGTCGTCATATCCGGGAAATTCAAAATACGATAGGTCATAAAAATCCCTAATCCCAGGATTCCCCAAAGTAGCCCTTGCCCTATTGCTGAAACAATCATCATTCTTCCTCCATATTCTTACAAGTTTTCTCTTTCAAGACTCTCTCGGTGATCGCAGGTGATTGCTGTTCCTAATTGTTACTCATCACTTGCTTCACTTTCCGGTGTCGTTGTAATCAATTTTGCCTCGTCTTTGAGGTTTTCTGGGATAGTGATTCCCAATAACTGCGCTTGTGTTTCATTAATGATCGTTTCGCCATCGCTGAATGTATAGATCGGAGTTGTCGCAGGTTCGGCCGTCCCGTCAAGAATTGCTGCCACCATCTTCCCAGTTTCGACCCCAATCGTAAATTGATCTTGCCCAACCGTTGCTAAGCCGCCTTGTTCCACCATCGTATCAACAGACGTGATGATGGGCGTTTTTGATTTATTGGCTTCTTGTACTACCGTCTGCATTGCGTTTGCGATCGTGTTATCTAACGGAATATAGATAAAGTCGACTTCTCGTGCCATCACTTGCACCATTTGAGCAATTTCGTTACTTGAAGGAACGGCATACGATTTGCTGGTCAAGCCATTTTCTTCGGCAGCAGCTTCTGCTTCTGCCACTTGGTATTTCGAATTGTCTTCAGTCGAAGAATACAAAATGCCGACTGTTTTTGCCTCCGGCAGCAAATCTTTTGCTAGTTTGATTTGCGCAGCGACGGGTGCTTTATCTGAAACACCAGTGATATTTCCACCGGGTTGATCCATATCTGCCACGAGATTTGCCCCAACTGGATCAGTGACCGCTCCTAAAACGATTGGTACATCCTGAGTGACATTCGCCAACGCTTGTGCTGCGGGTGTTGCTACCCCAACCAAAACGTCGGCATCTTTATTTAGCAGCTGCTGACTCATCGTTGCCAATTTACTTTGATCCGCTTGGCCGTTTTGGAATTCAATCGTCAAGTTGTCCCCTTCGGTATAGCCTGATTCTTTAAGGCCTTCTTTGATCCCCTCGGTGATCGCATCTAACGCTTCATGACTGACAAACTGCAGGATTCCAACTGTTTTTTCAGCTTTTTCTACTGGTTCCGAAGTCTCACTGGCTTGATTGGTCCCACTTCTCATTCCTAACTGATAGACAAAGGTCGCTCCTAAAAATAATAAAATAACGGCAACCGATGCAATTAATCCCTTGTTTTTCATTTTTCATTCTCCTTTTTCTGCTTACGTTTTTCGTGTTTTCGTTTTTACGGTTTTTGAGAACAAAAAAAGCAACTGCCTATGTGACGGCAATTGCAAGTAAGCAAAAGCCGCATAGAAGGTTGTCCTATGCGGCGATAAATTCAACTACCAGCATAGATACAGCACTTTAGAAGGTTCTCTAAAAAGTTGTATCTATGGAATGAGGTCCCATCAATACAACTATCTACGCCAGTTTTGCCATGATTTCACTTGCAATGGAATAAATAGTTTCATGATTGTTCCTCCTTCTCAACTTGTTTTCTTTCTTGATTGAATTCAGTTTAGCCTATTGATAAAAAAACGTCAACAATTTTCTGTCAAATTGTCAGATTTTTTTATCAATCATTGGCAGAAGAACGAATCGTCCACATGGGTAAACGATTCAATTCTGGGATGAATTCCGTCGTTGGCTGCTCAAATGAATCAAAAGTAAAGCGATTTTTCTCGACTCCTTCTTCATAGAAGACAAAGGTCACTTTATCAGGATCAATGTCATATTCATTGGAGAAAAATGCCACGTCATAGACGATCGGATAATAAAAAAATGTTCGATTCATTTCGTCTTCCTGTGCTTGGATCAGATCAAACACTTGATCCAGCTGTGGGCCATTTGGTTTACTGTACATCACAGAAATCGCTCTTGTTTCGCGAATCGTCTTATCAGCTGTCAAATATGGTAATGGCTGTACTTTTTCCGAAGGTAACTTGTCGAAAGCGATTCGATCCACTAAAGAGGCGTTGATGCGATTTTGAGAAAAAACGATCAAGCCTGCAAAAACCAGCGCGAAAAGAATGCCTCCGATCAGCGTGAAAATCGTTTTTTTCTGATCTCGGTATAGATCATCTAACAAAGCCTGCCAGCTTTCCACTGTTTTTTCTTTCGTGTAATGAACAAAGTTCCTAACTTGTTCCATAATTTGCCCACCTTTTTTAAAAATCCTACTATTAATTCATACTATCAATTCCCTTCTAGAACGTCAAGAAACTTCACATTTCTTCGATAATTCGGTAAGATAAAAGAAAACGGTAAAGGAGTCATTATGCATAATCTAGCTAGTTCTTTGATGACTGGAGCCAACCCAATCTTCGATTTCATTGTTGTCTGTTTAAACTTTCTCTCCATTTTCGTCATCGTTTGGGGTGTATTGATCGCAGGCATTGATTTCGTGCGCTACGAATTAACAGAAAAGGACCGTTTGGTGGCAGCCAGAGAGAATAATTTTATCCGCAATTATTTAGGGAGTTATGTCTTATTAGGTCTTGAGATCTTGATTGCAGCAGATATTATTGAGACGATCATCCACCCTACTTTCGAAGACATCGTACGTCTAGCTGCAGTCGTTATTATTCGAACAGTCATCTCTTATTTCTTGAACAAAGAAATTGAGCGTGCACTGCAAACCACCGATCACCAACCTAACAAGAAAAAGGAAAGCTAGCTGCCATGGCTTTTCTTTGGATTCTTCGGTATAATAGATAGGAATATTTGACATTGGAAGGATCAATCCCTCAGTCAAACTATCCTTATAAGAAAAGAGGGAAACAATATGTCTTTTGATGGTGTTTTTACCCATTTAATGGTCAAAGAATTACAAAATCAATTAACCAGTGGACGTGTGAACAAAATTCATCAACCTTATGAAAATGAGGTCGTATTTGTGATCCGTGCCCAAGGGAAAAATCATAAACTTTTGCTATCCGCACATCCCACCTATGCTCGTGTGCAATGCACAACGATCGCCTATAGCAATCCAGAAACCCCACCGAATTTCTTGATGATGCTGCGGAAATATTTAGAAGGGGCGATCTTAGAATCAATCGAACAAATCGACAATGACCGTGTGATCCATTTTCATTTTACTCGACGAGATGAACTAGGTGATTTACAATCCCTCGTCTTGATTGTCGAATTGATGGGCCGTCACAGCACGATTTTATTAATGAATAAGACGAGCGGAAAAATTGTCGATACAATCAAACACATTGGTCATTCACAAAATACGTATCGTACTTTATTACCGGGTGCTACTTATATTGCACCACCAAAGCAAACAACACTTAATCCTTTTACAGCCTCTCGCACCAAAATTTTTGAAGAATTATCGACCATCGATCCCTTGACGGCAAAAGAACTTCAACAACGATTCCAAGGCTTAGGCCGCGATACAGCAGAAGAATTAATCGCTCGAATCAATGCCAATCCCAATGAAAAACTGCGTCAGTGGGAAGCTTTCTTTACAGAGCTTACCCAGGAGCTAGCACCAAGTTATCTCCAGTCAGAGAAAAAGGAATATTTTACACCAATTCCCTATCCATCATTGATCGATGCGACCACCACTGTCACCTCTTATCAGAGTCTGAGCGAGCTTTTAGATGCGTTTTATCACGACAAGGCGGAAAGAGATCGGGTCAAACAACAAGGTGGCGAATTACTAAAGAAGATTGAGAATGAACTGAAACGGAACCAATTGAAGTTAAAGAAACGCCAACAAACGTTAATCGATTCAGAAAACGCCGAAGAATTTCGTCAAAAAGGTGAGCTTTTGACGACCTTTATGAATCAAGTCCCCCGTGGTGCTGCTTCAGTTGATTTGGAAAATTACTATGATGAGAATCGGCTTTTGACGATCAAATTAGATCCCGCTCTTTCTCCCAATCAAAATGCTCAGAAATATTTTCAACGTTATCAGAAATTAAAAAATGCAGTCAAATTGGTCCATCAGCAGATTGCCGAAACGAAAGAAGAAATCGCGTATCTCGAATCCGTGTTAGCCCAATTAGAAATCGCCTCTCCAATGGATCTGGCGGTTATTCGGGAAGAACTGATTGCACAAGGCTATGTCAAAAATCGGACGAAACAGCGTAAAAAAGCCGCTCCTTCGCAACCAGAACGATTTCTTTCTTCAGACGGAACAGAAATTTTCGTTGGAAAAAACAATTTACAAAATGACCAACTGACCTTAAAAACAGCTCGTAAGAGTGATATCTGGCTGCATACCAAAAATATTCCTGGCTCTCATGTCATCATTCGTACGGATGATCCTAGTGAGACAACCTTAATGGAAGCTGCAGAGCTTGCCGCATATTTCTCAAAATATCGTCAATCTGCCCAAGTACCGGTGGACTACGTGCAAGTCAAACATATTCGGAAACCGAATGGTGCCAAACCTGGATTCGTCATTTATGAGAATCAAAAAACGCTTTTTGTGACACCTGATGAGGGAATTTTGAGATTAAAACAGTCCTAGCTGCTCCTCAGTCTATTCGGATCAAAAAAACATAGTGTAATCAATAAAAGAACCGACCACAAAAGCGCTGCGAAACTACACGCGCTTGTGATCGGTTTTTATGCTTTTTCCTTCTATCTACTGCTCTTCCAGCGACAATTTTGCTTAGCTTGAAACACAAAAGGCAAGCCTTCTCAGAATTTAGCCATCGACGTATCTGCTAGATCCGATAGAATGGCATTCGAAAATCACCGTGAGAAAGTAGCTTCTGCTAGCTAATAAATACCGCCATCCTCCATAGTGACTTTCTTCTCGAAATCAAAATGATACAGCTTTTCCCAGTGATTGATATTCAACGTTCCTTTGGTCAAATGGATTGCTAGAAAGCAACAGCCTTTATCATTCTCATTGTTGACTTCGTCGTACCAGACAAAGGCTTTGCGAATTTTGCTTCTTAATTCTGCATTTTTAGGGTCTAGCACCCAACCTAAATTCTCCCCTTGACCGACCGCAGTAAACCATTCACCGCTAACGGCAATGGAAACTGCTGGGTTCTTTTTGATTTGCTTGATTTTATTGGATTGCTCGTGTGTCGACACGTAAAAAACGCCCTCTTCATAAAAAGCATCAACTTCTCGAACGACTGGTTGTATGTGTCCCTCTACAGTTTTGTCACAAGCTGTCGTCGCAAGGGCAATCACATTGTCTTTAAAATGTCCGAATTTTTCTTCAAGCAGCTTTATTCCTTCTTCATACTGGTGGGTCATTATTCTGTTCCTCCTTGCATCTTAATTCTTTTTTTAAAAGGAATCCATAATTCGACATGAACCACATGATTTTCCCCTTTTTGATAAAGCTCAGGAAAAAAATTCTCAGCAATCCAGCCATTTTTCTTGAGCCAAAAACGGGTATAACGCATCGCCTTTCCCATATTGATGATCAGTTGCTCTGAGACCGTATCAAAGCTGCAAACAATATACTCACGTTCTGGTAAAGTCCATTCAGTGCAGTTGAGAAATTGCGAACCATCAGATATTTGACCAACAAAATAACTTGAATAGCCTTCAGGCGCATCTCCCGGAAATGAAACACCGATCAGGCAATGATCGGTGCGAGGCTGATTGGCAGTCTTTTGATAAAAATCATGCCAAATATCATCAATCGGATCAATCCCTGTTCGTTGGCCCAGCATTTTTCCATACTTAAATGGATAGTAACCAACAACGCCACAAAAAACCAGCGGTTGCTGATTTCGCTTCTTCTGAATCTCCAAAACGACTCCTTCGCTGATCAATGGATTGCCTTCTTCTGTGACAATATACCCTAAAGATAGATCCGGCTTATCAAAATTTTGCAAGCCGATCGGCGCTTTTTGGTAAAGAGAAGGTGAAAGTCCATAAACGGTCTTAAAGGTTCTTGAAAATACTGCATGGCTGCTAAAACCAACCTCAAAAGCGACCTCAATGACTCGACTTTTTCTGTCTTTTAATAAAACAGCGGCTCTGGCCAGACGACGCAGTTTTATATATTCCCTAACAGAAATTTTAACTAAGCGAGTAAATAAGCGTTGATAATAAAATACAGAAAGTGATGCGACTTGTGCTAACGTTTCGATCTCTAGCGACTCAGCAAGATTGTCTTCGATAAAATCAATGGATTTTTGGATTGCTTCCCATGCATGCATATGGATTTCCTTTCTTTCACTATAAAATACTCAGCCAAAAAAGCTTTACCGTGTCTGCTCTTTTTCTAAAAAAAACTATATTTGTATTTATTTTCACAATGCATTAACTGCCGAGAATCAGCTTATTTAATATTTTAGCATAGCCTTCATGGTACTAGAATATAAAAATAAAAAAAGACGAAGAGTTTTCGTCTTTTTCTAGTCAATGACATTCTAAAAATTCTAACATCATTTTTATAGATTACCCTTACGAAGTGGTTTCTATACTGACCATCAAATGAAGTCAGTGAGAAACACTACGTAAAAGGATCTATTTTTATAAATTAATAGAAATAAATAGGCCGATCTTTGCGGTCTTGTAATGGGCGATTATTGTTTTCTAACACTTCTTCCCGGAATTCCAAAATGAAGCGGCGGCTCATCTCCCCGATCCAGTCAAAGACGAACCAATTGATTGGCCCTTTGGTTGGCGGTGTCGTCAACGAACCCACATAATGGAAATGGTGGGTGCGTTCTGGTAAGAACATAGTCGGATCAAACCATTGCGTATGGTTTTCAAAGTCCCAGATGCTGTCGTCTTGCTGATTGCAGATCCAGTTGAGCTTATCCGTCAATTTGAATAAGATGCCCACAACCAAGTTTTCTCCGTCCTCATTCATATGGACGAGATGAAACTCTAATTCTTGCTGTTCATCATCGATAATATGTTCAGACGGCATGTGGAAATGAATATCCGTCAAATAGTAGTTGATCCCTTTAAATGTGACATAACTTTCTTTGTTATATGGAACGAAGTGAATCGTATTTTTGAATTCTTTTTCCGTGAACCGCTCTCGTTTATAGTGAAAAGCCAAGTCCTGATCGATAGGTTCTTCGGTTTCATCGTGAACTAAAGCAATTGGGGATTGGTAAGGAAATTCGGCGCCTTGTGCATACCAATCGCACAAAGTGTGCCAATGTTCAGGTCCATTGTCTCCGGAATAACTCCAGGGAACATCCATATTTCTTTTCAAAAAAACAGCCTCCTAATTCAAGTTGACAGCAAGGAATAGCCCTTCCTATCAAAAAAACTTTCTCCCAATGCTATCAGAAAATAGGTGAAAATAAAACGAATATGCTTGGTCATTCCCTCACATATCCGTTTCTTATTTCAATTCCTTATTCACTCAACCAAGCAGCAGGATCTTTTCGCCACTCTTGTAACAGGGCAACATCAGACTCTTGAATAGCACCCGTTTCTAAAGCCGACTCGATCAACGCTGTATAGTTTGTCAAAGTCACATAGGATAGACCTGCTTGGTCAAAATTCTCTTGGACTTGAGGCAGCTCGTAAGTAAAGATCGCAGCGACGCCTAATACGTCGGCTCCTTCTCTTTTGGCTGCTTCACAAGCTTCTAAGACACTGCCACCTGTTGACAATAAATCTTCAATGACGACCATTTTTTGATTTGGCTGAATACGACCTTCAATTTGATTGCCTTTGCCATGTTCTTTTGCTTTGCTGCGAATATAAACCATTGGCAAATCTAACAATTCAGCGACCCAAGCAGCATGGGGAATCCCGGCTGTTGCGGTCCCTGCAATCACTTCTGCTTCGGGATAAGTCGTTTTGATGACTGCAGCTAAGCCTTTCGCAATGGCGCGACGTACATGAGGATAACTCATAGTGATTCGATTGTCGCAGTAAATAGGGCTTTTGATGCCGCTTGCCCAAGTAAATGGTTCATTCGGTCGTAAAAAAATCGCCTCGATGTCTAAAAGATCTTTGGCAATTTGATTGGATTGTTCTTTCATTGGCTAGCTTCCTTCCATTCTTGTTTTATTTGCAGATAACTTTCATACGGTGTCTTAGACTGGGTGATTGGACGTCCCACAACGATCATGGTAGCCCCCGCATTGCGAGCTTGTGCAGGTGTCATGATCCGTTTTTGATCGCCAACTTCACTGCCAGCTGGTCGGATACCAGGCGTCAAGCGTATGAAGGCATCGGTTGTTCTTTGCTTGATCTGTTTTGCTTCGTGTGCGGAGCAAACAACACCGTCTAATCCAGCTTTTTGGGCACAAGTGGCGTAATGGATAACACTTTCTTGCAGTGACGTCATGATCTGCTGATCATGATGCATTTGTGCCTCACTAGTGGAGGTCAATTGGGTAACTGCAATCAAATCAGGGACTTTGTCTCCTGCGGGGGTTCCTTGTTGCAGACCTTTTTTAGCAGCAGTCATCATTTCGATCCCGCCGGCTGCATGAACATTCGTCAAAGCAACACCTAAAGAAGCTAAGCGCTCCATTGCTCGTCCAACAGTATTAGGGATATCATGTAATTTTAAATCTAAAAAAATGTCATGGCCAAAGGATTTCAACCAAGTGACGATCGCTGGTCCTTCTTGGTAGAAAATCTCCATTCCAACTTTTACAAATAATTTTTCTCCCGCAGGAAATTGCGCTAAAAATGTTTCAATAGCCTGTTTGTTGGGGAAATCTAAGGCAATAATTGGTCGTTCACTCATCACACGTGCTCCTCTCTCACTTCTTTTATCAACTGTTCCAAAGAAGTGATCCCTAATTCTGCCATTCGGATAGGCAATTCTTCAATCAATTTTGGGCAAATGTAAGGATCGGTAAAGTTTGCAGTTCCTACTGCAACTGCACTTGCACCTGCCAGATACATTTCAAGTACATCATCCACTGACATCACGCCCCCCATGCCAATAATTGGTAATTGAGAAACTTGCGCCACTTGTTTGATTAGGCGGATCGCCACTGGTTTGATTGATGGACCAGACAAGCCCCCGGTTTGGTTGGCTAAAATCGGTTTTCGTGTTTTTAAATCGATCCGCATGCCCAAAAGCGTATTGATCATCGTAAACCCGTCAGCGCCGCCTGCTTCGATCGCTTTTGCAATTGGGACAATATCCGTCACATTCGGCGAAAGTTTGACATAGATCGGCACTTGCGAGACTTTTTTGACCGCTTCAGTCAATGCACCCGCAACCGCAGGATCGGTTCCGAAAGTGATACCGCCATGTTTGACGTTAGGGCAAGAGATATTCAGTTCGATCGCTTTGACATTTTCTGCCTGACTGATTTCCTGACACACAAGAACGTAATCTTCGACGGTCGAACCAGCAACGTTTGCAATGATCGGTAACTCTGGATGTTTTTGAGCTAAGTCCGGCAATATTTGATTCATGACCGTTTCTAACCCAGGATTTTGCAACCCGATGGCATTTAACATACCACTAGGCGTTTCCGCTACCCTTGGGGTTGGATTGCCGAAACGTGGTTCAGGTGTGGTCGCTTTGATCATCACCGCACCTAATTGACTGATGTCATAATATTTATCATATTCTGCACCAAACCCAAAACAGCCGCTGGCAGGCATGATCGGATTTTTTAGACTCAATCCGGGTAGCTCGACGTTGATCGACATTAAATGACCACCTTTCTCGCCTGAAATACAGGCCCTTCGTCACAAACTTTGACACTTTTTGTACCTTGTTCGTCATCTTTCGTATGGCAAACACAGGCATAACAGGCACCCATCCCGCAAGCCATTCGCGCTTCCATGGATAATTGAACATCTGAAAGGTCTTCGAAAAGCTGGGCGGTGGTTTTTAAAAGACCGTTATTTCCGCAGGCAAAGACCGCCGCAGGTGTATGCTCTGCAGCTAACAACAGGTTGCCAACATTTCCTTGTAAACCAGCGCTGCCATCATCGGTAGCAATCCTCGTATCTCCCAGTGCGCGAAATTCCTCTTCATAATACATGACGTCTTTGCTGGCAAAGCCCAAAAAGTGAATGACGTGGATCCCTTGTTGCGTCAGACGTTTCGATAGTTCGTAGAGCGGCGGTACACCGATACCGCCACCTACGATAAATGCAGTGTCCCCTTGGTTTAAATGATGATAGCGAAACCCATTTCCTAACGGCCCCATCACATCGATTGGATCACCAACGGTCATTTCTGAAAAAATTCGTGTGCCATCTCCTTCGACCCGGTAAATGATTCGGCATTCTTTTTTCTCAGCATCGATATGATTGATACTGATCGGTCGGCGAAGAAGAAAGGCATTTTGAGGAACCCGCAGGTGCAGAAACTGCCCTGGGGTCCTCATCTCATTGACTAATTCACCAGTCAATGTCATTTCAAAAATCCGTGGTGCCAGTTGACGCTGTTTGCTGATGGTCATGATTTCTTGCTTCATCAAAAAACTCCTTTATCTGCGTTAAATTGCTTTTGTTGAAAAACTGCGGGATTCCATCACTTTTAGAATTGCATCCGCTGTATCAAGAGAAGTAAAGGTCGGTACACCATGCTCCACTGCTTCTCGGCGAATGATAAATCCGTCTTCCGTTGCATTTTGGCGATCTTTGTCCATGGTATTGACTACTACTTGGGTCGTTCCTTTACGGATCAAATCAACAACCGTTTCTTCTGCTTGTTGATCAGAGATTTTAGCAACTCGTGTCACTTGCAGGCCTTTTTCTTCAAAGTAATCAGCGGTTCCATTGGTAGCCATTAAGGTGAAGCCGACCTCTACGAAACGCGCCGCCAGTGCTGCTGCCTCTTCTTTGCTTTCGTCTGCAACGGTGAAAAGTGCTTTTCCAAATTCAGGAATATGCAGGCCTGATGCCTCAAAAGCTTTATAAAGTGCTTTTGCCAAATCTTTATCTGATCCCATTACTTCACCCGTTGATTTCATTTCAGGGCCTAAGTAAGTATCGACTTTTAAAAGTTTTGTAAAGGAGAAGACAGGTGCTTTGATGTGTACTTCATTTGGTGTTGGAGCAAGTCCGTCTTGATATCCTAACGCTGTGATCTCTTCCCCGAGAATCGCCTTCGTGGCAATTTGTGCCATTGGGATCTCTGTTACCTTGCTTAAAAATGGCACGGTTCGGCTAGCACGAGGATTTACTTCAATGACATACACTTTGTTCTCATGGATGACAAATTGGATATTCATCATACCGATACAATTTAAACCTAATGCCAAGCGTTTGGTATATTCTTCGATCGTAGCAATTAGTTCATCCGAAAGATTTTGCGGTGGATAGACTGCCATTGAATCTCCTGAATGGACCCCTGCACGCTCGATATGTTCCATGATTCCAGGAATCAAAACAGTTTTGCCGTCACAGATAGCATCGACTTCACATTCTTTACCAACCAAGTAACGATCGACCAAGACAGGATGTTCTGGTGATGCTTTCACTGCATGACGCATATAATCTTCTAAATCGGCTTGGTTTTCCACGATTTCCATCGCACGTCCCCCTAAGACATAACTTGGGCGGACTAAAACAGGATAGCCGATTTTTTGTGCGATGGCGATCGCTTCTTGTTCGTTAGTCGCCGTGTCGCCTGGTGGTTGCGGAATATCTAGTGCTTGTAATGCTTGCTCAAAGAGATCGCGGTTTTCGGCACGATCAAGATCTTCAATGCTGGTGCCTAGGATTTTTACTCCGGCTTTCACCAAAGGTTCGGCTAAATTGATCGCCGTTTGCCCGCCAAATTGGACGATGACCCCAATTGGCTGTTCCAAATCGATCACATGCAAGACATCTTCTAAGGTCAACGGTTCAAAATACAGCTTGTCGGAGATAGAAAAATCAGTCGAAACCGTTTCAGGATTACTGTTCATGATGATCGCTTCATAGCCAGCAGCTTGGATCGCTTTCACCGAGTGCACTGTTGCATAGTCGAACTCCACCCCTTGTCCGATTCGGATCGGTCCAGAACCTAGGACAAGAACAGATTCTTTTTCACTGCGCTTGCTTTCATTCTCAAACTCATAGGTGCTGTAGAAATAAGGTGTTGCTGATTCAAATTCTGCGGCACATGTATCTACCATTTTGTAGACGGGCAAAATCTTTTGCTCATGACGCAGCGTGCGGATCTCAGCTTCCGTGGTTTCCCACAGCTCAGCGATCTTTTTATCCGTAAAGCCGTTTTGCTTGGCTTTTTTCAACACATCAAGGGAATGTGGTTCGTTTGCTAATGCTTGTTCGATCTCAAAGATGTGAAGCATTTTATCTAAGAAGAATAAATCGATTTTCGTCATTTCATTCAAATCTTCGATAGTATACCCTCTTCGGATGGCTTCCATGACGTAGAACAGGCGATCATCTTGGGCCTTGATGACCTTCTCCATCAGATCATTGTCAGAAAGAGCTTCTAGTTCTTTCATTTCGATATGATGTGTGCCGATTTCCAATGAACGAACAGCTTTCAGTAATGACTCTTCAATATTACGACCAATGGCCATCACTTCTCCAGTTGCTTTCATTTGTGTTCCTAATCGACGTTCCCCCGTTTCAAACTTGTCAAACGGCCAGCGAGGAATTTTTGCCACAACATAGTCAAGGGCGGGTTCAAATTCTGCATAGGTGGTTTCTGTGACTGGATTTTTCATTTCATCCAATGTTAAACCGACGGCAATTTTCGCTGCCAATTTGGCAATTGGATAACCTGTTGCTTTACTTGCTAGTGCAGACGAACGAGAAACCCTTGGATTTACTTCAATCACATAGTAATTAAAGCTATGTGGATCAAGTGCCAACTGAACGTTACAACCACCTTCTATTTTTAATGCGCGAATAATTTTTAATGACGCATCTCGCAACATTTGGTATTCATGGTCTGACAGTGTTTGACTAGGGGCAAAGACGATGGAATCGCCGGTGTGGATGCCGACTGGATCGAAGTTTTCCATATTACAAACAACGATCGCGTTGTCTGCAGAATCCCGCATCACTTCATATTCGATCTCTTTAAACCCAGCAATACTACGTTCAATCAAGCATTGGGTCACGGGCGAGAGCTTCAAGCCGTTTTCAGCGATTTGGCGTAATTCTTCTTCATTGTTACACATGCCACCGCCCGTTCCTCCTAGCGTAAATGCTGGACGAACAATGATTGGAAAGCCGATTTTTTTCGCAAATTCAACTGCTGCTTCCACCGTTGATACGATTTCGGATTCTGGGATCGGTTGATCCAATTCTTCCATTAATTGTTTGAATAAATCTCGATCTTCTGCCTGATCGATTGCCGCTAATTTGGTTCCTAGCAACTCAATTCCTAATTCATCCAAAATACCTGAGTTGGCTAATTCCATCGCCATATTCAAGCCCGTTTGTCCGCCTAATGTCGGTAAAATTGCATCAGGCTGTTCTTTACGTAAAATCCGTGAGACAAACTCAAATGTGATTGGTTCAATGTAGACTTTGTCAGCAATTTCTTTGTCCGTCATGATCGTTGCGGGATTCGAATTGACTAACACCACTTCGTAGCCTTCTTCTCGTAAAGCTAAACAAGCTTGTGTACCGGCATAATCAAATTCTGCCGCTTGTCCTATAATAATCGGTCCAGAACCGATTACCATGATTTTCTTGATATCTGTACGTTTTGGCATATTAGTTCTGCTCCTTCCATGCATCGATCATCTCTAAAAATTCGTCAAATAAGTGGACCGCATCATGCGGGCCCGGTGCCGCATCTGGGTGGTATTGGACACTGAATGCTGGGTAGCGGCGATGACGAACCCCTTCGATCGTGCCATCGTTCACTTCGACGTGTGTCACCATTAGTTTTTCAGGATCGATGGATGCTTCATCCACAGCAAAGCCATGGTTTTGTGAGGTAAAATCGATCCGACCAGTGGCGATCTCTCTTACCGGATGGTTCAATCCGCGGTGACCGAACTTCATTTTATAGGTATCTGCCCCATTCGCTAATGAGAAGAGCTGATGGCCTAAACAAATCCCGAAGATCGGTACCTTGCCTTGAATCCCTTGTATCATTTTAATTGCTTCTGGCAAGCTTTTAGGATCACCCGGTCCATTTGTCAGCATTACACCATCTGGTGCGAGGTCTAAAATTTCTTGCGCTGTCGTATTGTATGGTAAAATCGTTAAATTGCAGTTGCGGCGTGACAATTCCCGTAAAATACTGTGCTTCAAGCCGAAGTCGATGACCACGATATTGCGACCCGTTCCAGGACTTGGATAAGGTTTTGAGGTAGAAACTTGTGCCACTTGATTGGTTGGTAAAACCGCCGCTTTTAATTGATCAAAGGCATGGTCAAAGACATCTCCTGCATCAACGATACTCGCTTTCATGGTCCCATGTTGACGGATCTTTCTTGTCAGCGCACGTGTATCGATTCCTGCGATCCCTGGAATATTTTTGCGTTTTAAAAATTCATCTAACGTCAGCTGTTTCCGCCAATTGCTCGCTAGACGCGCGTGTTCTTTCACAACGACCCCTTTACAAGTCGGTGAAATTGATTCGTAGTCGTCTCGGTTGACGCCGTAATTTCCAACCATCGGATAAGTAAACGTAATGATTTGTCCGTTAAAACTTTGATCCGTAATGGCTTCTTGATAGCCCGTCATGCTGGTGGTAAAAACAATCTCACCAAAAACATTGATACTGGCACCAAAGCCTTCGCCTTCAAAGTATGTTCCATCTTCTAAAATAAGCCAACGTTTCATATTATTGCCCACCTTTTTGCCATACTAATTTTCCATTTACAAATGTATAACTTGTATCCCCATATAACGTCCATCCACCGAAAGGCGTATTGACTCCTTTTGATAGAAATTGCTTAGGATCCACGTTATAAGCTGATTCTAAGTCAAAAATCGCGAGATCGGCTTTGTCTCCGACCATCATCGTTCCGGCGCTTAGACCAAAGATTGATGCTGGTTTCACGGTCATCCAATCCACTAGTTGCTGCAAGGTAAAGCGTCCTGTTTTGACAAAATGAGTGTACAACAATTGGAAGGCATATTCTGATCCGACGATGCCAAATGGTGCTTTTAAAAAGCTTTTCATTTTTTCTTCATAGCCATGTGGGGCATGATCCGTCGCGATACAATCGATCGTGCCATCCAGCAGACCTTCGATCAACGCTTCACGGTCTTCTTGCCCACGTAACGGTGGGTTCATTTTCCAAAAGCCTTCATCGGCAGGAATATCTTCATCGATTAGAAGCAAATGATGAGGAGAAACTTCAGCTGTCACATGGATACCAGCTTTTTTGGCATCTCGGATCACTCGAACACTTTCTTTGGTCGAGACATGGCAGACATGGTAATGAGCACCTGTTGCTTCCGCCAAAAGTACATCACGAGCGATTTGAGAAGCTTCCGTTACACTCAAGATCCCCGGTAGTCCAAGTTCTTCTGCTTTTTTACTAGCATGCATCACGCCGCCAAAGAGTAAGGAGTCATCTTCTGTATGGGCAACCAAGGCCAAGTCATTTTCGGCTGCTTGCTTCATTGCCAGATACATTGTGCCAGCAGTCTGAACACCCACGCCATCGTTCGTCAAGGCGAAAGCGCCAGCAGCTTTCATTCCAGCTGCATCCGTCAACGTTTCACTGCGTAAGTTTTCTGTGATCGGGGCGTATTGTAAGACATTGATTGACGCATCTGCGTTGATTTTTTCGTAAACAG
The DNA here is from genome assembly GCF_044746145.1 of Enterococcus sp. NPDC086594. Classification (NCBI taxonomy): domain Bacteria; kingdom Bacillati; phylum Bacillota; class Bacilli; order Lactobacillales; family Enterococcaceae; genus Enterococcus; species Enterococcus sp. NPDC086594. Next base: position 104,899 of record NZ_JBIVBP010000007.1, read on the forward strand.
CTGTTAATTTTTCCGGTGTATCGGGAACTGGGTCAAGGTTTGGCATTGCGCAAACTGTCGTGAACCCACCGCGAGCTGCTGCGATGCTGCCCGTTTCAATTGTTTCTTTGTACTCAAAGCCTGGTTCTCTGAAGTGTACATGAACATCCACTAAACCTGGCGTGATCAATTGCTCTTTGGCATCGATAACTTCGTCAAAATCTGTTTCGGGAAATGCTGTACCGATCCCGCGAATGATTCCTTCTTCGATCCAAATTGCTGCAGGAACACAGTGATTGTCTTTTTTGATGATTTTACCGTTTTTAATGAGTGTTTTCATGTAAACTTCCTCCTCTAATTCATTCCTTTTTGCCTGTTAGGCCTTACCGTTCAACACTGCTTCAAGAATCGCCATTCGAACAAAGACGCCATTGGACATCTGTGTGATGATTCGCGAGCGCAAGCTTTCAACTAAGGCATCAGCCAACTCCACATCGCGATTGACCGGTGCTGGGTGCATAATGATCGCATGCTCTTTCATTCTTGCGGCGCGTTCGACGGTCAACCCGTGATTTTTTAAGTATTCTTCTTTTGAAAAGCTTTCCGTTCCATCATGGCGCTCGTGCTGGACACGAAGCATCATCATAACATCGACTTCTGCGACCAATTCGTCTAATGGTAGCCAATGACCGTATACTTCAAATTCTTCGTCATACCATTCCTTTGGACCTGAGAAGAAGACTTTCGCTCCGAGACGCTTCAACATTTGCATGTTTGATTTTGCGACCCGTGAGTGGGTGATGTCACCTACGATTGCGACTTTCAAGTCGTCAAAATGCCCAAACTCTTCATAGATCGTCATCAGATCTAGCAAGCATTGCGTTGGGTGTTGGCCGCTGCCGTCCCCGCCATTGATGATACTGCACTGGATCGTTTTGCTTTGGATCAAAGCGTCGTAGTAATTTTCATCGCCGTGGCGAATGACCGCAACGTCTACACCTAAAGCCGACATCGTCAAGACCGTGTCATACAAGGTCTCGCCTTTTTGAACAGAACTGGTGGAGGCTTCAAATTCGATGACTTCGATCCCTAGTTTTTTCTCAGCAACATCGAAGCTTTTGTGGGTTCTGGTACTGTTCTCAAAAAAGAGATTTGTTGCGAAATATTGTTCTTTTTGGGGCATCCATTTCGCCCCTCTTTTGAATTCTTGTCCTCGGCGGATGAGTCCCATCACTTCACGGTCCGTCAATGCTTCGACCGTCAAAAGATGCTTTAAGCTGATTCTTTCGGATTGAATAATCATGAATGAATTCCTCCTTTGATTCTGTTTAAACGATGAGTTGGCACAAGTTATTTTTCTTCGCTGCGAGAGCTGTCAGGTAAAATAAGATTCAAGAAGATTCCTAGGACAGTTGCTAACGCCATTGCGGATAATGTGAAGGTACCGACCGTGAATACAAGACCGCCGATTCCTACCACAAGGATCACTGACGCAATGATCAAATTCTTCTTACGATCAAAATCGATTTTGTTGTCGATCAAAATTTTCAACCCGCTGGCAGCGATGACACCAAAGAGCAGGAAGCTGATCCCTGAGATGACTGGACCAGGAATACTTAAGATCAATGCGCTTAGTTTTCCAACGAAGCCTAGTACGATGGCTAGAACTGCTGCACCACCGATGACGAACACACTGTGGACCCGTGTAATTGCTAAAACCCCAATGTTTTCTCCGTAACTTGTCACTGGGGGGCCCCCAACGAGACCGGCTGCAATTTGAGCAAACCCATCTCCCAATAGTGTTCGGTTCAAGCCTGGCTCTTCAAAAAAGTTCCGCTTCGTTAATTTGTTCAAGACCATCAGATGACCGATGTGTTCGGTCATGGTAACAAAAGCGATCGGCGCCATCGTAGTGATTGCATTCAGATACAGTTTAGGTTCATAGTTAATGAAGGGAATCTCGAAGCTTGGCATGCCAAACCAGTTGGCGTCAATGATGGGCTGCACATCGACGATCCCCGCTGCTAAGGCGATCAAGTATCCGCCCACAATCCCCAGAAGGATCGGGATCAATCCTAAAAACCCTCGCAGAAACATATTGAAGAAAATCGTTAATCCTAAGGTAGCCAAAGCTACCAGAATGTACTTGAAATCGTAGACTGAGTCATTGTACATTGCATTCTGGGCGGCGTTAGCGGCTAACCCTAATCCAATCACCATAATCACAGGACCGACAATGATCGGTGGTAAGATCTTATCCAACCAAGCTGCACCGGCACGTTTAATGATCATCGAAACGATCACGTAAACCAACCCAGTCGTGATGGCGCCTTGTGCGATAGCTGGGTAGCCATCAGATTTCATCAGCATCTGCATCGCTGCGATAAACGCAAAGCTGCTGCCTAGATACGCAGGAATCTTCCCTTTCGTTGTGACCAAGTAAACCAATGTTCCAATACCTGAACTAACTAAAGCGATGCTGGGGTTGATCCCAACGAGGATCGGAACTAATACTGTTGCCCCAAACATCGTGAAAAGATGTTGTAAGCTTAGACCTAACCAAGGCAGTGCTTTGGGCCGATCTTTGATGTCTAAAACTGCGTCTGGATTACGAAATTCTTGCTTCTGCATGTTGCTGTCACTCTTCTTCCTAGTCGTTTTCTTTATTGATCATGATCCGGTCAGAACCATCTGATTCTTCCATCTCCACGATAATTTCTTCACTTAAAGCAGTTGGAATATTTTTCCCAACGAAATCTGCCCGAATCGGCAGTTCACGATGACCGCGGTCAACTAGAACGGCGAGTGAGATTCGTTTTGGTCGACCAATATCCATGATGGCATCCAAAGCTGCCCGAATCGTCCGTCCTGTAAACAAGACATCATCGATCAAGATGACTTCTTTGCCATCAATGGTAGTCGGGATGTCTGATGAATGGATCTCTGGATCATCTTCTGCCTTTTTGTCATCTCGGTACAAGGTGATGTCCAATTCACCGACAGGCACTTCTACGCCTTCTAGTTGTTTTAAACGTTCTGCTATCCGTTGAGCGATATAGATGCCTCGGGTCTTGATCCCTACCAGCACCAAGTTATCAATGCCGCGATTTCTTTCAATAATTTCATAGGTGATCCGCGTTAACGCTCGTTTCATTGTTACTGCATCTACTACTTCTTTCGCTGCCATATGTTGTTCCCTCCTAATTTTGAACATAAAAAAACTCCTACCTGCTTGAGGTAGGAGTCATGTTTTCCGATCGTTGCCTAAAATCCCATTCTGTGGATTTTGGGTACACGTTATCATCTAGTAAGGGTTCGAATCTCCAGCGCGGGAGTCGTCTGCTTACTCATTCCTTCTTAGCCTCACGGGACTACATTTAAAGGAGCTATTTAGTTGTTACAATTACTATACAGTTCCAACACAAAAAAATCAATCATTTTTTCGTAATTTTTTTAGGGTGTCCTCAAATAGTTCTGGTAATGGGGCTTCAAAGACCATTGACTCACCCGTTGTGGGATGTGTGAAACCTAAAAGCTTGGCATGTAAAAACTGGCCATTGCCTTTTAAGGTGCGCTTTGGTCCGTAGATTGGGTCACCGGCTAACGGAAACCCGATATATTGCATATGCACTCTAATTTGGTGGGTTCGTCCAGTTTCCAATTGCAATTCCACCAAGGTAAATTGATCAAAGCGTTCCAACACGGTGAAATGCGTCACTGCGGGTTTGCCGTTCTCAATCACCGCCTGCATTTTACGATTGACTTTCGAGCGGCCGATCGGTGCATTGATCGTGCCTTTTTCGTGGCTGATATTGCCATGGACCAATGCCACATACTTGCGTAACGAGGTTTTGTCTTTCAATTGTTTCGCTAACGACTCATGCGCCTGATCATTTTTGGCAATCATTAACAGACCCGACGTATCTTTGTCGATTCGATGAACGATGCCCGGCCGAACAACATCGTTGATCGTCGATAGGTCCTCCATATGGTACAACAATGCGTTGACTAAAGTGCCACTCGGATGACCAGCGGATGGATGAACCACCATCCCTTGCGGCTTGTTGATGACTGCCACATCAGCATCTTGATAGACGATCGTCAAGGGAATATTTTCTGGCTCTAAATCTACTACTTCCGGCTCTGGCACTTGGATGACCAAGTGATCGCCTGCTTTTACTTTATAATTAGCCCGAACCGTCTCACCTTCTAAAGTAACGGCATCTTCTTTCAGCCATTGTTGGACTTGTGAACGGCTATGGTCAGGCAAGCGTTCAGACAACACTTTGTCGACCCGCCCTTTTTCTTCTTTAATGATTACTTCAATTTGCTTTTCCATTTGATTCTCCTTGTTTCCCTTTTGCTACATCATCTACCAGTGCATAAATAAAAATCAAGATTACCCCAAACACTAATGACATATCAGCGATATTGAATATTGGGAAATTGATAAAATCAAGCTGGAACATGTCCACCACAAAGCCATGCTGCAAGCGATCGATGAAGTTTCCGATAGCGCCACCTAGCACAAATGCCAGTCCGAAGCGAAACCACAAACTGCTTTTTTGGTAACGAAACAATAGGTAGACAACGACAGCAACCGCGATAACGGTGATGATCGCAAAAAAGGTGATTTTTCCTTCTAGAATACTCCAAGCTGCCCCCGTATTCTGAAGATAGGTCAGGGACAACACATTGTCAATTAGAGAATGTGTTTCACCTAGTTGATAATTGGCAACGATCCAAATTTTTAGCCATTGATCCAAGCCAATGACAACAGCACTTAACAAAAAAAACAACGCGATCATAAATTTTCCACTCTTTCTTCTTTAAAAATATCTCGTGGACGGATGATGCCCAAGAGATTTCCATTCGGATTTTTATCTTTGGTAATCAATACCGCCTCAAGCAGGGCATTTTTTTGAAACAATTCTTCCACTTCTACGATGGTCGTTTCAGCCGACACGAAACAATAATTCGATCGTTTCCCATCTCCTGCTAATAATTCATCTGCCGTTCTGCCTGTCAACTTGATTTCACCATGGAGGCTTTCTTTCGCTAACCAGTACCCCAGCATCCGCAAAGTGATCAAGCCCAAAAATCGACCATTATCATAGATCGGAAATTGTGAATAGCGCTTTTGGGCAACGATTTTCAATAACTCTGGTAATGGCAGGTGCTTTTCAAAACCAGTCACTCGTTTCGCAAAACGCGGCATGACTTTTTCAGGTGCCAGTAAGGAGCGTTCGATTTCTTGAATGCGATTGACGACCCATTCATTTGGCTCTGCAATGACAAAGTTCTCACCAATTTTTTCATGAACGATGGCATTGCGCAGCTGAGCCATTTGCAAAAGATCATCTTCTGCTCTTCTGACATTGATATTTTTACTCTTTGATAAGCGACGAACCATTTCAGAAAACCCCATATTCCGCGGGTTATCCAATTCGTCACGAAGACGCTTTTCGATTCGATTAAAACTACTCAAAAATTGATCTGCACCACTAGCCATGAGGAACCTCCTTGATAAGATATGCTTTTTTTAAATAAATCAAAACAAAGGCAAAATAAGCCACCAAATACACACCAACAAAAATCAACGAGTAGAGAGAGAGTGATAATAAGCCCAATACCCCTATCATGAGAAAAAGGCTTAAATAAAAGCCGATATATATTCTTTTAAGCGCAGGATTCATCACGATCTCCAGCTTGAGTGCTGATTGGCCTTGTGGTAGCTGAAAGGGCTGACTTTCTAAAAAAAACATGCGCACACGAATCGGTGTCTGCTCAGCTAACTCTAAATAAATCGTTTGCTGATGATTGACTGCAGCGATTCTTTTTTTCTCCTGCATAATCTCTAGGGGACTGCCCATTCCATAAAAGCCAGTCCGTCTGGTCAGTTGTATCTCCATTGACAAGGATCACCTCAATTGGTTAAGTATACTTGATTATCAAAAGAAAGAAAATAGACTTTTACTTGCTTCCTTGATTATTATAACAAGAATTCCTACTTTAATCTTCCATCACGTCTAATGAACGAGAAAAAGACGGATGCAGCGTGCATCCGTCCTTTCTAAGCACCTCTTTGCGTTTTTTCGCTTCAAACGCAGTGAATGCCCGCTTTGTTTGTGACCACTCTTTTAGAAAAGACCGATCGCTTGGCCATCAGAAGTCACGTCCATATTGATGGCCGCAGGTTTCTTGGGTAGTCCCGGCATCGTCATCACGGCGCCAGTCAAGGCAACGATAAAACCAGCACCTAATTTTGGCACGAATTCGCGAATCGTTACTGTGAAGTCATCTGGTGCGCCCAATCGCTTTGGATCATCACTGAATGAATACTGGGTTTTTGCCATACAAATCGGCAGCTGATCCCAGCCTTGCTCTTTGAAGCTTTGTAACTGCGCTTTGGCTTTTGGTGCAAACTCAACCTCAGCTCCTCCATAGATTTCCCGCACGATCAAAGAAGCTTTATCCGCTAAAGGCAAATCGTCGGTATACAAGCGATGATAGTTGGCGGGTTTTTCCTCGATTAGTTGAACCACTGCTTTTGCTAGATCCGTTCCACCGGCGCCACCTTCTGCCCAAACGGCTGTCCGTGCGATGGTGACGTCGATTTGCTGGCACAAGGTTTCGACTAATGTTCGCTCCGCTTCTGTGTCTTGTGAGAACTCATTAAGCGCAACGACAACTGGAATACCATATTTACGCATGTTTTCAACATGACGCTTTAAATTACTGAAGCCTCGCTCTAATGCTTTTAAGTTTTCTGTCCCTAAATCAGCGACAGCGACCCCACCATGCATCTTCAGTGCTCTGATCGTTGCTACCACTACGATCGCATCTGGTGCCTTTGATAAATTCGGTGTTTTGATATCAAGAAATTTCTCTGCGCCTAAGTCAGCACCAAACCCAGCTTCGGTCACCGTGTATTTGCCTAAGTGCAAAGCCGTCTCGGTTGCGATGACACTGTTACACCCATGGGCGATATTCGCAAAAGGTCCGCCATGGATCAGCGCAGGGGTTCCTTCAATCGTTTGAACGAGATTCGGTTTGAGGGCATCTTTTAAAAGTAAGGCTAAAGCACCTTGGACCGCCAAATCTTTTACGTAAATTGGTTGTTTCTCAAAAGAATAACCAATTAAAATCTTTCCTAATCGCTCTTTTAAATTATCAATGCTTGTTGCCAAGCACAAAATCGCCATGATTTCACTAGCAACGGTGATGTCAAAACCGTCTTCTCGGGGAACGCCTTGTAACGGTCCCCCTAGACCGACGATCACTTGTCGTAACGCTCGATCATTCAAATCGACAACGCGTTTCCATGTGACCCGACGTCCGTCGATCCCTAATTCGTTGCCTTGTTGGATATGATTGTCGATCAACGCAGACAAGGCGTTATTGGCAGCCGTGATCGCATGCATATCACCTGTGAAATGTAAGTTGATGTCTTCCATCGGTAGAACTTGTGCTTTGCCGCCGCCGGTGGCGCCGCCTTTGATGCCCATTACTGGGCCCAATGATGGCTCCCGCAAAGCAATGACGGTTTGTTTCCCGATTTGATTCAGGGCATCCGCAAGTCCGATGGTCACCGTTGATTTACCTTCCCCTGCTGGTGTCGGGCTGATGGCTGTGACTAAAATAAGCTTACCTAACGGCTTGTTTGCTTTTTCTTTGATTGCCGACCATTCGATTTTTGCTTTATATTTGCCATAAAGTTCCAGGTCATCCCCTGTTAAACCAAGTGGTTCAGCAATTTCAATAATCGGTTTAGGCGTTGATTCTTGTGCAATTTCGATATCTGATTTCATTTTTACCCTCAATTCACGAACTATTTAGCACTTTAAAATGTATTTTGTTTGCTATGCTCTTATTATACTTGATTTTATTCAGAAAGAAAGAGAGATTTTCCACACTTTTACAAGAAGTTTGCCGAATCCTCTATGTAAACAAAAAACAACGTCCTTCCTAAGGCTGTACCGCCAAAAGGAGTGATCGCTGTTTTCTAGATTTCTATGAATTACTCGTTGGTTTCGACCTGCACCCTTTTTTCAGGGATTTTTTCTTGAAAAAAAGTTTCTAACCATACCACATCTTTTTTACGCAACGTGAAGGTATACGTTTTTTGATGATCGGTAATGCTTATTAAATGGTTTTCAATTTGCCATTTTTCTATCTCAGGTAAAGAAACAAGGCTTTTCTTCCATAAGCGGGCATAGCGAATAAGGAGCAAATCATTCCTGATGAGCATGCTTCGATGAATACCTAACCATACAAAAAAGAAAAAGACGGCTAAAACGAGGTTGCTTTTCCAATAAGGTCTGGTATTTTCTAACGAAAGAATCAAACTGATAAATAATATCATCATAGTAAACGACCAATAAATGATCGCTGTAGCAGCTTCCGGTTGCCAATACAATTTACGCTTCATAAAAGTTCCTCACAACATAAAATTTCTAGTATACTATCTTTATCATATCAAAAAAGGGTGAGACAATGTTAAAAGTTTATCTTGATGCTTCCACGAAAGGCAACCCCGGCCCTAGTGGCGGTGGAATCGTCATTGTCGGTACTGATCTGCATGAGCAAATTGCGTTTCCGCTACCTGATTCAACCAACCACCAAGCAGAGTTCGCTGTGATGGTAAACGCGTTGCAGCTGCTGATTGACAAAGGGTTACAGGAACAGACGATTATGCTCTATACCGACAGCAAAGTCGTTGCGCAGACTATCGACAAGAATTATACCAAAAACCCTGCTTTTTCTGATTATTTAACGGAAATTCAATGCTTGTTGAAACAGTTCCCTTTAGCGATCATCCAATGGATCCCTGAGAGCCAAAACAAAGGTGCCGACCATTTGGCACGCCAAGGATTAGCAAAGGCGTTGAAATTAAAGGATCGGAGACAATAACCGAGAGAAGTTTTGTTTGAAGCGCAACCAGTAAGACTGCTTAGCTAAAATTTCATCCGTCAGTAATGTGGATTGCGCCATATCCTCTTTAAAGAAGCCTTTCAACGTTTGTGTGACATCGTGATCGTAGGCAAAAGCATTGACTTCAAAATTCAAGGCATAACTCCGAATGTCTTGATTTGTCGTCCCAAAGGAACTAATGGTATCATCCATCATGACCGTCTTCGCATGGAGGAAACCATTGTTATAGATGTAGATTTTTGCACCACGACGATGCAAATAATTGGCATAATGCTGTGTTGCCCGGTAAATGAATGGGTGGTCAGGCATACATGGGATCATGATTCGGACGTCTACACCTGAGTGGATGGCAATTTCCAATGCGTTCATCATACTGTCATCAGGAATCAAATAAGGCGTTTGGATCCAAATCGATTCTTTGGCAGCTAAGATCATTTTTACAAAACCGCCTTTGAGAATTTGGGTCTCACTTTCAGGACCATCAGCGACAATCTGCAAATCAACATTTCCAGAGAGCTCTTTCGGCGGTAGAATAAAGTAGCGATCCTCGTATTCCAGTTGATCCTCTTCTTTTTTTACAGATGCGTTCCAGTCACGAATAAAAATCTCTTGTAGTGTAAAACTGGCAGTACCTACGATTCTCGCATGGGTGTCTCGCCAATAGCCAAATTTGGCCTTTTTCCCTAAATATTGATCGCCGACATTAAAGCCGCCAGTCCACCCAATTTGACCATCGATCACAACGATTTTTCGATGTAGATGATAGTTCAATCGTGTGTTACGGATCAGGTTCTTCGAAGTGATGAAAGGCACGACTTTTCCACCGGCATCAATCAACGGTTGAAAGAATTTCCGATTGGCTTTCGGTGACCCCCATGGATCATAGACCAAACGCACTTCAACACCTTCACGGGCTTTATCGATCAAGATAGACAGAAATTGGCCACCGATCTCATCATTAAAAAACGAATAATATTCCACATGCAGATTATCTTCTGCTTGCTTCATGTCTTCAAACAATGCTGCAAATTTTTCTTTTCCATCTGTATAAAATTCTACTTTGTTTCCTTTAGTCAAGGGCGATTCATCAAGGTTCTTAAAATAGCGCTCTAATAGATGATTGTCATCTGAGTAAGGATGTTCAGGAAAAGAATAATTGTGCACTTTGATGATTTGATTCAACTCATTGATCCTACTTTGGTGGTGCTCACTAAATTTATAAATAATTTCTCCGTCGATCCCCCGACCACAAAACAAGTACAACAAAAACCCGATGCCGGGGATGAATACCAACGTCATCATCCAAGCAAAGACACTTGCAATCGAGCGTGGTTTCCGAAAAACAGTAATAAAGGCAGCAATCGTATTAATAAACAAAAGTGCCAATAATACCGTGGAAATCATGCTCATATCCATTTTTATCATAGTTTCCTCCTATATCCAGTAACCCTATAATAGGTAACTATGATCGAAAGCAAGCTTCAATTCATAGTCCCCTAGTGTTTCTTTGATTTTTTGTTTCAGCATTTCTTCGATTTCTTGATCACTATACGCCGATTTTGCGGGAATCACTAAATCAAACGCCAACAGATCTCCTTTGACCTGAAAATCATGCATCCGTAACTGCGGATCAACGAAGCGAATGATCTTTGACACTTCTTTTTTTAAATACCGATACTGCTGATCTTGAATTGGTACTGGATCAAGATGACAGACAAGGTCGACCTTTAAAGATTGGCGAAAATCTTGTTCAATAGCATCAATCACCTCATGCGCTTCTCGTAAAGACCACGTTTCATCCACTTCGATATGCACACTGGCAAAGCGATTTTTCGGTCCATAATTATGAACCAGTAAATCATGGTAACCGAGAATCGTCGGATAGTGATCCAAGCGCTGCTCCATGGCAGCTACTTCTTCTTGCGTTGGGCGTGCCCCTAATAATTCGTTGATAAAGGAACGAATCATTTTGATTCCGCTAATCAAAATATACAAGGCAATCAGACAGCCGACAAAGCCATCGATACGTAGGCCAGTCAACCACTCGATCGTCGCTGAAAACAAAACCGCACCCGTTGTATACACATCGTTGAGACTGTCTTGCCCACTGGCTTTAAGTGTTTGAGAGCCAATCAGGTTCGCCAGTTTGCGGTACATCGCTCCCTGCCAGATTTTGATCAAAATCGATAAAACCAAAACGATAAACAATAGTGGTGAAAGACGGATACTCGTCGGTTCCATGATGCGTTGCACAGAGCTGATGAGAAATTGACCGCCAACAAACGTGATGATCAAAGATACCACAAACCCACTGATGGCTTCAAATCGCTCATGTCCATATGGATGTTCACTGTCGGCTGGTTTCGCCGAGATCCGAAAACCGATCAATGTTAAAATAGACGAGGCTGTATCTGAAAGACTGTTGATGGCATCGGCCATAATCGAAACAGATTGTGCAGATAAGCCAATGATAAATTTTCCGGCAAATAATAGGAGGTTGGAAAGCAACCCGAGGCTACCTGCTAACTTCCCGATGGCTGTACGTTCGTAGACACCATTTTTTTTGCTACGATTTAAAAAAAAGTTTAGCAAATCATCACCCTCTCAAAAAACCATCTTTCTTATTTTACCCCGAAGGAATTCAATTAAACAACTATTCGTATCGTTTTTTCGAAAAAAAAGCGAATTCCCTTCAATTATCAAACGCATTTTCAGATAACACGTAGGAAAAAAGGAAAAAGATAACGGAAGGGTCTCCCCCTCCGTCATCTTCGTTCAAAAAAGGAATGTGTTAAAGACCTACGCTCCTCTTTCACCTATCTTCTTAGAAGGAAAGGAACTCGCGGGTACAGATTCAACCATAGTGTGCTTACTTGGCAGTTAACCACGCTGCTGCGGTCTCAAGTGCTGCTGTGATTCCTTCAGGATTCTTCCCGCCGGCTTGTGCCATATCAGGACGGCCGCCACCGCCGCCACCAACTTTAGGTGCGATCTCTTTGATCAAATCGCCCGCTTTCAATCCTTTTTCATTGGCTACTTTGTTCATAGCAGCTAAAAGATTCACTTTGCCATCATTCGCGGTAGCTAACACTAAAATATCAGAATGGTCTTTTTGTTTCCATTGATCGGCTAGTTGACGTAATTGGTTCATGTCCTTAACAGTCACTTTCGCTGTGATTAGACGCAGACCATTTACTTCTTTGACATCTTTGAAAACATCCCCTGCTTGCTGATTTGCTAACTTGCTGGCAAGAGCTTCGTTTTCTTTTTGCAATTCCCGTAGCTGCGCTTGCAGTTGTTCTGTTTTGGCAACGACTTCTTTTAATTGGGCAGATTTAACGATTCCTGCGATTGCTTTTAATTGCGTTTCTTCTTCATGCAATAACGTATAGGCCTCTTGACTAGTCACGGCTTCGATCCGACGAACACCAGCACCGATCCCTGATTCAGAAACGATTTTGAAAATACCGATATCCTCCGTATTTGCCACATGGGTTCCCCCACATAATTCGATCGACCAATCGGCAACATTGACGACGCGAACGTCATGCCCATATTTTTCACCAAAGAGTGCCATCGCTCCCATGCCTTTTGCGGTATCGATATCCGTTTCGATCGTCACAACAGGGAGGGCTTCCCAAATTTTTTGGTTGACGATTTGTTCCATTTGGCTCAGTTCTTCGCTGGTCACTTGCCCGAAATGACTAAAGTCAAAGCGCAAATGTCCTGGAGCAACTAATGAACCTGCTTGGTTCGCATGGCTACCTAATACTTCTTTTAACGCTTTATGCAATAAGTGAGTCGCCGTATGATTTTTGATAATCTTATTGCGACGATGCTGATCCACTTGTAAGAAATAGTTCACGCCTTCTTGTAGTGGCGCTTTGACTGTAGCAGTATGCAAGAACTGACCGTTCGGTGCTTTTTTGACATCCGTCACTTCCGCTACGATCGTACCATCTTCTGCTACGATCGTGCCTGTATCCGCAACTTGTCCACCCATTTCTGCGTAAAATGGTGTTTCAGCAAAAATCAGTTTTGCTTCACCTGTCGAAACAGAATCGTGTAACGCTTCGTCTTGGATGATCACTAATAATTCACTGTTAGCTTCAAGTGAATCATAGCCAACGAAACGGCTGTCTACTTTGATATCCGTCAATAAAGCGGATTGTACGCCCATTGAAAGCTCCGTTTGTCGAGCCGCACGAGCGCGGGCACGTTGTGCATCCATTTCTTGTTCAAACCCTTGATGGTCCACTTTCAACCCTTCGTCTTCCGCCACTTCTTCTGTCAATTCAACTGGGAAGCCGTAAGTATCATACAATTTGAAAATATCTTGACCAGCTAACGTATCTTGGTTGTCTGCTTTTACTTGGGCGATCACTTGATTTAAAATATCTAACCCTTCATTGATGGTTTCATGGAAACGTTCTTCCTCGTTGCGGATCACTTTTTCAATAAATTCTTGCTGCTCTAGTACTTCAGGATAGTAGCTTTCCATGATCTCGCCAACGATCGGTACTAATTTGTATAAGAAGGCAGCATCGATCCCTAATTTTTTCCCATGCATGACTGCACGACGTAATAAACGACGTAAAACATAGCCACGGCCTTCATTTGAAGGAAGTGCCCCATCGCCGATCGCAAAAGAAAGCGCACGGATATGGTCTGCAATCACTTTAAAGGAGATATCTGTCGTTTTGCTGTCGCCGTAGTTCACACGACCGCTTAAATCCGCCACTGCATTGATGATCGGCAGAAACAAGTCTGTTTCAAAATTGGTTGGTGCATTTTGAACAATGGAAACCATTCGTTCCAGCCCCATCCCCGTATCAATGTTTTTATGTGGTAGTGGTTCATAGGAGCCATCTGGTTGATGATTGAATTCTGAAAAGACCAGATTCCAGATTTCCAAATAGCGCTCGTTTTCGCCACCAGGATAGTTTTCGGGATCATCTTCCGCTACGTCATTAAACTCAGGACCACGGTCATAGAAAATCTCCGAATCCGGTCCACATGGTCCTGCACCAATGTCCCAAAAGTTGTCTTCAATCTCAACGATATGCTCTGGTGTTAAGCCGACTTCTTCTGCCCAGATCCGTTTTGCTTCTGTGTCTTTTGGATAAACCGTGACATATAACTTTTCTGGATCAAAAGCCATCCATTCTGGGGAAGTCAAAAATTCCCATGCCCAATGAATCGCTTCATTTTTGAAATAATCGCCGATCGAAAAGTTTCCTAGCATTTCAAACATCGTATGGTGTCTTGCTGTTTTCCCAACGTTTTCGATGTCGTTGGTCCGAATTGATTTTTGCGCATTGGTCATTCTTGGGTTTTCAGGAACAACACTGCCGTCAAAATATTTTTTTAGCGTTGCCACCCCTGAATTGATCCATAATAGGGTTGGATCGTTGACTGGGACAAGGGACGCACTTGGTTCAATTGAATGACCTTTTGATTGAAAGAAGTCCAAAAACATTTGGCGTACTTCTGCACTGGATAATTGTTTCACGTTATTCTCCTACTTTCTTCTGTGTTCGCTTAAGATACAGGGGCTGACAAAATTGCTGGTAAGGCGCTCTTATGCCTGTAGAGTCGTTTTGACGATAAAAAAACACCATTGCAGAGCAAGGACGTCGATACGCGGTACCACCTTGCTTGCAATGATGTGACTCATTACCTCTTAGACTCGTTAACGCGGAGTGGACGGCAACATTTCTGCTACAGTTGAGCACCAAAGGGAGCAATCCGTCTGAATTCATGTTTTTCTCTCAGCAGTGAAAAACTTTCTGTAATGAATCATCAAACCGACCATATCCTTCGTCATTCAAAGTATAAGGAAATGTGTCGAAAAAGTCAATCCTCAAATCCGGTCTTTATTGATCAGAATCGCTTTGCGGTAACGATAGCTCTGCGGAGAAAGCTTTTGATCTGGCTGTAGCATTTTCCGTGAACGGTAATAACTGGCATAAGGCAAGGCATCGAATAAGGGATGCCCACAAATTTGCCAGTTCTCCATTTTTAAAGACAAGCCATCTGTCAGCTCCCACGCATCCGCAAGCCCATAGGTGCAGCCAAATAAATTCGGTTCAAGCAATTCAGCGGTTGGCAAAGAGACACCATCGTCGCAAGACTTTTCATTGCCCCAGCGAAAAAGTCGCCGAGTAGCAGCACCGCAGACATATTCCCATTGATCCTCTGAAAGCAGCTGAAAGCCTTGTTTATCTAACTGCTGTTTCAATTCTGTTTGACTGACGGATTCGTGGGTAAATAACTGATAGGTTTCCGATAACGGCTCTAGTGCAGCAAAATAGCGATTCTCTTCGTGATAAAAAGCGGGTAATTCCCAACGCAAGCTTTCCTCAAAGGACGCTGGTGCTGTGAATTGTGCCTTTAGCTCTTTTTCGAAAACACTGAATTGATCGACTAACCCGTGAAACTCCCCAGTGATCGTATTTAACTGCCCGATATACCTTGCGCCAGCAGGCAGAGAACTTTTTTGGACTAGCATGGGATCAATCACAGCTTTACGCAAAGGGCTCGTCGACTCATTGACAAAAATCCCCCAATCCTGGCTGGTTTCTAACTCATAGATTGTTTCCAGTTGGCGAATGATCTCATTGGGTGGTGACTGCCAATTTTTACTCCAGCAAGTAGCCGGTAACCCTTGCACACCGAGATCCCAACCTAAGATCGCCTCAGAATTCCCTGGTATAAAGACAAAGTCTTCGCCATCGATCGTTAATTCAAAGGTAGCACATTTCAATCCTGCATACGTCAACTGACTAAAATGGACATCGGTGATCTCCTTTAAAGGACTGACAAAATACATTAAAATTTGCTGGATCAGCTGTTCTTTGATTTCAAAGGACAGTGTCTTCCAATTTGACCATTGTAACGCCTCAAAAAAATCCACGTCATTTCTCCTCTCATCTGCTACAATTACTATATAACGAGTATACCACGAAAAAGGAGGAAAACGGCTGATGCTTTATTTTGGACGCAGTCCGTGGATGCTACAAGCGGTTTTCGCCTTGCGGCAAGCCGTTTTTGTAGAAGAACAGCACATTCCGGCAGAATGGGAATTTGATGAAAAAGACCAAACCTGTCCATACTTTCTTTGGCTTGATGGAAACACACCGATCGCTACCATTCGCTATCAATTCTCTACACCGAACACTCTGCAACCTGATCGCTTTTGCGTAGCTAAGGCCTTTCGGCACCAAGGATACGGCACCAAATTATTGCATTATCTCGAAATGCGTGGTGTCCAAGAGGGTGCCCTCCAATCAGTGTTATCCGCAGAGATCGACGCTTGTGCGTTTTATGAATCCTGTGGGTATCAAAAAACATCTGAACCCTATGCTGAAGATGGCGTATTGTGTGTAGAAATGACCAAACAATTAAAAACAGCAGTCAAGGAAGAGTAGTTCTCTTCCTTGACTGCTGTTTTGGTAAGCATTAGCTATTCGAATTTTTCTTGTTTTTGCGGGCGGTTCGAGTCGTTTGACGACGTTCGATCTTCCGTTTTTCTTTGTTCTTCTTATCAACGGCCCATTGAATTTTTTTCTTGTAGCCAGGCTTGATTTTTTTCTTCTTTTTCTTGACTAAGCCAATCAAGGTTGGGTCTAATTCGTCACGAGATTTTTCCCGCTTTTGCCGACGATTCCGATCGTAAGTCGCAACGATCTCGCCATTTTTGATTTCCTTCGGTTGGAAAACAACCCCTAGATCTTCGATGGCTTGGATTGCCCCTTCATCGCTTGGATCATATAAAGTGATCGCGGTCCCATCCATTTGATTTCGACCGGTCCGACCAACACGGTGGATAAAGAAATCCAAATCAGCTGGAATCTCGGCATTGATGACATGAGAAACCCCTTCAATATCAATTCCTCGCGCAGCTAAATCTGTTGCGACAACATATTGGTAGTCCAAATTTTGCACTTGGCGCATGATCCGTTTTCTTTCACGAGGACTGATGTCGCCGTGGATCTTCGCTACTTTTAAGCCTTGTTCCTTTAAGTAATCCGTAATTTCATCCACACGGCTCTTCGTGTTGGCAAAAACGATGGCAAGATAGGGATGGCCTGTAGTCAATAATTGATAGATCAATTTATTGGTATTTTTCCCTTTGGTAGAAATCAACCAATTCTCGATCGTATCAGAGATGACTGCTTTCGATTTGATTTCTTCGATCAATGGATTGGCCATGTATTTTTTCAAGAATGGGCGCAATTTCTCTGGAATCGTTGCGGAGAAAACCAGCATTTGTAGTTTCTCAGGCAAACGCCCCGCAATTTGATCGACTTCTTCCAAAAAGCCCATATCCAAGGTCATGTCTGCTTCATCCACGACAAATACATTGGCAGTGTGAACCCCTAAGGCTTGTTCGTTGATCATATCCAAGATACGACCAGGTGTCCCAATCACGACATGGGGCTGTTGATTTTGCAGACGGCTCAATTGGCGCTGTTTATCCGTTCCTCCAACAAAATTTGACACACGAATCTCCGGATCATGAAACCCGCCGATCTGTTTTGCGGCTTGATAAATTTGTGTGGCTAATTCACGACTCGGTGCAGTAATCACGACTTGCACTTCATCTTTTTCGGCATCAATTTTATCCATCAATGGCAGTAAAAATGTATGGGTCTTACCACTCCCAGTCTGAGATTGTCCAACAACACTACGGCCTTTTTGGATAACAGGTATCAATTTTTCTTGCACTTCTGTTGGATTAGAGAACTTTTTATCAGCAAGTGCTTCATAAATAAATGGTTGAAATTTAAATGACTCAAAAGACATTCAAACACCTTCTTTCTTTTAGCATCCTTTGGATTATAGCATATGTTGCCTTGATTTCCTAACTTTCTTTTGTCACGGGTTTTGGATCAATCGTGCTAATTGTATACGTTGCACTGCGGCGTTCATAGAAAAAGCGGCTTTCTTTTTTTATTGCAGCCCAAAAGAGATTCATGTAAAAGCCAAACTGGATCAAGCCAAAAATGACCACCATCAATAAACTGACGACCAGAAGCAGCGTATTATCCGAATCAAGAAACGGTGCAAAAAAGATGTTGACCCGACTGATGCTGGCATAAATCAGATAAAACAAACCATAACGTTTCAATAACGCAGCCAAGCTGACCCTCTGACGGGCTTCTTGCATGATTTTGATTCGTACGAGTTTTTTTCCAATCGTTTGTCCTTTGGCAAGATAAGCAAACAACACAAAGTACAGTAATACTTCAAGAGCAAAGTACCAATAGTCCCCACTAAAGTCTCGTACCGTCTGTTGAGTAAGCAAACGAACAGCGATCACCACAATGAAACTGACCACATTCAGTATTCCCCAATCGATCAACCAAGCAAATATCCTTCGGGTTACGGTTACCCGAGTACCTTTGGCGTATGAATCGGCATCCATCTCTTCTCTTGATGGCAATAAGAACGTAAATAGCGGGGCAATGCTCCACCCCAACAATCCTCCTAGTGTATTGACAAAGAGATCATTAACATCAAATAAGCGATAAGGACGGGGATAAATAAAATAAAGTCCTGTCAGCTGAGTCAATTCAAAAAACAACGTCAGACAAAACGTAATCGCCAGCGTTTTCAGAAAAGAACACTTGAAGTAATAACGTAAGTAAACGCCGAAAGGCAAGGTCAACAATAAATTAAAGAGTGGTTCGAGAAAGACCCCCTGCTTCATGGCAGGAAGATAGGTTTGCGGGTCGTGGATATTTAAGACCGTCTGTTGGACAAAATGGTGCCAGGATGCTCCTAGCTGCAATTCCATCTTAGGACCAGTCATATGAGCTACCTCTTCAATCGAGGGCAATGGCAGAATAACTAAAAAATAGGCGCATAATAAATAGAAGACAAACGAATAAAGAACCAGTGCACGAGAAAAGATAAAACGACCGTATTTTCGATATTGGATAACAAAAAAAATCATTGATATCGCCAATGCTAGAAATGGAAAAACCAGCAGAGCAACCTTTATTGGGGTAATATAAGCGGACATAAAGAACTCCTTCACGTTTTCTTTTTATCTTACACGCTATTTCCCAAAACGTAAATTTTGGAGTATCATAAAAGAAAAGGAGGTTAAAAAACCATGTTAAATCCCTATTTTGCCTTTGGCGTACCGGCATTCCTTTTGGTTTTATATGTAGCTTTTGCTCTTTTTCGCCGGTCTTCCGATATACCCTACTTAGGATTTGCCCTATTCATCATTGCTGGTTTTCTGACTGGATTTAGTTTACAAGTCATTCAACAAGCCATCAATGAAGTGGAGAAAACTTCTCTTGAACACGTGCAAGAAACCCACCTTTACTCGCCCTACTTATTAGCGATTCCATTGATTGTGGGCATTCTTTTACTTATTCTCAACTTGATTCGCGGCTATCTAAAAGTCAAAAACGTTCGTCTGCGGACAAAATAAAAGCAACCTACCTAGAAATACGAAATGATCCTGTTCCTCTTAATGGGAAATGAGATCGCTTCGTATTTTTTTTGGTAAGCTGCCTAGATTGCTAAATCCCTTCAAAAGATCCAACCACCACTCCCGTAGTAAAACAGTTTATCAACCACAAAAAGCGTTTATTCGTCGGCTAGTTCTTCATCCAGGTCTGTCTCTGACGTATCAGCAAAAGATTCTTTTACATCATCATTGACTTGTTCCAATAAATATTGCCAGTCACTATTCGACACAACCACCACATCGATATTCTTTTCTTCATCGATCAGCTCGAGATTCGAAACATCCTCTCCTAACTGCTGGAATAGGTCAATCAATGTTTTGTCTTGGAGTGTTACGTATTCAGTCCGTTTCATTCTTCTTCCCCCCATGAATCAAAAAATTCATAAAACAAGATATCGAAACTAGTAAGATCGGTCATCTTTTGTAAAGTAGATAGATCTAAACGAATAAACGCTTTTTCCACTAATAAATAATGGTTTTCTTCCAACGCTTCTTCGATAAATGGTAAAATCTCTTCCTCGTCCCCTAATGTCTCACTAGAGATTTGTTCGATTTGATCAAACAAGCGATCATCTTGCAACAAAAAGAATTGATCGTCGTAAAGATAGACTGCGATTTGATATTGCCGGATGGGTAGCTCAGCCCGAATGACAAAAAAACATTCCCCTGAATTGGAAATCGCTGGCAATAGTTCACTCGGTTGTAATGCCTGTTGGTAGTACATTTCCATCCCTCCTTTGTACTTACTATTATAAAGAACAATAAAGGAAAAAGGAAATAATCGAATTGCAGTTTAAAAAACTCTAAACAAAGTTAGACATCCCATTCTGCATAGAATTCTTCTAAAAAATCCTTCATGAAAGCCACGCGTCGCTGAGCTTCTTTTTTGCCATAATCCGTGTTCATCTTTTCAGGGAGCAAAAATAGTTTCTCATAAAAATGATTGATCACCGTCGTCCCTTTTCGGTAATCCTCATGATTTTGAAACGTCTTTGGGGCTAAGTCACTGACATGGATCGGGTGTTGATGACTGCCACCAAAATAGCTCGTCCGTAAAATACCGATCGCACCTAAAGCATCGAGACGATCTGCATCACGAACGACGCGGCCTTCTACTGAGACAACTTGTGCGCCTTGCAAAAGTTCTTTTGAAAAAGACAGATTTTCGATAATAGAAAAAATTTCTTTCGTTTGTGCTTCACTTGCCCCTGCTGCAGTCAAACAAACTCGCACTTCGGCATAAGCCGCTGTGACATCCGCCACAACTTTGTCATCCACCGTATCATGCAAGTAAGCTGCTGCCTGTACGACAAAACGATCAACCGCCAATTCGTCGGCATCGATGATAGCTTGACTTAAGCCCGCCACCCGTTTGACATGATCAAACCCATGTCCTGTGTAATCATTCCCCAAAATACTTTCGGCATAGGCAATTACTTTGCTAAGATCGGTAACATTGTTTTCTTCCTTCATCTTTCTCCTTCTTTCGATACGAAAGCAGCAAGCCTTCCTTTTTTCAGTGGTTATCGATACAAAAGGAAAAGAAGTTCAACAAAACGAGCACCCCACGAAACAGTTAGGGCGGCAACGTCTTGCGAAGCTTCTTTTCACTCGTTTCTTTTAAGCGAAATCTTGCGCCTCGCTGATTTTATAGACACTAAAATAGATCTTACGTAAATAGTCTAATAGATATTGAGGATTCAATAATTCATCCGTTGCATCTAAAATCAATTCATTTGGTTTCTTTGATGCCCCATATTGATGGATATTTTCAGTCAGCCATTTACGAATCGGTGAATAATCATCTGAAGCCAACACTTCATCGACATTGATTTCTTTTTCCATCGCATGCAGTAATTGCGCGGCATACATATACCCTAACGCATAGGATGGGAAGTAACCAAAGCTGGAACCTGACCAATGAACATCTTGTAAGATTCCTTCAAGGTCATTCTCTGGACGAATCCCTAAATATTCCTCGTATTTGTCATTCCAGATTTTCGGCAGTTCATCGATCGATACTGTTTCGTTAAAGATCATTTTTTCGATCTCGTAACGAATAATGATATGGATTACGTAAGTCAAACTGTCAGCTTCAATACGGATCAAGCTGGCTTTAGAATGCTTCAAAGAATCATAGAAGGTGTCAAAAGACACATCATCAAACGAGCCTTCCGCACATTCTTGGAAAAATGGGTATTGCTTGGCCCAGAAATTGCGATTACTGCCGATAATGATTTCATTAAAAAGCGATTGAGATTCGTGGATCCCCATAGACGCTCCTTCATGAACCGGTGTTCCTTCGTATTTTTCGTCAATATTTTGCTCGTACATTCCATGTCCGGCTTCATGAATTACACCGAATAGTCCCATTGAAAAATCGTTTTCGCTCCAACGAGTAGTCAAACGCACATCGTTGTGATTGATCCCCGTAGCAAATGGGTGGACCGTATTATCCAAGCGGCCGCGAGAAAAGTCATAGCCTAAGTCGGCAATCACTTTTGAGATAAATTTACGTTGCTGCGCTTCGGTCATCTTACGTGACAGGATCGAAGTATCTGGTGCTGTTCCTTTTTCAGCCAATTGACGACGAATATCCATGATACCGTCTCTCACTTGTGAGAAAACATTATCCAAGATCTCAACCGTCATATTTGGTTCGTATTGGTTTAACAACACATCATAGTTTGTCAGCTCATTCTTCTTCCAATAAGGAATCAATTCTTTCGTCAAGCGAATATTTTCAGAAAGTGCGTCTTTAAATAAAGAAAAATCTTTTTCTTTACGGGCTTTGAGCCAAGCAGTATGTGCTTTTGACGTTGCTGCGGAAGCCGCCATCGCCAACTCATTTGGTACATCTTTTTGCAATTCATACTCTTCTTTGACTAGCTGATAAGCCGCTTTCCCAACTTCTGATAATTCTTCTGGGTGTTTCCCAAAATAGCTGATTGCTTCTTGGATCGGCTCTCCAATTTTTTTGTCAAAATAGAGGCCATATAAATAGCTGTCAACTTCCGCCCGGTAATCACTGGCTTTTTCTGGCATCCCCGTTTGATTGTCCCAGCCTAAGATCCCCATTGCTTGTTGTAATAGATCGATTTCTTTTAATTCTTTCAGAAATTCTTGTTCTTTCATTCAGCAAACTCCTTTTTGCGTGGCGGACGTTGTCCCCAGTATTGGAAGAGATCGGTACGAATCGCACCGTTGTATAATTTGCGTTTTTTTGTCGCTTTTTCGCCGTAATGGGTCTCAAAAGTCAAGTCACTGGTCAAAAAGTACTTGCTCCAGGTTTTAAGCGGTCGAAACACTTGGCCCATTTCTTGATACAGTCGCTGAACAGACTCTTCTTCTCCTAAGCGTTCGCCATAAGGAGGGTTAGCCACAACGACACCATACTCTTTTTCTGTTTTAAAGTCTTTAACAGCTTGTTGTTTGAAGGTGATCGAGTCTCCTAGACCGATTTCTTCCGCATTCCGGCGGGCGATCTCAATCATTCGACCATTGATATCCGAACCGGTAATATCTAATTCGACATCATAATCTGCTGCTTCATCTGCTTCTTTCCGTACTTTTTCAAATACTTCTGCTGGGAACCAATCCCACGTTTCGCAAACAAATTCCCGATTAAATCCAGGGGCGATATTATGGCCGATCAAAGCTGCTTCAATACACAATGTGCCTGATCCACAAACGGGATCGACAAAAGGCTTGTCTTTGTACCAATTTGTCAGCATCACTAAAGCCGCAGCCATGTTTTCTTTCAGAGGTGCGCCCCCTTTTTCTAAACGATAGCCGCGTTTAAACAAACTAGGGCCAGTCGTATCCAATGTGATCATCGCATGGTCTTTCAATAAAGCGACTTCTAATTGGAAAAAAGCGCCAGTTTCAGTCAGCGGCACACTTGCCGGACGATGATATACTTCTCTTAAGCGATTGACGATTGCTTTTTTGGTAATCGCTTGGCAGTCAGGTACACTATACAATTTTGATTTGATTGATTTTCCGGCTACTGGAAATTCAGCGTCTAACGGTAAAAAGTCTTCCCACGGTAACGCTTTAACTTCTTCAAACAGCTGATCGAAAGTCAATACGTCAAATTCCCCAACGACGATTTTGATACGGTCGGCTGTACGGAGCCACAAGTTCGCGGTAGCAATGGTCTCCATTGTCCCTTTAAAGCGCGCTCGGCCGTTTTCAACCTCACACTCGATCCCTAAATCCCGTAATTCTTTGCCCACTAGTGCTTCTAAACCGCTCGCAGCGGTGGCAATACAATTAAATGTTTTTTCAGTCATAACGCTCTCCTTCTTGGTATAAAAAAACCTTCCGTTGCTGGAAGGATTCCCTGATAGGTTGTGATTTTCTATAAGCCATGTTTTGTCCGTATTTTCCTCAGGGAGAAGAAAACACTGGGTAATTATCTATCTGCAATTACTTGCCTTCTTGCTCCGTTCATTTCCGTGCAAAAAGTGCCCCTACCATTGTTTGGGTTGCTCGCTCGAGGGGTTTACCGCGTTCCACCAAGACGGTTTCCCGGCTTGCTTCGTCACTGTGGCACTTTCAAGGATACTTTGGCATAGCTTGCACCTTAGCCATTTTTCCTGCCGTTACTTTCTCAAGTACCCTAGCTTATGGTTTCGCTAGGCACGAACACTACAAGCGTCTCAGCTTGTGCGAGCATGGACTTTCCTCAGCATAATCGAGTTATGCCGCAATTACCCGAAAATCACAACTATCTTTTCTACATTAGAATTGACGGGTTTTTTCGTTGTCGTCTTCAAAATCAGCATTTGTATAGTTGCTGTTGTATGAAGAAGAACGAGTGACAGGTTCTGATTCACGATCAAGCTTTTTGCCAAACACTTCTTTTTCAAGATTAGACAAACGTTTTAAAATATCAAAATTTGTGACTGTTTGGCTTTTCGGTGCTTCTTGTTGAACACGAGAAGCGATTGCTTGGTTTTTCGACAATTGATCGATTTTCGCTGTCAGACGATCGTTTTCTTCTTGCAGGGCTAAGATCTCTTTATTGTAGCTTTCGTAGTCTTTAATGATATTATCTAAAAACTCGTCCACTTCCACTGGATCATATCCACGCATTTTTGTTTTGAATTCTTGTTGCAGAATATCTTTTGGACTATAAATTAAATTTGCCATTATTTACACCTCATTGTTTATTCCAAATGGTTTTCACTTTCTAGACCATTCTATCAAAAAATATACGAAAATCAAAGTAAATTACTATCAAATGTTGCGTTTTGTAAATCATCCATTGTTATTTGATGAATAAAGTAGGGATTTTGCTCACTATAGGCTTTCGCATCTCTTAAGAAATAATTAGGTTTTCCTGGAAATTCGTCATCATATAACACAAGTGCACCTTCAGTATGCTCCAGTAAAAACGCTGTGTGATTTCTTAATTGACTGGGGTCTTGGTAAGGCTTATGGCTGGTGGCATTGACATAATCGGCAAATGACTTCGCTGTTTGCAGTGCCTGTTGATTCGTTTCGTTCCAATTTTCACCAAACCCTTCAAAAGGAAAAATAATTCCTAGTTTCAGTTCCGGGTATGTTTGTTTTAATTGTTCAATGGCTTCGGCACACCACAGCTCTGCTCCAAGATTCCCGCTGATCAAGAGCCATTCTAGCCCTTCTTCGACATAATTGGTCAATGCCGACATTATTACTTTCTTAATAACTGCAATCTTGTGATCTTTTGCTTGAAAGACACCTAATTCATAATTACGATAGCCAGTAAAGTATAAGGTTTTCATTGTTTCTCTGGTCATCTCTTTTCTTTCCAAACGACTTTTTGGTATAATGTTGCCTAGGAGTGTGAACAACATGGTTATTCGTTACCCGAATGGACAATCTACTACCTATGATGACGGCAAAAAACAAAAAATGCAAGAAAAACTAATAAAGCCAAAAACGTATGCCAATCGTGGGATGCGTTTTGAAGAAGCGATCAATGAAAGCAACCTTTATTATTTAAATCGCAAACTTGCGGTCATTCATAAGAAACCGACACCAGTTCAAATCGTCAAGGTAGATTATCCGAGAAGAAGCGCCGCCGTAATTAAAGAAGCCTACTTTCGAGAGGCCTCTACCACCGATTACAATGGGGTTTATCAAGGGCAATATATCGACTTTGAAGCGAAAGAGACTCAAAACAAAACGTCATTTCCCTTTAAAAATTTTCATCCACACCAAATCAAGCATATGGAAGACTGTTTGGAACAAGCGGGATTATGTTTTGTTCTTTTATGGTTTTCTAGTCTACAACGCTGCTTTTTTCTAGATAGCAAGTGCTTAGTTTCTCAGTGGCACCTGCAAAAGGAAACTGGAAAAAAATCAATGACGTTGGCCTATATCGAAACCAATGGGATCGAAATCATCCCCACTATTGCGCCGCGTATTCCCTATTTAAAAGCAGTTGATCAATTTTTAACGATGAAGGAGAATGATGAGTATGGCAAATGAATCACAATCGAGGACCTCTCGGCATGATTCTAAGAAAGGCACTGCTAAAAAAGCACCAAAGCCCCCTAAAGCCAAAGGCAAACGAAGTATTGGGAGTATTATTTTAAAAGTGTTTATGGGCCTATTTTTCTTAGGCTGTATCGGGATTTTATCAGGAATGGGGCTGTTTTGGTGGTACGCCAAAGATGCACCAGCACTTGATGAAACACGTTTGGATTCGACTGTTTCTTCGCGCTTTTATGCCTCCAACGGTGAATTGATCACTGAATTCGGAAGTGAAACGAGAGAAAAAATCACCGCAAGTGAGATTCCCCAACTGCTGGAAGATGCGATCGTCTCTGTCGAAGATCGTCGGTTCTATCAGCATATCGGGGTCGATCCAATCCGAATCGTTGGTTCTGCATTATCCAATGCCACAACCGGCGGTATGCAAGGCGGAAGTACGTTGACTCAGCAATTGATCAAGCTGTCCTTCTTTTCTACCAGCGCCGAAGATCAAACGTTACGAAGAAAAGCACAAGAAGCTTGGATGGCGGTTCGGCTTGAACAAACCAAATCAAAGCAGGAAATTTTGACTTACTATATTAATAAGGTATATATGTCCAACGGGGTTTATGGAATGCAAACAGCTGCTATGAAGTTTTACGGCAAACCTTTGGCTGAACTAGACCTAGCGCAAACCGCTTTGATTGCTGGTTTACCAAATGCCCCTTCTGCGTTTGATCCTTTCGCTCATCCTGATAATGCGAAAAGTCGTCGAGATGTGGTTTTAGGCGCAATGCTTGAAAACGAGAAAATCACGCAAGCGGAATATGATGCGGCCGTTGCCGAAGATATTCAAGAAGGATTGCAAGAAAACCCTCGAGAAAACCAAGAGTGGAAATACTTTGATAATTACTTCAACGAAGTGATCGCAGAAGTTAAAGAAAAAACCGGCAAAGATGTTTATACCGATGGCTTAGATATTTACACCAATGTCGATATCGATGCGCAAAAACGGTTATATGACATCGTCAACAGCGATGATTATGTTAATTATCCAGACGATAAGATGCAGGTTGCCGCTACTTTAGTTGATGTCAATACGGGCAAAGTCACGGCTCAAATTGGTGCCCGCAACGTTGATGACGTTCTAGCAAACAACCTGGCTGTCAACGTCGCTCGGGACTTTGGATCGACCGTTAAACCGATCACAGACTACGGCCCTGCCTTCCAATTTCTACAAGACTCTACCGGTAGAATGATTTTAGATGAACCTTATACTTATAAAGGAACCGATATTCCTGTGTACAACTGGGATCGCCAATATATGGGCAATATCACGCTTCGAACTGCTTTAGCAGAATCCAGAAATGTACCAGCAGTGAAATTGTTTGATGAAGTTGGAGCGGATAATATCGCCGACTTTCTTAGCGGGTTGGGTATCGAATACCACACGATTACTCAATCTAATGCGATTTCTAGCAATACGGATAAATTAGATGGCACAAAATATGGGATCTCCAGCCTGAAAATGGCCGCTGCTTATGCTGCGTTTTCAAACGGTGGAACCTATTATGAACCTCAGTACGTCAACAAAATCGTCATGCAAGATGGGACCGAAGATGAAGAATCCTTTAAAGTTGATGGTCAAGAAGCAATGGATGATACGACGGCTTATATGGTGACCGATATTTTGAAAGATGTTATTTCTGTCGGTACTGGAACCAATGCGCAAATCGATGGGTTATACCAAGCAGGGAAAACGGGAACTTCCAATTACACCGATGACCAGCTAGCACAACTGGATACATCAAACGGTGCTTATCCGGATATTACTTTTGCCGGCTATACTCCCTCCTATTCATTGGCGGTATGGACCGGATACAACGACAAAATGACACCGATCACTGATAGCAGTACCCATGTGGCTTCAGATGTCTATCGTGAATTGATGCGCTATGTTTCTGCTTCTGTAGAAAACACGGACTGGACAATGCCAGATGGACTGACACGGATCGGAAGAGAGCTTTATCTTGAAGGGACATACACGCAGCCAAGCTATTCAGCACCAAGTTCGTCCAGCAGTAGTTCGTACGTTGAACCGACGACACCTTCTACAGAAAGTAGTGAAGCAACACCATCAAGTACAACAGAATCATCAAGCGAAGTGACACCCCCAGTGACAACACCTGATGAGGATGATTCATCTTCGGTCGTTACACCTCCTGCTTCTAGTCAGGATCCTGGCTCAACAACGCCTTCCAGCAGTGAAGAAAATCCTTCCTCACCGCCGGATCCACCAGAACCAAATGATGGTAACTCCGAATAACTGAGAATAGTGAAAAACAGTAGATCAGATTTTGATCTACTGTTTTTTTTACTAACGACCATATAAATGTAGAAGCTTACTTTTCAAGTTCTTCAAAAAGCAATTTTTTATCTGAAAGCTGATAAACTTGATTATGCAGATCGTCAAACAAATGAATCACATTTTCTTTTGTCTCGTTCACTTCAAAAAGAATCTCCTTGGCACGATCATGAATGCCATCGATTCGCATTTCTGTCGTACGGATCATTCGTTCAGATTCGATCTTCGCTTCTTGAATCGTGCGATTTGCTTTTCTTCTAGCAAAGACTAAAACCTCACTGATTTCTGTTTGGAACTGCTCGTTTTCGATTTGTAAGGTTGCATTTTCTTCCCGTAGTGCTTCGATCTTCGCCTGAAGCTCTGCGACTTCTTCATTTGATTCGCTAGCTGAAACTTTTGCTGCAAGCTCTTCTTTTTCTGCCAATTGCTGTTTCAAATCAGCAATTACTTCTTGCAACTGCTGGATTTCTTGCCGCTTCAACGTC
This sequence comes from Enterococcus sp. NPDC086594, assembly GCF_044746145.1. NCBI lineage: Bacteria > Bacillati > Bacillota > Bacilli > Lactobacillales > Enterococcaceae > Enterococcus > Enterococcus sp. NPDC086594. Next base: position 133,619 of record NZ_JBIVBP010000007.1, read on the forward strand.
CATTCAGCGCGTTCCTTTTCGTAATTTTGTTTCTCTTTTTGCTCTTTTTCTTGCTGAACAGCTAACTTAGCTTCTAATTGCTGGATCTTTGCTTCAAGTTTTTCTGTATCTACTTTTCTAAGCTGTTCTTCTAGGTCTTTGACTTTCTTATTCGCTTCTACTAGCGAAGCTTTTAATTCTTTTGCCTCTGCTTCTTGTTGAGCCACTACCTTCTGCTGTTTTTTTAACTGTTTTTTTTCTTCCTGTAGTTGCTCGTTTTCTAAAATCAATTCTTTAATTTCAAAAGATAAATTTTCAATCATATGATCCTTTTCTTGTTCTTCCGACTCTTGCTTATGTGTCTGGTTTATACTCAATTCTTTCTCCATACGTTCTCCTTTATCTTCAACGAGTTGACTATCCTTGGCGTGGTTATCACGGTTCCCAGAGGATTTTTGCTGCACTGCTATCTTTTTGACACTTTGATCTGTCTGTTGATCAACAGACACTCTTTGGTGAGAAATCGGTTTTGCTAAAGTCTGTGCGACAGGTTTCGCTGTTTCTTTCTGGGTTTTAGGGGGTTCATTGTCCGCTTGTCGATTGGTTCCTTTCTCTTTTTTTTCAGGCGTAGCCTTTGCGGACCCTTGATCCTCAATGATTCCCTCTTCTTGATTTGTCTCCTCAAATTCATTCAGCTCTCCTATGGATAATTGATTTACTTCATCCATTAGCTTTTGGACAGAAAACAAACCTTTGTTTTTCTTTTTCATCATTAATTTTTCACACTGCCTTTTTGTTCATTTGTATTGATCGTTTCACTTTGATCCGTTTGAGGAGTAGAGGATATGCTTTCGCTCCCCTCGTTATTAGCTACTTCTTGAGCGTCAGTGTTTGGAAAGCTGCGTTCTAAAAGGGTCCAAACTCCATTCTCGTCACGAATGATCGCCTGCTCAAAGGACTGATCAGAATCCTTGGAAAATTGAACAGAGAAGGTTCCTTGGGTGATCAAGGGAACGTTCTGCATATCATGGAGTAGACGAGAAAAATTTTCTTCCCATCCGTTTAAGTCATCAATTGATGGTAATTTGCTAGATAGAACAATCGAGATTTCTTGCAAGGGCTGATCAACAAAAATCATCGCTACGGTGCGACCTAGATATGGTGATAACTGATAGGCCAACTCATATTCAGCTGCAAACTGTGCTTCACGATCATTGGATACGAGTAAATGCTCCCAATCAATCGCTTCAAAAGCAAAGCCGTTCTCAGGATAAGCAAAAATCGGCATACGCATCCATTCCGTTTGCTCAGTTCTTAGCGCGAAGACTTCCTCTTTCAATTGACTAGTTTCTTCTTGCAGCCTTTGCAAATGAATGCCGCCTGTCAGCTGAAAAACTGTTAGTAGCAAGACACTTACGATTATGGCACTACTGCAGCCCAATACAATTAGCAGGTGCCCACTGCGCAGGTTGTGCTTAAATAAACGCAGTTTCCTTTTGGCTAAAGCATCTGACGACAGCTGCTTTTCAACTTTTCTTAATAAATATTCTCGATACAATCGCCAACCGATGATACTACCTGCTCCAATGGCAAGCAGTATCATCCCAATATAGATAAAAATCACAGTCTCTTCCTTCCATCAAAACTAAAATTCGTTTTATTCATCCCTTTTGATACAAACTTAGTCTCGTTGATATGTTGCAAGAAATGAATCATCGCAAACTTCCTTTCAAGAAGCTGATGTGTCAGAAGAACGTGGTCACCACACCATAAAAGGTTTTACTTGAAATGATTCCAAATTCTCTACTATCACTTGAAGTGAGCAGTGCATCGCCAACGACAAAGTACTCATCTTCTTTGAGGTACCCCCGAATCGGCAACGCCTCAACGGCTTCATCCTTCACAGTGATCATAAATGAAAAATCAAAGTCAGTATCCTCCGCCCCAATCAACAAACGCTCCTGTGTACGAACGAAGGAATCCCCCGGCACACCAATCACTCTCTTGATCAAAAATTTCCCTTCCTGTTCGAAAGCGATCAGCTGATAGCGATTTGGCTGGCGCTTTTTATGGATCAGCACAACTTGTCGATCCTCGATCGTCGGCAGCATGGACGTTCCTCTGACTAACGCCAGTCGATACGGCTGAAGAAACGCAATAAGCAAAAGGACCATCAAAAAGATACCGCTGATAGGAAGACCTATTTGTCTATGCCTTTTACTCATATTGCCAGCCCTCCATCCTTATTTTGGCATAATATATGAAACACTTGATGAGTGCGCCAATTCATTGCTGATCACGCGATAAGAGATTGTGGTTCCACCATAGACATTTCCTTCTGAAACCAAAATACCATTTGGACCAACGGCTTCAACAAAAGCGACATGCCCATAACGAGGATCAGATCCAGCTGTTCCAGGTGCAAAAGAGATCATACTGCCTGCTTTAGGTGTTTGACTGACGTTGTAACCTAAACGTCGTCCGGTATTGCCCCATTGACCACCATTTCCCATGTAGTCATCTACTTGACCGCCTAATTGACTCACGCGATTGAACACATACCAAGTACATTGTCCAACAGGATACGAACCAGAAAGATTGTAGTCACGACCGTTGTATTCTCGAAATGTCATGAGGGAGCGATACTCTTCTGGAATTTGTTCTTTTCCTTGGATAAACAAGCCTGTTTCTGTTGCGATCACTTGGTCATATTGCGTCAATCCATAGACCGCAATCAGTGAATTGATTTTTTTACTATAATTAACATCGGTCGCATAAGTGCCCGTCAAAGCATCTGCTGCCCGAAGATAGTTTTTTGATTCAGAGCGCCACACGTCTTGATAAAAGGTTGGATTTCCAGTGATTCCTCCGCGAATCAATTTGACATAATCAGCCATGGAATCTCGATAACTTGAATAGGAACGAAAGGCGGCTTGAATTTGGAATAGTTCTCCGTTGCCTTTATCTTCCATTGTTGGTAAAGTCACGCTGTTTCCTTGATAACTGCCTTTGATCCCAAAAAGGTTATAATGGGGACTGCTGGAAAGCCCGCTGTCGCCACTGCCGCTTTCAAGGATCGCTTGCGCGATCAATACAGAAGCAAAGACATCGTATTCTTGCCCTAAGCTTTGGGCTTCTTGTGCCAATGTTTCAATAAACGTCTGGGTCTTTTGATTCACTGTAAATTCGTAAGGGGCTGGATATTCAGTAACTAGCTTTTCGCCATATGTAGCCAATTCAGGATTTGATAGCCGTCTGATCGATAGCAGCTCTTCGATAGAAACCCGCTGAACTTCGATGGCAGTTTTCGTTGGCTCTTCTTGATTTGTCACTAAACTTGCTTGGTAACCATCTGCGAGGTAGATACCGATTAACTTATTTGCGTCATATAAAAGATCCCCCGGTTGTAATTGTTCAACCTGCTGTTCTTTTTCTATCCAGCTAGCTTCTCCTTTTATCACCGCTTTGATCCGTTCATTGATCCATTCGTCCATCGTCAATGGTTCTTCTAGTTCACCAATTTGCCCGATGATCTCGTAGACGAATGCCGCTTGCCATTGCGCATCATAATCAGCTAATATCGGCAAGGTGAAATCTAACAGATTCGAATCTGCGATCTTTGCTGCCCGAAAACTCTCTGGTAAATCAATGGTACGTCCATCATAAAAAGAATTTTTCCAGTGAGAAGTAGCATCTGGTGATTGAACGACAGGGTTTATTACTTGCTCAGGTGCAATAATCGGAGGTGTTTTCGGCTCCTCTTTTTTTGCATTTTCAGTATTTTCGTTGCTCTCAGTTGAAATTTCATTTTCTTTTGGTGCCAATGACTCATCAATCAAGTCGGTCTCTTTTGGCTTGTTCTCTGTTTCTACTTCTAGATCGTCCGTTTCAGCATCTATTTTTTCCTCTTCCTCGGAAGGTTCCGCGGACTCTGATTCCTCTAGTTCGGTCGTTTCCGATGACTCGGTCGTTTGCGTTGAGTCTGCTTCTTCAGACGAATCAAGAGATTCTACAACGGTATCTGCTGTTTCTGAATCCATAAGCGGCTCATTTGATTCGGAGGATAACTCGGTCGAGCCCTCCGTTTGCTCTTTGCTGACGTCTTCTTGACTCTCTTGGGCTTCTGCTGCCGATGAATCTTGGTCATCAAGTTGCTGTTCGACATTTGTATTTTCTGAATAGTTATCAGGCTGAGGGCTTTCTTTCGCCAGTAATACGGGAGAAACAAAAAGTTGGCTTGCTAAAATCCCAGCACTGAATAATGTTAAATATGACTTCTTTTTTCTACTCTTCATACAGTTTCCTTTCTCTTGTTTCAGCCGGCATCCTTGGTTTTGATCAAAACCTGACGAACTGATTCAAAGTTGCTTGAATAGTTTTTGCACGAGTTTAGGTGAACTCTGTATCTTCGCGATTATTTTTGAAGCAAACGATTGATTTAGCCAGCTTAAGCAGATTTTGCTCAGCAGCGTGATCTACCATAAAAAAGCGTTAAAATCCACTGCTTTTCAACCGATTTATTCACTGTCTTCCTATCAAGAATGGAAGCTGTCATAGGCGTCAACAGCTTCCATTTGATAAGATTGAGCATCGATCATTCGGTAGATGGGACAAAACTTAACTCCCATTCAATCGTTGCTTGATAGGTCATGTTACGCGGATTTGATCCAATGGGTACTTCAAGTTTGACACTATCCCCCATCGTCCCCATATCCCCGTAGCGCTGAATCCAGGTACCGCTTCCTTCATTTGCATCCGCTTCAGCGATCAAAGCGGGTACCCCAGGATCAAGGATCATTGATTCACTATAAGTGGGAGGAATTGCTGAATTGGCGGCATTCGTCAGCATAACTGCATTTTCTAAAATAATTCGTGCACCCCGAAGTTCTTCTCCTCGATCATTACGAAATCCTGCAGCGGATAATGTCGCGTTTAATTCCCAGCCGGTAAATTGAGCGCGCCGGTCAGAAATCTGCACGTAATTTGGCCGTTCCTCAGTTACTGAGCCATCAGCACTGCTAAGACGTTGTGGCAATGCCTTGTACTGTTTGGTATCTGCACTTATTGATACATCTCCAAAGCTATACTGGGAGATGAAATCGATACTGATAAACCCTAAATGTTCTGGTATATCCGGTTTATTTTCTGGATTCACTTCAATATCTGGCGCGATCGGATCTCGTGGATTCATTGTGACAATCTCTTGAACAACTGTTTCAGCTGTATCAAATTTTCCATTTAAGAAAGCGTAAGCCGTCACCGTATTATGTTTTGTAAACCGATCCCCCTCGGCTAAGGTCAAGCTGAAATCACCATTGGCATCTGCTTGAAGATGAAACAAGCTGTTATCATCAAAAGAGGGTGATTGCAGTTGCGGTGCGGGAATCGCTGGATCTCCGTCAAAACGAATCACACTATATGGTGTGGCTTTTCCCCTAATGATTCTTGAGCCTTCCAGTGCCGGATCTTCCGTTAATGGTTCTAAATGAACCTCGACATCTGGAATATATTCAAATAGAATACGTTGTGCTCTTGTGGTAAAATTCGCGCGAAAATGATCAACGATCTCTTGTGAGATGGAAGAAACATTCGAAATCGATGACAAGGTAGAGGCAAAATTCACTTTTAAATTGAAGATTGGACTCCAACTGAAGTCTGGTTCCTCCGTCAAGTTTCCATGCCGCCATTGCTTCGCAGCTTGAATATCCACATCTAATAGCCCGCCGCTGCCGGAAATCGAAATAAGGCTACTATTTGCTGCATTTCCGGTAACCGCCCTTGTTTTCTCTAAATTGATGCGTTGTGCATCCGCAAAAGTGAAGGTTGAGGCCGAGCTCAAAAATGTCATCAAGGAATGAGAGGGATTGGTTCCGTCCGACTTAATATCCAAGACTCCTTCTTTAGCAACAATAAATGTGGCGGCACCGGCTACATGGATCACTCCGGAGGTGGTGGTCCCTTGATTCACTGCATCAATTTCGACACTGCTTTTATTTCCAATAAGCATCGTGCTTCCAGCACCCATGTAGATAATGTTATAGCCCCATCCATTGAGGCTTGTGGTACGTCCGTCAGCTTTGATTACCACTTTGCTATCCTCAGACATTTCAAAGTGGGCGCCGCTAGCATACATACTGATTGCGGGGGAGTTGGCTCGGGCAGTCAAATGAAGCTCTGATCGATTACCGATATTGATCCGTCCATTCGCAATATAAATATTTGCTCCAAAAGCCTCACCGGCTGTTCCAGCTGCACGCAGAGACATCTTTGCATCATTGCCAATAGTCATACGCCCCGTTGCATAATATAAATAGATATTGCCGGAATTTATTGTCGACATGTCAACTGTTGCGTTATCAAGAATTTCCAATTGTGTTACTTCCATATTCGCTTGGTTGGTTGCATTGATCGTTTGCACACGTCCAGATCTGGAAGTATATGTCGGAGTTTGATGCGATATTACTTCGCCAGACATAATAACAGGTGTCGCTAACGAGTGGATCAACTGATTGCCCGCGTTGGTTAAATTGTGGTAACGCATTCTGGATAGATTTTGTTGCGGAATACTCATATTCGTAAAATTCATGAAGCCATAATAGTTGCCATGAACGATATCGATATTTTGGTACGTGATATCCCACGGCGTTGCACTATTGACGGTACTATCATAAAATCCGACAGCAACAGCTCTAAAGTCGATTTGATACCCATTGCCTTCGATCACAAGCGTTCGCGAAATTCCAGAAGCATTGGTCCAAATATAGGCTACCCCATTCGACGGGTTGGAAGTTGCACTTCCCGCAGCCACTCCGGAAACTCCTTGAGTAGGATTGTTTGATGATTCAAAGTCATTTACGATATTGATATAATTTACTTCTCTATTCACGATTGCCGCCATAAACTCTTGCCAGTTGGAAACATCCCGGTGACTGATTTCGTCTAACGGTGTGACAGGTTCTGTCAATTGGGCAATTGCTTCTGCTTGGTCAGCTTCTGTGTCTTGCTGATTCTCATTTAGGTTCGCGTCATTAGAAGGTTGCGTGGTTCGTTTCCCTTCCTGAGGCGTGTCTGATGGTGAGACCTCTGTCTCGATCGTTTCATTATCTGCATCATCATCCGAGTCCTCTTCCCCGTCATCTTCTGCCTGTACTTCGATCGTTAGTTCCGCTTCACCTATAAAAAGTCGATAATCGCCTATTTTATTAAAGACGATAGGAATCTCGAACTCCATTAGCTCTTCATCAAAGGTAAGCGTCCATTCCTGTTCTTCTTCAGACAGCTTCTTATTCTTCACTTCTGCAGCAAATTCTTCTTCCACGATCGCTGCTTCTTTCGCTACAACTAGCGTAATCTCATTTAAAGGTTGGCTTGATACGACGAAAACGTCGATCGGTTGATCCACGACACCTTCAATCACACTAACTGGAAACTGAAAAAAAGGTTGATGGATGTCAAATTCTTTTGTTTGGATCGGTTGTGTTGCTTTATCAAGCAAGGACATATTCTGCGTTTCGTCCAACGGTTCAATCGTGTGATCGATGGCGTGGATTTCCGGCAATAGGATACTGCTCAGACTTGGAAAAAAAGTTTGCACACTTAGTAATCCAATAATGATCGCAATTATTACCTTGTGCGGGGTATTCTTCATTTCAACTTTTCCCACCTTCCTTTGCATTTTTTTTCTTATGAACAATTAGGATGATCGCAATAATTAGAAGCAAGCTGATTAGACCAGCCGTGGCGATCATCCACCAATTGAGTGACGTATCTACAGTGACATCGAGTTCATTTAAGCGGCGAGCATCTTCTGCCTCTACGCTAAATATCTGTTCCCAAGACCACTCTTCCTCTCCTGACCGCGCAGTAAGATTCAATACATACTCCACATTACGAAAACGATCGCCATCCAAGGGAATTGGGAAATGCATATGTGAATTAGGAGCCATTTGCATAGATGATTGACTTGTTTCATATAAGATCGTCTCACCATCAACAGAACGAATTTCAGCTGTTACTTCCAATTGATTGACAAATGTTGCTGTATAATTTTGGATAACAGCACTAAATACGTTTCGGTAGTTTACTTGATCGGCAAAAACATCAAGCAGTTCCAATCCCGGATCCGTTGCGGACCGATTGTTGCTTACTACCACACCAATGACATAGGAAAATGCGTTCCGAATGCCTAATCCTTCTTCAGCAGATTGTGTTTGCTCCTCTTCCGAAATAACCTCTTTGATTCGAATGCCACCTGCCAAAACCCCTTTGAATTCCTCTTCTGGCATCGTAATCGGTAAAGAAATGATTCGTTTTTCTAATGGATCGAACAATACGGTTTCAGGCACCTCTACCAGTTCATCAATTGATGCAGGTAAAGTCGGATCAGGGGATTCTGCATCCCTGCCATATTCCACAACACCATTCACATTCGTAAATGCCGTATGGGCAGAAATTTCTATTTCGATCGCTTGATCAGAACCATTTTCGATCTCTAAAGCCAATTCATCACGTTCTCCTGCCCCAAGATTTAAATCGAAATACCCCAACGCCCCTCCTTCCAGCTGACTTTCCGGTAAGATAGGCGTCACATAAAAGTTTAATTCTGATTCTGTCTGAGCATAGCTCATTCTTGGTGAAAAAAAGAATGATAGTAGGATGACCGCACAGGTAACCGTTTTTATCCATTTCATTCTCATACGTTGTTCAGTCAAAAGTGGTTCTCCTTCCAAAAAAGGCAGGAATAATTTACTATTCCTGCCAGTTGTTTCTTGTTGCAAGCTATGATCCTTCTTACGGATTTACTGTTTCGCCGCCACTATCAACAGAAGCAGTTAGCGTCCATGTCATTTCAGCAGTATAGTTAGTTGCTAGCTGCGTGGTAGAGCCTGGTACAAATAGTTGAATATCATCATTTCTGATCATTTCGCCTTCTTGTTTATTAAGATTTTGTTCCGTCAATTTTTCCTGATCTCCCCAGTAAATCGATGAAGCGCCCGCGCCTTGACCGACCGAAGCACGCATGACAGGAATGTCTTGATCGTTGACATCTAGGATCAACGCATTTTGTTCTTCATTATTGATAACGGCACTTGGCTGTAAGTCTCGATCACCCTCGCCTTTGTTGAACACGATTTCAGGGTTTGCCAACTTGATTTTTGCCCCAGTCAAGACATCTCCTGATTCAGAAGTAAAATCAGTTAGACTAACATTTAATGTCCAACCAGCATGCGTTCCTCGGGTATCTTGCACTTGGGCAAACGATACGTACGGTGTCGTCCCTGATTGATCAGCCAAATTACGCTCGTCAGCAACGATTGAATACCAACGATCACTGGTAGAAATAGCATTCTGACCAAAATCGAATGTTTGTGGTGCATAAGCAATGGTAAATGGGCCCGTTTGTCCTGGCGGTGTTGGTTCGATTGTTTCTACTTCTGGGTGCACGACTGGCGGTTGTACCACTGTTAGATCGCTTCCGTCTGAGGTAAACCCTACAACGTTATCGGTAGTCGTTTCTAATGAAGATTGGGCAAAGGCTTGAACGCCTCCTGCTAGTAAAGTGGTGGATAATACAGCGACCGTAGCTAAACGAATCTTTTTCATTTCTAGTTCCTTCTTTCTTTTTTTATTCAGTACAAAACCAAGTTACTGAACCGTTTCTCCGTCCGGTCCAGCTGTTGCAGCCAAAGTCCAAGTAAGAGTTGCTTCATAAAGAGCAGCGTCTTTTGCTGTTGATCCAGGAACAAGTAACTCAATTCCAGCATTTTCAACAACCTCTGCACCTGCTTCTACTTGTCGATTGATTTCTTCCTGATCGCCCCAAACGACTGACGATACGCCAGCACCTTTTGTTTGAGCAGCGGTCAGAACCGAACGTTCACTATTTGTAGCATCTAAAATCAATCCATCCGCATGAATTTGTGGCTCATTTTCTTGGTTGCTTCCGTTATATTCCAATTTTGGCGAATTAAAACGAATTCTTGCTCCAGTCAGTTCATTATTCTGTGTTCCTGATTCAAAAGCACTTAAGGAAACTTTTAAATCCCAACCAGCATTTGTCCCACGCGTATCTTGGACTTGGGCAAATGAAACATAAGGAACTCTTTCTTCACTATCTTCCGCGTCTTTTAGCTTGTGTAATTCAGCCACTAGCTTATATTCTTGATCGGTATTAGAAATCACTTGCTCACCGAAATTAAGCGTAGGTGCGTAAGCAATGGTCAATGGTCCCGTTTGTCCTTCCGGGCCGACTGGATTGATCTCTACATCTGGACCATTAGGACCAGGATTTGGTGGTTGAACTACTGTCGCTTCGCTATCGTTTGGTACAAAGAGAACTTTCCCTTCTGTATCATGGTTTGTTACACTCTCAGTAGCGAAGGCTTCCGCGCTAATAGTAAATAAAGTTGCAGCTAAAACAGCTGCCGATGCAAATCGTACGAATTTCAAATTCATCCCTGCTTTCAAATTATTTGTCTTTTCTTTTTAACCATCACAAATTTTGATCGATGTTTGGTATATTGCACATACAATACAACCAGTACAAGCAGTAATCCAAGAAAGATTACGCCGTAAGTTCTTGTCTCGTTGGTCTTTGGTAAAATACCACCTGGTTTTGCTACCTTGTTTGGTGGCGATATATTCTCTGTAGGGCCTGCTGGCGGTGCTGGTTCGGGTTGCCCAATAGGCTCATAAACACCGGTAAAGAGCACAGAGCTTTCTGTTTCAACCGACTGCACTTCCTGAGCATTCACCGCTGCCGTAGAAATAGTTATCCCATAAAAAAGAGTGCAAAACAGAACCATACGAACTAATTTCCATACCTTTTCTCCTTTCATTCTCCCTCCTCCTCTATACTTGCCACGTCTTATAAGTGATCTTTTCAAAACAGCGTTTGCCTAAGACCCGTTAACAAAAATGATTTTGAGATCGTTTCAGAATCATTTGAGATGTGCAACGCTTTTTCTGTCATTCGTAAAATAGCAGAGAAAGACTTATAACTTTTGACAAAGTTCACTATACTGATGATTTTCACAGATTTGAAATATTATTTTTCACCAATGGGTGAATTTTCTTATTAATATTCCTTTTTATTGACCAAAAATAAGCATTTTTATAAAAAGAAAGGGTAAAAATTTTGCGAAAGAAGCCCATCATACTAAGCTTACAAATAGTTTCAAAAAAAAGGCGTATTGGAAGGTTCATTTCGCATCGAGCATCACCCCTCACACGATCTATTTGTGAAAAAACACCTGATTTTGAGTGGTGTAATCAAAAAAATTCAGTAAGCTTATGTTTTTCCAGTTACTTGAAAGGGCTTTAATAAAGGGTATTACGTTAATTACCTGTTTTTTATCAATTTGTGCAAAAAAAAACGCTAAGCGATTTCGCTTAGCGTCTTGATCCTAGATACTTTTGGTCTATGTTCACCATTAAATGGTTTTCTTCCCCTTCATGCGAAGCTTTCCTTCTTGGCACATCGCCAACAACGGGCAAATCTCACACTTTGGCGCCCTCGCGGTACAATGATAACGGCCAAAGAAAATCATCGTATGGTGGGTTTTGACCCATAATGGTTCGGGAATCTTTTTCATCAACGTTTGTTCAACTTCTAGTACATTGGCATCTAATTTACAAATGCGCAATCTTTTTGACACCCGTTCGACGTGGGTATCGACAGCGATTGCCGGTATCCCATAGGCATCACCAAGTACCACATTCGCAGTTTTTCTGCCGACACCTGGCAAAGAAACCAAATCTTCTCTTGTTTTCGGCACTTCACCACCAAAACGTAGCAATAGTTCCGAAGCACAAGCTTTGATATTTTTTGCCTTGTTTCGATACAGACCGATCGACTTGATTTTTGCAATCACATCTTCTAAAGGTGCTTCGCTCAAAGCTTGCGGTGTAGGATAAGCCTCAAAAAGTGCCGGGGTGACTTTATTTACCGAGACATCTGTTGCTTGCGCACTTAAAATGACTGCGATCAATAATTCAAACGCATTTTTGGATACCAATTCACCATGCGCTTCGGGAAACATCTCGTACATTGTTTCGATGGCGATCATTGTTTTTTCTTTGCTGATCATAGGACTATTTGAACTCCTTGTCTGTTACTCTCCTTCTAACCAATTATGCATAGGGATTTTGGGCATTGGCCCTTCTTCCTGTGAAATATTCTCATTTTGAAGAAATTGTTTTTTTCTTCTTTTTTGTTCTTCCTCAACTTGCGCTTTCGACGTGATATTCTTACGTTCCCAAGAAAGTAAGATACGATCGATGTAATTTAAGCTATAAGCCTGATTCAAAACCGCTTCTCGCAAAGCAAACTGAATCAGTTCCGGTTCGTAATGGTCCTCATCCAACCACTGCCCGATCCGTTGGTATTCGATTGCTGACAATGGCCGACCAAACTCGCCTTCAAACAAGCGATATAACCCACGGATTTTTTCTTCATTTGATTCTACTGCCTCATTTTTCGATTGCTGTGTCAAGAGAAATTCTAAACGGTCATAGATTCCTGTGAAATCATAATAATCAACCATTTTTCCGGCAGCATCTTTTTTTGATTCCATTCGCAGTACATCTTTTTTAAGTAATTGATTTAACCAATGATAAATTTCTTTTTGATCACTCCCCATCACAGAGGCAATCTCACGTAAATCAGGGAAATCATTTCCTTGCTCATGACTGCGATACAACTGCAGCCATAACAAAAATTCGTCATTTGTCAATCCAAGATGATGGTAATTTTCTAAAAGCAAATTTGATATCGTTGTTTGCCCTTTTGCTAAATAGTCCTTTAACGAAACCATACTGTATCCTCTTCTCCTTGATTCACCTGAAACTCTATGATCCTTTGGTCCAGGATCGATCCAATAAAAAGGGGACGACGCAAAGGCGGACGTCCCACGATTCATTCTTGGTTACGCTTTTTCTTTGACTGCTGCGATGATCTCAACTTCAACCAAAACATCTTTTGGCAAGCGGGCAACTTCTACAGCAGAACGTGCAGGTAACTCTTCATTGAACAATGTGCTATAGGTATTATTGAAAGGAACGAAATCATTCATATTTTTTAAAAAACATGTCGTCTTAACGATGTCATCTGGCGTAAGTTCCGCCGCTTCAAGAATCGCGTTGATATTTTTCAATACTTGCTGAGTCTGTACTTCAATCGTCGTACCGACAACTTCCCCCGAAACAGGATCTAATGGCACTTGACCAGAAGCAAACAAAAAGCCGTTTGCGATTTTTGCTTGAACATAAGGACCGATTGCTTGTGGTGCTTGATCTGTAGAAATTATCTTCATTTTGTTTCCTCCTCTTTCACTTGGCATTCGGGACATAGACCATAAACTTCTAGTCGATGGTTATTTATTTGATACCCAGTTAATTTCGAAGCCGCCATTTCGACATCTTCCAATCCTGGATAGTAAAAATCAGCGATCTTTCCACACTTTTGGCAGATAGCATGATAATGAGGCTCCGTTGTAAAATCAAAACGACTGGAGGCATCTCCATAATTCATTTCTTTTACAAAGCCAATTTCTGTGAACAAACGTAAGTTATTGTATACCGTTGCGACACTAATACCAGGAAAATGAACTTCAATCGCTCGATAAATCTCTTCAGCGGTCGGATGGGCATCGTGACTGGCTAAAAACTCTAATATCGCTACTCGCTGCGGTGTAATACGAATATTTTCATGTTTTAATCGTTTGATCGCTTCATCGTAGATCGTACTCACAGGAGTTCCTCCATTTCTCTTATCTCACCTATCATACTATGTAAAACCTAAAAATTCAAACAGCTTTCCTTATTTTTTCAAAGGCAAAACGCTTTTTTCAGCCCGCTTCCGTCCCCTTTTTTCGAGAAAGAAAAGCAGACATTTCAATGCCTGCTTTCTCTCGATTGTTAGTCTTCAAACTGATACAGTGCTGTAGACAAATAACGTTCGCCATTGTCGGGCACGATTGCTAAAACTTTTTTGCCTTTGCCTAGTTCTTTTGCTACCTGTAAAGCAGCTTGGATCGCAGCTCCTGAAGAGATTCCAACTAAAATCCCTTCTTTCATCCCAACTTGCCGTGCAGTTTTCATCGCATCGTCACTGGCAATTGCAATGACTTGATCATAAATTTCGGTATCTAATACTTTAGGGACAAATCCAGTACCGATCCCTTGAATCTTATGCGGTCCTGGCTTACCACCTTCTAAAATCGCAGATTCAGCAGGCTCAACACCAACTATTTTCAAATTGGGATAGACGCGCTTCAGTTCTTTGCCCGCTCCAGTGATCGTTCCACCAGTGCCGATTCCAGCGACAAAAGCATCTAAACCTTTTGATTCAAATGCATCCTCAATTTCTTTTCCTGTCGTTTTTTCATGAATTTCTGGGTTAGCTGGATTTTCAAATTGTAATGGCATATAGTAGCCGTCTTGCTCCGCTAATTCTTTTGCTTTGTTAATGGATCCTGTGATCCCTTCAGACCCAGGCGTCAAAATCAACTCTGCACCATAAGCTTGTACGATTTTCCGTCTTTCGATACTCATCGTTTCTGGCATAACCAACACAACCCGATAGCCTTTTGCCGTACCGATCATGGCTAAACCGATCCCCGTATTTCCTGAGGTTGGCTCGATAATCGTATCGCCGGCTTTCAATAAGCCGCTTTTTTCGGCTTTTTCAATCATGGCTAAAGCAATTCTGTCCTTTACGCTCCCCCCAGGATTGAAAAACTCTAATTTCACATACACATCAGCAGAACCTTCTTCTACGATATGATTTAATTTGACGATTGGCGTATGACCAACTAATTCATTGACCGATTGATAGATTTTTGTCATTGAAAATCCCTCCCGTTCTTATTCTTCCATTCTACCTAAAATACCTCGGAGTTGCGAATAAAAAGTAAGCAATTTCAAATTTTTTTTCATATAGTTTTATACTTTGTTCGATTTCCACTGACCAGAGTTTGATTGCCACGTCAAAAAAACCTTAAGATTGGCTGCAATTGTAGCAATCCATCTTAAGGTTTTTAACTTACTTATACGATCAACTCTTGTCCGATAACGATGATCTCACTGGATAATCCATTCGATGCCATCAACGCATCAACGGTTGTGCCAAATCGGTTGGCGATATCCCAAAGCGTATCCCCAGAAGCAACTTGATAGCTCTGTGCTGAAGATGTACTACCTGAAGACGTGGTCGTCGTTGTTTCGCTGGTCGTTGTGCTAGTTGTGTTTGTCCAGGCTGTATTTTGTGTCGTTCCTGTATCGAACCGTGTAAGCTGATAGGTTTCGATCAACCAGTTCAGTTTTTGTGCGTAACCTGGATCGGTAGCATAACGTCCCGTCAAGTAATTCGTTGCATCATAAAATGAGGTTGTTTGGCTTTTCCAGACACCACTATAATGAGCAGTCCCTGTCGCGAAACTTGTACTTCGCAAGACGTTCGCATGATCCTGAAACGATTCCCAATAAGAGTTATATTGACGAAACGGTTCATTCATCTCTACCCACTGACCATTCAAATACTCTTGGGTAGGCATATACACACTTTGTCCGTTGTAACTGCCTTTGACCCCAAATAAATTGTAATAGGGGGCATTGGATAATGCGGAAGAACCATAGCCGCTTTCCAAAATCGCTTGAGCGATCATCACAGAAGCATATAGATCATTGTTGGCAGCAACATCTTGTGCTGACCAGCCAATTTGTTCGATGAACCCTGAGATGTCCTGCGTCGCATATTGATTCTCAGCAGCTTGTACCTGTTGAGGAACGAAAGTGACCGTCATTGGTGCTAACATCATTCCTGCACCCATCAAAGAGACCACCGCCTTTTTACTAGGTCTTTTCATCGTCTTCTTTGGTTGATGATGTCTTTCACTTCTTGTTTGATAACTTCCCATCTTTTTCCTCCAGTAACTGTACGTTTTTTCAAATAAATCAATACAGCTATTATACGGAAAAATGCCTAGCAGTGCAAACAATGTTCACTTTTGACCCGACAAAAGACTTTTAAAAAACTTTCTGGACATCCCTCTCAGTCTGTTAATTACTGAGAAGTTTTTAAAAAAACTATTAGAATGGGATTGTATTGCTTCTCTCTTACTATTTAAAAGAGTCTATATCTTGTGGTGAAACCATTTTTCAGAAATCTTAGCCACTACTACCTTAAATAAGTCACTCTGGCACTTTCAGAGTGAGCAGTACTCGAAAAAAACACGCTCGAAAATCGAAAAGATTCTCGAACGTGCTAGCTTTGATTGATTGTCGATCAATTAATCGATTGATTTAAAAGTATTCACAACATTTTCAACACTAAAGCCGAATTCTGCTAATACTTTGTCGCCAGGTGCTGATGCACCGAAGTGATCGATCGCGATCACTTTTCCATGGCAACCGGTGTAACGTTCCCAACCAAATGGGGAAGCCGCTTCGATCGCTACCCGTTTCTTCACTGCTTTTGGCAAGACGCTTTCTTTGTATTCTGAACTTTGTGCTTCAAACAAATCAAAGCTTGGTAAGGAGACCACCGATACATCGATGCCTTCTTCTGCCAATTTAGCTTGTGCTTGGACCGCAAGATTCACTTCAGAACCTGTGGCGATCAAAATACCCGCTGGTGTTTCACCAGCTTGTTTTGAAATCACGTAACCACCTTTTGCGACATTTTCATCCGCACCGGTTTGCGTGCCTTCGATCACTGGTAGATTTTGTCGGCTTAAGACTAAGACCGTTGGTTTATCCGTTGTTGTCATGGCCAATTTCCAGGCAGCACGGGTTTCATTGCCATCTGCTGGACGAATCACTTGGACATTTGGCATGCAACGGACGCTAGCTAATTGCTCGATTGGCTCGTGGGTCGGTCCATCTTCCCCAACCGCCACGGAGTCATGTGTCAAGACATAGATCACAGGTGCATGCTGGATCGCAGACAAGCGCACCGCTGGACGCAAGTAATCAACGAAGACGAAGAAGGTCCCGCCATAGATTCGGGTACCGCCATGCAATTGGATGCCGTTCATGGCTGCCGCCATCGCAAATTCTCGGACACCAAACCAAATGTTGCGGCCTTCGTATTGGCCAGGTTCAAAGTCTTTTTCTGCTGCCACCATCGTGTTGTTGGAACCAGAAAGGTCAGCCGATCCGCCCCAGAGACTAGGGACGGCTTTGGATAAGGCTTGGATCATCTCTTTGCTGGATACCCGGCTAGCTTGTGAGCTGCCAACTTCGTAGCTTGGTAATGCTGCAGCCCAATCTGCTGGCAATTCACCCGCAAAGGCTTGTTTGAATTGCGCCGCAAGTTCTGGGTAGGCTGCTTCATAGGCATGGAAAGTTTCGTTCCAAGCTGCTTCAGCTTTTTGTCCTTCATCGATCATGGTTTCTTTGAAGCGCGCGGCAACTTCGTCAGGTACGGTAAATTCTGGGTATTCCCAGCCATAAATCGCTTTGGCTGCTGAAATGCCTTCGGCACCGATCGGCGCACCATGAACGGCAGAGGTGCCTTGATTTGGCGCACCGTATCCGATCACAGTCTTGATTTCGATCAAGGTTGGTTTGTCGCTTTCAGCTTTTGCTTCGTCGATCGCTTTCGAGATCGCTTCTAAATCATTGCCGTCTTCAACGAGAATGTGTTGCCAGCCATACGCCTCAAAACGCGCACCGACATTTTCTGTAAAGGCTTTTGAGGTCGGACCATCTAGGGAAATGTCGTTTGAATCGTACAAGACGATCAGTTTATCTAATTTCATGTGACCCGCCATGGATGCAGCTTCTTGCGAAACACCTTCCATCAAATCCCCATCGCCACATAAGGCATAGGTATAGTGATCGATGACTTGATACTTGTCGCGATTGTAGGTTGCAGCCAAGTGGGCTTCAGCCATTGCCATACCGACTGCCATGGCGATCCCTTGTCCTAAAGGTCCAGTGGTTGCTTCCACGCCGTCTGTGTGATCGACTTCTGGATGTCCTGGCGTGCGGCTATCCCATTGACGGAAGTTTTTTAGATCCTCAATGGTCACATCGTAACCAGACACATGCAACAAGCTGTACAATAGAGCCGAACCATGTCCAGCAGACAAAACAAAGCGGTCACGATCCACCCAGTTGCGAGAAGTCGTTGGATTGACTTTCAAGTGTTTGGTCCACAAGGCATAGGCCATGGGTGCTGCCCCCATCGGTAATCCCGGATGTCCTGAATTGGCTTTTTGTACGGCTTCGATACTTAATGTACGAAGGGTGTTCACTCCTAATTGATCGATTTTATCAAACAATGGTAGTTCCTCCTAATTTAGGTTTTTTTTACCTTTATTACATCTTTTATTATACGTGATTCAGATGCTTATTTCAATAGCAATGAAAAGGAATTCACAATTATCTGCCGTGGAGACCTTTTTTCTTTTGAATCTCTTTTAATTTCTCTGGTGTCACATCAGCACCTTCAGGATCAACGATCTTCATTCCTTCGATATGGTGACGCATTCCTCCACGAAAGGCGGTTAAATACTCGTCACGTAGAACTTTTTGTTCGTTCGTTTCTGCCTCAGTCAATCCCTCTGTTTTTTTCTTGTTGGCAAGTTCATTGATTCGAGCTAATTTTTCTTGAGATAGCATATTCGTTCCTCCTTTTCCCTCTTGATTTTACTACAAACTAGCGAATAAAAACAATAGTGTAAAAAGCGAACATTTGTTTGAATATTCGATATACCTATGGTACACTAATGTTATCAAATGAAAGAAGGTGTCAGTTTTGGCAAAACGAACAGAAAATCGACAAATCGAAATTCTTAAGTTCATTCATACCCGTGTCACTGAAAAAGGCTATCCGCCGACTGTTCGCGAAATTGGCGAAGCCGTTCAGTTATCTTCTACCTCAACTGTTCATGGCCATTTGTCCCGACTTGAAAAAAAGGGGTTAATCTTACGAGATCCTACAAAACCCAGAGCCATTGAATTAACTGCTTCCGGTCTTGAAAAAATCGATGTTCAGCCAGCATCCATTCCGATGCTTGGTGTCGTAACTGCGGGAGAACCGATTTTAGCAGTGGAAGATGCATCCGATTTCTTTCCGATTCCGCCAGATTTAGCAAATAGTACCGGTAGTTTGTTTATGTTGACGATCCGAGGAGAAAGTATGATCAATGCTGGCATCCTTGACGGCGATCAAGTGATCGTTCGCAAACAACAAAGTGCGCAAAATGGTGATATTGTGATCGCTATGACAGATGAAGATGAAGCTACTTGCAAACGATTCTATAAAGAAAAGAATTACATTCGTTTACAACCGGAAAATGATTACTTAGAACCAATCATTTTGCCTGACGTAACGATTTTAGGATTGGTTGTTGGGTTGTATCGACATCTGCTTTGATGCTCAACGAGCTGACTAGGAAATCTTCGTTTTTACGAAGATTTTTTTTCTTTCCTCTTTACAAACCGAACAAAGATTCGTATAATAAGTATACAAACATAAGTTCGCATTATTTAAGGAGTGAATGAGATGAAAGCAGTTCGTCGATTTGGTTTTATGTTATGGGTTTTATTGATGGGTATTGTTATTGGCTATTTTGGCGTTCTAAGTGCTGTTCTGATTTTTTGTCCTCTAATGATGCTTTGGTTCATGCTATGGGATGAAAAGAAATTCCGCCAAGCAGAGCGCAAACGTAACCGCCATTATTATCACGATCATGATTTTTATCGTTACGAACCATGATCCTTCCCCTACATACGCCATAAGGCAGAAGAAACAAAAAAGGACTCCTGCGAGTCCTTTTTTTGTGGCTCTATAATTTATGGGACTGATGAATCAGAATTGATTCTTCAGTCCCATTTTCATTTTAGGTATTAAAAAACATATCGTTCTCTAGTATGA
>NZ_JBIVBP010000008.1:0-60318 GCF_044746145.1 Enterococcus sp. NPDC086594
CATACTAGAGAACGATATGTTTTTTAATACCTAAAATGAAAATGGGACTGAAGAATCAATTCTGATTCATCAGTCCCATAAATTATAGAGCCTTTTTTCTCAGGCAAAACAGGGGCTGTTTCTTGCCAATCTTCAGTCCTTTCCGCAGCGTTTTTAGGCGCAGCAGTGGTGGGTGTTTTTTCTAAGGTACTGGCAGCGACTAAGGCAGCGATCGCTACTAAAAATGCAAAAAGCAAGTAAAGCAGCCAGCTCCAAGCAACGTGATAGCGATTGCCGATGCCTAAAAAGACCATTTGACCGACGGGTCCCCCTAGCATCACAATGGTGGAAAAGATCCCGCTGCTGATGGCGAGATGTTCTTCATCGATCTCACGAATCAGATGTGCCGAAAAGCGGGGATTGATTTTTCCAATCAGATAGCCTTCAGCAAAGAGCAGCACAATCATGAGCCAACGGTTATGCAGGAAGAGAAAATTCAAGGTCAACAGACATAAAACGAAAGAGGTATACGCAATCAAGCGAACCAAACCGGTATTCTTGAACCAGTCGGCAGCAAACAAGGCGCCAGCGACCATACCGATCGAAGTAGCGATGCCTGCCATCGCAACGGTGTTGCCATAAGTGGCAAACCAAAGCGCAAGGTCATCCAACAGCTGGAGATTTAGTAGACCGCTCGTACTAGCAGCTAAGGTATTGATCAGTAAGGCAAAGAGGATCATCTTTTTAAGAAAAGCCGTACCAGTCAATAATTTAAAAGTATCCGAGAAATTCTGAAAGAGTGGTGTTGCTGCTTGATTGATTTTCCCTGGCACCGCATAGAAGAGCGAGCGGTTCAGGAAGATCACGATCGCGGCTAAGAAAAACGTCACGGCATTGATCAAACCAAAAGCCGCAAAGTTATTATTCAGTAAAATGATCCCCCAAGCACCGATGCCTTGAAAGACGATTTGAACGGTGGTTTGACACGCCATTTGAAAGCCCATGGCACTGTCTAAGGAATCAGCAGGCACAAGACGGCGAACATAGGGCAGCTGTAACCCAGAACAATAAGCGCCCAAACAATCAGATACAATGTTGATGCCTAGCAAAAGGAAGAAAGACCATAAACTAGGCGGCAGTTGGATCAAAAAAGCGAGTGCCACAAAAAGGACTCCTTGTAATAGTCGACTGCTGATCATCCATTGCACTTTGTTTTTGGTACGATCGGCTAGATAGCCGGTCAGGATCCTTAAGAGATCAGGGACTAACAGTGCCATGGAGGCTAAGGAAACAGCAAGGGCATTAAAGGGTAATGTACTGGCATAAACTACAAAGACGATATTAAATAAACTCATGCCGATGCCGCTGAGTAAGGCGGCGTTGACTAAGGCACGATAGCCGTTGTTTTGTTGATATTCTTTCATCGAAATCATCCTTTCACGTTCTACGTTGTAAAATCAGTATAGGATGCTTTATACTAAGAAGAGAAAATAATCCACTATAGTGGAATTTAAATGTACCAGGAGCGTACCAGAGGTTACTGTCACGAGTGGTTAACAGCTAAAAGAGTGGCATGTAAATAAGGTGCCGCAGATTTTGTTCCTCAACATTTTATAGGTTTGAATCTAAATTTGAATCTAGAACAGGAAAATTTAATTGCGGAGCTTCATTCGTGAAGTGGGATTGGTTTGGTGTTTGTAGACCAATCGTTGTGAGGAGGATGGTTATGGAAGAAGGAAAACTGTACCGACAATTGCGCAAAGAGCGCGGCTATACGATCGCTCAAGTGGCGGATGAACAAAACAGTCGCTCGTTTATCAGTAAATTTGAGCAAGGTGCTTCAAGTATCAGTATTCATCGATTGGAACGCTTATTAGAAAATATCCATGTCACAGTGGAGGAGTTTTATTATTTGCGTGCGCAACAAAAGGGCGTAAAAGGTCACGACAACCTGATGAGCTTTCCCAGCTATATGACGAGCGAATTTATGGATTTACTGGATCGAATTTTAGGGATCAACAAAGAAGCTTATTTGAGTAACGCCCACGCCCAGAGAAGCAAAGAAGGGCTGGAGGAAATGCGTAGCGAACTGATCGCCGCTTCCAAACAGCATTCTTTTGTTTTTCTGTACCTTGAGATCACAAAGGAGATACATGAAATCAATCTCTCAGGTCCTAAACCCGATCACTCTTCTGGCGACTATATGGAAAAGCTACGCACCAAAACCCGCCCCGTCATTTCCTACCTTACGAAAGTAGACAACTGGGGCGTTTATGAGATTTTGCTGTTTCGTTATTTTCAATTCTTGTTTCCTGTCGAAACCTCCTATCACTTACTGCAGATCGCTATCTCTCGCACAAAAAAAGAACAAGGTTTGTCCTTGATGCGAGAAATTCAAATGGATTTGATTTTTAGTTGTTTTACGACGTTTGTCAATTTTCGCCGCCTGGAGTGGGCAAAAGAGGTGTTGACCATTGCAGAGGAATTATTGGCAGATCGCGGAGACATGCTAAACAGTACGCATCTTCTTTGCTATCAAGGATGGTACTGGTATATTTATGGCGATCAAGAAAAAGGACTGTTGAAAATCGATCAAGGGCTTTCGATCTTTCGCGTCTTAAAACAAACCAAAATGGTTAAATTATGGGAGCGATCGTTGCACTCCATCAAGAAAAATGCGGAAGAACCCAACAGTTATCTTATGTTTCGCTAAACGCTCTAAGGGCTAACGGGCTAGGCATTGCTCCCCGAATCGAAGGGGATCTAGCGGGTAATGGATGCTAAGACCACTAGAGCGAACAACTGCGGAACCTGAGCACAAAAAAGAACCAAACTCACCGATCATTGAGCGACACCCATAAGTCAGCTTTTGCTCTAACTTAAGGAGATCGCCTCAAAAAGACGAGTTGGTTCTTTTTCGATTAGGTTTCTGGTGGTTGATCCATGAGTTGGCGTTGGTTGTCCAAGACTTGCTTTTTGGCTACTTGTTTCTGGTAAAACCAAGCAAACAAGATAAACAATGCGATGCAGCCAAAGAACAAGCAAACACCGATAACAAAGCCTTGCGGTAAGAAGGACAGTTCCAAGTGATGGGTGCCACTTGGGATCGTCACACTGATAAAGCCATCTTGAAAGGCCGTGATTGGGACTTCTTTGCCGTCAAGCGTAGCAGTCCAGCCCTTGTCATAAGGGATGGTTGTTACAAGCTGCTGCTCTTTTTCAGTCGTGATGTCGGCTTTGGCACTGCGTTTGCCGACAGTCATAGCGACCCCTCGTTCTTGGATCGCATCAATTGCTTGTTGGTAGGCGTTGGTATCCAAGGTCACGACTTGCGGGTTTTGGAAGGAGATTTCAGGCGTTCCGTAGAAGCTGACGGTGAATTGAACCGTCGTATCGGTCTCATAATGTCCTAAGTCGTAGTATTGACCGTTGATACTGATTTGCGTTTCTCGCTGCTGACCGTTGACTGTCACGGTGGCAGATGAGCTTTCCAATTCCCCAAAGTTGGCAGGGAAGAGACTCAAGTATGCTTGCGAGTTCGCTGGAACCTCCACTTGCCAAGTCACTTCTTTTGCGACATTGCTTTCTTGTTCGGTAAATTTCATATACATGCCGTCATTGGTGATATCTGTATTTTTACTATGGATCACCGTGATCGGCTGAAAGGCAAAATACTCTAAATTTAAATCGGCCAAGCCATTGAAAAGATTTTTCTGGCTCGTCAAGTTGTCGTTTTGCGGCTGTTCAATCGATTCGATGGTCGGTTCAGCCAAGAAACCTAGAGGTAACGCATTTTGATTTTCATAGAGCTTGTATTCACCAGATTCTCCGACTCGTTGAAAGCCGTATTTGGTGAGATTTGGCTTGGAGATATTGTATTTGATTCCTGTAAAAGCATCCATCAGCAAGGTATTATTCGGATAGCGGATATTTAAATTGGTGCCGCGAGACCGAAAGCCCAGCTTATCCAGGTAGCTTGAGGAATTGCGGTTACGAATTGAAGAAAACATGCTGACCCCGCTGTAGCCATAATTGATACTGTCGTTGGAAGAAACAGGATCAAGGTTTTCTAATCGGAAAAAGGTATCATTGTCTTCGTTGGCTTGAGTGACTAGTTTTTTGATGTCCGGATAAGGTTCTGTATACAAACTACGAGAAGCATAGTTCCAATCATTCAAAATTCCGCGAACCATGCCGCTCGTATTGACGGCCATTTCTCCGCAGACGAAGATCAGCATCAAGATCGTCACTCGTTTTTGTGTTAAAAGACCTAATTGCCCGAACCCAATACATAACAAGTAAAGAACAAAGAATACGATCGTTAGCGCAAAGGAAGTAGCGGAAACATATTCATAGGTTCCGGCTCCTTTCAATGCGTAGGAGAGGGCAAATACCACGATCGTAGAAAGACCAATAATGAGAAACAATCCGCGATCTTTTTGCTGAAGTTGCTCCCATCCGTATCCCGCCAGCATGATCACTAAGAAGGAGAACAAATAGGCATAGCGGAAAAGGAACATATTTGGGGCATGCATCCCATGCCAAAAAAGATTCATCGGCACGATATAAAAACTGGCGATCAAAACAGCAAACATGCCAGCGTATAAGAATTTATCTTTCAAGCGGATTTTCTTCGAAACAAAATATAAAATACACAACAGCAACGGCAATAAGCCGATATAGATGAAGGGAATGGAGCCGTATTTTGTCGTATCGTAAACACCGATCATGTTTTTCATCACGAGATCAAAGACATCGGTGGCTTCGGTTTTAAAGGAAGAAATCGTCGTCAATTCTTCCCCGTTCGACCGCAAATCTAATAAGGCAGGTAAGATGATCACCATTGAGGCGCCGCCAGCTAACAAAGAGGTGATGCCGTAAGGAATGATCGCCCCGCGAGCTTGCTTCCAGTTGCGACCCAATTGAACCAAGAAATACATCACGGAAAAGAGACCGATCATAAAGCCCATGTAAAAACTGGATAAAAATAACAGCAGATAACTGATAAATAACACGACTGTTTTTTTCTTTTTCACTAACCGGTCAATACCTAAAATCACTAGCGGTAGATAGATCATGGCATCAAGCCACATGATCAGTTCCGAATGGGCGGTGATGAAGGACATCAAGGCATAACAGACTGCTAAGGTCACATGCTGCCAACGTTGGATCTTAAAGGTTTGGCTGGCATAGAACCAAAACGCCAAGCCCGCACTGCCGATTTTGATCAAGGTTAAAAAGTACAGCGCATCTGGCATTAGCTGATTTGGGAAAAATAAGACGAGGGGAGTGAAGATTCCCCCTAAATAATAGGAGATCAATGCCAGATAATTTAAGCCTAAAGAGGCGTTCCATGTATAAAAGATACTTTGCTTGCCTAAGAGCATATTGCGAAAGCTGGCATGAAAGTTTGAGAATTGCGAAAAGGCATCACTGGCTAAGACACTGCGGCTGCTGCCGGGGTAGATACCGATGGTCAAATAGATCACTGCCATGATAAGAAACGGCAAGAAGAAACTAGCAAGCATATAAGGCCAATGTTGTTTGGCAAATGTTTTTATTTTCGTCACAAGAAGTCACCTGTTCTTTATCAATTTTTTCTTAGTTTACCACAGGTGAATCGATTAAAAAAACAAAGACCTATTTTCTTTAATGAAAACCTAAGTGAAAGCGCACCAAAGAAAAAAGGGTACAAAAAAAGCCGTTCAAAACGAACGGCCGAAAAGGTCTAATTATACGCGCTCAACTTTTCCAGATTTCAAAGCACGAGTTGACACCCAAACTTTTTTAGGTTTTCCGTCAATCATAACGCGAACTTTTTGCAAGTTAGGTTTCACAGTACGTTTTGTCGCATTCATTGCGTGAGAACGATTGTTTCCACTTGCAGTTTTACGTCCAGTAAAGTAACAAACTTTAGCCATGTGGTTATTTCCTCCTTTGCCTTGATGTTGGAGCGCTATTTCAGCTCATACCATCTGAATTTATCACAGAAAGGTGAAAAAAGCAAGAGTAATTTTCAAGAAACATTGACTTTTCCCAGTAAACATTGTAAATTAAACAAGGTCGAAATGCAAGACGTTTGGTCAGAAAGCCCCTTTTCATATGTCTCATCCTTTTATTTGCGGTACAGCTATGATAAAATATGTAAGAAGAAAGATGGGTCATGCCCATTGAAGGAGGCTATAAAATGGCTGTAAAAATTCAAACCTCATCAGGTATTATTGAAATCAGCAATGAAGTCATTGCAACAGTGGTCGGAGGCGCAGCAACAGATGTGTTCGGCATTGTTGGTATGGCTAGCAAGAAACAAATCAAAGATAACATCAATGAAATTTTACGAAAAGAAAATTATTCTCGCGGTGTCGTTGTCCGCCAAGAAGAAAACGGCATTGCAGTGGATGTATACACGATTGTTAGCTATGGAACAAAAATTTCCGAAGTTTCCCGCAACGTGCAGGAAAAAGTGAAATACAACTTAGAAACGATGCTAGGTGTATCTGCGAACTCGGTAAATGTATTTGTTCAAGGCGTACGTGTACTGCCAGATTAGGCAAGGGATCCGTTCATGGCGGATGATTTTAAGGAGGACTATCTAAGTGAAGGTAACGAATATCAGCGCAAGTCAGTTTCAAGAAATGGTGCAGGCAGGCGCGGCTCGTCTACAAGTTAATGCAGAGTTTGTCAACTCATTGAATGTGTTTCCTGTTCCAGATGGAGACACCGGGACAAACATGAATCTATCCATGACCAGTGGAGCAAAAGCTGTCGCAGATGCGACTTCAGAAAACGTCGGCGATCTTGCCGCTACACTTTCAAAAGGACTATTGATGGGCGCACGTGGGAATTCCGGCGTCATTTTGTCTCAATTATTCCGCGGTTTTTCTAAAGCTATCCCGACCGCAGAAACACTCACTGCACCAGAATTGGCTCAAGCCTTTACTCATGGAGTAGAAACCGCCTATAAAGCAGTCATGAAACCTGTGGAAGGAACCATCTTGACTGTGGCACGCATCTCAGCTGAATATGGCGAGAAAAAAGCACAAACTACCGATGATTGTATCGAAGTGATGAAAGCCGTGGTTCACGGCGCAAAACGTTCATTGGCGAAAACCCCTGATCTATTGCCCGTCTTAAAAGAAGTCGGCGTGGTAGATAGCGGCGGTCAAGGATTGTTGTTTATCTATGAAGGCTTCTTAAATGCATTGACTGGGGAATACCCAGCCGATGAAATCTTCGAACCTTCCCCAGCGGCTATGGACGAAATGGTCAATGCCGAACATCATCGCAGCGTTCAAGGGCACTTAGCGACAGAAGACATCACCTTTGGTTATTGTACAGAAATCATGGTGAAGATCGGTGAAGGTCCGACTGTAGATAGTGAATTTGATTATGAAACATTCCGTAATTACTTAAACGAGTTAGGGGATTCCTTATTAGTGGTCAATGACGATGAGATCATCAAAGTCCATGTCCATACGGAACATCCCGGCGAAGTTATGAATTATGGTCAAAAATTCGGTTCGTTGGTGAAAATCAAAGTCGATAACATGCGTCTTCAGCATGAAACGATCTTGGAACACGATCAGCAAGAAGCAAAAACTGCACCAGTAAAACGTCCGCGGACACCATTTGCGATCATCGCGATCGCGGCTGGCGAAGGCTTGAAAGAATTGTTTACTAGCCTAGGCGCTTCTTATGTCATCAGTGGTGGCCAAACGATGAACCCAAGTACAGAAGACATTTTGGTGGCAATCAATGAAGTCAATGCTGATCAAGTGATCGTATTACCGAACAACAAAAATATCTTTATGGCTGCGCAGCAAGCAGCGGAAGTTTCCGAGATTCCAGTAGCGGTTGTTGAAACACGGACGATCTCTCAAGGGATGACGGCGATGCTAGCCTTCCACGAGCAATCCACACTAGCTGAAAACCAGCAAGCGATGACTGATGTCTTAGCAAGTGTTGTCAGTGGCTCAGTGACCCATGCGATCCGTAATACATCAATTGATGGCATCGAAATCACAGAAGGCGACTTCTTAGGAATGGTGGACGGCAAAATCGTTGTTTCTGTTCCCGATCGTTTCTCTGCTTCGATGACTACCTTAGAAAAAATGATCACAGAAGATACTGAGATCGTCACCATCATTATCGGTGAAGAAGGCAAAGCCAAAGAAGCAGCGAAAATCGAAGAAGCGATCGTTGAACTGCATCCTGAGATCGAAGTAGAGATCCATCAAGGAGATCAGCCGGTTTATCCATATCTTTTCTCAGCAGAATAAACAAATTAGGCGGCGGGGGCAAAAATCGTAGATGATTTTTGGCTCCGTCTTTTTCTATGAATGCAGGAACCCCTGCAATGAATCAAAATCACTTTTGGAAAAGGAGGGTACCTATGCTAAATCAGCCACTTACGGTATTAAAGGGTGTCGGGGAAAAACGCGCCCAAGACTTGGCAAGTTTAGGGATCGAAACCATCGAAGACCTGCTGAAGTATTATCCGTTTCGTTATGAAGACATTCAAGAACGGCAATTAGCGGAGATTCAAGACCAAGAAAAAGTAACGATCAAGGGGATCGTCGTTTCCCCGCCAGTCGTCAATCGCTTTGGCTATAAAAAAAGTCGGTTGCAATTTCGCATGATGCAAGACCACGATGTCTTTAATGTCTCCTTTTTCAATCAGCCTTATTTGAAGGACAAAGTAGAGGTCTCAGAAGAGATCGCCGTCTATGGCAAATGGGACGCCAAACGCAAAGGACTGACGGGGATGAAGATTCTTGGTAGTAAAAGTGGCGAAGACTTTGCACCGATCTATCATGTCAATAAAGCCGTGCGTCAAAGTGTTTTGATCGAACTGATCAAACAGGCATTTCTTGATTTTGGTGATCAGATCACGGAGATCTTGCCTTTGTCATTGATCGAAAAATATCGGTTGTTGGATCGAAAATCCGCGATGTTTGCAATGCATTTTCCCAAAGATCCCCAAGAGAGCCATCAAGCGAAGCGTCGGGTGATTTTTGAAGAGTTCTTTTTGTTCCAAATGCAGATCCAAGGACTGAAGAAAAGCGAAAAAGCCGAGAAAAACGGCTTGGCGATCGATTATGATGTGCAACGCTTGAAAGAATTTACTCGTAAACTGCCCTTTGAATTGACGAATGCGCAAAAGCGCGTGACCAATGAAATCTGCCATGACCTGAAAAGTCCGCAGCACATGCAGCGGCTCTTGCAAGGAGATGTAGGGAGCGGGAAAACAGTCGTTGCGGCGATCGCCCTCTATGCTACGATGACGGCTGGCTTTCAGGGCGCACTGATGGTGCCGACTGAAATTTTGGCCCAACAGCACCTAGAAAGCTTGAATCAACTCTTTGACCCCTTAGAAGTGACCACCGCTCTTTTGACAGGCTCGACCAAACCAAAAGAACGGCGGGTCATCTTAGAACAATTAGCAGCCGGGGAGATCGATATCATCGTTGGGACCCATGCGCTGATTCAAGAAGGGGTAGACTTTGCACATCTTGGCTTAGTCATCACCGATGAACAACACCGTTTTGGGGTCAATCAGCGAAAAGTATTAAGGGAAAAAGGCTATCTGCCTGATGTGCTCTTTATGACCGCCACACCAATCCCACGTACACTAGCGATCACCGCCTATGGCGAAATGGATGTTTCGGTGATCGATGAAATGCCGGCAGGACGGATTCCTGTAGAGACTCGCTGGGTCCGGCCACCGCAGTTTGAATCGATCTTAGAGTGGGCGCAAAAAGAATTGGCACAGGGGCATCAGATGTATGTCATCTGTCCTTTGATCGAAGAATCCGAAATGCTGGATGTCAAGAATGCCACGGAGATTTATGAGCAGCTGCAAAGTTATTTTTCCCCAACCTATCAAGTAGGGATGTTGCACGGGAAAATGAAGAATCAAGAAAAAGACACTATTATGGAAGCATTCAAAGAAAATCAACTGCAGATCTTGGTTTCCACGACGGTCATCGAAGTAGGGGTCAATGTTCCCAATGCGACAGTGATGCTGATCATCGATGCTGATCGTTTCGGATTAGCCCAGCTCCACCAATTACGTGGACGGGTAGGACGCGGCGCCGATGCTTCTTACTGTATTTTGATCGCGAACCCGAAAAATGAGACGGGGGTCGAACGAATGAAAATCATGACAGAAACCACCAACGGCTTTGTAGTCAGCGAAAAAGACCTACAGTTGCGGGGGCCAGGAGAAGTCTTCGGCAATCGACAATCGGGCTTGCCAGAGTTTGCGGCTGCCGATTTGGTCGCGGATGCCCATATTCTAGAAGTGGCACAAGTCGAAGCTACCCAGCTTTGGCAAAAAAACAGCTGGCAGCTGTTGCCAGAATTTTCGGCATTGGCGAACTATTTGGCAGCAAAAAAAGCAGACAAACAATTTTTTGATTAAAGAATATGCTATACTGATTGGGAAAATGAAGGGAGTGGCAGCGAGATGCGGATTGCTGTTGATGCAATGGGCGGAGACAACGCCCCAAAAGCGATCGTAGAAGGAGTCATGCTGGCGAAAAAAGACTTTCCAGAGATTGAATTCCTCCTTTACGGAAAAGAAAATGAAATCAAAAAATACATGACGGATGATAAAAATGTCACTATCATCCACACAGATGAAAAAATCAATAGTGATGACGAACCCGTCAAAGCAATCAGACGGAAAAAAACTGCTTCAATGGTCTTAGCGGCACAAGCAGTGAAAAATGGCGAAGCAGATGCGATTTTTTCAGCTGGAAATACCGGTGCCTTGTTAGCGGCTGGTTTGTTTATTGTCGGTCGGATCAAAGGAATCGATCGTCCAGGATTGATGTCCACAATGCCAGTGATCGGCAAAGATGCTGGCTTTGATATGCTGGATCTAGGTGCCAATGCCGACAATAAACCAGAACATTTGGCAAACTATGCCGTCTTAGGATCCTTTTACGCCCAAAAAGTTCGTGGGATCAATCGACCACGGGTCGGCTTGTTAAATAACGGAACGGAAGAAACCAAAGGTAGTGAATTAACGAAAAAAGCCTTTGAACTGCTGTCAGCGGATCCTACGATCCACTTTATCGGCAATGTCGAAGCCCGGGAATTACTGGATGGTGCAGCTGACGTCGTCGTGACAGATGGCTTTACTGGGAACGCTGTTTTGAAATCGATCGAAGGAACCGCCTTGAACTTGATGGCGTTGTTGAAACAATCGATTCTTGATTCAGGTACCAAAGGAAAATTAGGCGCATTGTTACTGAAAGATGCATTGCGGAAAGTGAAAAATGAAATGGATTATGCGAAACATGGCGGGGCCGTATTGTTTGGTTTGAAAGCACCAGTCATCAAAACCCATGGTGCGACAGGACCAGAAGCGGTAGCGTACACCATCAAGCAGATCCATACGATGCTAGCAACAGATGTCGTGGCACAATTGGTCGCCCACTTTGAAGAAATGCCGGCTGCAAAAGACGAAACGCAATCATAATGCAATCATTGTAATGAAATTGCAAAAAAATCTAGACAAAAAGCATAGAAAGCAGTACAATGTTTGTTAGCCATTCTATGTTTTGTGCAAACGCGTGGAGGTGAAGCCAGTTGACACGAGATGAAGTATTCAAGAAAGTTGCGGTCGTAATCGCCAATCATTTTGAAATTGACGCAGAGAACGTAACGGATACGATGAGCATTAAAGACGACTTGAACGCTGATTCGATCAGTGTGATGGAATTCGTCCTTGAACTAGAAGATGAATTTGGTACCGAGATTTCTGATGAAGATGCCGAGCAGATCGAAACAGTCGGTGGAGCGGTTGATTATATTTCAAGCCATCTTGCTTAAGACAGACATAAGAGCTAAGTCCTAGATGACTTAGCTCTTTCTTTCTCATAATTGATCCGCTGTGATTTGGGCGGTTTTTCTTTAGAATCGAAATCAAAAAAACGATCGTTAAACCTGACATGACGGCGTTGGAAGCATAATGTAAATTTTCTGAAAATTCAGTGTATTAAGTTTTCTGGGACTTGCATTATTGTTAGCATTTCTATATAATTATTAAGAATATATTATACAATGTTAAGAAAGCTTTTGGAAATGAAATGCATGTTCCTTCTTTTTTACATTAAAACGCAAGACATCTTAGAAAGTAGAGAGGGGTATTCGATTGTCCAGAGATAATCAATTACTAGATGTTCAAAACCTTCACACAGGTTTTCGTATCAAAGACGATTACTATGACGCAGTAGATGGTATTTCTTTTACACTGGATCGTAATGAGATCTTAGCAATCGTAGGAGAATCTGGTTGCGGAAAAAGTACGTTGGCTACAACGATCATGGGGCTACATGACCCAAACAACACGAAAATCACTGGGGAAATCTTATATAAAGATTTAAACTTGTCAAACTTAAATGAAACGTTATACAACAAAATTCGCGGAAATGATATTGGGATGATTTTCCAAGATCCGTTGTCTGCACTGAATCCGTTGATGCGGATCGAAGACCAAATCAAAGAAGGTTTGTCTTATCATACAGATATGAATGCCGAACAGCGCCAAGCACGAGCATTAGAATTATTAGAACAAGTTGGGATTCCAAATCCGCCACGTGTAGGACGTCAATACCCTCATGAATTGTCTGGTGGGATGCGTCAGCGGGTCATCATCGCGATCGCGATTGCTTGTAAACCGCCAATCATCATTGCGGATGAGCCAACGACAGCGTTGGACGTGACGATCCAAGCACAGATCCTTGATCTACTAAAAGATTTGCAAGAAGAAACGCAAACGGGGATCATTTTGATCACCCACGATTTAGGTGTCGTAGCGGAGATGGCCGACCGAGTAGCCGTAATGTATGGGGGACAGTTTGTGGAAGTCGCATCAGCCGAAGAGTTGTTTGCCAATCCGAAACATCCATACACCCGCTCATTGCTTAACTCGATCCCTCAAGAAAATTCTCAAGACAGTGAACTGCATGTGATCGAAGGGGTGGTTCCTTCCTTGAAAAATATGCCTCGGACTGGTTGTCGGTTTGCTGCACGGATTCCTTGGATCCCTGAAAGCGACCACGAAGCAAACCCAGTCTTGCATGAAGTAGCACCTGATCATTTGGTCCGTTGCACATGCTACAAGCATTTTCATTTTAGAGACGAAGAAGGAGAAGTGTAGATGACAGAATTAATTACAATCAAAGATCTGAAAGTCCACTATCCTATTCGCAGCGGATTCTTCAACCGCGTCACGGATCACGTGTACGCCGTTGATGGTGTGGACTTCGTCATTGAAAAAGGAAAAACCTACGGATTGGTTGGTGAGTCTGGTTCTGGTAAATCCACAACTGG
The DNA here is from genome assembly GCF_044746145.1 of Enterococcus sp. NPDC086594. Classification (NCBI taxonomy): domain Bacteria; kingdom Bacillati; phylum Bacillota; class Bacilli; order Lactobacillales; family Enterococcaceae; genus Enterococcus; species Enterococcus sp. NPDC086594. The sequence continues at coordinate 13,324 of NZ_JBIVBP010000008.1, forward strand.
GAAAGCTATCGTTGGGTTAGAAAAAATCACTAGCGGCGAAATCATTTATGATGGGCAAGACGTGACTAAACGTTCTGTCCGCAAGAAAATGAACTACAACAAAGATGTCCAAATGATTTTCCAAGATTCAATGTCTAGCTTGAATCCTAAAAAACGTGTGGTGGACATTATCGCAGAACCATTGCGCAACTTTGAACGCTTAAGCGATCAAGAAGAGAAAACACGTGTGAAAAGTTTGTTGGATATCGTTGGGATGCCAGAAGATGCCCTATACAAATATCCGCATGAATTCTCTGGCGGACAACGTCAACGGTTAGGGGTTGCCCGTGCGGTAGCTTCCAATCCAAAACTGATCGTCGCCGATGAGCCGGTTTCAGCTCTTGACTTATCCGTGCAAGCACAGGTACTGAACTTTATGAAACGGATCCAGCAAGAATTCGGCTTAAGTTTCTTATTTATCTCTCATGACTTAGGGGTCGTAAAACATATGTGCGACAATATCGCCATCATGTACAAAGGCCGCTTCGTTGAGATCGGGACTCGGGAAGATATCTACCAAGACCCGCGTCACATCTATACAAAACGTTTATTATCAGCGATTCCTCAAATCGACGTAAAAAATCGCGATGCTCACAAAGAAAACCGCCGCAAGGTCGAGTTGGAATATGTGACCCATCAAAAAGATTACTACGACGAATCTGGCAGAGTGTATGACTTGCGTAAAATCACCGAGTCGCACCAAGTCGCATTGAAAAACGGGGGTGCTGAATAATGTGGAAAACAATTCTACGTCGTTTGTTGTTGATGATCCCACAAGTCATTATTTTGAGTATCTTGATTTTCTTGATCGCACAAGCAATGCCTGGGGATCCATTTACTGGTTTGATCAATCCAAACCAAGATCCAGCTGTTATTGAGCGGATGCGTGAAGCCGCTGGTTTGAATGACCCATGGTATACCCAGTATTTCCGTTGGATCGGAAATGCCTTAAAAGGGGACTTTGGACAAAGCTTCATCTTTAAATTGCCTGTTTCAACATTATTAGCAGGACGTATCAGCAATACATTGTGGTTATCTTTATTGACGGTCATTTTGACTTACGTGATTGCCATTCCTTTAGGGATGTGGGCAGGACGTTACCAAAATTCATTGCTTGATAAAGTCGTCGTTGTTTACAACTTCTTCAGTTTCGCCGTACCGTTGTTTATCTTTGCGTTGATCGCATTGTTCATCTTCGGTTACCGATTGGCTTGGTTCCCAACGGGTGGTTCCGTTGCACCGGGGGTCAGCGGCATGGCTGAGTTTTGGAGTCGCTTGTATCACCTACTATTACCGGCAATCACTTCTGCATTATTAGGAACAGCAGTGACGATCCAATACTTGCGAAGTGAAGTCATTGATTCGAAATCATTGGATTTCGTTCGTACCGCTCGTTCAAAAGGGGTACCAACGAACAAAGTCTTCTCACGTCACGTTTTCCGGAATGCATCGTTGCCGATCGCATCACAAATGGGCTATGAGATCACGTCATTGATCGCAGGTTCTGTGGTCATTGAGAAAATCTTCGCCTACCCAGGTGTCGGAAAACTGTTTATCGATAGTATCGTCCAACGGGACTATGCCGTGATCACTTCACTGACATTGATCTTAGGACTAGCGACCTTGATCGGTACGCTGCTGTCAGATATCATCATGAGTATTGTCGATCCAAGAATCAGAATCCAGTAATAGGAGGGGATAAATGTGTCTGAAAAGAAAGAAAAAGTACTAAAACAAGAGAGCATCCCGCCTATGGGATTGAAAATGATTTTTCGCGAATTCTTAAAAGATAAAATGGCGATCTTTTCATTAGTTTTGTTAGTCGCAGTTTTATTATTCGTGTTTATCGGCTCGGCAGTTATCGATCAATCACAAGTGATGCGTGTCAGCATCCTTGATAAATACGCTGTACCTGGCGCGATTTCGCCAAACGGCGGCACCTACCTTTTAGGGGCGGATGAAGGTGGCCGTGATGTTTGGGGACAATTGATCATCGGTGCGCGTAACTCAATCTTGATTGGTTTTTCAATCACGATCATTACGTCGATCGTTGGGGTCGGACTAGGGATCATCTCAGGTTACTACGGCGGCATCATTGATAACATTTTGATGCGTATTGTTGACTTCGTTATGATTTTGCCGATCATGTTGATCATTATCGTTATCGTATCGATCGTACCTCGTTATAACGTTTGGACCTTTATATGGGTCATGAGTGCCTTTTACTGGGTCGGAAAAGCAAGGCTCTTCCGAAGTAAGACCCTTTCAGAAGGCCGTCGCGACTATGTTAGTGCATCGAAAACCCTCGGAACCAATGACTTTGTCATCATGTTCCGCGAAATCATGCCGAACCTTAGCTCATTGATCATCACCAACTTAACAATGAACTTTGCAGCGAATATCGGTATTGAAACGACACTAACATTCTTAGGTTTTGGTCTGCCGACCAATGTTCCAAGTTTGGGAACACTGATCGGATATGCCAGCAGCGGTGATGTGCTGGTCAACAGACAGTGGATCTGGTTACCCGCATCAATTCTAATTTTAGTCTTGATGTTGAGTATCAATTACGTTGGTCAAGCATTTAAGCGTTCAGCGGATGCGCGTCAACGACTAGGATAAACAAGGAGGATACAGGATGAAGAAAAATATTTTTGGTATGGTCACTCTTTTGTCAGTGTTAGCATTGGCAGCTTGTGGCAGCAACGGCGGCGGAACCGATTCTTCTGGTGGCGGCAATGCAGCAAACGATACGGAAGATGTAAGCAACTTCCCAATCGAAGTTAGCAATGATGCAGAGGCAATCGAAGGTGGTACTTTGGATGTTGCAGTAGTGATGGATACGCAATTCCAAGGGTTGTTCCAAACAGAATTTTATCAAGATAACTATGATGCACAATTTATGTTGCCAAGTAATGAAAGTTTATTCGTCAATGACGCTGATTTCAAAATTGTTGACGGCGGGGCTGCAAATCTTGAGCTAGATGAAGACAACAACACAGCAACAATTACTTTACGCGACAATCTGAAATGGTCTGATGGCGAAGATGTTACGGCAGATGATATCATCTTCACATACGAAGTAATTGGTAACAAAGATTATACTGGTATTCGTTATGATAGTAACTTTACTAACATTGTTGGTATGGAAGATTACCATGATGGCAAAGCTGATACTATTTCTGGTATCACCAAAGAAAGTGACAAAGTCGTTAAAATCGAATACAAAGAAGTTCACCCTGGTATGATGCAAGCAGGTGGTGGTATTTGGGCTTCTGCATTACCAAAACACGCCTTTGAAGGAATCGAAGTCAAAGATATGGAATCAAGCGATCAAGTTCGTAAAAATCCAATCGTCTTCGGACCATATGTAATGTCAAATATCGTAGCTGGTGAATCCGTAGAGTACGTTCCAAACGAATACTATTATGGAGATAAGCCAAAACTAGATAAATTATCATTTAAAGCAGTTCCAACTTCATCTATTGTTGAAGCGATGAACGCAAAACAATATGATATGGCTTTATCAATGCCGACAGATACGTATCCTACTTATAAAGATACTGATGGTTATCAAATCTTAGGCCGAACAGATACTGCTTACACCTATTTAGGTTTCAAATTAGGTAAATGGAATGCTGATGAAGGAAAAGTAGAATATAATCCTGATTCAAAAATGGCTGACAAATCATTGCGTCAAGCAATGGGGTATGCATTAGATAATGATGCTGTCGGAAGCCGTTTCTACAATGGCTTGCGCACAAATGCAACGACATTGATCCCACCAGTATTTGGCTCATTACACAATACAGATGTTGAAGGTTATACTTTAAACATCGACAAAGCAAATCAATTACTTGATGATGCTGGCTACAAAGATGTCGATGGCGACGGTATGCGTGAAGACAAAAATGGTGAGAAATTGACCATCAACTTTGCTTCAATGTCCGGTGGCGAAACAGCACAACCGTTAGCAGATTACTACATCCAACAATGGAATGAAATCGGACTTGATGTACAATACACAACAGGTCGCTTGATCGACTTCCAAGCATTCTATGACAAATTGGAAAATGATGATCCTGAGATTGATGTTTACCAAGGTGCATGGAATACTGGCTATGACCCATCACCAATGGGCTTGTATGGACCTAACTCTGCGTTCAACTACACTCGTTTTGAATCAGAAGAAAATACGAAATTGCTAGAAGCAATCGATTCAAAAGATTCGTTTGACGAAGCAAAACGTAAAGAAGCGTTTGATGCATGGCAAGAATATGCTGCTGATGAAGCATTTGTTATCCCAACACTTTACCGTAGTGCGGTGTTACCTGTATCAAATCGTGTCAAAGACTTCACATGGGCCTATGATGTGAATTACAATCCTTGGGCAACAATTTCAGTTACAGCTGAATCTCGTTAATCAATGATCGATGAAAAGACGTCCTTTCTGGGACGTCTTTTTTTCCTGTTTTTTTGCGGGTATCTGAGGAAAACAGGCTTTTTTATACAGGAGAAGATTAAGTAGATAAATTTTTATTACAGTCTTTCCAAGAATTTGGAGGAAACATTTCATAATTCGGCAAAAACCAGTATAATAGGGAAGTGTCGATAAACTAATGAAGGAATGTGACAAATGAATACACAATTAACGAAAGAACTAAAAGAAAAGTTTGATATTGTGTTCCATGATGTAGATCTGCTTGAACAAGCGTTTACGCATTCATCTTATGTGAATGAGCACCGCAACTTGCACTTGTCAGATAACGAACGTTTAGAGTTTTTGGGCGATGCTGTCTTAGAGTTGATCGTTTCACGGTATTTGTATCGTGAATTGCCAGATCTGCCCGAAGGTAAGCTGACGAAGCTACGGGCGGCAATCGTTCGCGAAGACAGTTTATCCATGTTTGCCAAAGATTGCCGATTCGATGAATACATTCGTCTAGGCAAAGGGGAAGAAAACTCTGGCGGTCGTAAACGACCTTCTTTGCTTTGTGATCTATTTGAAGCCTTTTTAGGTGCGTTATACTTGGATCAAGGACTGGAAAGTGTCAGCGGCTTTTTGACGAAAGTTGTTTTTCCAAAAGTAAAAGCAGGTGCTTTTTCCCATGAGATGGATCATAAGACCCGCTTGCAAGAAGTCTTGCAGCGTGGTGGCGATGTTTCCATCAATTATCGTTTGATCAAAGAAGCAGGCCCCGCCCATGAACGGATTTTTTGGACGGAAGTCTATTGCGATGATACCTTGATCGGAAAAGGACAAGGAAAATCGAAGAAATTATCAGAACAGGACGCCGCGGCGAATGCCTTGGCGGATCTTGAACAGTAAGAGAGGACTGGCGGAGTGTATTTAAAACGAATAGAGATTGCCGGCTTTAAATCCTTTGCCGACCGAACAGTCATTGATTTCGAACATCGTGTGACTGCAGTCGTCGGACCAAATGGCAGCGGCAAGAGCAATATTACCGAAGCGATTCGTTGGGTTTTAGGAGAACAATCTGCCAAAAATCTACGTGGTGGCAAAATGCCTGATGTTATTTTTGCAGGTTCTGACACCCGCAGAGCGCTAAATATAGCGGAAGTGACAATCGTTTTAGACAATAGCGATCATTACTTGCCGATGGATTACAGTGAGATCAGCGTGACTCGCCGCTTGAGAAGAACCGGCGAAAGCGACTTTTTCTTAAATAAACAAGCTTGCCGCTTAAAGGACATCCAAGAGTTATTTATGGACTCTGGGCTGGGGAAAGAATCATTTTCGATCATTTCCCAAGGCAAGGTAGAAGCAATTTTCAGCAGCAAACCAGAAGACCGTCGTGGGATTTTTGAAGAAGCGGCGGGGGTATTGAAGTACAAACAGCGGAAAAAGAAAGCCGAGCAAAAGTTGTTTGAAACGGAAGACAATTTAAGCCGTCTACAAGATATCATTTATGAACTAGAAGATCAGTTGGTGCCTTTGGCAGCCCAAAGTGACGCAGCCAATCGCTTTTTAGCGTTAAAAGAAAAATTGACGACGGTTGATGTGGCCTATGCGGTCTTAGAGATCACGAAAGCAAAAGAAGCGTGGGAGACAGCCAAAGCTCAACTGAGTACCTTTAACCAAGAACTGGCGCAGATTTCCGAAAAGATCAACCAAGGGGAACTGTCGCTACATTCTTTGCGGCAACAACGTACCGCCTTTGATGAAACGTTGGAGCGTTTGAATCAGCAGCTTTTAGAGGTCACCGAAGGACTGAAGCAAGCCGAAGGGCAAAAAGAAGTCTTAGATGAGCGATCAAAACATACGCAAAAAAGCTCCGCGGAATACCAAGAAACCCTAGAGGAAGTTACGGAACGGGTCACGCTTTTAAATGAAGAAAAAGCGGAACTGATCGGCTTGCTTTCACAAAAGAATCGGAGTGTGCAGGAAGTTGAAGCAGCGATGCTGGCGTGTCAGCAAGAGCAGGAAAAGTACCAACGTTCAGCAAAAGAAATCATTGAAGAATTGCGTAGCCAATATGTCGAAGCCATGCAAGAGCAGGCAACGATCGGAAACGAATTGAAATACTTGGAGCGTCAATACCAGCAAGAAGCCGCGAAAAATCAAACGGCGTTGAGCAAGCAGACGCAAATGAATACGTCGTTGAAAGAAAAGACGACGGAAGCACAAATCGTGGAAGAACAGCTAACGCAGGCTAAGGCGATTTTAGAAGAACAACGCAAGCAATATATCCATCTTCAAGAAAAAGCTCAAACCAACAAAAAACGCTTTGATGAAGAACAAAAGAAAATGTATCAGTTAATGAGTCAAGTGCAGCAAGTACGTGCGAAACAGCGCAGTCTGCAAGATATTCAAGAAAATTATAGCGGTTTTTATCAAGGCGTTCGCTTGATTTTGAAAAACAAACAACAGATCAGCGGCATCGTTGGCGCAGTAGCGGAGTTGATCGATGTGCCACAAGACTATACCGTGGCGATCGAGACCGCACTAGGCGCCGCTGCACAGCATGTCGTCGTTGAAAATGAACGAGATGCACGGGCAGCCATCACGTATTTGAAAGAAAATCGCGGCGGTCGTGCCACTTTCTTACCGTTGACGACCATCAAAGCCCGTCATTTGCCAGATTATGCCCGCAATCAAGCTAAGCAAGTGTCTGGCTTTATCGGTGTTGCCAGCGAATTGGTCCAGTCGCCTGAACACATCCAAACCATTACGGATAACTTGTTAGGCAGTATCTTGATTGCCGAAGACTTGCAAAGTGCCAATGCGTTAGCACGGGCATTGAACTATAGCTATCGGGTCGTTTCTTTAGAAGGGGATGTCATGAATGCTGGCGGTTCCATGACGGGTGGCGCAACGAAGAAAAATGCCGGTAGTTTGTTTAGCCAAAGCAATGAGCTGCAACAATTGACGGCACAAGCGGCACAACTGGATGAGCGGCTTTTAAAAACGGAAAAGCAAGTCCAGCATTTTGAAGCAGCGACCAAAGAAGCACAAGCAGCACTAGAAGAATTGCGGACGCAAGGGGAACAGGCTCGTATGACGGAGCATGAGCTGCAAAGCCGCTTACAAAATCTTGAGAATGACCTGAGCCGCTTGAAGCAAGAGCAGCAAGTGTTTGATTTTGAACATCGCGAAGTGCAAGCCTTCTTTGAAGAATATGATGAGAAGAAGACGAGTTTGGAAGAACAGCAAAAGAATATTGCGGCGCAATTGGCGAAAATCGATCAAGATATTCATCAAATGAATGCCGAAGAAGACTTGATCGAGGAAAAACGCCAAACCTTAGCACAAGAAAGTGCGCGCTTGCAGGCAGCTTTCGCCGTTCAAAAAGAACAAGTGGCGCATTTGCAGCAAAAAATTGCCGCTACGAATCAAGCATTGGAAGAAAACGAAGCGCGTCAGCACTCCTTAGAACGGCAGTTAGCTGCCTTGACAAGTAACGTCAGCGATCATGAGTTTTCAGAAGAAAACATTCTTCAGCGAATTGAAGCATTCACAAAAACCAAGCAGCAGGTAACAGCGGAATTGACGGTGATTCGTGAACAACGGCAAGTGGTTCAACAAGAAATCGGCGCATTAGACGAAGCCCTGAGTGCTGAAAACTTAACGCAAAAAGAAAAGCTGTCAGAAAAAACCGAAGTTGAGATCGAAAAAAATCGCGCAGAATTGGTGATGGACAATCGCTTGTTGTATTTACAAGAAGAATACAATCTTACCTTTGAAAAGGCCGCGCAAGATTTTTCTGAAATCGAGGATGCAGATCAAGCCAAAGTCGACATTCAGGAACTAAAACAAGCGATCGAACAAATTGGTCCAGTCAATTTAAATGCGATCGAACAATATGAGCAAGTCAATCAACGGCATTTGTTCTTGACGAGTCAGCGAGACGATCTGCTGTCGGCTAAAGCACAGCTGTTTGATACGATGTCTGAAATGGATGAAGAAGTCAAAACCCGTTTCGGCGAAGTCTTCGATGCGATTCGTCTGCAATTCAAACAAGTATTTCCTAATATGTTTGGCGGCGGTCATGCGGAATTAGTCTTAACAGATCCGAAAGATTTATTGAACACTGGGATTGAGATCGAAGCCCAACCACCGGGCAAGAAATTGCAAAACCTCAGCTTGCTATCAGGGGGCGAACGGGCACTGACTGCGATTGCGTTATTGTTTTCCATTATTCAAGTTCGTCCAGTACCGTTTTGTGTGCTTGACGAAGTGGAAGCAGCATTGGATGAAGCCAATGTCTCTCGTTTCGGTCATTACTTGAGTGCTTTCCAAAATGATACACAGTTTATCGTCGTAACTCACCGTAAAGGAACGATGGAGGCAGCAGATGTGTTGTATGGTGTGACCATGCAAGAATCTGGAGTGTCGAAGACCGTGTCCGTGCGCTTAGAAGAAGTGCGTGAAGGCGGTAGTTTTGCAGCAGATCAAGCATAGAGGAGGAATGGTATGATTAAACTGATTGCGATCGATTTAGACGGAACGTTATTGAATGACAAAAAAGAAGTGACTCCTCGCAACAAAGAGGTACTTGCTCGTGCCAAAGCACAAGGCGTAAAGATCGTCATTTGTACGGGACGTCCATTACGGGCGATCCGTCCCTATTTAGAAGAATTATCGCTGAAAGAACCCGGCGACTATAGCATCACCTTTAACGGCGGTTTGGTTCAAAAAAATGAGACTGGCGAGATCATTGAAAAAGCAGCGATGCAGCTGGCAGATATCCATGAATTGGTTTCAGTGGCGGAAGACTTAAATTTGCCTCTAGACGTGGTATCAGAAGAGATCGTCTTGAGTTTGCCCACTTCAGCAGCGCATCCATCGATTTATGGCTCCTTGAATCCTTTATTGGATTGTCGTCCTTTTGCCGTAGCTGATCTGGATGAATCGATGCTCTATAATAAAGCGGTGATCGCCTACCATCAGGAAGTTTTGGATCCTAAGATCCCTGAGATTTCCTCAGAGATCCGCGAGAAATATGAAATCATCAAAAGCCGGAATAACCTGTTGGAATTTATGCCTAAAGGAATCACCAAAGCCTATGGTATCAGCCTATTGGCGCAAGATTTAGGGATCAAGCAAGAAGAAGTGATGGCGATCGGTGATGAAGAAAATGACTTGCCGATGATTCGCTATGCAGGGATTGGCGTAGCGATGGCCAATGCCGTGCCAATCATTAAAGAAGCGGCTGACGTTGTCACCCTTTCAAACCAAGAAGACGGTGTGGCAGCAGTGATTGAAGAATATGTCTTAAAAGGAGGTGCGTAAGATGGGATTTTTTGACAAAATCAAAAAAGCGCTGATTGGAGAAACCAAAGAAGCAGAGCAAGAAATCGACAAACCGATAGTCGATGCTGACTCACCAGAGGCACAGCGTTCAGAAGAAAGACAGCCAGCACAAACTCCTGCTGAACATGAAGCTTCAGAACCAGTGGCACCTGCAGACGCCGCCGACTCCAGTGATTTGGAGGCAGAGCAAGAAACTGCGGAAACTTTTCCACAGCAAGAAGCAACGGTAGCGAATAAAGTAGAAGAAGCACCAAGTGTTCCAGTTGAAGTGGCTAAGGATACACCATCAGAGGAAGTACCAGCTTCTGAACCAATCCTTCAAGCAGCGCCAGAGACGGAAAGTGTGCAGGACAAATACACCAAAGGATTGACGAAATCACGGAAAACCTTTGGGCAACGGATGAACGAATTGTTTGCCAACTTCCGTACGGTGGACGAAGACTTCTTCGAAGAAGTGGAAGAAACGCTGATCGGCGCAGACGTTGGCTTTGATGCGGCGATGAAGATCGCGGATGCATTGAGACAAGAAGTCAAATTGCGTAATGTGAAGAAAACGGCAGATGTCCAAAATGTCATCATCGAAAAACTGGTTGACCTATATGGGGAAGCGGGTGTCGGTGAAGTAAACGAGTTGAACATGCAACCGGGGTTGACCGTCATTTTATTTGTTGGCGTGAACGGTGTTGGAAAAACCACCAGCATCGGGAAATTAGCCCATCAATTCAAAGCCGAAGGCAAGAAAGTCTTATTGGCTGCAGCGGATACTTTCCGTGCCGGTGCCATCGATCAATTAGTGGTCTGGGGTGAACGGGCTGGGGTTGAAGTCGTTCGTGGCAATGCAGGAGGCGATCCAGCAGCGGTTGTGTTTGATGCGATGGAGCGCGCAAAACGAGAAAATGCTGACGTTTTATTAGTAGATACAGCTGGCCGTTTGCAAAACAAAGTCAATTTGATGAACGAATTAGAAAAAATCAAACGGATCATTCAGCGAGTGGACCCAACGGCCCCTCATGAAGTCTTGCTCGTGTTGGATGCAACAACGGGGCAAAATGCCATGAATCAAGCAAAACAGTTTAAAGAGACGACGGATGTTTCTGGCCTCGTCTTAACCAAACTTGATGGCACAGCTAAAGGAGGGATCGTCTTGGCGATCCGTAACGAGCTGCGGCTGCCAGTCAAATTAGTGGGACTTGGAGAAGGCATCAACGATTTAGAACCATTTGATCCAAATGAATTTGTCGTCGGCTTATTCAAAGGCTTGATCAAAGAATAAAAAAAGAAGAGCCCTGTGTCAGGTCAAATACCTGCACATGGCTCTCCTTTATTGTTGCTTTTGTGAGATCAAAGGGAAGAGAAAACGGGTCGTCGTCTCTTTCCATGAGCTTGACTTGTGACGGAAAGCTGAGAACACTTGGCGTGGCAAATGTGGGTACAGCGATGCACGACTTTGCCAAAAATCAGGAAAAGCAGTTTGAACGATTCGTTTTCTTCTGCGCTGTCTAAAAACTTTGGGAAGTATCAGGCAGAATACAACGAGTTGAACGAGGGGGAAAGATTATTTCTTAAGTTCCCCTTGGCGCTCAGTGATCATTTTTTCCAAGTTGTTCAACGTATCGATATCTTTATTGGTTTCGATAAAGTTCGTAATCAAATTCAATAAAGATTGATCAGACAATTCTGCTGCTAAGAAGTCTTCTTGGGTCACATTCGGAGAATACAACCGAGTCAAAACAGTACCGCTGTAGCCGATATCTGCTACTTTCAATAAGTCGTGGTTTTTTAGTTTACGTACGACTGCTTGAATGGTATTCTTGCTTAGATCTTGCTGTTGGACAGCAATGTCATTTGCAGAAAGAGGTTTGTCTGAATTCCAAAAGATATTCATGATTTGACGTTCGCGTTTGGTAAGATTAAGTGGCTTCATTCACTATTCTTCCTTTCAAAAAGAGTAATATGGACATAATAATTTACTGTTCTATAAGCAGTATACTTTATTTTGAAGGTAAATATCAAATTTATTCAAGTATTTTATAAATTCTTGGTAATTTTAGTAAGAGATATTACAAGTGAAGAGCAAATTTCTGCATTTTTCACCATTTTTCACTATAATAGATGGAAAGAAGCAGAATTTAAGAAAAAAATAGTAGAAGAACATAGAGGGCAGTCGAATGAAAATAAAAACATTGTTATCACATAAAGAGCTTTTTCCCTATTTATTGAAAGGACGCTATGGGATTGAGCGTGAAGCGCAACGGGTGCGGCTCGATGGGACGTTCGCGGGAACCGATCATCCGAAAGCGCTGGGCAATCGGCGCTTCCATCCGTATATCCAAACAGATTTTGCGGAAAATCAACTGGAACTGATCACGCCGGTCGCGGATTCAGTGGATGAATTGTTCCGTTTCTTAGGGGCCATCCACGATGTGGCATATCGTTCAATGGCAGCAGAAGAAATGCTCTGGCCTTTGAGTATGCCACCGGCTTTACCAGAAAAAGAAGAAGACATCGTCATTGCTAAATTAGACCAATTTGAAGATGTGCTCTACCGCCGCTATTTGGCCAAAACTTATGGTCGCCGCAAGCAAATGGTCAGTGGGATACATTTCAATTTTGAATTTGCGGAAGACTTTTTGCAGCAACTGTATGCTTTATCTGAAACGAAGGAAAGCTATCAAGCCTTTAAAACGGCGCTTTATTTGAAAGTAACTCGCAATTATTTGCATTATCGCTGGTTTTTGACGTATTTCTTTGGGGCGACCCCTGCATCAGAAGCCAATTATTTTACGACAGAAAACGGACCGCAAGAACCAGTCCGCAGTATTCGCAATAGCCGTTATGGCTACACGAATCACGAAGACGTCAAGGTATCTTATGCTTCGTTAGAGACCTATCTTGCGGATATTGCCAACTTAGTGGAGACGGGAAAGCTTTCAGAAGAAAAAGAATTTTATGCGCCAGTGCGTTTGCGTGGGGGAAAACGGGTCGCAGATCTAGCCTCAGCTGGTATCCGTTATATTGAGTTAAGAAATATTGACATCGATCCCTTTGCCCGCTATGGGATTTCCAAAGAGCAAGTCGCGTTCTTGCATTTCTTCTTATTGTTTTTAAGTACAAAAGAAGAAGGCAACGATGCCGATGCGTGGATCGAAGAAGGCAATCAGAAAAATGATCAGGTCGCATTAGAACACCCACTTGCACCATTGACTTATCAGCAAGAAGCGCAAGCGCTGATTGCTGAAATGATGGACTTTGCCCAAGCCCTTGAGCTGCCGCATCCGCCATTTTTGGATCAGCTTTCTGAGATGCTGGCTGAACCAGAAAGAACCTTCGCTGGACGTCTTTTCTCAGCGAGTCAAGCAACCAGCCAAGCGCAGACAGCAACATTGCTGGGACAATCGTATCATCAAGCTGCTTGGGAAAAACCGTATCAATTGGCTGGTTTTCGAGCAATGGAATTGTCGACCCAGATTCTCTTGTTCGATGCGATCCAAAAAGGTATCGAAGTGACGGTACTGGATGAAACGGATCAGTTCTTGAAATTAGCCGTGAAAGACCACATCGAATATATTAAAAATGCCAATATGACCAGTAAGGATCAGTACATCGTCCCATTGATCATGGCGAATAAAACGGTCACCAAAAAAATCTTAGCCGAAAATGGCTTTCATGTACCAGGTGGTGCTGAATTCGCTTCGGCAGAAGAAGCGATCGCGTTTTATCCGCAAATCGCCCACAGCGGGTTTGTGGTAAAACCGAAAACCACCAACTATGGGATCGGTATCTCGATTTTCAAAGAAGGCGCCTCTTTAGAGGATTATCAAGCGGCGGTCGCCATTGCCTTTGCGGAAGATGATTCGATCCTCGTTGAGACCTTTTTATCAGGGACGGAATATCGGTTCTTCGTGATCGATGGGCGAGTCGATGCGATTTTATTACGTATCCCAGCCAATGTCGTGGGTGACGGCAAGCGCACGATCACGGAACTCGTCGCAGAGAAAAATCTCGATCCATTGCGCGGCACCCATCATCGGACTCCATTAGAGTTGATCCAATTAGGGGAACTGGAACAACTGATGTTAAAAGAGCAAGGGTATCAAGTGGATTCAGTGCCAGAAGAGGGGCAGATCGTTTATCTGCGAGAAAACTCGAATATCAGTACTGGCGGTGATTCTATCGATGTAACGGATGACTTCAACGATGACTACAAACAAGTAGCAGTCGATGCGGTCGCCGCATTACAAGCGTCTATCAGTGGAATCGATCTGATTATTCCAGATAAAACCAAGCCAGCCAATGAACCGGGGGCTTATGGAATCATTGAATCCAATTTCAACCCAGCGATGCATATGCACGTTTATCCATACAGCGGGAAAGGCCGACGCTTAACTATGTCTGTTTTACGCCTGTTGTTCCCTGAAGTCTTCGAAAGCTGATGGAAGCTTAGAGAGCAAAGAACTGCACACTCTGGAAGGTGATTCCCTTCGAAAGTGTGCAGTCTTTTTATTAGGCTTCAAAAGTAGCGATCTCAATCGTTTGTTTTGTTTCTTCCACCTTGAGACCCGTTCGGGCTTCCCACCATTGTTTCATTTCTTTTTCATACGTGGTAGGAAAACGTTGGATCAAGGTCAATAACGGTACGCCTTGAATCGAGGCATAGGGAAAGTTTAAAACGAGATTGTACTTCAGTTCCGACAGGAGGCTATAATATTGAAACATCATAAAGTTCATTTCATTCTGATCCTCCAGTAGGAGTACTTTCGGAGCGCGATCCAGCATAAAACCCAAGCTGCGCATCATGAACAATACGCCATCCAGATGGCTCGATTCGATCGTAGGGGCCGTTTTCAACAAATCGATATGCAAATCCAAAGCATCAAGCAGTTCTTTCTTTAATGAAAGGTAGGGCGGTGTTGATTGTTCCATGATAGTTCCTCCTTTTAATGGAAAAGACGTTTCCAAAATGACGTTTTCTCTGGTTGTTCGTGCTCTTTATCTGATGGAGCGGCAGCTGCAGGGTATTTTTTTTCGATATCGATGACGTCTTGATTGACGGCTTCTTTCCCGGCAATCAGCAAGCCGATACTGTCTGGACCGGCATCTTGGGCATCGGAGACGATCCGAAATTCCATCTGTTGTTTGGTCAGTAAAGTGATGTAATCGGTCTGGATCGATTCTGGCAATTTTCCGTTGAGCAGCACGAGCGCACCTTGATAATCTGGTAAGGCGTTCAAGAGTGTTTTCTGGTTGTCCTTCTTCTTCATTTCTGTTACTGTCATACTAAGATAACACCGTTCACGAAACGTGCCTAAATACTTGCGCTGTTCATCTGGGTTGACGCGAGGCGTCCCATACATTCCTGTATCAAGGCGTTTTTCTAATTCGTCTGACATTGAAGTATCCTCCTCAAAGCGTTTACTTATGCTTATTATAGCATATCCAACAAATAGCAAAAGAGGGGTGCGATCGTGAGAGAGTTCTGATAGAAAGTAGGGATCCTATGACAACAAAAGAACGACATTTGCTATTATTAGCAGAAAATCAGCGGTTGGAGACACCGAGGCTGCTCTTGCGCCCCGTTTCCTTGGCGGATGCAGCAGACATGTTTGCCTATGCAAATGATGAAGAAACGACGACCTTCGTCTTTGCTAGACATGGGTCGGTTGACGAAACAAAACTGCGCATTGCCGAGTATTTTGTTGCTGCACCCTTAGGGAAATATGCGATCGAAGAAAAAGACTCAGGCAAAATGATCGGGACCATCGATTTACGGGTGGAATCTGAAAAAGAGATCGCTGAGCTTGGTTATACATTAAGTCGCGATTACTGGGGGCAAGGGATCATGCCAGAAGCGGCAATGACACTGCTGCATTTTGGTTTTGAAACACTCGAATTGATTCGGATTTTTGCTCGACATGATGCTCGAAATCCCAAGTCTGGACGGGTCATGGAGAAAATTGGGATGAAATTGGAAGCAACGATCCCAGCTGCCCGCAAATCGGGTGAAGAAATCATCGATGAAGTCACGCGCGGCATCACGCTGGAGGAATGGAAAAAACGTATTATGTAAAGGAGGGCTCTCGTCATGGAACTGAACATTGAGCCAGCAGCAATTGAAAAAATAACCTCTTATGTACAGCCAGATGATCGTCTCTATTTGGATTTTGAAGACGGCGTCGGTCCGTTTCCTGCAACGGAGATCACCTGCCGTTTGGACATCCATTTTCGCCTGATCATCGTGCCACAGAGCTATCCAGAAGAAGGATTGGCGATCTACGACACCCCTTTAACGACACCCTTGGGCACGATTTGGTTGAAGCAAGGGGCTCAGGTGTATTTAGAAGAACAGACTCGGATGCAGGTGGAACCGACCTATCAACGGTTGCAATTGGTGGGAAATAGCGGGATCTTAGCTAATGATGTCCAATTGTTACGGATCGAAAAGCAGACGGCAGGCCGCTGATATGGGCACGCTGGCGGTTATTAGCGACTTGCACGTCGATATCAACCAATTATTCGACCCCCATCTGCAGCTGATCGCTGATTATTTGCAGCAAAATCAGGTGACCCATCTGCATCTGGCAGGAGATGTGGCGAATAAAAAGCAAAGGCTATTAGACGTGGTCGCATTTTTTCAAAGTCAACAGGTGCCAACGACCTTTCACTGGGGCAATCATGAAATGGTGGACTTGACGGAACAAGAGATCGAGGCTTTCGATGATCCCGCCTTTCTTAATTTTCAGACGTATCGCTTATCAGAAAAAACACTGCTGTTGGGAATCAATGGCTGGTATGACTACCAATATTCTGATCTGACCAGTGAATCTGAGATCTTGCGGCTGAAAAATTTGTTTTGGTATGACCGCATGATTCAGCGAAAGGGATCGGATAAGGAAATCAGCCAAGCCATCAATGAGCGTTTAGCGGAAACATTGGCCCGTTTGCCGCAAGACCAAGAAATTCTTCTTTCTACCCATTTTGTGCCCCAAGAAGCGTTTATTGTTCGTCAGACCGGCAAGTATGCCCGCTGGAACCACCTAAATGCGTTTTTAGGGTCGCCCGATTTTGGCGCAGTGATCGACCGCTACGCCAATGTTCGGGCAGTTGTCTTTGGGCATACCCATCGACGCTTTGAGAAAAAAGAACTTGCGGGAACCAGCTACTATTGCCGCCCCTTCGGCTACTATTATGAATGGCAGATGACCCGCCGGTTCGTTATGGAAAATCACTTAGCAGAAGCATATTCGCCAACGAAAGTTCGGACGCTGCTGCGAAACCATCATGAGGCATTTGAGGACTATAAAACGACGCATCTTTTAGAAGAATTGGCGCAAGCGATCACACTACTGCCGTATTAGCGCAGCAACCGAGTCCTGCTTGTTTTCGTAATTGAATTTCCAAGCAATTTAAACCATTAGAAGAAAAACACAAAGGAGAAAAATTATGACATTTGAAGAAATCTTACCAGAATTAAAAGCCGGAAAAAAAATCATCCGTGAAGGTTGGGGCGGTTTTGAACTTTATGTGACATTCGTTGAAGGCGAAGTGTACGACAATGCCCCAGTCACCCCTTACTTTTTGATCAAAACAGCAGATGAGGGATTCTCGAGTTTCGCACCGACTGTTTGCGACATTCTTGCGGAAGATTGGAAAATCGTGGAATGACAGCATCGTGGATCGATGACAAAACGATTGTGTTTGTCACAGGAGCTGCTTCAGGCATCGGCAGAGCGCAAGCAGAGGCGTTTCTTGCAGAAGGCGCTCAAGTATTTGGGGTTGACTGCCAATCGTTTCCTGATACGCTTTTAGCCCAGCCCCGCTTTTTCGGCACGTGTTGCGATTTAGCGGTGGAAGAAAATTGTCTTGCAGCGGTCCAAGCTTGTGTTACACACTTTGGTGGCATGACGATCTTGTTGAATACAGCCGGGAAACTAGATGGCTATCATACGATCGCTGAGACGACGTCAATGGAGTGGGAGGAGATATTTCAAACCAATGTCTCCAGCATGTTTTATTTAACGAAAGAAATTTTGCCGCTGATGCAAGCCAATGGTGGCGGAACGATCATTAATATGGCGTCGATCGCTGGAATGGTCGCAGGTGGAGGTGGGATCGCTTATACAACCGCAAAACACGCGATCGTCGGGTTTACCAAACAGTTGGCATTGGATGTTGCAGATCAAGGGATCTCGGTGAAGGGCATCGCGCCAGGTGCGATTCAAACGCCGATGAATGCGGCTGATTTTGCCGGTGACGGAAAAATGGCGCAATGGGTGGCAGAGGAGACGCCGGTCAAGCGTTGGGCGCAACCAGAAGAAGTTGCAGCGCTGACCCTTTTTCTTGCCAGCCCGCAAGCTAGTTACTTGCAGGGGGCGATCGTGCCCATCGACGGTGGTTGGACCTTGAAATAACTAGCCTGAGCCCATTAGAGGAGGACGCCAATGAAGGAACAAGCGATCCAGAACTTGTTTGCAAAAAATCGTGAATGTCGACAACTGCTTACGATCATTGAAGCGTTACAGCTGCCGGATTGCTGGCTGTGTGCCGGGTACCTGCGGAATTATTTATGGGGTTTTCTCAGCGGAAAAATAGCGGAGGTGCCGATAACCGATATTGATGTCGTGTTTTATGATCCGACTGTAAGCGTAGAAGAAACAGCGGCGATCGAAGCGCAACTGCGCCGTTCGTTTCCCGAATTTCCTTGGGAGGTTCGAAATCAAGCATTGATGCACCAGCACAACTTTGCCGAGGAACCCACTTATACAAGTACCTTCGATGCTTTAACGAAGTTTCCAGAGCGTTGTACAGCGGTGGCGGCACGAATGAAACAAGGCGAGATTGAATTGATGGCGCCTTTCGGTTGGCAGGATGTTTGCAGTTTTCGGGTGCGTCCAACACCGCATTTCGCCCAAAATGACCAGTACCTTGCGGTTTACCGACAACGCCAAGCGATGAAGCAGTGGCAGAAAGTTTGGCCGCAGTTGTTGATTGAAGAGATCGACAACTAAAAAAGAACACTCGCGTGATGTGGCGATTTCCAAAAGTTAGACGAAAAAGCTAACTGATGGGAATCGCTGCATATGACGCGAGTGTTTTTTATTAACGCAAAGCCAGTCGTTGCGCCAAGCGGTTTCTTAAAAAGATGCCTAGATAAGCTGCGGCAACGGCTTTGATGATCCCGGGGATAATAAACAAAACAAAACCACCGTTAAAAGCCGCCGGCCATGCCATGCCAGTGCTCCATTTCAGCCATAATGTACCAAACAACAAAGTTGCCAGCGCACCGACAATATTGCCGATCACTGCTCCTGTGTAGCGAAACGCCGTTTTTTCTACGACCAATCCAGTAAGCAATCCGTTAAAGAGGAAGCCGACTAAATAGCCTCCGGTTGGTCCTAACAAAACACCGATACCGCTGGAAAAACCAGCGAAAACGGGCAGACCGATCAATCCTAACAGCAAGTAGATGATGATCGCCATCGTTCCTGTTCGCGTGCCGAGGAAAGTCACCGCCAGTCCAATCGCAAAGGTTTGTCCTGTCAATGGGATCAAACCTAACGGAATCGTCAATTGGGAAAGACCAGCAATAATGATCGCAAATAATGCGGCATGGATTTGTTCACGTAATGATAATTTCATCGAATCCTTCTCTCTAGTAATAATTTCGTTAACCTAAAAAAGATTTATTTGGTTAACGAAATTATAAACGGTGGTTTACCAAAAGTAAAGAAGAATCTTGTTTTTTTAGTGTCCTTTTTTTAATAGGACAAGTAAGTTCTTTGAGGAGAGGAAAGGGGCGATTTCTTCCAATTCATCTGTTGAGAAGGGCAGTGCTTGAACGAGATGGCAGATCGTTGCTTCTGTCAGAAACGGCAGCAGTTCTTCGATTTCATCATAAGACAAGCGTTCTGATGCGGTAACGTTTGGCTGTTCCAGGGCCGTCAGCAGGAGTTCATCCAGATACGGTGCAGGTAAAAAGGGAAGCAGTTCTTCAATCTCAGAAAAGCGAAAGTCAGGGGTTTCAAGCCAACCTTTGATTTCTCCCGCCAAAAAGTTGGGGGTTAAAAAGGGCGCCGCCTCTTCCCAAAAAGCCATGGAATAGTGGTTGCCTTTAAGGAGCTCTTCTATTTGGGGCTTTTTCAAAAACGGCAAGAGTTCTTCCATGACATCTTCTGGGATATTTTCGGCGCCATTAAGCAAGTGCTGCAAGTCAGCACTATTCAAATGAGGTGCTAGTCTAGGCAATAAGTCTAGGTCTAAAGAAGATTCTTGAAACAGTTCTTCTTGAATCAGTGCCGATAGTTCTTGCGGTTTGATCAGCGGAGCGAGTTCGGCGATTTCTTTTGGCTGCGCGGTTCCTGCTTGATAATGTTGCACCGCAGCTGCTGGCTTCCCTAACAGCTCATCGATCGATAGGCCTAAAATCGCCGCTAGCTGCGGCAATTTTTCTATGTCCGGCAGTGAGTTGCCCCGCTCCCAATTACTGACCGCCTGATAGCTGACAAGTAATTGGTCTGCCAAGTTGCTTTGGGTCAGATTTTTTTCTTTGCGTTTGGTAGCGATCTGCTGACCAATTTTTCTCATGTTGAATTCACTCATAAATGAATTCCCCCTTTCATGCTCTAAGTATAGTTTCTCAGAAGGTGGAAACGCAATCAAGCTGCGGTTGAGCAGGCAAATGCCGACTCAATCACAGCTTGAGTTTACGAATGGATCAGCTGAAGGAGGTGTTCACCAAACGCTTGTGTCGTTAAACAGACCGCTTCGGGCATCAACTGTGCGAAGTCGGCAGTGACGTGTTGATTTTGCAAGGCTTGTTCAATGGCTTGCGTCAGTATTGCAGCAGCTTCCGGCCAGTTCAAATGTTCTAATAGCATGCACGCCGATAGCAGCAGTGAACAGGGATTGGCTTTGCCAAGTCCTGCGATATCCGGTGCCGTTCCGTGGGTAGCTTCAAAGATGGCTGCCCCAGTATCGTAGTTGATATTGGCGCCGGGGGCGATCCCGATGCCGCCAACTTGTGCAGCGAGTGCATCAGAAATGTAGTCGCCGTTCAAATTACAAGTGGCAATGACATCGAATTTTTCTGGATACAAAAGGATCTGCTGTAAAAAGTTGTCGGCGATCACATCGTTAACAACGATCTTTCCAGCCGCTTTGGCCGAGGCAAGGGCGGCTTCGGCTGCCTTTGAACCATTTTCTGCTTTGATTTTGTTGTATTGATTCATTGTAAAACACTGGTCGGCGTACGTGGTTTCTGCAAGCTGATAGCCCCAGTTTTTAAAGCCGCCTTCTGTAAATTTCATGATATTGCCTTTATGCACCAGTGTCACCGTGGGCCGCTTTTGAGTAATCGCATACTCAATGGCAGCAGCGATCAAGCGCTGACTGCCTTCTAAAGAGATCGGCTTGATGCCAATAGCGGAAGTTTTAGGAAAACGAATCGCCTTGACGGCAAAGTCTGCTTGCAGTGTCTGGATCAAACGCTGTGTTGCGTCGTCGTCTTTGGCAAATTCGATGCCAGCATAAACATCTTCAGTATTTTCGCGAAAGATCACCATATCGGTTTTTTCTGGCTGTTTTAAAGGCGAAGGGACCCCTGTAAAATAGCGAACAGGTCTGACACAGGCATAAAGATCCAGCGTCTGCCGTAAGGTGACATTCAAGGAGCGAAAGCCCTCGCCAATCGGGGTAGTCAACGGTCCTTTCAAGGCGTATTGCTGGGCCTTGATCGTATCGATGGTTGCTTGCGGCAGCCATTCCCCTGTCTGTTCAAAGGCGGCTTCTCCAGCGAAAACTTCCAGCCACTCGATGTGGCGCTGATTGTCATAAGCTTTATTCACAGCTGCATCAATCACAGGTTGCGCAGCCTGCCAAATCTCGGCACCGATGCCGTCTCCTGCAATGTAAGGAATGGTGATCGTCGTTGCTTCATGGGTTGTTTGGTTAGACATGGGCAGCTCCTCCTAATTCCGCTTTTTTTCGAATGACCATTGGCAAAATTCCTTGATGCTTCCAATAGCGAATATCTGCCGGGGCATCAAAGCGTAGACGGGTCATAAAGGAGACAGTCCCTCCGTCGGTCCGTTGAGCGGTGACTTCGACCAGCTGCTTGACCGCTGGCTCTTCTGGCAAAGCGATCGAGAATGTTTCGCTGCCATCTAAGGCAAAAGAGGTGGCACTTTCACCAGCCAGATATTCAAGAGGAATGATCCCCATCATGACCAAGTTGCTGCGATGGATCCGTTCGAAGCTTTCTGCTAAAACGACTTTAACGCCTAACAATTGTGTTCCTTTGGCGGCCCAGTCGCGAGAAGAACCCATGCCATAATCTTTACCGGCTAAAATGATACAGCTTTGGCCGGCTTTTTGGTAATTCATAGCGGCGTCAAATATCGACAAGGTTTCCCCAGTTGGAAAATAATGCGTGACACTGCCAGTGCTGCCAGGAACCAGCTGGTTTTGCAGACGGATGTTGCCGAAAGTCCCCCGCATCATAATCTGATGATTGCCGCGCCGCGAACCAAAGGAATTGAATTCACGATACGGAACTTCTTTTTCTTGTAAAAATTTTCCAGCTGCAGAATCCATACTGATGCTGCCGGCAGGAGAAATATGGTCAGTGGTGACGGAATCACCCAATTTTGCCAAGACTTTCAGATCGGCTAAGACATCTGGTTTAGGCAATTCTTTGGTCAATGTTTCAAAGTAGGGTGGATGAGCAATGTAAGTAGATTGTTCCTCCCATTCATAACATGCGCTCGTGGTGGTTTCGATCGCATTCCAGCGTTCATTGGCATCAAAAAGATGCTCATAGGCAGCGCGAAATGCTTCTGGTCCGACGTATTCTTGAACGTAAGTATTGACTTCTTCATTGCTAGGCCAAATATCAGACAAATACACCGGCTCGTCATTGACGATAGCTAATGGTTCTTTTGTAAGATCTTTGCGAGTGCTGCCAGCGATCGCATAGGCAACAACTAACGGCGGCGAAGCCAAATAATTGGCTTTGATCTGTGGATGGATTCTTCCTTCAAAATTCCGATTGCCTGACAGAACCGACGCCACCAGTAGATTTTCCGCCTCAATTGCTTCAGCGACCGGCGCTTCTAAAGGACCGGAATTTCCGATACAGGTGGTACAACCGTAGCCCACTAAATAAAAGCCGAGTTGCTCTAAATACGGCAGCAAACCACTGTTTTGCAAATAGGTGGTCACGATCTGGGAGCCAGGTGCAAGGGAGGTTTTGACTGTACGAGGGACGGTCAAACCTTTTTCAATGGCTTTTTTGGCCAATAAGCCTGCAGAGAGCATGACGAAAGGATTGCTAGTATTCGTACAGCTAGTGATCGCCGCCAAAACGATATCGCCGGTCTCTAATTTGTCTGCTGCAGCATCTGGCCAAGTAACGCTGGCTTCTTTTTGCCATTCATCCTCCGAAAGTCCAAAGCCCTTGGGACCAACGGCTGCCGTGACTGATTGTTCAAAATCCTGACGGACTGCTGGAAGCAAAATCCGATCTTGCGGGCGTTTGGGGCCCGCTAATGCCGGCTGAACTTCTGCTAGATCAATGGTGATCGCCTTAGTATAGGTCGGCACGGTCGTTTCATCATAAAAGAAATGGTTGGCTTTGGCGTAAGCGGTAACGAGTTCGATCAGCTCGCTGGAGCGCCCGGTCGTTGCCAAGTAGTTCAAGGTCTCTTGGTCGATCGGACAAAAACCGCAAGTGGCACCATATTCAGGGGCCATGTTCGCTAATGTCGCCCGATCGGCTAAGCTCAAATGACCATAGCCCGGGCCAAAGTATTCGACAAATTTTCCAACCACTTTTTCGATCCGCAGCACTTCGGTTACTTTTAGTGCTAAATCGGTTGCTGTGGTACCTGCAGGCATCTCGTTGATAAATTTCACCCCGATGACTTCAGGTGTAGGAAAGAAAGAAGGTTCGCCAAGAATCGCAGCTTCCGCTTCAATACCGCCAACCCCCCAACCGAGGACCCCCAAACCGTTGATCATCGTGGTGTGAGAATCGGTTCCTTGCAATGTATCAGGAAACAGCAGACGTTGGTCTTCGTGTGTTTTTTGCAAGATCACATCAGACAATGATTCGATGTTGACTTGATGAATGATCCCTGTTTCAGGCGGAACGACTTCGAAATTGTCGAAAGAACCTTGTGCCCATTTCAAGAATTGATAGCGTTCTGCGTTGCGTTCAAATTCCCGCTCCGTATTAAAAGCGATCGCCCCAGGCGTACCGGCTTGATCGACTTGCACAGAGTGGTCGACGACGAGTGTGACGGGGATCTCAGGATTGATGTCTTCTGCGGCACCGCCTAAAGCGACCATCGCATCCCGCATGGCAGCCAGATCAACAACTGCAGGCACCCCAGTAAAGTCTTGCAAGACGACCCGCTCTGGTTTGAATGGCACGACACCGGTAGGGCTTTCTGCCTGCCAATTCGCTAAAAATGGTAAATAATCCTCTGTAATTTCCTCGTCTTGATGACGAGCAACACTTTCCAATAAAACTCGAATGGAGTAGGGCAAGCGAGATAAATCAGCCCCTAAGTCTTGGGTGATTTTCGCTAAGTCAATATACGTGTATTGGGTGTCATTGACGGTAAGTTGAGTTTGCCACTTCATAAGAATCCTCCTTTTTACGAAGATAATCGTACTTATTAGGAATAATTATACGTTGATAATTTAAAAAATCAATTAAATTTATGAAAAATATTTCATTTTCTGAACATCGTGCTATAATGTGTGAAAGTTTGTTAAAAAGCAACGATTTTATAGGATGACTATTTTAACGATGTTTGTATACGGTTAAATAACATTGTAGTCGATAGTTTGTAGAAAGATTGGAGGTAACATCACCGTGGAAAGATTAGAAAAGAAAGAGAAATTGTCCTATCTTGCATCGCAATGTCAGAAATACAATTTGATAGATATGAATCTTTATTCAGAATATGATGTAAAGCGTGGACTGAGGGATTTAAATGGCACGGGGGTCTTAGCAGGTCTTACGACGATCTCCACCATTTATCCAGAAAAAATCATTGCTGGCAAGCCAGTTGAAGCTTGTGGCGAGCTGCGTTATCGCGGAATTGACATCAATGAGTTAGTAGCAGGGTTCGTCAATGAGAAACGTTTTGGCTTTGAAGAAATTGCATATTTATTACTTTTCGGCGAACTGCCAAACAAAACAGAACTTGCGGCATTTCATTGCCTATTAGCAGAAAAACGTACTTTGCCGACCAATTTTGTTCGTGACGTCATTATGAAAGCACCTTCTTCTGATATCATGAATAGTTTATCTCGCAGTATCTTGACACTGGCAAGTTATGATCCTCAAGCAGATGACATCAGCATTGAAAATGTATTGGAACAAAGTCTGATGCTGATCAGTGTCTTTCCGCTCTTGGCAATCTACGGCTATCATGCCTACAATCATTACAATCAAGGGGAGAGCATGTACATCCACCGCCCGACCGAAGAGTTGAGTACAGCTGAAACGATTTTGACTATGCTGCGTCCAACGAAAGAATATAGCTTCCAAGAAGCCCAAACATTGGATATGGCACTTGTTTTGCATATGGAACATGGCGGCGGGAATAATTCGACCTTTACGACACGAGTCGTTACCTCCAGTGGGACGGATACCTATTCAACGATTGCTGCAGCGCTAGGTTCTTTGAAAGGACCTAAACACGGTGGCGCCAATATCAAAGTGACGGAAATGATGGGAGATTTGAAGCGCAACGTTGCTGATATTACCGATGAACAGGCCATCCGCACTTATTTGGAAGCAGTCCTAGATAAAGAAGCATTTGACCGTAAAGGATTGATTTATGGCATGGGCCACGCGGTTTACAGCGACAACGACCCCCGTGCGGCGATCTTTAAAAATTATGTAGCCAAACTGGCACAAGAAAAAGGATCAGAAGCTTGGCAAGAATATCAATTGTATACGATGGTCGAACGCATTGCTCCTCAAGTCATCAATGAAAAGCGCAAAATCTACAAAGGAGTCAGTGCCAATATCGACTTTTTCAGCGGGTTTGTTTATAACATGTTGGATCTACCAGAAGAACTGTATACACCAATGTTTGCTATTGCACGGATCGTTGGTTGGTCCGCCCATCGGATCGAAGAGCTGGTCAACGCACAAAAAATCATGCGCCCCGCCTATAAAGAAGTGTCAAATGATCGCGAATATATCGATATAGAGTCAAGATAGATCAAAACAGCAGGGAGGACGCTCGCTGCTGTTTTTGTTTTGGACATTTGAAAAGATGGTATTGAGCTGTTTTTGCGTATTTTTACTAGAGAGCAAATGAATGGCTTGGATCATTCATTCGTTAGAAAAATCAAGTATTTCTCCTTTTTCATATAGGAATGCAAAAATTGATTACAAAGTTTCTTGCATTTTTTGTATGATAGAGGGAGGAATAAAGGAGGAAAGTTCACGAATGAAAATAAAGAAATGGATGGCAATTGCCATTATTACCAGTCAATTTTCAACATTGCTGCCAGTATCAGCGGCTGCGGCTGTTTTAACGAGCGAGTCTACTGCTGGTCAAAATACAGCTGAGTCAACGGTTCCGGGAGTGAACGGGCCAACAATGGGCTTGGTCCCTGAAGATGCCGCAACGGTACCAGGAGAAAACGGCGAAGTAGTTCCAGGAGAGTCAACACCTGTTCCTGAACAGCCAACACCAGAACCATTGCCAGAACCGGAACCAACCCCGACACCAGAACCAACACCAGAAGAACCGGCACCAAATCCTGATCTAGAGCCGAATCCAGAGCCAGAACCAACACCTGAGCCGGCGCCAGAACCAGAAGAGCCAGCACCAAACCCAGAACCAGAGACAACACCAAATCCAGAGCAAGAATCAACACCAAGCCAGCCTTCGCCTGACATCAAAGAAGTACCGAACGTACCAGAGTTGACGGTAACGCCGCCGCAAGAAGATGAGCCAGCAAAATTTGAAGTCACGCCAGTCAAAGAAACGTGGGACTTTATTATGGAGATTGGAGAAGATGCTCGTAAAGTTGGACAAGAAGAAGATCTTTACGCATCGGTCATGATTGCACAAGCGATTTTAGAGTCTGGTAGCGGAAGAAGTCGTCTGAGCCAGGAGCCTTTTTATAACCTATTTGGTATTAAGGGACTTTATGAAGGGAATGGGATTTCCTTCCAAACGCAAGAAGACGATGGTTCCGGTAATTTATACACAGTTCATGCCACGTTTCGCCAATATGACAGTATCGAATCTTCTTTGAAAGATTATGCGAAATTGTTGAAAGAAGGATTGGACCACAATCCGAATTTTTATAAAGGTGTTTGGAAATCAGAAACGGAGTCTTATGAAGATGCCACGGAATATCTGACCGGGCGTTATGCATCAGATACACAATACAATGAGAAGCTAAATGCGCTGATCGAAGCATATGCTCTGACGAGTTATGACAAAGAGAAACCAGAATTACCGACAGGCAGCGAACAGATGATCTATCCTGTCAGCAATCCAGTTGTCTCTTCTGTCTTTGGTCCACGAGGCAATGGGTTTCATCGTGGAGTGGACTTCGCCGCCCCGCAAGGAACGCCGATCATGGCTAGTCTTTCAGGAACGGTGATCCGCTCAGAGTATCATTCTTCATGGGGGAATTATGTTGCTATCGAGCACAAAGATGGGCTGACGACATTGTATGCGCACAATCATCGCAATTTAGTGGAAGTCGGTCAAACGGTCGAACAAGGCGAAGTGATTGCTTCCATGGGAAGTACGGGGAACAGTACAGGTCCTCACTTGCATTTTGAAGTTAGTCTTTCACCTAGTTTAGCCCGGCATCAACTGATTGATCCATTAGATGCCTTGTCAAAATAACAAAGAATAAAAGAGAGCAGTGTAGCTGCTTTCTTTTTTTTGTCAAGAAAAACGAATCATTTCAGGAAAATTATGCTTTGAGATTTTTTTAGCGCATTCATTTTATCTTGCACGATAAATTTATTCCGAAAACAAGTGTTTTTCTTTGTAAAAAAAACAAAAAGAATTTATGCTAGAAAGGTAGGGAAAAAAATTCCCAAGAGGAATATCCACTTTAGACAAGGTCGTGTATGCGACTTTGCGATGTCTCTAGTATCCTTTCTTATTTAACCAAGGAGTGTGAAAAATGACTGACGATCAGCAAACAACGAATGTGTCTAATGAAGCAGCGCAAGCAAGTCCACTGTCCTTTGAAGAAAAAGTCATTGAAACAATTGTTGGTGTCGCTTTGCAGTCAATTGATGGCTTGATTAGTGTAAATGGCAGATTTCTTTCAGATATGACCGAAAACCTTGAAGAACAGTCGCAAGTCGCTTCTGGCATCGATGTGGAAGTTGGCAAAGAAGAGGTTGCAGTTGATTTGGAAGTAATCGTGGCTTACGGCAAAGATATCCCTAAACTCTTTGCGCAAGTCCAAGAAGTGGTTTTAGAAGAAATCAGTCGCTTGACTTCTTTAAAAGTTAAAGAGATCAATATTCGAATCGCCGATATCGTCAAACAGGAAACGATCGATCAAATCGAAGGTTGAGCACCACACAAAAAATCGAAGTACATCAAAGAGAAAGGAAGAATAAACAAATGATATCACTATATACAACACCCAGCTGTACGTCATGTCGTAAAGCCCGTGCATGGTTGACCGAAAATGAACTGCCATTTAAAGAGAGAAACATTTTTAGCGATCCATTAAATAGTGATGAACTAATGGAGATTCTTTCTTTAACAAAAAATGGAACGGAAGACATTATATCTACTCGTTCGAAAGTGTACCAAAAGTTAGACATCGATTTAGAAGAGTTGAAGCTAGAAGAGCTGCTTTCATTGATCGAACAATACCCGAACTTATTGAAACGGCCAATTATCTTAGATGAGAACAAGCTCCAAGTGGGGTACAATGAAGAAGACATTCGTAAATTCGTGCCACGAAACTTACGAAAGATCATTTTCAAACGACGCCAAACAGAGCTGCTCATGTTTAATTATCGCCAAAAGCAAGAAGAAGGCGAATCTGTTGCGAACTTTATCTAATAATAGGAACAAAACCGGCAAATGAATACAGCGATGTATCATTGTCGGTTTTTTTGGTATTTTTTCAAGGGTCTTCTTAAGAGGATCAGTAAATCTGTTGATTCCACAAAAAAACACGATTCCAAAAAGGAATCGTGTCGGTTGAAATCTTAAAGTTTTTGGTTGTAGAATTCAACGACTAGTGCTTCGTCAACTTCTGCAGACAATTCATCACGCTCAGGTAAACGAGTTAATGAACCTTCTAATTTTTCGCTATCAAAGCTTACAAATGACGCGCGGCCAGCTGTTGCTTCAACTGCTTCTTTGATTGTTGAGATGTTTTGTGATTTTTCACGAACGCTGATGACTTGTCCAACTTCAACGTGGTATGAAGGGATATCAACGCGTTTGCCATCAACTAAAACGTGACCGTGGTTTACTAATTGACGTGCTTGACGACGAGTAGTTGCTAAACCTAGACGGTAAACAACGTTATCTAAACGTTGTTCTAGCAAGATCATGAAGTTAACACCGTGTTTACCTTCTTTGATTTTGCTTGCTTTGATAAACAATGTACGGAATTGACGTTCGTTCATGCCATACATATGACGCAATTTTTGTTTTTCAGTTAATTGCATGCCGTATTCTGATTTTTTGCCACGGCTGTTTGGTCCGTGTTGTCCTGGAGCGTAAGGGCGACGTGCCAATTCTTTTCCAGTTTCTGATAAAGAAATTCCTAAACGACGAGAAATTTTCCATGATGGTCCTGTATAACGAGACATAATTTAGTTCCTCCAATAAAATAGTTTGGAGTAAAATAATCCGTTGAAAAACTCACATTCGTGCAGTTCGTTCTTCAATCTTCACCTTTGCAGCCGCGGTTACGCAATTGCACCCGAGGGGCAACGAACTGGTGACGAGCTGTTATTTTCCTGCTGCATTATTTTACACAAGGAATAGTATACGACAAACTAGGGGCAAAAGTCAAGATGGAGCTGGCTTTGGATTTGATGAAAACAAATCTTGAAATTTTTCATTAATTACTTATATTTTCAAATATCTCTTTACAAAACAGCTTTTCGTCATTAGAATATGAAAGTATTGTGCAAATGATAACGAAGTGAAATTATTCATAAAAGGAGTAGAAAAAATGAATCCAGTATCCCCATTATTTGAGAAGATCGATTCTTCCATAGAAAAGAAAATCGATCTGATCAAGAGTAGTTATTTGCGTTACGCTGTACGTGCGATGATGGCTTGTTTATTCTTGACCCTCGGAACAGCTATTGCTTTTGCGATCGCTATGAAAGGTGAATCGATGGTTCACGGGTTAGGGAAAATTCTATATGCATTTATGTTTAGCTGGTCTTTAGTCATGATTCTTTATATGAACGCAGAATTAGGAACATCAAATATGTTGTATATGACTGTTGGGGTTTACCGTAAACGTCTAAGTATTCCTTTGGCATTGAAAATTTTGCTTACGTGTGTCTTGTTCAACTTGATCGGCGGGGTGATTTTCGGCTCAATCGTTGCACTGACAGGTCCTTTTCAAGGGCTGACCGCAGACAACTTTATGCTGACCTCGATCACTGCGAAATTAGAAAAATCGACCATCCAAATTTTAGTAGAAGCGATGTTCGCCAATATCGTTGTAAACACAGCTGTGCTAGTAAGCATGCGGATGAAAGACGATGCCGGAAAAGTTGCAGCAATCATTTTCATCATCTTCATCTTTGCTTTCTTAGGATTCGAACACGTTATTGCTAACTTCCCAGCGTTTACCTTAGCTTTCTGGGCTTCAGGCGGACACTTGGCAGGTATGACTGTCGGCAGTGTGATCCATAATTTAGTTTTTGCCTTTATCGGTAACTATATCGGCGGTGGCTTGGTCATGGGGCTGGGCTATGCATGGTTGAACAACTCAAAATCGACCTATGTCGACTAATTAAAACCTACCAAAAGAAGCAGCGATGCTTCTTTTTTTTTCTTTTCTCTAACATTTCTCCAGGAAGAAGCCATCATCCCTTAACGGAGCGTTGAAATCAGCGCCTATTTATGTTAAGAATAAGTATGTACGGTTTTTCTTGCTGTTTTTTGTAAAAATGACCGCAACCAAGACCAAAATCTTAGTTACTTCTTAATAGAAAGCGAGCCTTAACCTTTTATGAATCGGAAATTCTTTGCCTTTGATATTGATGGAACCTTGCTTGACTCGAACAAACAGCCACTAGACAGTACGCTAAAAGCCCTTGATCTTTTACGAGATGCTGGCCATTTCGTGACCGTTGCCACTGGACGCAGTCGTTTCCACGCTCAAGATATTATTCGTTCGTTGTCCTTTGATAATTACATTTTATGTAATGGCGCAGCTGCTTTTCTTTCGCATCAGCAGGTGTATAAAAACTTACTCGATGAAACGCAATTGGCTGCTTTCGTGGCAGAAGCCCAAGAGCTTGGGATCGACACGGCATTTGTCGGGATGGATACAGCGAAACGAGCGTCTTCTTTGGATATTGCTAAAATGGAAGCAGCGATGCATTCTTTTGGTGCCCAACTTCCTGAGTTGGACATGGATTTTCCCGAAGAAAAAGAAGTCTATCAAGCATTGGCTTTTTACGGAAAAGAGTATGAGCATTTCTTTGACGAGAAATACAGCAAACTGCGTTTTGTGCGTTGGCATGAAAACAGTGTGGATGTCGTTCCAAAAGAAGGCTCCAAAGCAGCAACGATCCTGTGCGTCGCGGAACAATTAGGGATAGCGCAAGAAGATGTGATCTGTTTTGGTGATGGCCAAAATGATCGTGAAATGCTGACTGCCGCAGGTGTCGGTGTGGCAATGGGCAATGCGGTCCCTGAGATCCAACAAGTCGCAGATATGGTGACCGCTAGCAATGATGAAGATGGCATCTGGTTAGCCTTGAAAGAATTACAACTGATTTAAAAAGGAATCCTTTAGACATAGCACAGTCGGTTTACGGCATCTGTGCTATGTTTTTTTGTTTTTTCTCGGTCGCAAAGAAAATAAATTGGTACAATAGAAAAAAGGGGGAATGCAGCAAATGAAAATCGCATTGATTGCTCATGATCGAAAAAAAGATGTAATGGTAAAATTAGTGACTGCCTATCGAGAAATTTTAGCGCAGCATGAACTTTTCGCAACAGGAACTACGGGGAAGAGGATCGAAGAAGCAACCCAGTTGCCTGTCCACCGCTACAAATCAGGGCCGCTGGGAGGAGATCAGCAAATTGGCGCCATGATTTCGCAAGATGACTTGGACATGGTGATCTTTTTGCGCGATCCTTTAGCCGCACAACCCCATGAACCAGATGTAACGGCATTGATTCGCTTGTCAGACGTGTACGAGATTCCTTTAGCTACCAATATGGGAACGGCAGAAATCTTGTTGCGGGGGTTAGCAGCTGGCTTTGCTGATTTTCGACAAGTGATCCACGAAACGGACAATCGTCCCTTGTCGTTATAAAGATAGTAGAAGAATTGAAGAAAAAGGACGTGCAGAATTGAAAGCAATCTTAAAGGATTTTTTGACCTATGCAAAAATGAATACTCGCTCAGATGCGACGAGTCAGACCATCCCAACGACACCGGGACAAGTTGAGTTGGATCTTTTATTGAAAGATCAGTTGATCGAGATGGGGGTAGCGGATGTTGCTTACTATGAAAAGAATAGTTTTGTGATCGGACGTCTACCTGGTAATCCTGAAAAAACGGCGATTGGCTTTATTGCCCATGTAGACACGGCAGATTTCGAAGCTGAAAATATTCAGCCGCAGATCCATGAAAATTACGATGGCAAGGATGTTTGTTTAAATAAAGAAAAAGCCATTTATATGACAACTGCTGAATTTCCTAATCTCAAAGACTATGTCGGCGAAACGCTGATCACAACGGATGGAACGACCCTGCTGGGTGCAGATGATAAAGCTGGTATCGCAGAGATCATTGACGCGCTGCGGATCTTACAAACGATGGATGCGCATAAACGTGGCGATGTCTGGGTCGCTTTTGGGCCTGACGAAGAGATCGGGACTGGCGCTGATCGCTTTGATGCGGCGGATTTTCCAGTGGCATTTGCTTACACGATGGACAGTGGTCGTGTGGGGCATATGGAATATGAAACCTTTAATGCTGCTCGTATTGATATAACGATTGATGGTACGAGTGTGCATCCTGGAACTGCTTACGGTCGTTTGGTCAACGCCTTGAAAATCGCGCATCAAATCGACGATGCCTTACCAGCAGAGGAAGTTCCTGAACGCACCCGCGGGTATGAAGGTTTTTACCTACTGCACAATTTGACGGGACATATTGGTCGAGCAGAAGTTTCTTATATCATTCGTGATCACGATCATATGCTTTTTGAACAGCGAAAAGCTAACATCGTGGGGATCATTGACGAATTGAACACAGCCTATGGGCAAGAACGCATCACCTATACGCTGTATGACCAATATTACAATATGGGGGATTTGATCAAGAAAGATCCCCGCAGTATCGAAGCTGCCCGAGCAGGGATGCAAGCGATTGGTGTGACACCGATCGAAGCGCCGTTTCGTGGCGGGACCGATGGCTCGAAAATCACCTATAAAGGCATTCCAACACCGAACTTATTTGTTGGCGGTGAAAACTTCCATGGCCAGTATGAATTTATTACCGTGGAAGCGATGGAAAAAGCCCGTGATTTGATCGTGGCGATCGTGGAACATGTCGGGAAAGAAGACACTACCGTTTCCTAGAGAACGCGGCAACACGCTAGACTAAAGCGAAAAAGTCTAGCGTGTTTTTTTGTTTTGCTGCAAGGAAGAACAGCAAGTGAAAGAACCTTTTTTTTCTGGACCAAAACCCTTATAATAGAAAAGAAGCTAAAAGAGAAGAGGAAAAATGTGTGCGGGTATTATTCATTGGAGATGTAGTTGGTTCATTAGGAAGAGAAACAATCACGGAGTACCTTCCCAAATTAAAGAAGGCGTATCGACCACAGGTGACGATCGCGAACGGCGAGAATGCGGCGGCGGGTCGTGGGATCACGGGTAAAATTTATAAGAAATTTTTGCAAGATGGTGTCGATGTCGTGACATTAGGCAATCATACATGGGACAACCGTGACATTTTTGAATTTATTGGCGATGCGAAGAAAATGATTCGTCCAGCCAATTTTCCAGAGGGAACACCGGGGGTCGGCATGGTGTTTGTGAAAGTCAACACCATTGAGTTGGCGGTGATCAACATGCAAGCTCGCTCGTTCATGGTAGACCTTGATGATCCGTTTCGCAAAATGGATGAATTGGTTGCGATTGCCCGCAAACGTACACCGTTTATCTTTGTGGATTTTCATGGGGAGACTACTAGCGAAAAACAAGCGATGGGCTGGTATTTGGATGGCCGAGTTTCGGCAGTCGTCGGCACGCATACCCACGTACAGACCAACGATGCGCGGATTTTGCCCCAAGGAACGGCTTATTTGTCAGATGTCGGCATGACTGGTCCTTATGATGGGATTTTGGGAATGAAACGCGAACCAGTCATTGAAAAATTTTTGACGGCGTTGCCGCAACGGTTTGAAGTGATTGAAAAAGGCCGCAGTATTTTGTCGGCTTGCTTGCTTGAGATTGATGAAGCCACTGGTAAAGCAAAATCGATCCGTCCGATCCAAATCAGTGAAGATCGCCCGTTTACAGAATAGGAGAAGCATGGAAGAGCAATTAACCAAAGAATCAAACGTTGCCCAAGAGTTGGCTGCTTTGCAAAAGCTTTTGTCTAATCATCCGATCGTTCAAGAATTTCAAGAAATTCAAGTACGAGCCTTGCAAAACCAAGGGCTACTGGAGTTGGAAGAAGCGCTGAAGCAAGCGCAAAAAGAAATCGTTCAATTTGAGCATTATGAGAAACCCGAAGCAAAAAAAGCTGCGGAGCAGCGTTATGCGTCATTGACAAACGAATACGAGCAGCACCCCTTAGTGGTTGCTTATCGACAAGCGTTACTGCAAGCAGATGAATTGCTGCAATATGTCACGACGGAGATCCAAAAGAAAATGAATAAAGCCATCGAGGAGGATGAAACCAATGCCTCAAAAAACTAAAAATACCCCGATGATGGAACAGTATTTAAGCATCAAGGCTCAGTACCAAGATGCTTTTTTATTCTATCGTTTAGGAGATTTCTATGAATTATTTAATGAGGATGCTGTCAAGGCAGCACAAATTTTAGAACTGACGTTAACCAGCCGCAACAAAAATGCGGAGGAACCGATCCCTATGTGTGGGGTGCCTTACCACGCCGCCAGCAATTACATCGACACCTTGATCGAGCAAGGCTACAAAGTAGCGATTTGTGAGCAAGTGGAAGACCCAAAAACCACCAAAGGAATGGTCAAACGCGAAGTCGTTCAACTGATCACGCCGGGAACGGTGATGGACAGTAAAGGCCTATCCGCCAAAGAAAACAACTTTTTAACAGCTGTTTTGCAGCAAGGGGAGCGTTTTGGCTTTGCCTATGTCGATCTAAGTACCGGTGAATTAAAAGCAGCGCAATTGGAAGATGAAGAAGCCGTCGTCAATGAGGCCGCCGCTCTGCAAACGAAAGAAGTCGTTTTGTGCAGCGAGATTCCTGAATCATTGCAAACGATGCTGTCCAATCGCTTGAATGTCGTGTTTTCTAAGCAAGAAACGTTGGAAGAAAATGCCGAATTTCAATTTTTAACGGAACCTCTCTCCCAAGGGTTAGAAAAAGTAGTCACAGGGAAATTGCTAAGTTATTTGGCGATCACCCAAAAACGCAGTTTAGCCCACATTCAGCAAGCCGTGGAATATCAGCCGGATCATGCCTTGAAAATGGATCATTATTCCAAATTCAACTTAGAATTGACGCAGTCGATTCGAACCGGAAAAAAACAAGGGACTCTTTTGTGGTTGCTGGACGAGACAAAGACCGCAATGGGGGGACGTTTGTTAAAGCAATGGTTGGATCGTCCCTTGATCCAGCCAAAGAAAATCACTGCCCGCCAAGAAATGGTCCAATCGTTACTGGACAGTTTCTTTGAGCGAGCAGATCTGCAAGAAGCGTTGACGAAAGTCTATGACATGGAACGCCTAGTCGGACGGGTCGCCTTCGGAAATGTCAATGGCCGCGATTTGCTGCAGTTGAAATCTTCTTTGGAGCAAGTGCCTTTGATCGCGCAATTGCTGCAGGGGATCAACCGTGGCGAGTGGAATGACTTGCTGCTGGAATTAACGCCCTTAGATGATTTGGTTGCATTGATCGAAGCGGCGATCGATGAAGATGCCCCGTTGCAGATCACAGAAGGCAACATCATCAAAGACGGGTTCCATCAACAATTAGATGAATACCGTACGGCGATGCGTAACGGCAAGCAATGGTTGGCGGAATTAGAAGCCAACGAACGTCAAGCGATGGGGGTCAAAAACCTGAAAGTTGGGTTCAACCGCGTCTTTGGCTATTACATTGAGATCACGAAAGCCAATCTAGTGAATTTAGATACCTCTCGCTACGAGCGCAAGCAAACCTTAGCCAATGCGGAACGCTTTATTTCACCCGAGTTGAAAAAACTGGAGACTTTGATTTTAGAAGCCGAAGAAAAATCGGTGGATTTGGAATATCGCCTCTTTCTTGATGTTCGTGAAGAAGTGAAAAAGAGTATCACCCGTCTACAAAAGTTAGCCAAAGCCGTCAGTGCGGTCGATGTCTTACAAAGTTTCGCCACGGTTTCGGAACGCTACCAATACGTGCGGCCGACAGTAGCGAAAAAACGAGCAGTATCGATCATCGATGGCCGTCATCCTGTAGTGGAAAAAGTCCTTGGTCACCAAGAGTACATTCCAAATAGTATCGTGATGGATGAAGAAACAGAGATCCTGTTGATCACAGGACCAAATATGTCTGGGAAAAGTACGTACATGCGGCAGTTTGCCTTGCTAGTCATTATGGCGCAGATCGGCTGTTTCGTACCGGCACAATCTGCAGAGATGCCGATTTTTGATCGGATCTTTACTCGCATCGGTGCCAGCGATGACCTGATCGCCGGTCAAAGTACGTTTATGGTAGAGATGATGGAAGCCAACCAAGCGCTGCGTCATGCAACGCCTAACAGCTTGATTTTGTTTGATGAGTTAGGGCGCGGGACTGCGACCTATGATGGGATGGCATTGGCACAAGCCATCATTGAATATATCCACAAAGAAGTTCATGCCAAAACACTTTTCTCCACCCATTATCATGAGCTGACGGTTTTAGATGAGGAATTGGCACACTTACGCAATGTCCATGTCGGTGCCGTTGAAAAAGAAGGCGAAGTTGTCTTCTTGCATAAGATGATGGAAGGACCCGCAGATAAAAGCTATGGGATCCATGTAGCCAAAATCGCTGGACTGCCAAGTGCACTCTTACAGCGCGCAGCGACGATCCTAAAAGCGCTGGAAGAACATGAACCGACGGTACAGCCAAAACCAGTCGTCGAAGAAAGTCAGCAGTTGTCGTTGTTTAGTGAAGTATCTACGGAAGAAATCGGCGTCATCGATCAATTGAAGAAATTGAATCTGTTGGAAATGACCCCGATGGATGCTCTGAATACATTGTACGAGCTGCAAAAACGAATTTAGAAAGAAGGTCAGCAGATGGGAAAGATCCAAGAGCTATCCGAACGTCTGGCGAACCAAATCGCGGCAGGAGAAGTTGTTGAGAGACCGGCTTCTGTCGTCAAAGAATTAGTTGAAAATGCCGTGGATGCCGGCAGTACCCAAATCGATATTTTTATTGAAGAAGCAGGCTTGCGTAAAATCCAAGTCATCGATAATGGCGAAGGAATTGCAGAAGAGGATGTCTTGACTGCCTTTAAACGCCACGCCACCAGTAAAATCCACAATCGAGATGACTTGTTTCGAATACGTACCCTCGGGTTTCGCGGGGAAGCTTTGCCTAGTATCGCTTCGGTTTCGATCCTCTCGATTGAAACGGCAGTCAAAGGTGCCCAACAAGGCTCCTTTGTGCGCTTAAAAGGCGGCGCTGTTGAAGAGCATCTGCCTGCCAACTTGCGACAAGGAACCAAGATCACTGTCGAAAACCTCTTTTACAATACACCGGCACGTTTGAAATATGTCAAGACGCTGCAAACGGAACTTGCGAACATCGGCGATATCGTCAATCGGATCGCCCTGAGCCATCCAGAAGTGGCTTTTCGCCTCGTTCATGAAGGCAATAAGATGTTGAGCACCACTGGAAGTGGGCAGTTAAAACAAACCATCGCCGGGATCTACGGAGTGGAAACGGCCAAAAAAATGATTGCGATCGATACTGAGGACCTCGACTTTAAAGTCACTGGCTTTGTGTCACTGCCAGAAGTCACCCGAGCCAGCCGCAACTATTTATCCACGATCATCAATGGTCGTTATATTCGCAACTTTGCTTTGAATAAAGCGATCGTAGCCGGTTACGGGTCAAAATTGATGGTCGGTCGTTTTCCATTAGCTGTCCTTGAAATCAAAATGGACCCCTTGCTAGTCGATGTCAATGTCCATCCGACTAAGCAAGAAGTTCGTTTGTCAAAAGAAGAAGAGCTAACGAAACTAATCAGTAAAGCCATCAATGAGGCGCTGCGGGAAATCAATTTGATTCCTAACGCGGCTGACAATCTGCGGTTTAAGAAAAAAGTTGCCGATCAGCCAAAAGCCCAGCAGCTTGGCTTGGAACTGGAGTCAGCAGGAAATTCGACTTCTGGTTTGTCTTATAATCGGGAAACCGGGAAATTTGAGGTTCAGGGCAGTACTTATCAACAGACTGTGGATAACTCTGTGGAAAAACCTGTGGAGGAAGGTGGAAAACTTCCAGAAATGCCACAGGAATCTAGCGAAAACCTGTTGGAAGAAACCGAGGAAACCTTTCGCAGTTTGGAAGAGACGCTGCCAAATAAGCCTGTCCGAAAACCATTTGTGGAAGATCAGATGGAAACAAAAGCGCCGCTGCTAGAAGCGCCAGCCTTTCTCTCGGAAGAGACGCCAGAGCTTACGGCGCAAGATCTGCAAAATCAAGCGACTCTGCACCCGGAAATGCATGGGGATGACCGCAACTACCTGAAAACGGTCGAACGGTTGCTGGAAGAAGAACCAGCGAAGGAGCGTTTTCCCCAACTGGATTATTTTGGGCAGATGCATGGGACCTATTTGTTTGCCCAAAGCGAGGCGGGGCTATATATCGTCGACCAGCATGCGGCACAAGAACGAATCAAATATGAGTATTACCGCGAAAAAATCGGCGAAGTGACCAATGACCTGCAAGAGTTGTTAGTGCCGATCGTTTTGGATTATCCCAACAGCGATGCACTGCAATTACAAGAACAAAGTGACAAGCTGGTAGAAGTCGGGATCCATCTGGAATCTTTTGGGACCAATAGTTTCATCGTCCGAGCGCACCCGACGTGGTACCCTAGCGGTGAAGAAGAAGCCATCATCCGCGAAATGATCGATATGTTATTGACGACAGGAAGTGTCAGTGTCAAAAAGTTTCGTGAAGCAACCGCGATCATGATGAGCTGCAAACGATCCATCAAAGCCAATCATTATTTGAATGAAGCACAAGCCCGGATCTTGTTGCAAGATTTAGCGAAATGCGAGAATCCCTTCAACTGTCCCCATGGTCGCCCGGTGCTGATCCATTTCACCAACAGCGACATGGAGCGGATGTTCAAACGGATTCAAGATCCTCATCGAGCAAGGAGTGGCATGGAATGATTATTTTGGCTTCACAGTCGCCGCGACGCAAAGAATTATTAGCGGAGTTAGTCCCGGAATTTGCGGTCATACCAGCGGATATCGACGAGTCGGTCCGACCAAACGAAGCGGCGATCCCTTATGTCCAACGGATGGCAGCAGAAAAAGCGGCGGCTATTACGCAAGCATATCCTGAAGATCTGGTGATCGCGAGCGATACCACGGTCGTGGTGGATGAAGAAATCTTAGGAAAGCCAGCCGACCGTGAAGATGCTCGGTCGATGTTACGAAAAATGAACGGACGGACCCATTGGGTGCATACCGCCGTCGTTTTACAAAAAGGCAAACAACAGCGCCAAGCAGTGGTTTCGGCGGAAGTTGTGTTTCGTCCTTTGACGGATCAAGAGATCGACCAATATCTTGTCTTAGATGAGTACCAAGACAAAGCGGGCGCCTATGGGATCCAAGGGGCGGCCAAAGTATTTGTCTCATCGATAAACGGCGATTTTTATACAATTGTAGGGTTTCCTGTCACTACGGTCTATCAGTTGTTGCAAGAGTTTATGGAGGAGGAATAAGGATGGATGTTTCTGGTAGTTGTCTTTGCGGCAAAGTCACGATTGACTTGACTGGAGTTTCGAAAGAAATCACGGTTTGTCATTGTAGTCTCTGCCAGAAATTTCACGGCGGACCGATGTTTGCTCTTGCGCCATGTTCTGAGAACCAGATGGCTCTTCAAGGAGCGAAGTGGCTGCGACGTTATGATTCTTCTAAGTGGGCACAGCGAGGATTTTGCAGTCAATGCGGCTCGAGTCTGTTCTTTTACCTCAAAGAAGCACACACCTATTTTTTTGCGGCCGGGTTATTTGGCAACTTGCCAGAAGCTGTCTTAACCGAAGAAATCTATACAAAAGACCAACCGCAGTTTTACCATTTTGCGGAACCAACGACTCGTTGGGAAAAGCTGCAAAACCCTTAAATAATTTGAGCAAGTCATTTTACATTCGCTAAGAAAAAAGGCATGATAGAGCATACAGGATGAGTCTAGAGGGAAAGCAGGTGAAAAAATGACAGATAAAAAAGAATTAAAAGAAAAATTGTCACCGATCGAATATGCGGTGACCCAAGAAAATGCAACTGAACGCCCCTTTACTGGCGAGTATGATGATTTTTATGAAAAAGGGATCTATGTTGATATCG
The DNA here is from genome assembly GCF_044746145.1 of Enterococcus sp. NPDC086594. Taxonomy (NCBI): domain Bacteria; kingdom Bacillati; phylum Bacillota; class Bacilli; order Lactobacillales; family Enterococcaceae; genus Enterococcus; species Enterococcus sp. NPDC086594. Next base: position 54,137 of record NZ_JBIVBP010000008.1, read on the forward strand.
TCAACGGAGAACCACTGTTTGCTTCTACTGATAAATATGACGCCGGTTGTGGCTGGCCTTCCTTTTCGAAGCCGATCAGTCGCCAAGATATTCAAGAAAAAGCCGATTTTTCTCACGGTATGCATCGGGTAGAAGTCCGCAGCAAAGAAGCTGACTCTCATTTAGGACATGTTTTTTCAGACGGTCCTCAAGACAAAGGCGGTTTGCGCTATTGTATCAACTCGGCAGCATTGAAGTTCATCCCTTTAGCAGAAATGGATGAAAAAGGCTATGGCGAATTCAAATCACTCGTTGAGTAAGTATTAGGAACTGTGTGCGAAAAAAAAGATGCAGCAGCATGTCTCGTTTGAAAAAATGCGACTGAAACAACGGTTTTTCCTCCGTTTGTTTCCTGCTAAGCCTTTTCCTTCGTTCACAGTCCTTTTTTTGCCCTCTCGTCTGTGCTACAATAAAGGGAACATATGTACAGAAAGGAAAGCACATGTACGAATATATCATAGGGAAAGTAACGGATATCTTTCCGGCGTATATCGTCGTTGAGACCCATGGCATCGGCTATCAGATCGCTTTTGGCAATCCGTATTCATTTAGCGGCAAGTTAAACCAAGAAGTAAAAATCTATCTGCACCAAGTGATTCGTGAAGATGCCCATAGTCTCTACGGCTTTGCCACGATCGAAGGCAAGCAGTTGTTTTTAAAATTGATCAGTGTCTCAGGCATTGGACCCAAGAGTGCGTTAGCAATTATGGCCAATGAAGACCATACAGGGTTGATCACAGCAGTCGAAAATGGGGACGTCAACTATTTGACTAAGTTCCCAGGTGTCGGTAAAAAGACGGCGCAGCAAATGATCCTAGACTTGAAAGGCAAAGTGGCTGAACTGGTTGGAGAAGAAGCGATCGTTCCTCTAAGCGTGGCAACGACTGCTTTAGATGAAGCGATGGAAGCCTTGAAAGCATTGGGTTATAGCGAAAAAGAAGTCAAGAAAGCCGAAAAACAATTAGCGGCGAATACGACAAAATCGACGGATGAGTACTTGCGGGAAGCTCTCCGATTGATGATGAAAAAGTAAGGAGCAAGTAGACGATGGATGAACGAATTGTTTCGCCAGAAAGTACTGAACAAGAAGAGATCATCGAAAAATCCTTGCGTCCGCAAACCCTTGCCCAATATATCGGACAAGACAAAGTCAAGCAGGAGCTTTCGATTTATATCCAAGCGGCGAAAAATCGAGAAGAAGCGTTGGATCATGTCCTCTTATATGGTCCGCCAGGCTTAGGGAAAACGACGATGGCAATGGTGATCGCCAACGAGATGCAGGTCCAAATCAAGACGACCAGCGGTCCTGCGATCGAAAAACCAGGGGATTTGATTGCGATCTTGAATGAGCTGCAGCCGGGGGATGTTCTGTTTATCGATGAGATCCATCGCTTGCCTCGTGTCGCCGAAGAAATGCTTTATTCGGCAATGGAAGATTTTTATGTGGATATCATGGTGGGGCAAGGGACAACGGCTCACCCAGTTCATTTTCCGCTCCCGCCATTTACCTTAGTCGGCGCAACGACGCGGGCGGGGATGCTCTCGGCGCCACTACGGGATCGTTTCGGGATCATTTCTCATATGCAATATTATGAAGACCATGATTTAAAAGAGATCGTGCAGCGGACTGCGTCCATCTTTGAAACGGATATCGTGGAAGAAGGGGCGATCGAAATCGCCCGTCGGTCACGAGGCACCCCGCGGATCGCCAACCGTTTGCTTAAACGAGTTCGCGATTATGCGCAAGTGCAAGCAGATGGGTTGATCGATCGCACCGTTGCTGACCAGGCATTGGCACTTTTGGCAGTCGATCATGCTGGCTTGGATTATATCGATCAGAAATTGATCCGCACGATGATCGAATTGTACCAAGGCGGCCCGGTGGGATTAAGTACGATCGCTGTCAATATCGGGGAAGAAACTGAAACAGTGGAAGATATGTACGAACCGTTTTTGATCCAAAAAGGATTTTTGAAACGTACCTCGCGTGGGCGGATCGCAACACCGTTAGCCTATGACCATTTTGGCTATCCCCAAAGAAGTGATTAGAACGAAGCAGCAATCAACGATGATTGCTGCTTTTTTGTGCTTTTGGTGAAACGTTTCTTTTTATTTTTTAATAATTTCTGAGAATCAATAGATGTTGAAAAAATACATTATTTGTGAAATTTGATTAAACGGAAGTGTTTGGAAAAATGATTTCTTATGAAAAGGCTGATATAATAGCTTTTGTGTTTGTGAGGAAATCAACGAAATTTGTGAAAAAAGAAAACCTGAAAAAAATAATTGGAAAGGCTTGCATTTTCGAATGGCAGCGGATATAATCTTTTTGTAGAAACGTTTCACCAAAATGTGGAGATATACGTAGTGTTGCGAGGATAGAAAGAAGGAGATTTTGTGTATGAGTAAACTGCAAAAGTTTTATAGTCAACGGCAGCTTCACTGGATGGTTTTTCCCGGCGTGGCATTTATGATCGTATTTAATTATATTCCGATCTACGGAATTATAATCGCTTTCAAAAACTATACGGTGATTGACACGATTTCATCAGCACCATGGGTTGGGTTAGAGAATTTCCGTATCATTATGAATGACAGTTTTTTCTGGGAAGCAGTTAGAAATACGTTAGCCATCAGCTTATTGAAATTAGGATTAGGTTTTGCGATCCCGATTGTGTTAGCCATTATGATTTTTGAAATGCAAGATGGCCGCTTGAAGAAATTTATTCAAACGGTTTCATACATTCCCCATTTTTTCTCATGGATCGTGCTAGGTGGGATGATGATCTCTTGGCTGTCAACGAACGGCTTTATCAACCAAGTGTTGATGTCCGTAGGATTGATGGACAAAGGGGTCAATCATCTATTGGATCCAAGCAAATATTGGTGGATCGCGGTCCTTTCGGATCTATGGAAAGAAGTCGGCTGGGGAACGATTCTTTACTTGGCAGGTATGTCGCGGATCGATCCAACGTTTTATGAAGCCGCACGAATCGATGGTGCCAGCAAGCTAAGACAGATTCGTTCGATCACATTGCCATTACTGACACCGATCATCTCCTTAAACTTGATTCTGAATGTGAGCGGTATCTTAGGGTCAAACCTAGATCAAACATTAGTTTTGATGAATTCACAGAACCAAAACCGTTCAGAAGTTATCAACTCCTTTGTTTATAAAATGGGGTTGACGCAAGGTGATTTCTCTTATGCAACTGCTGTCGGCTTGGGGATCGCGGTCATTTCCGTCATCTTATTGGTGATCACGGATCGAGTGACCCGCAAGTTGAACAACGGCAATTCAGTTATCTTATAGGAGGAAAAAACATGATCAAAAGAAAAGCAAAAGAAAACACGTGGTTTTACTTCTTCAATACCGTGATCTTGATTTTATTCTCGTTAATGATCATTGTACCGATTTGGAATATCTTGGTTTCCTCCGTGTCTTCTAGTTCTGGATTAGCGGGCAACGGCCTCGTGTTATGGCCCAAAGGCTTTACCTGGGAAAACTATCGGAAAGTTTTTTCCGACGCAAGTATCCCCCGTGCCTTCTTGATCTCAGTGTTAAAAACGGTTCTTGGGGCTGCAACCCATACCTTGTTTTGTGCGATCGTGGCTTACGGATTGAGTAAATCACGCTTGGTTGGCCGCAACATTTATACAACGATGGGGGTCATCACCATGTACTTCAGTGGTGGGATGATTCCAACGTACTTGCTGATTCGCTCGCTAGGATTACTGGATTCTTTCTGGGTCTACATTATTCCAGCTTTGTTCAGCTATTATGATGTCGTGATTTTAATGAACTTTTTCCGTGAGATTCCGCCTTCACTCGAAGAATCGGCGAAGATCGACGGTGCAAGTGAATTCCAAATCTTTTATAAAATCTTCTTACCATTAACGAAACCGGCATTGGCAACCATCATCTTGTTCAACGGGGTTGGCCAATGGAACGATTTTATGACAACAAAACTGTATATCACAAAAGAGTATCTTTATCCGCTGCAAATGAAGATTTATGAAATCATCGTCCAATCCAACTTGAGTACGATGACTGAAAGCGGTAGTACCGACTTTATCGTCCAAGCAACGACCCGTGGGGTTCAGTTGGCTACGATCGTCATCACGACAGTGCCAATTTTAATTATATATCCATTGCTTCAAAAACACTTTATCGGCGGTATGATGGCCGGTGCAGTAAAAGAATAGAAAGAGGGATAGACATGAAAAAAGTAGTAGGCGGTTTATTGGCAGCATCAGCATTACTTAGCTTAGCAGCATGTGGCGGCAGCTCAGACAATGCCAGCAGTTCGGATTTTTCTATCAAAGATCGGTATGAGTTAGATGAAAAGACACCAGCATGGAAACTCGATACCAAAGAAGAACCAACCAAGATCACATGGTACATCAATTCAGACTGGACAGCTTTGCCATTTGGTGAAGATGTGACGACAGCCCAAATCAAAAAAGATTTGAACATTGATATTGAATTTATTTCAGGTGATGATTCGAAATTAAATGCTTTGATTTCAAGTGGTGATATGCCTGATATCGTGACGTTGATGGATAAAACCAGTCAAGCAGCCACAAAAGCTGATAGCTGGGCATACTCATTAAACGATTTAGCGGAACAATACGATCCGTATTTGATGAATGTCGTGACCGAAGATACCTTCAAATGGTTTGCTTTAGATGATGGCAAAACTTATGGCTATCCAAACTATTCCAACACAGCAGCGGACTACGAAAGCGGCAATATTCCCGTCAACGATAACTTTGTGATCCGTGAAGATGTCTATGAAGCATTGGGCAAACCAGATGTTTCGACTCCAGAAAACTATGTGAAAGTCATGAAAGAAATCAGCGAGAAATTCCCTGATTTGACACCAATGGGCTTCACAACGATCGGCGAAACAGCAGGACCATTCTTAGATAAATTGCAAGACTTCTTAGGTGTTCCGTTAGAAGATGAAGATGGTGCTTTCTACGATCGTAACTTAGATGAAGAATATATCTCATGGTTGAAAACCTTTAATCAAGTGTATCGTGACGGCAACATCAGTGATGACAGCTTTACCGATGACGGTCCAACCTATGATGAAAAAGTAAAACAAGGGGACTATGCAACGATCTTAGTAGCAGGAACGAGCGGACAAGGTGGGAACTTCACCGAATTCATGAAAAACTCTGACACACGCTACATCGCAATCGACGGACCTGCCAGCACTTCTGGTCGTGAAGCAACCTTGAACCAAACAGGAATCTCTGGCTGGTTGATCAACTACATCACAAAAGATGCGGCGGATCCAGCAAAAGTAACCCAACTCTTCACGTACTTGATCGATGAACCAGGACAAATTTTGACAAAATTCGGTGTTGAAGGCGTGACGTATGAATACAACGATGAAGGCAAAATCGATTACTTGCCAGAAATCAAAGAAATGGAACAAACCGACAACGAAGGCTACAACAAAAAATATGGTATCAGCCGTTTCAACTACTTTAACAACGACCGTGTCAATGCACTGAAAGTCAAAACCGAAAATGCGTTGACCCAAATGCAAGAATGGGGCGAAGGCAAATTGTATCCACACTTTGTGATCGAAAATACGGATCCAGATGCCGGAACTGCTGAAGCACGTTCAAACACAGCGATCAAAACCAAAATCAACAGTACGATCATCTCATTGATTCGTTCAAAAGATGAAGGAACATTTGACAGCACACTAACCGACTTTGAAGGCTTCTTAGATTCAAACAACTGGGATGCAATCAAAGACATTAAAACTGAAAAAATGGCCGAAAACCGCGAACGACTAAAATAACCCCCATAGGAGAGGAAAGGAAGCCAAAAAAAAGACCTTTCCTCTCCCTTTACTTTGAATCACTGCGATTGGCTCACGTAGTGAGACAGAGCAGATGATGAAAAGTACTAGGCGACTGTAAGGAGCGTAGTGACCGTACAAAGAATCACTGCGATTGGCTCACGTAGTGAGACAGAGCAGATGATGAAAAGTACTAGGCGACTGTAAGGAGCGTAGTGACCGCACAAAGAATCACTGCGATTGGCTCACGTAGTGAGACAGAGCAGATGATGAAAAGTACTAGGCGACTGTAAGGAGCGTAGTGACCGCACAAAGAATCAC
>NZ_JBIVBP010000008.1:60415-117267 GCF_044746145.1 Enterococcus sp. NPDC086594
CACTGCGATTGGCTCACGTAGTGAGACAGAGCAGATGATGAAAAGTACTAGGCGACCGCAGGGAGCGTAGTGTCCATACAAAGAAGCACTGCGATTGGCTCGCGTAGTGAGACATGCAAGCTGCACTTAGTGTGTTTTACTTAGTGCAACTGTAGGCGAAGCGAAAGCGGAGACGAGCAGATGATGAAAAGTACTAGGCGACTGTAAGGAGCGTAGTGACCAACCAAAGAAACACAGGTTTTGCGCGCACTTTGCGCAAAATCTGATGTTTCAAAGTACTAGGCGACTGCAGGGAGCGTAGTGTCCGTACAAAGAATCACTGCGACTGGCTCACGCAGTGAAACCTGCAACCCAGAAAACCGTACGTTGAGAAACGACCCAAAATCACAAGAAGGCAAAAAACAGGTTTACGCAGCACCCGCAGCACAAATCAGCAAGTTTTGATTGGAGGATCATAATGAATCGACTATTTTCTTATGAAGGATGGTACTATCGGGTCTTTGCTTTTCTAGCAGATATGATCATTGTTAGTTTTCTCTTTATGATTCCAGCAATGACGCTGATTCTCGCAGGGCCAGCATTGATCGCGCTGTATCGGACGATCGATCAATTGTACAAGGAACGAGATGTCCCGATTTGGCAACGATACAAGCAAGCATTCTTAAGCAACCTCAAACGTGGTCTCTTCTTAGAAGGTCTTGTTATTGCGTATGTCGCAGTCTTTGCCGGTTTGATCTATTCCTTGATGATGCTTACACCTTACTTTGGCGTTTTAGCCGTGATCCTCGTCAGCTTGGCTGCGCTGTATCTCGTCGTGTTCGTTCTCTTGTACAGTTTGTTTGCGCAATCATTGCAAGAAACAGCGAAAGAAACGGCATATGCGGTTCTTAGCAGTACGGCGAATGCGATCATTTTACTGGTGATCCCAATCATTGTTTTTGTATTGTGCAGCAAAGTAAACCTATTCTTATTTGTTTGTTTAGGCATTTCAGGCTCAGCCTTTGTACAGGTGTTGTTTTTCAATAAAGTATTAGCGAAGGGGGGAGAGGCAAATGACTGAATCGACCGCAACTGATCGATCCTGTTTTTGGGCTTCGGTCCAACAAGAACTTGACGCCCTTCCGCTAGCCTTTGAAAGAACCAAACAAACACCTTTGCTAAAAGGGATCGATTGTTTTACGATTTCTTTTCAAAGTCTTGGTAATGAAACGATCTATGGGCATCTGCTGCTGCCAGAACAAGCGGCAGATTGTCCAATCGTGATTGATTTTTTAGGCTATATGAATCATGTGCAAGAACCGTTCCAATTCGCTCATTGGTTACTGATCGGCTGCGGCTGTCTTGTCATCGACAATCGTGGACAAGGGGGACGCACGCAAGATCAGGTTCCCTATGAAACCACGCAGCATGAAGCACCTTTTGGACGCGGCATCTTGAAAAAAGAAGATTTTTATATGAAGCGATTGGTCGCAGATAGTTTGCGCACACTAGAAGTCCTTCAACAGATACCGGAAATCGATCCGCAGCGGATTATTTTAAGAGGCGGCTCGCAAGGAGGCGGCATCGCCTTATTGGTCAACGCATTAACGAACGTCCCGATTTTTGCGACGTTTGCCGATGTGCCAAGCCACTCCAATCTTGTCCATCGGATCGAACAAAAAACAGGAAGTTACCAGGTGATTCAAGAGTATATCGAACAATTTCCAGAAATGCGGGAAACGATCTATCAAGTCATGAGTTATTTTGATTTGAAGTATTTTGCTCATCAGATAACTGGTCCTGTTTATACATCGGTCGGCAGTGCTGATCCGATCTGTCCCATGGAAGATTTCTTCGTTTCCTATAAAAAGATTCCTGGACCGAAAGAATTGCGTATTTACTTAAATAAAGGGCATGGCGGCGGCGAAGCGAAACAAATCCGTCGTGAAATGCAGCAAATCAAAAAATTACTCAAAGGAAATGAATGAAGATGAAAGTAGCAACCTACAATCTACGAGTCGATACCGACTATGACCAAGAATGGCAATGGCACTATCGATCGGAGGCGGTTTGCTCCTTGATCGATTACTACGACTGGGATGTTCTGGCGATCCAAGAAGCTCGTCCCAGCCAATTTGCAGATTTAGCAAAGTTAGCGCAGTATGCTTCCGTCACGGCTGAACGAGATGGTGATGGCTTAGGCGAAGGCATCGGACTGTATTATCAAAAAGAGGCTTTCGAGTTATTAGCTTCAGGTTCGTTTTGGTTGTCATTGACACCGACTGAACCAAGTATTCATCCAGAAGCTGCCTATTCACGCTTATGTGTTTGGGCTGTCTTACAGGAAAAAAAGAATCCGCCGTTTCTTGTCATCACGACCCATTTAGATAATATTTCAGAAATGGCTCGTTTTGAAGGGATGAAAGTGATCTTTGAGCAGCTGGCAGATCAAATCGAACGCTATCCTGTATTGCTGATGGGCGACTTGAATGCGGAACCAACCGAGCGGGTGCATCGGTACTTAGAGCAGCGTTTTCGAAATGCCAAAGAACACGGACAAAAGCCTCATCACGGACCCAAAGGCTCCTATCAAAATTTTATTTATACGTTACCATGGCAAGAACTAGAAGAAATTGATTATATCTATACGAAAGGCTTCACGGTGGTCAAAACCGCCTGTCTAACGGATTCTTGTGATCGTCGTTTTCCTTCCGATCATTTCCCTTTAGAAGCAGAAGTCCAATTTGAAGAAAGCAAAGGATGAATAAAAATGGAACAGCAGAAATTAACCGAACTACTTTCAGAAATGACCTTAGATGAAAAAATCGATCAGTTGCTGCAACTGGCGGCGGCTTTTTATTCAGATAAAGCAGAAGAGAAAACCGGCCCAATGGGCGACTTAGGACTGACACAAGAGAACATCAACAATGCGGGAACAACGCTAGGTGTTTCTGGTGCAAAAGAAGCGATCCGCGTCCAAAAAGAGTATATCGAAAATAACCGCTTGAATATCCCGACGATATTGATGGCGGACATCATTCACGGCTTTCGGACGATTTTTCCGATTCCATTAGGATTAGGTAGTTCATGGGATTTGGCAGCAGCGGAGAAGATGGCGGAAGTATCTGCCAAAGAAGCAGCTGTTTCTGGCTTGCATGTGACCTTTTCACCGATGGTGGACTTAGTAAGAGACCCACGTTGGGGCCGTGTCATGGAATCGACGGGGGAAGATCCTTACTTGAACAGTCGCTTCGCTGAAGCATTTGTCAAAGGCTATCAAGGGGATGATCTGCGAACAGATTTCAACCGCGTAGCTGCGTGTGTCAAACATTTTGCGGCTTACGGTGCGGCTATCGGCGGTCGCGATTACAACACGGTCAATATGTCAGAACGCCAACTGCGAGAAAGTTATTTACCGGGCTATAAAGCGGCCCTTGATGCCGGTGCCAAACTGGTGATGACCTCCTTCAATACGGTGGACGGTATTCCAGCAACAGCCAATCGCTGGCTTTTCCGCGATGTTTTGCGAGAAGAATTCGGGTTTGAAGGCGTTGTGATCTCTGACTGGGCAGCAATCAAAGAAGTGATCGCCCATGGCGCAGCGGAAGATGAAAAACACGCCGCTGAATTAGCCATCAAAGCTGGGGTCGATATCGAGATGATGACGACTTGCTACACTGATAACTTGAAAGAGCTGATCGCAGAAGGCACCGTTGAGGAAGCCTTAGTCGATGAAGCCGTGCTAAGAATCTTGACCTTGAAAAATGAACTAGGTCTATTTGAAAATCCATACCGCGGTGCTGATGAAGCCGCTGAAGCAGCCACTGTTCTGTCTCAAGAACACCGAGAGATCGCCAGAGATATCGCAAAGAAATCAATGGTGTTGTTGAAAAATGAAGGTGTCCTGCCGTTGCAGAAAACCGAAAAAGTGGCGATTGTGGGCCCGGGTGCTCACTCCCGTGATCTATTAGGTGCTTGGTCTTGGCAAGGGAAACAAGAAGAAGTGGTGACGTTAGTGGCGGGGGCTCAATCCTTGGGTGCGGATCTGTTGATCGGTCAAGAGCCCTTTGATTATTTTGCGCCGTCTGAAGCAGCGATCCAAGAAGCGATCGAATTAGTGAAAGAAGCGGATAAAGTTGTCTTAGCGCTAGGAGAGCAAGAATGGATGAGCGGTGAAGCTGCCAGCCGCAGCGACATTCGTTTGCCGCAAGCCCAATTGTCCTTGGTTGAAACCTTGAAAGAATACAACGAGCAATTGATCGTAACCCTTTATAACGGTCGTCCTCTTGACTTGCAAGGGGTTGATGCAGCCAAAGCGATCGTCGAGGCTTGGTTCCCTGGAACCGAAGGCGGAAACGCACTTGCTCAGATCTTGTGGGGAGAATACAATCCAAGCGGCCGCTTGAGTATGTCATTCCCGGAAACCGTTGGACAAGTCCCTGTGTATTACAACGTTGACAATACCGGTCGTCCATATGAAAGTGCACCGGATGAAAAATATGTCTCAAAATATTTGGATGTCTCCAATTATGCCAAATATCCATTTGGCTTCGGCTTGAGCTATAGCCCAGTTGCGTATTCTACGGTGACGTTGGATCAGCCGACCATGACCAAAGATCAAACAGTCACGGCATCCATCACTGTTACGAACCAAGGAACAGCAGCAGTCTGGGAAACGGTCCAATGCTACATTCGCGATTTAGTCGGTGAAGTGGTTCGCCCAGTGAAAGAACTGAAAGGCTTTAAGAAAATTTGGCTAGAAGCTGGCGAATCAACAACCGTTCAATTTGAGATCACGGAAGAACTGCTGCGCTATGTCCACAGCAACCAACAAGCAAGCAGTGATCCTGGGAAATTCCACATCATGATTGGTGGGAACAGCCGAGACACCCAACAAACAACCCTGCAATTAGTTAGGTAAGATAGGAAGGTTTCTATGACGAAAAAAATAGTGATGAATAATGCAAATACGACCGTGACGTTTTTACCAAACGGTGATTTATATGAGATCCAAAGTCACGATGTGATGATCAATCAATTGAATGGGAATGCGCTAGATGGCAGTTTGAATCAAATCTATCTACGACTGCGTGAAGCGGGGGAATGGCACTTCATTCCCTTGATCGGCTCAAATGCTGACAGTGCCTTTGCTTACTCAGACAAACAGCTGACTTGGACTGGAACGTACCAGTCTATCAGTTACCAAGTAGATTTCCAATTGGCACAAGATTGCTGGTTCTGGCGAGTTCAATTGAGTGGTTCTGGGGAAGCGGAATTGGTTTACGGACAAGATCTTGGTAACGCAGCCAAAGGGGCTGTTCAATCCAATGAAGCCTATGTTTCGCAATATATCGACCATCATGTTAGCCATGATAAGGATCGAATCGTGCTATCTTCTCGCCAAAATCAACCACAAAATGGTCAATTTCCATTGGTGGAACAGGGCAGCTTCCAAGCCTTAAAAGGCTTCTCGACGGATGGCTATCAATTTTTCGGTCGCAGCTACAAAGAAACGAATCAACCAGCTGCACTCAGCCAAGAGACATTAGCCAATGAAGTGTATCAATACGAATTTGCCTATACGGCACTGCAAACGCAATGGTTGACAATAAGTGAGACACCTACGGAAATCGTTTTTTACGCAGCGGTCAAAGCCAATCAAGCGACGGCAGTCAATGAACCGCAGTTTGCACTTGAAACGTTGAAAGAAACGTATCAAGCCTTGTCCTTTGACTCGTTGCAGGCAACGGCGCAGGCTCGAAAAAACTTCGGTCGACCGCTCACAGGGCTGACATTTACCACAGAAGAAATCAACGAGCGATTTCCTCAGCAAGAAGCAGTGGAAATCGTTGACCAACAGCTTTATTCCTTTTTTACCCCTGATTATCACCATGTCGTGTTGAAGGAAAAGGAAGGGCAGATGGAACGCTCCCATGGGCATATTTTGATGAGCGGACAAGAGTTGATCGTCGATCAACCCATTTTGAGCACGACTGTTTACATGACGGGGATGTTTAACTCCCAAATCGTATTAGGCAATACGAACATGAACAAATTGTTGAGTAATAGCCGCAACTCATTGAATCTTTTCAAACGTTCCGGTCAGCGGATCTATCTGAAAGACGGCGATCAATGGCGGATTTTAACGATGCCATCTGCCTTTGAAATGGGCTTAAATTCGGCGACGTGGTACTACAAAACAGCGGATGATGTCATTCAAGTAACGACCTTCACGAAAGCAAATGGACGCACGATTGCAACCACCATCACTAGTGAACAAGGTCGTGCTTACACCTGGGCCATCACTAATCAATTTGTGATGGGGATCGATGAAGCGGTACCGACTGTTACCATTACGCAAGACCAGCAATTGCTCACCATCAAAGGAACAGCGGATTCACCGATTGCGGAAACTTATCCAGAATTGACGTATTATCTCCATGCAGCACAACCTTTTGAACTGACCGATGAAGCGATCTTCAATGTAGCAACCAGCGATAGCACGACCGTATTGACCTTCGCAGAACAGTCGACGGTTTCCTTCGTGATCCAAGGCACATTGACCGGTGAACCCTTTGTTTTGGAACCGTTAGATCGCCAGCAAGAAGACACTGCCTATACGGCCTTTGTCGATGATTTGTTGAATCAGTTTGAATTGAAACATTCGCAGGCGGACGTCGTATCCTTCAATCACTTGGCACGTTGGTACACCCACAATATGCTTGTTCATTACTTGTCTCCTCATGGCCTTGAACAGTACGGTGGTGCTGCTTGGGGGACTCGAGACGTTTCCCAAGGACCGACTGAGTATTTCTTAGCCCTCAATCGTCCTGAGATGGTGGCATCCATCATCGAGCATTTGTTTGAAAATCAATTTGCAGATGACGGCAACTGGCCACAATGGTTTATGTTTGATCGCTATGAGAAACAAAAAGCTGATGAGAGCCACGGAGATGTGATCGTCTGGCCAATGAAAGTCGTTAGTGACTATCTCGAAAAAACTAAAGATTTCGCGATTTTGGAAAAAGAACTGCCTTATACGGATCGCGCGACCTTCTTGAAAACCAAGACCAAAGCTTCTTTGTTTGATCATTTGAAAAAAGAAGTGGCGTATATCGAAGCGAACTTCTTGGAAGGAACGTACCTGTCTTGTTATGGTGATGGCGATTGGGATGACACCTTGCAGCCAAATAACAGTAAGTTAAAGAAACAAATGGCCAGCAGCTGGACCGTTGCCTTGACCTATGAAGTATTGAAAAAATTAGCCAGCCAGTTGCAGTCAGTTGACCCAGAGTATGCCAAACATTTAACGGAACTGTCTGCGGGAATCAAACATGACTTTGAAAAATACATGTTAGCTGATGGGACTTTGCCAGGATTTGTCTATATGGAAGATAGCGAGCACGTGGAACTGATGGTCCATCCGACTGACAAGAAAACCGGTATCCAATACCGCTTGCTGCCGATGCAGCAAAGCATGATCGGCGAGCTGTTATCTCCCGAACAAGCCGATCATCATGTGGCGATCATCAAGGAGCATTTGCAATTTCCAGATGGGGTGCGCTTGATGAATCGTCCAGCGACTTATGCGGGTGGTGTCAGCACCAACTTCAAGCGGGCAGAACAAGCAGCCAATTTTGGACGAGAAATCGGTTTACAGTACGTTCACGCCCACATCCGCTTTACAGAGGCCATGGCGAAATTAGGTCGAGAAGAAGAGACTTGGCAAGCACTTGGGGTCATTAATCCGATCCAAATCGCTCAACGGGTCGAAAATGCGGAAATCCGTCAAGCAAATGCGTATTTCAGTAGTTCTGATGGCGATTTCAAAACAAGGGTTGAAGCCCAAGAAAATTTTGGTAAACTTAAGGAGGCAACAGTCGGCGTCAAAGGCGGCTGGCGCATCTATTCTAGTGGACCGGGGATCTATATGAATCAGTTGATCAGCAATGTGTTAGGCATTCGTACCTTTGTTGATCACGTTGAACTTGATCCTGTCTTGCCAGCGGAATTAGCAGGATTGACTCTGACATATCGACTCTTTGATCGGCCAGTCGAAATCGTCTATCATTCGGCAAGTACGCCGAAAGTATTGATCAACGGGGAAGAAATGTCCACTGAGTTTACGGAAAATCGCTACCGTCAAGGTGCGTTTGTCCTGAAGAAAGCAGCGCTTTGCGCCCAATTAAACGAAAACCAAACCAATACGATCGATATCTATCGTTAAGAAAGGAGAAGCCATGGTAGGAATCAAAGATATTGCCCAAAAAGCGGGTGTCTCCATATCCACCGTTTCGTATGCATTGAATGGCAGTCCAAAAGTGACCGAGGAAACCCGTGCGCGGATTCAAGCGATCGCAAACGAATTGAACTATGTTCCGAACATGGCTGCTCGCACACTGAAACGCAGACAAACCAACATCATCGGTGTTTATCTCGCCGATTATGCCGGAAGTTTTTATGGGGAATTGCTAGATGGCATCAAGAAAGGGTTGGAACTTTTTGGCTATGAAATGATCGTCTGCAGCGGCAAGAAATCACACTTGTTTATTCCTGAGCGGATGGTGGACGGTGCCATCATTTTGGATTGGACGTTTCCAGCAAAGGAAATCGAGCAATACGCCCAACGAGGACATCAAATCGTCGTGTTAGACCGTGTCTTGTCTCATGAAAATATCCATCAAGTCTTGTTAGACAATAAAGGAGGGGCGGCGCTGGCGATCGATCGCTTGATCGCTGGACAAAGCCAAAAAGTCTTCCTCTTAGCAGGGCCAGAAAAAGGCTACGACAGTCGGGAGCGCTTGGAAGCCAGTACGAAAGAATTGACGCGCTTTGGTATTCCTTATGAAGTCATTCCTGGTGACTTCACGGAACCTTCTGGTTATCGAGCGGCAAAACAGCTCTTAGCAAATGATCCCCAGTTTCCCATTGATATCTTTGCCTTCAATGATGAAATGGCGATCGGTGTCTACAAATATGTCCGCGAGACCGACTATCGCATCGGAAAAGAGATCCGCATCATCGGGTTTGATAACACGGAATTAGGCGCTTTTGTGCAGCCGCGCTTAGCGACGATCTCCTATTCGAAACATCGATGGGGGATGGTTGCAGCTGAGAAAATCGTACAATCGATCCAAGGGGAACCAGTGGCGGACGAGCATATTTATACCACTTTTGTGGATGGTGGATCATTTATTTAATTGATCCATTAAAGGAAAAATAGTTGAAAAAGCCTCAAACAAGGTACGCTGTTTGAGGCTTTTTTTGCGTTATTTCAAACGATAACACTCCTTTTTTTATCGAAATCAGTGATTTATAAAAAAAATAATATTTTTTATTTTGTTATTTTATGTGTGCTGAATTTTTTAAATAACGTTTTTTATTCATTTTTTGATTATAACATTATCATTAGCTACGGAGAGAAGACGGGAAGCGTTCTTTTAACTTACTATTTTTGGCTTATATAAAAGACCTTTGGAACATTAGTTTTTGTCAAATATTTTAACTTTCTATTTATTTTTCTCATTTAACTTTAATTTTTAGTGTTGATTTATCCTTCGTTTTTTGTATGATTTATGAAGGAGAAATCATATTTTAGAAAATAATTGATTTTTATATTTATTATTTGGATTTTTTTCGATGGATTAGAAAAAAGTAACTGTAGGTTAAGTAAATCTCATAAATAGAAATTATGAAAAAAAAATTATAATCATAATTTTGAATGAAAGAAAAAAAGAATTATAATTCTCTTTCGTCAACTCGCTAGACTAAGAGTTGTAACACAGGGCGTGCACTGCGCGATACGTTTATTTTTTTTAGATAGGAGGGATAAAGTGAAACGGTTTTTAACAACTTTACTTGTTTTTCTACTAACATCAGGTCCGTGTTTTTCATATGCAATGGTAGTGGCACAAGCCGAAAGTGTTACAAAAACAAGTGAAGAACAAAGTATGTCTTCTTCTGACCCCGTCGTTTCATCGATCGACAGTCTGGAAGAGACGAAGGAAACGGAAGTGCAAGAATCTAGTGGACCTACTTCGACAGATTCGTCTACAGTAGCCACTGACACAGCTTCAGCTGAAACAGATGCTTCATCGGAAGCTGCAGAAGAAGTACAGGTGACCTTTCTGACAGACACGGAGCATGTATTTGCTACCGGGGAAACCCGCACTCAGATCAGCAAAAACAAAGGGGAAGCACTAAAAGAAAGTGATTTGCCAGTTTTTGAAGATGATACTGCTTTTGAAGGTTGGTCGTTAGATGGCACGGTCTATACAAGTCAAGTACTGACCGAATTGATTCTCACGGAGAATCAAACCTTGACTGCTGTTTTTAAACCGTCGGTTAAGGCAAGAGCGGCGAACATCTCGTTGGCAGAACAATCGATCAAAGAGATCATTGCAGAAGCCGATAAAACGAAAGTGATCGCTGTACCAAGTCCAGCTGGAGATGATTCAGCATATGCGGAATATACCAATAGTGCTGAAGGGATTCGTCAAGCGTTGTTTGATATGTATCAAAACGGCAATGGTCAAGAATTTGCTTTGTATGTTGGTTCGGGTGGATCGTTGTCACTGCCAACGAATCTGACTTCAAAGACGATTCCTGACACAATCGATAATACGAACATGACTTTTTATGCGCTACAAGGAAAAGTCAGCCGCTTGATCATCACAGGACATGGCGATGATCCCATCACAGATGCAACAACCGTTACTTCTGGAAGCCGAACGGTTGCACTTGGATCGGCAATCTACTTCGGTTCTGATGTAGTGATTCGAAACCTCATTTATACGGGTACGACTATGTACATGAATGGGCATAGTCTTTCATTGAACGGTGGTTCCACCGGCAATGGCCTTGCAATTTATGGGGGAAGCAACAATGGCGACCTTACTGGAAATCCGACGATCACTATAAATGCGACAGGTTCAGGAACTTGGAACATCTATGGTGGGAATCAAAGCGGTGGTACATTGACTGGGAATCCAACAATTGTAATCAATAACACTGTTTCTGGAATAAACACTATTACAGGTGGAGCAAATATCGGTACCGTTGTAGGAAATGTCACCAATATAATCAAGAGAATCAATGGGACATTGACAAACTTCTATGGTGGCGGTGTTGGTACCAATAGTTCGAATACTGCGAATGTAACAGGAGAAATCAAAAATACCTTTGAAATTGATAGTTTAGGTAGTTCATTTCGCTTTAGTAACTATTATGGCGGTGTTTTGTATGGCGATGTATCTGGATCAATAACCAATGACTTATCAGGTAGCGGTGGTTGGGCTAACAGAGGACCGTTTGTCGGCGGATCAGGTTATGGAAATATTGGTTCTTCCACAGGTGAACCTGCTATAACGAATCGATTAGATGCAAGTCAATATGCGACATATGGTCCTAATTTTGTTGGTGCTAATAGGTACACAGGAGTTGTTACTGGGAACATATCAAATACTGTTAAGGCAGGTCTCAATCCGACACAGGGCGGTATGGGGAATTTTGATGGTGGTGGTGGTACCGATGCATCAAGACTGACTAAAGCTTTGTTAGGCGGGTCTAATGAAACAATTTATGATGCATATTCACCACAAGAGCGTGCAATTTTAGCATTCAATAATGCACAGTACAAGATTATAGGCGATATTCACTCACATCTGGTAAGTGGGTCTTTTGGTAATCAAGATTTATGGCGAACGACAGCTGCTGGAGTAGGTGGTTATGTTGAAGGAAACGCCACCATTGAAGTAGGTTCCAGCAATGAAGATGGTTCTTTGGGCGGAGAAGGGCTTGTTTATACTGGAGCACAAAGAAGTGCATCGGAGTTATATTATTCATCAACCCGCAATAGTTTTGCCAATCAGAGAGACTTTGATATTGCTGGCGGCGGCTTAGTTATAGGTCGAGATACATGGACGATCTATATCAAAGGAGATACGCATACAGTAATCAACAATGCTATAGCCAGAAGAACCTATGGTGGTTTGTTTTCAGGTGTAGTTGAAGGGAATACGAATATTACGCTAAAAGCCGGGATCGTAGACACCTTGGAAGGTACAGGGTATGAAGGCGGCCGTGTATTTGGAAATGGAACTGCAACTGTATATGATGGACAAGTTGACTGGTTTTTATCCGGTGGTGGCTGGAATGACAAAAAAATTGTTGGAGATGTTTCTGTAACAGTCCATGATGGAGTTATCAATGCTTCAATGGGAGCGTCATATGGTTCTAGCTCAGATCATACGGTCACTGGAGACTCAAATATGTTTGTCTATGGTGGGGATTTTTCTGGCACGCCTAGAACTGGTTCCAATGGATTTTCAGGAGGAATCACCAGTGTGGGATCTTTACTTGGAAATGCCAATTTAACGATTGATTTGAGAAACTATCAAGGGCAGTTCCGCTTGCCTTCAGGAACAAATATTTCAGGTGGAAGACCACCAGGTAACAATACGACGTTAGGAACTGATGAGAATAATACGATTACTGTAAATATTCTTACCGCTGCTGGCTCTGATGTTTTAAATGGTGCGATAATCTTTGGTGATGGAGGACCAACAGGTTCAGCAGGGAACGGACGAAGTGGGAAGATTAATATGAATATTCAAGCAGAAGGGTCAAGTATTGGAACCCTTTATGCTACAAATTATCCCAATGTAGCTAATAGTCGTATCTTAAAAGATGTCCTTGTGAATGTTCAAGGTGCGAAAAGTATCAATGGTATCTCTGGTGGTAATTCTGCTACAGCAAGTGACTTAACGAATACCATCGTAAATAACAGTACGAATCAAATACGAATGAGCTTTGGTGAAAATGTTGATGGGACAGCTTCTTATCAAACTGATCCAATCGCTGTGACGGGTCTGGGAATCGTCAACTTTACCGAATTGAATGTGACAAACGGCATCAAGCTAATGGCCAATGGGGGAGACATCAAAAATGGCCGTTCAGCCACTGCTGCGAATCACGCAACGACCTATCATCAGTTCGGTGACATCCATCTTTCCAAGGATGCCGGTATCGGTATTTCTTCCGCAACGAATTTGATTTCAGGCGCGAAGTTAACGGTGGAAGACAAAGGGACGATTGAGTCACCGCCGGGAACGGGGCGAATCAATCTTTCAGATTTCGCAACACCAGATGCGGACAAAGATCATTTAACGTGGCTGAAAACGACGACCAATGATGCAGGTTCTCGAGTCAACAGTCAAGGGACGTGGTTTGGTGCGGTTAGTGCCTATCAAGTACTGACTATAAATCCAACTGCTGCTAATGCTGCAGCGATCACGCCAATCAACTTCAGCGGGATCGAAAAAGCGACTGGGAAAACCTTCATCGGGGACAACGATGTGACCAATGCAGCCAACGGGTACGGTATTGCGATACCAGGTTCGATCATTAACTACGAAGTCGAAACACCGGGAGTCGCTAACGGGATTGGCGCCATTAGTCACAATGTAACGGCAGTCAAAGAGAACAATACGCCGCTGACCTTGCAAGCATGGGGAACTGAGCAGGCGGGGACACAGGTGCAAAAAGGGCGTTTATTGATTCCCTACACGGTAACGGAATTGCCAACATTGACGTTTACACCAGAAACCCAAACGTCCGGTTCATGGGTCTATGCCGGTCAAATCAAATCCAGCAAGCTGGATAGCACGGATCAGCAGTTGACGGAACAACCAGATTCAGAACCAGTTGACTGGACGAGTCCTGATGGGGAGTATAGTTACGATATCAGTGTCCGCTACTCAAATAAGGCGGAAGTCCAAGCCCGCAATGTGATCATTACAGAACAAGAGGCACAATCGCTGACCAAAGAACAAGCCGTGACTTATCTCGAAGCCAGCGGGCGTCCTTTCTTTAAGGATACGCTGACAGATGAGGTCTTAGCTGCGATTCAAGAACCGTTAGAAACAGCGGTCTACCGCAAACAAGCGATCACTTTTTCAGTAGGGGAAAACGATCAGAATCAGGCAGAAACTACCGTGAATCTGGTGGTGGTCAAAAATGAAAGTGTCATTTCTGCTGATCGGCAATTTGCCGTCTATGCAAAAGATGTCCGTTTGACCTTACCAGAAGCAACGGCGCTGACAGATGAAGCCGCTTTGGCAGACTATACCCAAGCAACCACGATTTTTGCAGATAATCGGGCAAATGTACCACCGACTGTCGATCCGCAAGCTTTTGCCGCGATCCAGCAAGCAACGGAAGATGAGCTGTTGAAAAATGTATCAACGGCTTACCATTATGAAACAGGCAGTCAACGGGCAGAAAAAGTCGTCAATGTCGCAGTTGTCGGCGAGCTTATTTTAAGCAGTGTGCCAACAGACTTTGATTTTGGGCAGCAGAAAGTTGCCACAGAAACACAAGATTATTGGCCAACGATCACAGGCGAGCTAGCGGTGAAAGATACGAGAGGGTCCGAACGGAGTCCATGGCGCTTGACGGTCAAAGAGCAACAGCCATTAACGGATGGGACAGATCAATTAACCGATGTCTTCCGCTTTGTGGCAAACGGTCAAGAACAGATGATAACCAGTGGGGAAATGATCATCGAGGAAACGGAATTGACAGAAAATGGCACATACGTCGTGAATCAGCACTGGGGCGAAAGTCAGAATGAAGGAATCAAGCTTACCGTTCCAGTCGAACAGCAAAAAGTCGGGGACTATCAAGGAACCTTGAGCTGGCAGCTGGTTTCGGCACCTGGCAACCCATAAAGGCAGGAAAATAAATGAAAAAAATCATGATCGGTATTATTGCTGGCTGTCTATTAATGTTTCCTCAGCTCGTTTCAGCAGCCGAAGCAGGTGCCTATGACAGCAATGGCATTACTTCCTTTTTCGGCGTCTATGAAGAACCAGTTGAGGAGCCAGAAGAGCCCGTAAAAGAACAGCCAGGGAATAAACAAGTAAATCAAACAGGCAACAACATTCTGCCTGCAACAGGGTCGGATCACTTTAATAGCTATCAAAGCAGTGGTCTCGTCGTTTTGTTGGCAGCAGGAATCATTTTAATCAAAAGGAGAACAAAAAATGAAAAAACTTTTCTTGACGGCAGGCATTCTATTGATGAGCACTGCTCTGTTACCAACAACCGTTAATGCCGCTGAATACACCTCAAATGGAGCAATCACTTTTGAAGCGGACCCGAATCCAACCAATCCAGTTGATCCGACCGATCCAGAAAAACCAGTGGATCCCGTCGATCCAACCGATCCAGATGGACCAAACCCTGGAACAGCTGGACCATTATCGATCGATTTTGCTTCAAGTTTTCAATTTGGCAACCAACTGATCACTTCTGAAACAAAAGATTATTACGCACAGCTGCAAGAGTTCACAGCTGGCGCTGCTGGACCAAACTATGTGCAAGTAACAGATAAACGAGGAACACAAGAAGGTTGGTCATTGAGTGTTGTGCAAAACGGACAATTCAAAACGGCTGATGACGAAGAGCTAGTTGGCGCTTCATTGTCGATCGCCTCAGGTGCAGCAACTTCAGTCACCGATATGCAGTATGCACCAACAGTTACTGCAAGTCATACCTTTGTACCCGATAGTGAAATCACCTTGGTCAACGCACCTGTCGGAAAAGGAATGGGCACTTGGATCTACAAGTTTGGGAACGATGCAACGGAAGGGTCAACAGCAGTAAAATTAAACGTGCCAGGCAGTTCCGTAAAATTAGCCAAAGAGTATCGGACGACATTGACTTGGAATTTAAAGAATGTCCCTGAAAGCAATTAGAATCACTGATTTTCAGTAAAAAAGATAAAGGAGTGTCAAATAGAAATGAAAAAAACAGCATGGGTCTTTTTAAGTCTTGCCGTATTGGCAGCAGCGAGTGCAGCAACCGAGGTTTCAGCAGCCGAAGCGGCTTCTTACACCTCAAATGGGGCGGTTGATTTTATTCCAAATACCGATCCGACGAACCCAGTCAATCCAGAAAACCCAGATCCAGAAAACCCGGTCAATCCTGTGGATCCAACCGATCCCGATGGACCAAACCCTGGAACAAATGGCCCGTTATCGATCGATTATGCCTCTAGCTTAGATTTTGGTGTCAATAAAATCTCCAATAAAAACGAAGTTTATTATGCACGAGCACAAGGGTACTTGAATGACGATGGCACAGCTTCTGCATTAAAAACTGCCAATTATGTCCAAGTAACTGATAATCGCGGTAGTAATGCCGGTTGGCGGTTGTCTGTGAAGCAAAATGGTCAATTCAAAAATGAATCGACGTTGAATCAAGAATTGACTGGTTCTGTCATCACTCTAACAAGCCCTGCCGTTAAATCAAATGCGATTGGCGTCACTGCTCCAGTGGCAGAAGCAACGATCACGTTGGATGCAGCCGGTGCTGAATCAGTGGTGATGACCGCAGCAAATCAAACAGGTGCTGGGACATGGGTCAATGCTTGGGGAAGCGTTGAGTCGATCACTGAAATAGACAAAGATGATCAAGAAGTACAAGCCGATATTACCAAAGCAGTCGCACTTTCTGTACCAGGCAGCACCCCAAAAGATGCCGTTAGCTACACAACCACATTGACTTGGGTATTATCAGATACACCAGGAACGGAAGGATAAGGAGTATAGACATGAAAAAAACATTAGCATTTCTCTCAGTATTAGGCTTAAGCCTAGCAGCACCAGTGCTGGCACAAGCAGCGGACAGTGCAGATTACAACTCAAATGGACAAATCACCTTTGAACCAAATACAGATCCAACCAATCCAATCAGCCCAACAGATCCAGATCCAGAAAATCCGATCAAACCAGTGGATCCAACGGACCCAGATGGACCAAATCCAGGAACGAACGGACCGCTATCGATTGATTTTGCTTCAAGCCTTTACTTTGGCACACAAAAAATCACCTCAAAAACAGAGATCTACCATGCGGAAACTCAAAAATATGTGGATTCAGTTGGTGATAATCAAGAAGGACCGAATTTTGTCCAAGTGACAGACAATCGGGGAACAGAGAGCGGTTGGACATTGAATGTTCGCCAAAATGGTCAGTTCAAAACAGCGGAAGATCAAGAATTGACTGCTGCGCAAATTCGTTTGACGAAGGGAACTGTAGTAACTCCTTCATTGTCACCAAAACCATCAAATGTGAGCGCAACGATCACATTGAATCCAAACGGTGCCCAATCCTTAGTGATGAGTGCCCAAGATGGCGAAGGGGCAGGGACCTATTTAATGAGCTGGGGCGATAGTTTAGCTGCAGCCATGGATAGCATTGAGTTGGAAGTTCCAGGCTCAACGACGAAATATGCCAGCCAATACAACACCACGTTTACTTGGTTACTAACAGACACACCAACCAACCCATAAGTACCAGCTTTCTCCTTGAACCCTTTCGAGGTTCAAGGAGAATACATAGAAAGAAGGGACATCCATCATGAAAAAAATCAAACAGCTTTTGGCGCTCCTATTCGCAAGTATTTTCTTTTTTGTACCAACCATAGGAACCGCTTCTGAATTTAACTTTGCCGTCAATCCAGTGATTCCAGAGAATCAAATCGATAAAGAAAAGACTTATTTTGACTTGAAAATGGAGCCGGGAGCGGTTCAAACTGTAGAAGTCCAATTGCGCAATGACACCGATCAAGAGGTCGTCATCGCGCCAGTGATCGCTTCAGCTACCACGAATCTAAACGGGGTCGTGGAATATGGCGAAAACGACATTGAAGCGGACGAAACCTTGCCTTATGATATGGCTGATTTGATTGAAGTGGAGGAAGAGATCACGATCCCGAAACAATCCCAAATCACCTTGCCCTTAAAGATCACCATGCCTTCAGAACCGTTTGAAGGGGTTATTGCCGGTGGTTTGACCTTGAAAGAAACGACAGAGGAAACCGATACTGCTGACAGTGAAGAAGACCAAGGGTTAGCCATCAAGAATGAGTATGCCTATGTCGTTGCGATTTTACTCCGTCAAAATACAACAGAAGTCACGCCGGATCTAAAACTGCTGGATGTTGGACCGGGACAAGTCAACGCCCGCAATACCATCAATGTTACGTTGCAAAATCCTGAAGCAGCTTACTTAAATTCCTTGCGGTTGATCAATGAAGTGAGGAAGAAAGGTGATAGTGACGTCTTGTATGCTTCAGATACCTCACGAATGCAAATGGCACCTAATTCAAACTTCTCGTACCCAATCTCCTTGGAAGGACAACGTTTAGAAGCAGGGACCTATGTGTTGACTTCCGTGGCCTACGGTGGGAAAAGCGATGAAGGACAATACAAAGTGGAGAATGAAGAAGGCGAGGAAGAAAGCTATCTCTATAAATGGAGCTTCGAAAAAGAATTCACAGTGACGGGAGATGTCGCTCGTGATCTTAATAAGAAAGATGTGACGATCGAAACAGATTACACGTGGCTTTACTTCTTGATCGGCGGTCTGTTGCTGCTGCTCGCCTTACTGCTGCTTTTATGGTACCGACGAAAGAAAAAAAATGAAACGGATGAAGCGTGAGCACCTTGAGAAATACTTGATCGATGGCTTGATCATCGCAGGTATCCTCTTGTTGGCACTTCCTTTTTTAAAAGAAAGCATCGTCAGTTGGCAATTACGCACAAGCGAATTGACGATAGCGACCCAGCTGCCGACAACGATTCCAGAAGAAGAAACGATTCAAATGCCGGCTCTAGGGGATGTATTGGCTCCGCAGTCGGCAACGATCACCGGGTACGGCTTTGTTGCAATTGAAGCGATCGAGTTCCAGCAGCCGCTATTGGTGGGGATAACCAATCAGCAGTTGCTGAAAGGCGGTGTCGTGATGTTTCCGGAACGTTTGTTAAAAAATAACAATTTTGTCGTTTTAGGGCATCATCTCGGTAGACAAAGTTTGTTATTTGGTCAATTGCTAGAAGCACAGGTGGGGATGGAAGTGTCCGTAACCTACCTCGAGGAACGCCAGCAGTATATTATTATCGATAAAAAAGTCGTAGATGAATCCGACTTGTCGGTTCTAACAGATGACCAGACACCAAAGTTGACATTGATTACTTGTCCCACACCTACTCGAACAGAAGAACGCTACGTGCTGACAGCGATTCCTGTTGAGCAAGCAACTGCCGGACAGTCGCAAAACACAGCGACCATGGGCAGTACGTCACAAGACGCGAGAGTGATGGCTAAAAAACAAGAAATGCTATGGAGACAACAATCTAAAAAAAATTGGTTTCTTTTATTTGTTATTTTATTTATAATTAGTGGATGTCTGCTTGGCGTTCACAAACTGTTGAAACGTTCAGCGCCGTAGAAAGAGCATCAAAAAGAAGCTCTGTTGATAAGGAGGGTGAAGAAATGAAACGCAGATTTGGTTTTGTCATTGGTGCCTGCATGATTATTGGAATGATCGATCTTGTCACAGAACAAGTTGTTTTTGCGACTATCTATAATCCGCTAGACCCCTCAGAAGAAATCGTCCCAAAGGATCCGCCAGAAGAAATTACGGAGAAAGCAGATGAACCGCCTGCAGAAAAGAAAGAATCCAAAGAATCACCGGCTCCTGAACCGGAACCTGTTCCGAAAAAAGAACAGGAACAATCCGCATTTCCAGAAAGCAGTTTTTTGGAAAAACAGAAGCACTTAGCACAACGAGTCATGTTGGAAGATGTTTTTGCGTCGGATCGTTTGGCTGTCGATTTAGCACTGCCGGGAAATAATACGGATGGTGACGGGGATGACAAACCTTCGTATCTTGCCAGCTTATGCTATTTATTTTCAGGAAACGTTCTTTATGGCCAAAAAAATAACGGAGGCTTGAAAACGCATGTTTGTGACATTTTTGAATAAGGCGGACAAACGAAAATTGATGATGCTACAATATTTGGAAAACGCAGTCGCTCTTTCTGAAACGAAGGAAACATTGATGGACCAATTGACCATGTCGGAATTTCTGATCAACAAAACCGTTCAAGAATTGAATCTTGATTTTTATGAACTAGGATTGAATGAGGAATTTGAGATCGTGACCGATGGGACGGTCATTAAATTGAATGCCTCCGGGCTGGCAACTTCTGACACACTACTGACCTATTATCTAGATCAAGCGTTAAAATTTTCTATGTTGAAAGAATGCTTTTTTGAGCAATTGTCTTCTTTATACGAATTTGCTACCAATCACTATCTAAGTCATAATCCCGTCTATAAAGAATTTAAACAATTCAAACTGATCTTGAAAGAATACGACATTGAAGTGACGAAAGAGTTTCAGCTGGTGGGTGAAGAAAGTGAGATTCGGGAGTTTATTTTTCTCTTTTTTATGAAGGAATATTATTTGAACCATTCCCCTTTCCCAAAAGGTATCTTGGACAAAGAAAAGACGTTTGATCGATTCAATGAAAGTACTTGGCTGAATCCAGAACAGTCTGCCCGCATGCGGATTCGCAAGAAACATTATCTAGGCATTGTTTTGGCGCGGATGTCTAAAGGACATTACATGCAAAACAATGTGGAAAATGATTTAGTCTTACCCAAACATTTAGTGATTATTGAAGAATTGAAGCGCTGGTTACAAGAGATCTTGACGATCACCGATCAAGAAGTCCTAGAACGTGAGGCACGAGATATTTTGCGCTTCTTGATCGTTGAAGGCTGGTTGATCGACAACAATAGCTACATCGACCAAGAACAAACCTATATCCAACAATTAAACGAGCAGTTTATTCAGGCAGTCCAACAGCAGTTTTCGCTAACCACTGACACGTTGGCGCTGCTTCATGTCGAAACGACTACGATTCATTACCAGCTCTTGTCGTTTTCTTTTAGTTCTCGTTATGAATACCAATACATGGATGTCACATATTTTCTTGAGACGTATCCTGAATATGCTGCGTTTTGCCGCAACTATCTGGAAGAAAGTCGTAATCGACCGATCTTATGGAACAATAAAGAGTTTTTGTTTTTTAGATACCTAATTTTATTAGTTTCTACGATTCCACTAAAAGAGATTTTGGTTCCTTTATATGTCTGTGTTGATTTTTCGTTTGGTGATTCCTACAACCAGATGATCAAAAAGAATATTGAAAAAATTCTCGATTTGAATGTGCAATTCCAGAGTTACCCAGATGATCATACGCACCTGATTCTTTCAAACCTGCCATTTTATGGTGCGTTGGGGATCGACCATATTTTATGGCTAGCACCACCTAGACCCATCGATTGGGCCAATTTTACTGAAAAAATCAGCGTGATTCGCAGAGAACAATTTCAAACCAAAACGGCACAGTGAGCATCTTGCCGTTTAACTATCGAAAGCAGCGTCTGCCTCAAATGAAGGCAGGCGTTTTTTGCAGAAATCTACCATATGCAAAAAGCACACAGGGATCTATTGCCCTGATGAAGTGTTCGGATAAGGTCTGTGAAAAAGGACCATTTGATAGGATTTTTTTTTAGTAGAAAATTTGGTATGATAGAAAGAGAAGAAAAAGAGGTGCCCTATGATGGATGGGAAACAAACGAAGGCTGTGATTGGCCAGACATTGATCACCCTTTGTGAGACCAAAGAAGTGAATAAAATCAGCGTACAGGAGATCGCCGAAAAGGCGCAAGTCAATCGGCAGACGTTTTACTACCATTTTCCTGATAAAAAAGCTTTGATCCAATGGATCTATCGGCAAGATGCCCTGATTTTTTTGACGACAGAAGATGTCTCCCTTGATAACTGGGAAGAAGCCGCCTTGCGCATGCTGAAAGCAATGAAACAAGCGCCGGCCTTTTACCGCAAATCACTGGCTTATGACCGCGAGATCTTAATGAACGGTTTTTTACAGATCACAGAACCGCTTTTTCAGCGCTTGTTCTTGGAGGTCGATCAAGAGCAGCAATTGACGAAACAAGACATTCTATTTTATAGCCGATTCTTTTCCTACGGCTGCGGAGGCATTTTGGAAAATTGGATTCACAACGACTTTCCAGAGACCCCATTAGAGATTGCGACGCAATTGTTTCGTTTGGCGAAGGATGTGGAATTTTTTGGCCACCAAATCTATGAAAAAGAGGAGCAGTAAGCGATGACGAAAGTTTTATTTGTTTGTTTAGGTAATATTTGCCGTTCCCCCATGGCAGAAGCTATTTATAAAGCAGAAATAGCAAAACACAAGTTGGATTGGCAGATCGATTCGGCAGCGACCAGCTCATGGGAAGTCGGACATTCTGCTCATCCCGGAACCAAAAAAAGACTGCGTCAAGCAGGGATCTCTAGTGACGGTCTTATTTCACGGCAGATCACTGAAGCGGATTTTGCCACATTTGATTGGATCATCGGCATGGATGCGAACAATGTTGAAACACTTCAAGCGCTAGCACCTGCCGATACGACCGCAAAGATCCGTTCGTATTTGAGTGTTGTTCCTGGCAAAGAGGCTGAGGAAGTACCAGATCCTTATTATACAGGAGATTTCGAAGAGACCTATCAACTGCTGCAAGAGGGGATTCCTTATTGGCTAGAGGTTATTTCTTCTGAAAAATAAGGCGTGTTCGCTTGTATTTTATCAAAAATTTGCTAAAATAGAACCATGGAAATGCGAACGTATGTGTGGTTTTAGAAACTGCTGCAACGCGCAGAAAGGAATGTCCAATGGAAAAGAAACCATCGCCCATCAAACAATTGGGCAAACTCATTGTGATGACATCCACAACGTTGCTGGATACCTTTTTCAGTGATGATGCTGACAAGAAGAATCAGTCTGAGAAAGTCAAAGAAATCCGGCGAACGCTGCAAGAGGCAGCCGCTGCCAAGCATCTGGTCGTGCTGCAAGTAAAAACAGAGAAATTGGGTGGTTTTGAAACCGTTACCGGCTGGATCGTCGGCAAAACGGTAGCAAAAGAACAAGTTGTCTTGAAATTACAAAGCGACCGTCAGCAGCTGCGGATTATTCCCCTGCATCATGTGCTGAAAGTTAGCACCTTGAATACAAAACCCGGCTTGTAAACAAGCCTGTGCATAGCAAAAAAACCGCTGCGTCATTAGACATAGCGGTTTTTTAATTGCTAGTTACGCGTGCTTGTTTTTGACTTCTGCGAGTCGCCAAGCGGTCATCACAGCGATCAGTTCGTAAGGGATCGGCTGTGCAAAAGAAAACTGGACCGCCCCTTTACTGGTCTTGTATGGTTGTAAGTCCTCTTGGAAGGCCGTGATCGCAGAAGGCGTGGGATAAAAGCCTAGATGCTGTTTGGCGCAGGCAAAATGTACGATAGTTTCTCCCTGATGATAAGTAGGCATTTGATAACTGATCTTTTCAACCGCTTCAGGTAAAACGGCTTTGATGGTTTGACGGACCTTTCTTAAAATCGCTTGTCGTTCTGCTGGAGCTGCTGCAATGTATTGGTCAACTGTCGTAATGGCTGTTGTCATAGGCCACCTCCTGCCTTTAGTATACGGCAAACCCCGTAAGAAAAAAAGGAGCCTGTCAGTGGGTAGCTGACAGGCAAGGAGTAAAAATGAAAAGTGTTAGTTAGGGTTGTTTGTTGGGTTATGTATACTATACTGTCCAAATATGAATTTTTTGTGGAGAAAAGATTGGAAAGTGTTTAAGTTTGCTGGCTGCGAAAATAAGTAAAAAAAGACCCGTCGGTGGGTGGCCGACGGGAAGGAGTTAAAAATGAAAAAGTGTTAGTTAGGGTTGTTTGTTGGTATACATAGAGTATACGAGATAAATATGAATATTCTGTGACAAATCTTTTCGGAAGTTCTTAAGAAACCGTAACGGTTTGGTTACAGAGAAAGGTTCTTTTCATCAAAACGGTTTTTCAACGTACGATACAAATCAATGTATTGCCGATCGTCTGCCGCATAATCCCAAATATAACTCATTTTTTCTGGTTTGAGTTTTTTCATCAACTGATTGGAACTAACGATGACATCATAATTTTCTTGCTGGTTTAGATCATAAGGTTCTGCTGCTACGAAGGTCAAGTCATGTAGGAATTGATTCAATCCTTGAACGACTAAGAAATTATCTTCTAACGCAACCCCTACCCGTAAACGATTCGAATAACGGATTTGATCATAAAACGGCAGCAGGGCGTGGGTATACATCGTTGCCATCTGCTCTTGGTTTTCATCATTGATATAGTCCACCGCTGATTCTTCGCGATAGTTCGTTAAGAATTCATCGATTTTTTGCTGCAGCTGCTCTTCAGCAGACCCGCGATTGATCGAGGGTGTCAGCAAGCGATAGATATTTGGAAACGGCTGACGGAAAACGTAGTTGCCGAAAGTCACATTGATTAAATTACCCACGACCAATGGCTCGTCTAACAGGCCAGGCTGTGAAGCAAAGAAGGTTGCTTTCATCTCTGCTAACAAGTCTGCGACTAACGGATAAACTGGGTTTTGTTTGCTTGAAAAGAATTGCAAGGTTTGTTGCAAAGCTTCTTCTTCAGGACTCAAGTAGAATGGGAAGATTTGCGCCATCAAATAAATAAACCCTGATTCGCCTTTTAATTGTTTGTCTGTCATTGAAACTTCAGGATCAACGACTTGTGTCAAACGCTCAAAATCGAAATATGGATTATTTTTCATCAGGAAATTGTACCGCTTGTCGTATTTGGCAAAATTCCCTTTTTTGATTCGTAAAAGAATCAAGGCGGCGAAATACTTCAACTCTAATCGGCCAAGATAAGAATGAGTCATTGGGAAATACTCCGTGAATCGATCCACCATTTTTTCTGTCTCACTCTCAGCGATCGCAAATGGCCATTCTATTCCACGAGTACCTAACCAAATGATATTGAATAGGGAGAGCCGCACAAGACGCTCATCGCCCACTAAGTTTGATTCAGTGTACGTAAAGCGAAGCTGAAATTGCTTCAAATGTTTTTTTAGATGTTCAAATTTGCGAGACACCGTTGAACGACTGACATCGTATTTTGCACAAAAATCCGTGATCGTAGGATTGTCTTCATTCAGCATGTAAAGAACATATAAGAACGGAACGCTTTTATTCAATAAATAGAAGCGGTATTCATCGATCGTTACCGCGATATTCTGAGGCTGTAATTTACCGCCACGACCGAGTATCGACATATGATCCGGAGTTAACTCAGTTAGATCTTGGTCGATCTCAGTCAACTCTATAAAAGCTTGTTGGTAGCTTAACTCCATTTCCTTTGCCAATTGTGCGATTGGGTGGCTAGGGTTTTGCAGAGTCAGCATACGCCGGAATATTTTAAATTTAATTAATGTTTGCGGGTCCATCATAAGTTCTTCATAAAACATAGGTATCCTCCTTTGTGGCTCTATTGTATCTTTTTTTTACGAAACTGTCAGTCTTTTTAATCAAAAAAATAGCCTACCCTTTAAAAAAAGGTAGGTTATTTTCATCTTTTTAACTAATTTAGGCTGAAACAGGGTCTTTTTTGAACCACGACCATAGCAAACCGATCAAAAATCCGATCGCAGCTGGTACGACCCACCCCATCCCGATTTGGAAAAAGGGCAGATAATCTGACGCAAAAGACAAGATTCCTTGCACGAAAGCGTTGTTGGTAATCACTGCAGGACTCGCATTTAAGCCGTCGATGATTGCAGCGATCAACGTGAAGTATGTCGTCATTCGATAGACACTGGCACGATGGTTAAATAATGGACTGATGATCGCCAACAAAATCAAAGTGATCGCCAGTGGATAGATAAACATCAAGACTGGAATAGAAAACTCGATGATATTGGTCAAGCCGACATTAGCGAAGATCGCTGGTAAGATACTTGTCAAAGCGATAAAGAATCCGTAGCTTTGCTTTGGAAACAATCCAGCAAAGGTTTCGGAAAAGGCCGTGATCAAACCAATGGCGGTTTTTAAGCAGGCAGAGATGACGATCAATGCCAATAGCAGACTGCCGACAGTGCCAAGGTAATGGTTGGCGATTTGTGCCAAAGCGATCCCACCGTTTTCGCTGATGGGAAACTGGCCTAAACTTTTGGTTCCCATATAAGAAAGTAAGGTATAGATGATCCCCATCAACACGATGCTGACAGAGCCGGAAAGGATCGTGTCTTTTGCGACCGTCGCAGGTTTCTCAACCCCCATATTGCGAATCGTTGAGACGATGATGATCCCGAAGGCTAAAGATGCCAGCGCATCGAGAGTATTGTAGCCGTTTGTGAAACCAGTAAAGAAAGCATCGCTTTGATAGCTAGGATAGATCGGCGCATCGCTGATGGTTCCTAGTGGTTGCCAAAAGGCAAAAAAGAGCAAAACTCCTAGTAAGACCAGAAACAAGGGATTTAGAAACTTCCCTACATAATCTAAGATTTTGCTAGGTTTGCGTGAAAACCACCAGGCAGCTCCAAAAAATAGGGCAGAGAACAACGCCAATAACCAAGTTTGCATGTCTGATGAAACATGGGGAGCGATCCCGATCTCATAAGAAGTAGTAGCCAAACGAGGCAGAGCAAAGAATGGCCCAATCACTAAATAAAGCAAAATCGTAAATATCATTGCATAGCGGCGATTGATCCGAGAAGCTAATTCAAAAACACCGCTGCTTTGGGAAACGCCAATAGCAATGACCCCTAAAAATGGCAAGCCGATCCCTGTAACTAAAAAGCCAAGGTTGGCTAAGCCGACATTCGCGCCAGCTTCTTGTCCCATGTGAACGGGGAAAATCAGATTTCCGGCACCAAAGAAAAGACCGAAAAGCATTGATCCAACATACATGTAATCCTTAAACTGTAACTTTTTTTCCATAAATGAAAGCTCCTATAATTCCTTAGTTTTAAAAAAAAATAACAAAGTTTCTAACAAATAGCAATGGTTTTTTGTGATTTTTTGATAAATTCTGACAATTACTCCTCCTGCAATAAAAAAACACTTAGCATTGAATTCTTCCAAGCTTACTGAAAAAGGACGAAAAAGCTCGGAAGAAGACCGCTAAGTGTTTCAAGACAGAAAATTAATTCAACACACGGGAAAGGAATTCTTTGGTGCGTTGCTCTTTTGGATGAATAAAGATATCTTCAGGCGTCCCTTGTTCGGCAATGACACCTTGATCCATAAAGATGACCCGATCAGACACTTCTTTGGCAAAGCCCATTTCGTGGGTAACGATCACCATCGTCAAGCCAGTATGAGCTAACGTATTCATGGTCTTCAACACTTCACCGACCATTTCTGGATCTAGCGCAGAAGTCGGCTCATCAAACAACATGACATCTGGATTCATCGATAAGGCACGGGCAATGGCTACCCGTTGTTTTTGTCCACCTGAAAGCTGGGAAGGCTTGGCATTGGCATATTGAGCCATACCGACTTGCTCCAGATTTTCTTTGGCAGTCGCTTCTGCTTCTTTGCGATCACGTTTCAAAACAGTGACTTGGCCCGTCACGCAGTTTTCTAATACATTCATATTGTTGAATAGGTTAAAGGATTGGAAAACCATTCCTAGATGCGTACGGTATTTCGGCAAGTCATAGCCTTTTTCCAGCACATTTTCACCTAAGTAGATGATTTGCCCACTGGTTGGTTTTTCTAATAAGTTGATGCAGCGAAGAAGTGTAGATTTTCCTGAACCAGAAGAACCGATGATCGTGACAACTTCTCCTTTATTAACAGACAAACTGATGTCTTTTAAGACTTCGTTGTCGCCAAAACTCTTTTTTAAATGGTCAATTTCAATGATTGCTGACATGTTCTTCCTCCTTATTCGTTCGGGTTGATGTCTTCTAATTTGACATACGCACTGGGACCATCCATTTTGCGTTCAACAAAGCGCAAGATCTGGGTGGCACTGATGGTCAAGACTAAGTAGATCACACCGATGATCGCAAATGTTTGGAAGTATTGGAAGTTCGTTCCAGCGGCTGATGTACCTTGGAAGAAGAGGTCTGCAACACTGATGACACTTAAGACGGCAGTATCTTTGATATTGATAATGATCTCATTTCCGGTAGCTGGTAAAATATTGCGCATTACTTGCGGCAACACGACTTTGATCATGGTTTGCCAATGAGTCATTCCGATGGCTTGAGCTGCTTCAAATTGGCCGTCATCTACAGCAAAAATCCCCCCACGAACGATTTCAGACATGTAGGCACCGGTATTGATGGAAACGATCAGCACGGCTGCCAGCGTGCGATTCATGGAGACACCAAAGGCCAAAGCGGTTCCGTAGAAAATAACCATTGCTTGAACCATCATTGGGGTGCCGCGGAAAACTTCGATATAAATGGTCAGTAAACCATTGACGATGCGTTGGAAGAAACGTCCTACTGGATTTTCTGAAAGCGGCAATGTCCGGAAGATACCGACCAAAAGACCGATGATCAATCCGATGATCGTTGAAAGGATCGCGATGAATAAGGTCAAGCCAGCGCCTCGTAAAAAGAGCATGCCGTAATCATCAATGATTTTTTTAAAATCAGCGACCAGACCTTGATCCGCCGTTTCTCCGCTAGCATCTGCAGGTTGATCTAAGACTGCTTGATCCATCAGGGAAACCCGTTCTTCTTCAGAAATTCCTGCAAGAATCTCATTGACTTTTTCAACATCGGGATCGCCTTTGCGCATCCCGACTGCTACTTGGACGTCTTCTGGGTTGGTTTCAAAACCGGCGCCTTCATCGAACTCGACCATCTTCAAATCAGGATTTGCCCCGACGGCAGTGACGCCTTCTGGACGTTCGCTGACGTAGCCGTCAATGATACCCGAAGCTAAAGCAACGCGCATGGAGGAGAAGTCCCGCATGGCTTGTTCTTTTTGGACCTCAGGGATTTGATCTATGACCGTATAATGGAAAGTATTCAGCTGGGCAGTGATTTTTGCCCCCGAAAGATCAGCGAGGCTTTTGGCATCGGCGAACTCGCCATCTTTACGAACCACTACCACCAAATCTGATTCATAGTAAGGATCGGTAAAATCAATTTGCTCGCGACGTTCGGCAGTTGGTGACATACCAGCGATCACAGCATCGATAGTCCCCGCTTGCAAAGCTGGCGGCAAACCGTCCCATTGAGTTTTGACGATCACTAATTCTTTGCCTAAGCCTTCAGCGATTCGTTTGGCGATCTGGACATCGTAACCGCCGGCAAACGCCGAGCCTTCTTCCCCAGAAATCGGCACGGCACCATTGGCGTCCGTCGTTTGCGTCCAGTTAAATGGGGCATAGCCTGCCTCCATACCGACACGGAATTGTTCCGCAGGCGTTTGGTCATCCGCTTGCACGGTTAGGGGCAGCTGAATGAGGGTTAGACAGAGGGCGAAGACTGCCCAGATCCAATTATTTTTTTTCATTTTTTCTCTTTCCTTTCACGAGTTGGACAAGCAGGTAAGGATGAAAAAGCAAAAAAACAGCCGTACTCCATGATTGGAAAACGGCTGTTGACAGGTCATCGTCGACAAACCTTTCACAAAACATAGCGCAACTTAGACAAGCTAAGACAGTCCGCAAATTGTTCATTTGCGGCCCAACAAAATCGATGCAAGCAAAACCGACCTTGTTTCGGCGATGTTCCCTAGCTCTGCTGTAAACGTGTTGCTTCACTCAGCAGGATTAATGAACCTCGCGACCTCTACCTAAATGTTAAAGGGTACTCGTATTTAATTTGATTCTTCTCAGAGTTTAGAAGAAAAGCACCCAAATGTCAATTCTTTTTAACAAAAAAACGACCATTTCCCTATTTTTATCAAAGAGAAAGCGGATCGTTTTTACGAGTGTCTATTGGAACCCTTAAGCGACTTTCGCTTTTGGTTCACGGCCTAAAACAGCTTGGATGACTGTCAAAGCAAGCAATAAGCCAAGTGCTAGATAGATGAGGCTTGAGTATTGTGTAACGCCCCAATCTTGTCCGAAGGTACGGTAAACCACAAGGACGATGGCTTGAATGATTGCTGTGATGACATTTAAAAAGCCGAATGCCCATAAATTGCCATTTTCTTTACGTGCTAAATAGAAGATAGAGAAATATAAGCTGACTGCCAACCAACCGAAACTGATAATGATCATTGCCCAATAAATAATAGCTGCTACCAATGTATTTCACCTCACTTTGATTCGTGACTAGTTTACCACGTTTTTTGTTCCTTGTCATGAAGGAATCTCTTTCTTTGTGAGGCAAAAAACAAAGAGCAAGAGCAGTAATGAAAAGATCATCTGCTATTGGTTGGTTTGCTGAAAAGGGACGGTTTTTCTAGATCGGTTCATTTTCAGCTGTGTATAATAGAAATAAACTGTTTTTTGCAGAAAACTACGAGTTAAGAATCAATTAATAATTAGTTAATAGCTGATTTAGATCTGCTTGCTAGAATGAGCACAGAAGCAAGCAAGGAGGAAGTAAAAATGGAAAATGTTCTTAAAATCAAAGGATTAAACAAACGTTACGGCAAACAGCAGGCGTTACATGATGTCGATCTAACGATCGCTAAGGGAGATATTTATGGATTGGTGGGGAGAAATGGTGCTGGGAAGACGACCCTATTAAAAGCGATCGTTCAGTTGATCCAACCAACTAGTGGCAGTCTGCAGTTGTTTGATGTTGAAGGCGGCAAAGCGTACACTCAGATGCTGAAACGGGTCGGTAATGTGATTGAGACCCCAGTCGCTTACGACCAATTGACCGCTGAACAAAATTTGAACTATTATTGCAAAATCTGCGGGGTGGTGGAACCTGAGGCGGTCAGTAAAGCATTGGCGTTTGTCGGATTGACCAATGTTGGCCACAAGAAATACCGTGATTTTTCTTTGGGTATGAAACAAAAGCTAGGCTTAGCCATCGCTTTATTGAACCAACCGGATTTTCTAATACTAGATGAGCCGATCAATGGCCTGGATCCTGTAGCGATCGTTGAGTTTCGGGAGCTGCTTTTACGATTGAATCAAGAACGCGGCATGACGATTTTGATTTCCAGTCATATTTTAGAAGAGTTGTACTTAGTGGCTACACGTTTTGGGGTCATTAGTGAGGGGCGTCTGATCAAAGAGATGACCAAACACGAATTCGATCTGATGGCGAAACGGTTTATTCAATTAGAAGTGGATGATGTAGCCACAGCTAGCCGCTTGCTAGAGAGTCAGCTGATTTCCGAATATAAAGTCGTCAGTGACCACAAAATTCATATTTATCAAGAGAATGTGTTGATTCGTGACCTGGTCCGTCAGCTGGTTTATGAAGGGATCGCTATCGACCGGATTTCTTTTGAAGGGGAAAATCTAGAGTCGTATTTCAAAGAGTTAGTAACAAGTGAAGGGGGAAATTAAGATGTTGAATTTTATTCGAGCCGATTTGTATCGTTTATCAAGAAGTAAAAGTTTTTGGATCACAGAAGGAATTATTTTATTGTTGGTGATTTTATCCGTTGTTTCCAATGGTAGTGTAGGGGTCACTCTTGGGGATAGTACGCAAACAGCAGGCAGCCTTACGGAAATGACTGGCTTTCTGGCGATCCAGACCAGTTTGTCTTCCATGTTGCTGTATTACTCCTTGCCATTGGTGATGCAGGTCTTAGGCAGTGAGTACACGAAAGGGACCATGAAGAATATCATTACCGTTGGTGTCTCCAAACCCGCTTATCTTTTTGGGAAATTCTTGGTTTATACATTGGTGCTGGTCTTACAGATCGTCGCGATTTGTTTGGTGAGCTTTGTAGCGGGAACGGTTATTGGGGGGATTGGTTATAATGACCTTTCACAGATAGAAAACTTGTTGTATTATTTCGTTAGTTTTGTACTGATTTTATTAGCGACTTCCTCTTTTGCAGTGCTAGTTTTGTATTTGACCAAAAATACAGCGGTCAGCGTGTTGGCGACGATTTTTATTCCGATGGCCTTTGCGATTGCCCGAATCTCTTTACCCAACTGGAAGTTTTTACAATACTTGGACTTTCAAGGCGGTTTAGAGATGGTGACCATGACTACTTTCCAAACATGGGAAACAGTCCAACCCATTTTTCTTGGGAGCCTGATCAGTTTATTGCTTTGCCTCTTGGCTGCGCATCTGGTGTTTAAGAGACAAGAATTGTAAGAGCAGAAAAACGCCCAACCGTATCGACTAGTGAAGGTCGAGCGATTGGGTGTTTTTTGTGTATAGCCATGAGTTAGTGGGATTCAACGGACTGCTGCCAAAAAAGGGTCAAACGAAACGTCTCTTCGGTTGTATCCAATTGGATCTTGCCGTCTAATGCATTAGTCAATGCCGCGATGATATACAGACCAAGTCCGGCTTGCTGTTTATGCCGTGAAAGGTCTTCGGTATAAAAGCGGTGGGTCAATTTTTCTGGGTGCTGGATCGGTGATCTCAGCTGATTTTCCTGTTGGAAAACGATGCGATCTCCTTGCTGATTCAAGCGGATCGTCCCCGTTTCACTGCCATGTTCCAGCAGGTTACCAAGGACATTTTGGAAAATTCGTTGCCAGCTTTTTTTATCTGAAATGATCATGATGTTGGGTTGGATCGCAACCGTCAGTGATAAATGGTTTTCCTCAAAAGAAGGATAAAGCTGGAGCAGTTCTTCTTCCAATAAACGAGAAAGATTGAATTCTTCCAAAGTCAAAGCGAGCTGATTGTCTTTGAGACGCTGATAGGTCAACAACTGTTCCAGATGATTTTCGACTTTTTCTAGGTTGCTGCTGACTTTATCCAGCAGCTGTAGTTGTTGCGGGGTGAGGGTCGCATCGGCTTGCAGCAGTTGTGTGTAGCCGCTGGCGACCGTCAAAGGTGTGCGTAAGTCGTGAGAGATATTTTGAATGGCTTGTTCCAACTGCTGGTTTTCTTGCAGCATTTGATAGTGTTGCTGCTTATTTTTTCTAAGTATCTGATTGTTTAACAAGGCGATCGCTTTTAAAGCGGGGACGCGGGTCTGTAAATGGATCTCTTGATTTGTTTCGATTTCGCTGATTCTTGTTAATTGCTGGTGGTACTTTTTTAGATCATATAGTAAGAAAAACCAATAGCCAAACAATAACACAACGATCAGAGCGGCGAAAAACTGAAGTATATGCATGAGGTTCCTCCTTTTTAAGCTAGCTTGACGCCGATGCCCCAGACAGTATCGATATACGCTTCATCTGGATCGAGTGTTTTGATTTTGCTGCGTAAATGGCTGATATGGACATTGATCGTGTTTTCTTCACCGTAGTAAGGTTCTTGCCAAACAGCTTCATAGAGCATTTCTTTGGTATAAACTTTTTTGGGGTTCGCTAAGAGCAGGGAAAAAATCTCAAACTCCTTTTTCTTTAACTGAACCGTTGCCTCTCCTCGTTGCAGCTGAAACGAGTCAGGCAACAGTTGAATGTTTTTATACGAGTGGCTGCTGGCAACTGGAGGGGGTTGTTTATTTGTTCGCAATTGAACAATGATACGTGCCTTTAATTCTTCGACATTGAAGGGTTTGGTCAAGTAATCATTGGCCCCCGCCAGCAAAAGGGTGGAAACATCGG
This sequence comes from Enterococcus sp. NPDC086594, assembly GCF_044746145.1. Taxonomy (NCBI): domain Bacteria; kingdom Bacillati; phylum Bacillota; class Bacilli; order Lactobacillales; family Enterococcaceae; genus Enterococcus; species Enterococcus sp. NPDC086594. The sequence goes on from NZ_JBIVBP010000008.1 coordinate 93,808, forward strand.
CTGGTTCATCTAAGGCAGTCAAGATAATGACGGGGACCGTGGAGGTTTGGCGAATCTCTTGCAAGACTTGTGTCCCATCTTTACCGGGGAGCATTCGATCTAGCAAAATCAAGTCGAAAGCATCTTGCTGAAAAAGCAGCAGACCTTCCGTGCCTGAATAGGCTTGCTGGACGGTATAGTCAGCTGCTAAAATAGTAGCCAACATTTCGCTGATCTCATTGTTGTCTTCGATAATCAAAATTTTCATTTGGTTTTCCCATTCTTCTTGTATTTATTGCATTTATTATAAGCAATTCCGCAAGAAAAAGCATTAGTTGCTTTTAAAAAAGAAAATGGCTGATTTTTCGCAAAAACGGTTCTTTTTCGGTTAGAATAAGAGAAAAGCCATAAAGGAAGTTAGAACGATGAAGGTATCTATTGAGCAAGCAATCGCAACGGTCACCGCCGCATCATCCGTGACCTTTTTGACGGGTGCCGGTGTTTCAACCCCATCGGGCATTCCTGATTACCGTTCCTTAAAAGGGGTCTATCAAGGACTGGCCCAGCCAGAGTATTTGTTAAGCCATGACTGTTTAGAAAACGAACCGGAAACATTTTATCAGTTCGTCAAGCACCTCTACCATCCTCAGGCCCAGCCGAACATCATTCATCAAAAAATGGCTGCGCTGCAAACGAAAAAAACAGTTTGGGTCGTTTCACAAAACATCGATGGACTGCATGAAAAAGCGGGGAGTCACCAAAGAATCGATTTTCACGGCTCCTTGTACAACTGTTATTGCCGAAAATGCGGTAATCCGGTACCTTGGCAAGCGTATTTGCAGGATTGGCACCATGCAGGATGTGACGGTCAGATTCGGCCGGCGATCGTGCTTTATGGGGAAGGATTTACGGATGAAACCATTGAGGGAGCCATTCAAGCCGTTGCTCAAGCCGACCTGACGGTGGTCGTGGGGACTTCGCTGCAAGTCTATCCTTTTGCAGGGCTAGTCGATTACAGCCAGCAGGTGTTGGTCATCAATAAGGAACCATTGGCGATCCCGAATGAATATGGCATGTTGACCGCAGCAGCCGAAACGTTTTTCCAGAAAATTGAATGAAGGAGTTTATGATATGACACAACGTACCGAAAAAGAGAAAATGATTGCTGGCGAATTGTACTTTTCCCCAGATCCAGAATTGGTGGCAGACCGGAAATATGCCCGTGAACAAATGAACCTGATCAACCAAGAAACTGATACAAAAATCAAAGAGCAGTTACTAAAAGAAACTTTCGGCTCTGTGACTGGTCGAATCTATATCGAACCGAATGTCCGCTTTGATTATGGCTACAATATTTCTGTCGGCAAAAACTTCTATGCTAACTACGACTGTGTGCTATTAGATGTTTGTCCAATTACCTTTGGTGACAACTGTATGCTGGCACCCAATGTTCGGTTGTTTACGGCGACTCATCCATTGCATCCGGTCAAACGAAATAGCGGCTTAGAATTAGGGGCACCGATCGTGATTGGCGATAACGCGTGGATCGGTGGCGCGGCCACGATTTTGCCGGGGGTACGCTTAGGTAACAATGTCGTGGTGGGGGCTGGCAGTGTGGTCACAAAATCATTCCCAGACAATGTTGTGCTGGCGGGAAATCCGGCACGGGTCATCAAGACGATCGACTTGGAAGAAGAAAACAACCAGCAAGATCCTTTGGCTGTTCAGCGAGCGGCAATCGATGACCTTGATTGGCAGCTCACGCATCTTTTAGAAAAACGCATGAGTACAGTTAATGAAATCGTGCAATTGAAGAAAAGTAGTCAGTTGCCGGTTTTAGATGAAAATCGTGAAGAGAAAGTGCTGAAAAATATTCGGCAGGCGATTTCAAATCAAGCCTATGAGGAAACGATTTTAGCCATGTTTCAATCAATTATGAAACACTCAAAAACCTATCAAGAGAATCAATTGGAGGAATGAGTATGGATGGAGCAACACGTCGAGAAACGATTTTAGCGGCATTGAAGCAAGCGGACAAAGCGATCAGTGCCAGCAAACTGGCAGAATCACTAGGAGTCAGTCGCCAAATCATCGTTGGGGACATTGCCTTGCTGCGAGCAGCCGGTGAAGCGATCGCGGCCACTGCTCGCGGCTATCGACTGCAAGCACTGTTGAATGAGGCGGGGCATGTCAGCAAGCTAGCGGTGCAGCATCGGCCTGAACAAACCGAAGAAGAATTGCGGATTTTTGTCGCTTGTGGCGTGGAAGTGGTCGATGTCATCGTTGAACATGAAATCTATGGAGAGATCACTGGCAATTTGCAGATTCAAACAGACCAAGACGTGACTGATTTCATCAACAAAACCAAACATGCAGAAGCCCGCTTGCTCTCAGATTTAACCAATGGGGTACACTTGCATACGTTGCGTTACACCGATCCTGCGGCTCTGGAAAAAGCCAAACAACAGTTAGCAGAAAAAGGCATGCTCTATCAAAATTGAGGCGTAAACCATTCTGGCAAGGACGCTATCGGCAGTCTTGGGGAACACTTAGATGAAAAAATTGTGATTTTTTGTTGACAAGGCGTTCATTTTCCAGTAAAGTACAACTCAACAAGAATAATGAATCTGTTGAGAAGGAAAGTAACCGCGGATACTTTAAAGAGAGACTCTGGTTGGTGGAAAGAGTCAAGTCAGAAGCGATGAAAAATGGCCTTGGAGGATTGATTGTCGATAAGTAGGCAATCACGGATGCGCACTACCGTTACAAAGTGCACCAATCTCTAGCACGGCTAGACGTTGAGTTGAGGGAAGGGAAACCTTCTAAACAAAAGGTGGTAACACGAGTATTCGTCCTTTTACTAGCAAACGCTGGTAAAAGGACTTTTTTTATACACAAAAATCAAATAGCACCACACACGAAGAATTGGTAAGTACAAAAGCACGTTTTTTCAACAGAGAGCTTCGGTAGCTGAAAAGAAGCATCAAACGACTTTTAGAAAATGGCCAAGGAGTGATTCGTTCCGAGCAGTAGTTTGCAAGGCGACGACGGTAGCGACCGTTATCTGGCTAGAGTATGATCGTACTCGAAAAGGAGCTGTATGCGAGTACAGCTTAAACTGAGGTGGTAACACGCAAAAAGGCGTCCTCAAACAAGTCACAGGTGACTTGTTTGAGGATGCCTTTTTTTTATTGAAAAAGACAAGAACTAGGGGGAAGACGATGATTTCATTAAAAGATATATCAGTAACATTCAATCAATCAAAGAAACCCGCGATCCAAGCGGTCAAAAACGTATCGATCGAGATCGACAAAGGGGACGTGTACGGCATCGTGGGTTACTCAGGCGCCGGGAAAAGTACACTCGTCCGTGTGATCAACTTATTGCAGCGCCCAAGCAGCGGCAGCGTCGTCGTCAACGGCACGGAGCTGACCACACTTTCTGCGAAAGACCTGCGAGAAAAACGGAAAACGATCGGAATGATCTTTCAGCACTTCAACTTGATGGACAGCCGCAATGTTTTTGATAACGTGGATTTTTCCTTGAAATATGGGGGACGGTCCAAACAGGAACGTCATCAAAAAGTAACCGAGCTGCTGGCGCTTGTTGGATTGGAAGAAAAAGCCCAAGCGTTTCCTAGCCAACTATCTGGAGGACAAAAACAGCGGGTCGCCATTGCCAGAGCTTTGGCAAATGATCCAGAGATCTTGCTGTGCGATGAGGCAACTAGCGCCCTTGATCCGAAAACGACCTTACAGATATTGGCTTTGTTGAAAAAATTAAATCGGACTCTCGGTTTGACCATCGTGATCATTACCCATGAAATGCAAGTTGTCAAAGAAATCTGCAACAAAGTGGCAGTGATGGAAGACGGTGAAGTTATTGAGCAAGGTTCGAGCGTTCAGATTTTTAGCCAACCAGAAAAACCATTGACCAAAGATTTCATCCGAACGGCGACGCACATCGACCAAGCCTTAGAAACGATCCTCGGCAGTTCGAAGTTTTCTTCCTTGGCACCGAATGAATGGCTGGTGGAGCTGTCCTACGTGGGGGATCAAACCAATGAACCACTGATCGCCCAATTGTACAGTCGCTACAAAGTGACCACCAATATTCTTTACGGTAACGTGGAGATCTTGCAAGAAGTGCCGATCGGCAGCTTGGTCGTTAGCTTATCCGGAGAGTACCAACAGCGCAAACATGCCTTAGAATATTTGAAGTCTCAAGGAGTGTACACCAATATTTTAAAAGAAAATCATGCAGAACCATTAAACAATGTGATTAAAGGAGGATTTTAGATGGCTGCCTTATTAGAAAGATATTTTCCCAATGTTGTTGCGATCCAAGATGAATTTGTCGCAGCAACGATCCAAACCTTATATATGGTTTTTTGGACCTCTTTGATTGCGGGCATCTTAGGCATCTTGTTAGGGATCGTCCTAGTAGTGACGCGACCGAACGGGATTTTAGAAAATCGACCGCTCTTTGAATTTCTCGATAAAGTCATCAATGTGGTCCGCTCGATCCCTTTCATTATCTTATTGACGTTACTAGGAACCTTTACCCGATTTCTTGTGGGAACGACGATCGGCGAAACAGCAGCATTGGTTCCTCTGATTGCTGGGATCATTCCTTTCTTTGCTCGGCAGATCGAGATTGCCTTGCTAGAAGTTGACCCCGGTGTCGTGGAAGCAGCCGAAGCGATGGGCACCAGTCCTTTCGGCATCATTTTTCGGGTCTATTTGCCAGAAGGCGTGGCGGGAATCATTCGGGTCTCTGCATTGACCGTGATCAATGTGATCGGATTGACCGCCATGGCAGGAGCAGTTGGCGCTGGCGGTTTAGGTAACTTAGCCATCACCCGCGGGTACAACCGATTCCAGACCGATGTCACGATCATGGCGACCTTGATCATCTTAGTATTCGTTTTTATCAGTCAATTTGTCAGCAACCTACTCATTAAACGAGTATCACACTGACCACCACTTACGTACAAATAAAAAAACAAGCAAGTCTATGGAGGAAGAAAAAATGAAAAAAATCGTACAATCAATCGTCTTAGGGGCAGCATTATTATTTATTACCGGATGCGGAAACAATGGCAGTGCCGCAGCCACTGACCAAGAAGAAGTCACTGTGAAATTAGGAGTGATTGGCGCGGACACCGATGTCTGGGATGATGTCAAAGATCGTTTGAAAGACGAAGGCATCAATTTAGAATATGTCCAATTCTCTGATTACAATCAACCCAACGCAGCCTTAGCTGATGGTTCCATTGACCTCAATTCATTCCAACACCAATTTTTCTTGGACAATTATAATAAAGAATTTGGTACCGATCTCGTATCGATCGGCAATACAGTCAACGCGCCATTAGGCATTTATTCCGACAAAGTGACGGATGTCAACGACTTGGCTGAAGGAGCTAAAGTTGCGATCCCGAATGATGTGACCAATGGTGGTCGGGCATTGCTCTTGTTACAATCAGCTGGATTGATCAAAGTGGATGAAGCAGCCGGACAAACACCAACGGTCGCGGATATTACTGAAAACCGTTTGAATTTAGAAATTTCGGAACTTGATGCAGCGCAAACAGCCCGGGCACTTTCCGATGTCGATGTTTCTGTTATCAATAGCGGCATGGCGGTAGATGCAGGATTTGTGCCTACCGAAGATGCAATCTTTTTAGAGCCTGTTGATGAAACGGCCCGTCCTTACGTCAACATCATTGCCGCCCGTAAAGAAGATGAAGACAATGAAGTTTACCAAAAAGTGGTTGCTGCTTACCAAACAGAGGATACGAAAAAAGTCATCGAGGAAACGTCAAAAGGATCAAGTGTTCCTGCTTGGGAAACCTTTGGAGCAAAATAAGTGCTATGTAATTTGATAAAAACACTGAAAAAAACCATGTAAGAAAAAGGAGAGATTTGATTATGACAACAGCAACTATTACAAAAGCAACGATTAAACCATTTATCCAAGAGCGTTTAGCCGCTTATCAAGCCTTGGCATTAGATATCCATAATCACCCAGAAGTCAGCAACTATGAGTTTTACTCAGCCGATGCCCTGATCGCCCAATTAGAAAAAGAAGGCTTTGCTGTTAAAAAGGATGTCGCAGGACATCGCACCGGCTTTGATGCTCGCTATGTCAGTGGGAAACCGGGCCCAACGATTGCCTTTTTAGCTGAGTACGATGCGTTACCAGGGATCGGTCATGCTTGTGGGCACAATCTCTTCGGGACTTATTCCGTCTTAGCAGCCAGTGCCCTGCAACCTTTCATCGATGAGCTAGGCGGGGAGATTCGAGTCTATGGGACGCCAGGAGAAGAAGGTGGGGAAAATGGTTCCGCTAAAGGCAGTTTTGTCCGTGAAGGGTTCTTCAATGATGTCGATGCCGCTCTTTGTGTCCATCCAGCCCATCGCTATGGCAAAACGACAGCGTCATTAGCCAATGATCCAGTGGATATCAAGTTCTATGGTCGAGCTTCCCATGCGGCAGCTGCACCAGAAAAAGGCATCAACGCGTTAGAAGCATTGCTGCAAGTCTTTAACGGGATCAATGGATTGCGTCTGCACTTACCAAAAGACGTCAATATTCATGGTGTGATCACCGATGGTGGCGTGGCAGCCAATGTCGTGCCAGAATATGCAGCCGGTCGTTTTTATTTACGAGCAGCCAATCGAGCGACCTTGAACGATGTCTACGAGAAAGTCGAAAACATCGTCAAAGGAGCCGCATTAGCCACGGGAGCGACCTATGAATTCGGCTTGTTCCAAAACTCCGTCGACGATGTGATCGTGACACCAAGTTTTGATGAGATCTTCTTTGCCCATGCCCAAGAAGCGGGCGTACCTGCCGATGAGATCGATACGGAAGCCAAAACAAGTCTTGGTTCTTCTGATGTCGGCAATGTCAGTCAAGTGATCCCGACGATCCAACCCACCGTTTCGATTTCAGATGACTACATTGCGGGTCATTCGGAAGAATTCAAAGCCGCTGCCAAGAGTGAAAAAGGCTTGCAGTCGATCGCTATCGCGGCTGAACTTTTAGCGCTGACCGCGTTAGATCTTTTTGAACAACCGGCGTTATTAGAAAAAATCAAAGCCGATCATCAAGAAAGCCTAGCAAAAGGCAATTAACGCCAAAACCTTGAAAGAAGATATCCAGAGGATACTCAATAATATAGAAGAAAAAAAAGTCTCTGCCGCAAAATGTCGGTAGAGACTTTTTTGTTAGTCGATGACTAAAATGCCTTCTTTTAATGAAAAAGGATTTTGTTGATTGATATGATCGTAGAACATGACTCCGTTCAAATGATCGATCTCATGCTGAACGACGATTGCAGGATAGTTCTTCAAACGAACTTTTTTCTTTTTGCCGTTGATGTCGTAATAGCTGATCGTGATCCGGGCATGGCGTACCACGTAGCCAGGGACTTCACGGTCCACGGACAGACAGCCTTCGCCTTCACCCAGACAAGCTTCTTGCACGGAATGACTTAGAATTTTAGGATTGTAAAGAACATCTTTAAAATCAGGTTCTGCTTTTTCTGGGTCGCTGCTAGGGACGAGGACCGCTGTGATTCGTTTTGAAATATCTAATTGAGGAGCTGCTAGACCAACACCACCTCTTAATTCGAGTTCTTCTGCCTTGACTGGGTCTTGGCTGTTTTCTAAAAAGGTCATCATTTCTTTTCCTAGTGCGATATCTTCTTCGCTCAAAGGAAAAGGTACTTCTTTTGCTACTTCACGCAAGGTTGGATTGCCTTCGCGAATAATATCATCCATTGTAATCATTGATGATGTGATTCCTCCTACTATGTAAAAATGACGAAAGCAAGTTTCGTTCCTAATAAAGTGTACCACAAGTGCAGAAAGAAGGGCATAAGAAAGTTTAAACGGTAAAGCTTTCTTATTAAATGAAACGATATTTCTATATTGATGATTTAATTATGAAATATAGTTGCGAACAGGGAGAGAATCAGTTATAATGCTTTTATAGAAAACGGTATCACGATAGTGACTCACCAAGGAGGCAAAGAGATGTTCGGCTTTTCTGTATTTATGAACGAAGACTTGACGGCAGCAGAACTTGAGCAGATGACTGCGATGGCATCAGGCTTTAAAGGGATTTTCACCTCCATGCACATACCAGAAGACGATCGCAGTACCTATCGGCAGCGTCTGACGGACTTAGGAGGTTTCGCACAAGACCATCAGCTGTCTTTAATGGTAGATATTTCTGGAAACGCCTTAGCAGAAGCGGGCTTTTCCATCGACAATCTGGCGGAACTAAGGGAGATCGGTGTCACTGGTTTACGAATGGACTATGCCATCGACAATCAACAAATCGCTGCTTTTTCAAAAGAAATGATCATTAGTTTGAATGCCAGTACATTAACGGAAAAAGACATTCGAGAGCTGCAGACGTATGGAGCCGATTTTACTCGTTTGGAAGCTTGGCACAATTATTACCCCCGACCAGAAACAGGACTGGATGCTGACTGGTTTCAGGAGAAGAACCGCTGGTTGAAAGCACAAGGCTTTTTCGTCCAAGCCTTTGTTCCAGGAGATGCCAAGAAACGCGGACCGTTATTTCAAGGATTACCCACACTGGAAAGACACCGCAACTGGTCGCCTTTTGCCGCAGCGATCGACTTGTTGGCTACTGGCTCAGTTGATGCTGTTTACATTGGTGATGGGATGGTTTCTGCAAAAAGTGCGCAGCAGTTTGCGACGTATCTGCAAGAAGCGCGGATCGTTTTGCGGGTCAAAGATCTTGGTTCTACTTACTTTGAACACGTACTAGGGGATCACCAGAATCGTTACGATGAAGCTCGGGATGTATTGCGCAGTGCTGATGCCCGTTTCAATGCCATTCCAGAAGTCAAACCTGAACTTAGTCAAGAGCGGCCAATGGGTGCTGTGACGATCGATAACCAAAAGTATTTGCGCTATATGGGAGAGATTCAAGTGTGCAAACGTCCTTTGCCAGCAGACCCAAAAGTCAACCTCGCCGCTCAGGTGATACCAGCTGATCTGCCTTTGATCCAACAAATCAAAGCAGGGATGCGATTTAAATTAGAAAGAGATGATTCCAATGAATAAAATCAATTTAGACAAATTAACGACTGAACGACGCAATAGCAAAACGAGTAATTTAGATGAAATGACAATTTTAGAAGCGTGTCAAAAAATGAACCAAGAAGATCAAAAAGTTGCCTATGCGGTGGAAAATGAAATTCCTAGTATTGAAAAAGTGATTGAACAAACTATCGCTGCTTTTAAAAAAGGCGGACGCTTGATTTATCTTGGCGCTGGGACAAGTGGTCGATTAGGCGTCTTGGATGCGGCCGAATGTGTCCCAACCTTTGGGGTATCACCTGAGATGGTGGTCGGTCTGATCGCCGGTGGCGAAGAAGCGATGACGGTTGCTGTAGAGGGAGCAGAAGACTCCTTAACGCTAGGGAAACAAGACCTTGTCGATCTGAAGTTGAACCCAAATGACATGGTGATCGGGATCGCTGCCAGTGGTAGAACGCCTTACGTGATTGGGGCTCTTGATTACGCCAATGAGCTTGGTGCCACAACGGCTACGATCGCTTGTAACAAAGATGCGGAGATCTCTCAACATGCCAGCTTTCCAATTGAAGTCGATTGTGGCCCAGAGTTTCTGACGGGTTCGACTCGTTTGAAATCAGGAACTGCCCAAAAATTAATTTTGAATATGATTTCGACGTTATCGATGGTAGGGATCGGCAAAGTCTACAATAATTTGATGGTCGACGTGAAAGCGACCAACGAAAAATTGGTGGAACGCTCAAAACGGATCATCATGCAGGCAACTGAAGCTGATTATGAAACAGCCGCCGCGGCATTTGAAGAAGCAGATCAGAATGTCAAATTGGCGATCGTGATGCTGTTGACTGATAGCACGAAAGACGAAGCACAAACAAAACTTGCCACGGCACATGGGTTTGTCAAAACGGCGTTAGGAGGAGAAAAGTAATGGCAAAAGAAACACTGACGGTAGAAGAGCTAGCGGAGAAGATTTTTCAAGAAGCCGGCGGAATGGACAACGTAGAAACAGTCAATCACTGTATGACTCGCGTACGAATGACCGTCCGCGACCACGACAAGGTCGATCAACAAGGGTTAAAAGAGATTCCCGGTGTGATGGGTGTCGTCAATGACGAGCAGCTGCAAGTCATTATCGGACCAGGGAAAGTCAACAAAGTAGCCAACGCAATGGTGGCAAAAGCCGGTGTTGATTTAGGGCAAGAGATCCCGCAGCAAAAATCAGGCAAAGAGGCGTTATCAGAAAAAACGGCAGAGATGAAAGCAGCCCAAAAAGCCAAACAAAAATCATCACCATTGAAGTCGCTGCTGAAAGACATTTCAAATATCTTTGTTCCAATGATTCCAGCCTTCGTTGGTGCAGGACTCGTTGCAGGGATCGCCTCCGTTCTGACCAACATGATCACTGCTGGAACTTTAGATGGAGATACTTGGAATTATTATGTCATGATTTTAAACGTCCTAAGAAATGGGATGTTCACCTATTTAGCGATCTTTACTGGGGTCAATGCTGCGCAGGTCTTTAAAGCCAATCCAACCCTTGGTGGAGTGATCGGTTCGATCATCTTGCTGACAGGTATGAACCCAGAAGCCCCGATCCAAAACTTGTTCACTGGCGAAGCTTTAGCTGCCAACCAAGGGGGGATCATCGGTGTGATCTTCGCTGTATGGCTTTTGGCGAAATTAGAGGCAGTGCTGCATCGAGTGATTCCTGAAGCGATCGATATTATCGTGACCCCGACGTTGTGTTTGTTGATCATCGGTTTGACGGAGATTTTCTTGATCATGCCATTGGCAGGTCTGATCTCTGACAGCTTAGTCGGTTCGATCACTTGGGTCTTGAATGTGGGCGGTGCGTTTTCTGGGTTTGTCTTAGGGGCGGCCTTCCTACCAATGGTCATGTTTGGTTTGCATCAAATTTTGACCCCAATCCACATCCAAATGATCGAAGCAACAGGCAGCACGCAATTATTACCGATTTTAGCCATGGCTGGTGCCGGTCAAGTCGGAGCAGCTTTCGCCTTATGGGTACGACTACGTAAAGACAAAGAGCTTTCTGAAATGATCAAAGGTGCATTGCCAGTTGGGATCTTAGGTATTGGCGAACCATTGATCTACGGAGTGACATTGCCATTAGGTCGACCATTTATCACTGCTTGTATTGGTGGTGGGATCGGTGGTGCGGTCATTGGCGCTTTGACAAATATCGGCGCAACGGCGATTGGACCATCAGGGCTAGCTTTGATTCCATTGATTGCCAACGGCCGTTGGATGGGTTATATTTTCGGCTTGTTAGCAGGCTATGCTGGCGGCTTCGTTGCCACCTACTTCTTTGGGATTCCTAAAGATCGCTTAGAAGCAGTCAAAGAAAGCGAGGCAGAGGAGGCAAAACCAGCTGCAACCGTCACTTCCGTGCAACCGCAACCAAAAGAAACGAGTGAAACGGCAGCAAAGGAAACGGCAGCAAATTCATCAGCAACAACGATCGATACACCCTTATACGCAGTAGCAACAGGCACGACAAAATCAATCAGTGCATCAAGTGATCCGGTATTTTCGCAAAAAATGATGGGCGACGGGTATTTTGTCTTGCCAGACAATGGAGCGATCTTTGCACCAGCAGCAGGAACGATCACGACGATTTTCCCAACGAAACATGCATTGGGGATCAAGACTGCCAGCGGGCTAGAGATTCTGCTACACATGGGTGTCGACACCGTGGAATTGCAAGGAGCACCTTTTGAAATCCTGGTGGAGGAAGGCCAAGCCGTGACACCAGCCACCCAAGTTGCCCAAGTCGATTTGGCGCAGTTGACAGCTAAAGGCAAAGCTTCTGAGATGCTTGTCATTATCACCAATATGGACCAAGCAGCCAACGTTGAACTGTTACCGATCGCGGAAACAAACGCAGGTCAAGCAGTCATGCATGTGGCAACGATAAAATAATGGTAAAACCTCTATCTGATAAAGATGGAGGTTTTTTTTTAAGAAGTTACTAAATTGATTGCGGAAACGAGGCCTTTATGTTACAGTTTCGTTACAAAGGGAGAAATCCCATTCGAGGAGGCAATGACGATGAAAAAAATAATTTGGTTCGGACTGATGTCGCTGGCATTTTCACCAATGATGGTTCATGCAGATGAAACGGCTACGAGTGGAAGTGACAATCCGGTTGCCGTTAGCGAGACGCTTTCATCAGAAGGGCAAACAGACAGTGAGCAGATTCAAAATTCTGCCCAAGAAAGTACAGATGAAAATCAAGAAACGGATCAATCCGCTACTTCAGAAACTACAGCTGACGAGAATCAAGAGCCAGTCGATTCCGAAGCCGTTATTGCCTCGATCCAAGCAGAGACAGGGACGCAAAACGTCAATGAGATCAACACGTTAGCCGATGAACCTAGTTCGCTTCGTAGCGCCTTAACCCAAGGGATCACTGAAGGCAGTGTGACCGCATTTACCCAAGAACAGTTGGACCAGTTGACAGATGAAGAATTGACCAATGGCAATCGCCTAGCGCTACGTTATTCTAGTGATGCGATGGGCTTTGATATTGCTTACTTGGCAAAAATCATCGGCGCCTTGTTTGTCGATCAGACGTTATCCTGGGAAGCCATTGAGCCGCAACTGGCTTTTGATGCGAATAGCTATGCCAGTTTTGCTGACTTGATTCCTGTCGTGGATCAGTTGCAGGAATATTTACGGGTCGTCTATCCAGCAGACGGAGTCTTTTTACATTTGAATCAAGCCGTTTCCAACGAATGGATGATTTCAATTTTGACCAATTTAAATCAGATGGAACAAGAGATGCAAGTCGATCCAGGTGCCTTTGTCCCAGGACGGATCTCTTATATCATTCAAGCGGCAAATGATTCCATGTATCTGCCTACAGGCACGCAAACGAGTACGACTGAAGAAGCGACGGCAACATCGACGACTGCTCAAGAAACAGCGACAACGACTTCTTCGAAAGAGGCCAACGCTACTGCCGATGGTGAAAAAACATTACCTAAAACCAATGAAGCGCCAAGTTATACCTTATTGATCGCAGGTGTTATCCTGCTGCTGATCGTTTTCTTGATTTTATGGCGCCGAAAGAAAAAATGACCGTTATTTATAATCGGCAGAATGAAAAAATAGCAACCTTCGTTTTCCATCAGGGAAACGAAGGTTTTTTGTTTTCAGAAATTTCACTCGTGATTTCTTTTCAAATAACGCCTTTTATAAAAAGACCAGAATCGATTCCTTCATAAAAAAGTCAAATTTAAATTCTTGCATTCTCTGGTGAGGGGTGTATAATGACACAGTGTCATATGACATCGTGTCATATTGAGGGCTGTGATTTATTTTAAATTAGAAAGGAGTTGCTTGTGATGCCGACCGATACATTTTTTCACTTGCCGCCGGAAAAACAAAAGCGCATCTTAAATGCGGCGAAAAAAGAATTCTCAAGGCTGCCGTTGAAAGACGCCTCGATCGCCAATATCATCAAAGATGCCGAGATTCCTCGTGGGAGTTTTTATCAATACTTCGAAAACAAAGAAGATCTTTATTACTATTATTTCCATACGTTGAAAAAAAATAGTCAGCGAGATCTGCTGAAATCGATCCAACATGAAAACGGGGATCTGTTTGCGGGGTTCGAATGGTACTTTTCACGGATGATCGCCGAGGTTTTCAAAGGCAAAAACGCAAACTTTTACCGCAATTTATTTATGAGTATGGATTATCGTTCCTTCCATAAAGTCGTTCCAGAGATGCAGCACAAGATGCATCAAGAACACAAAGCCGATCGGCAGAAGCAACAAGCCATCTTTTTGTCAGAGGTCGACAAAGATTTATTGAAAGTCAAAGACGACCATGAGTTGAAAATGCTGATCCAGCTGCTGATGCATACCGTCTTTTCGACGATTGCCGAAGCCTATCGCCAATCAGCATTCGATCCAGACTATGATCCTGCCGAAGCGATCGCTGATTTCAACAGTAAAGTCCGCTGGTTAAGAGAGGGCGCAAAAAAAGAAAGAGGGGAAACCTATGATTAAGCTGATAAAACGCGTATCCGTCATTTCCATAATCATGGCAGTGGTGTTTATGGTGATCCAAGTCGTTTCTGATTTGTATCTACCGACATTGACTTCCAATATTATCAACAATGGGGTGGCGACAGGGGACATTGATTACATTTGGAAAACCGGCTTTTACATGATCGGCTTTTCATTGATCAGTATCATCGCCGCTTTAGGAAATACGTATTTCGCAACAAGAGAATCACAAAAATTAGGACAAAAACTACGTTCGGACATTTACCAAAAAGTTGAGAATTTTTCTTCTCGTTCTTTCGATAAATTTGGGACCGCATCATTAATCACGCGGACCACCAACGACGTCAACCAAATTCAAATGGTGACGCAAATGTTTTTACGTATGATGATCAATGCACCGATCACACTGATTGGGGCGAGCTTCTTGGCCTACCAAAAAGATGCCCAGTTAACACGGATCTTTTTAGTCGTTATTCCTATCATGCTAGTATTAGTCGGCGGTATTATGTATTTTGCCGTTCCTTTATTCAAAAGTATGCAAAAGAAAACCGACCGTTTGAACTTAGTCTTTCGTGAAGGCTTGACGGGGGTCCGGGTCATTCGGGCATTTGACAAAACGGATTATGAAGCAAACCGCTTTGATCAAGCCAACAAAGATTACACCCACACCGCGATCAAAGTAAATACCATCGTGGCCTTGATGATGCCTTTGATGACGTTGATCATGAGTGGAACGAACATTGCCATCACATGGTTTGGTGGTCATTATATTGCCGAAATGACCTTAGAAGTCGGGAACCTGATTGCGTTTATGACTTATGCGATGCAAATTTTGATCAGCTTTATGATGCTGTCCATGATCTTCGTGATGGTGCCAAGAGCCCAAGCATCAGCTGATCGGATCAACGAAGTCTTAAATGAAGAAGATGAAATTCTCGATCCAAAAACACCAGCGACATTGAGCTTACAAGGGGATCAAGCAACCTTGACTTTTGACCATGTGGCGTATCGCTACCAAGGCGCTGAGAAATTGGCGTTGGAAGATATCGACTTCCAAGCAAAATCTGGTGATTTTGTTGCCATCATCGGTGGGACGGGCTCAGGGAAAACGACACTAGTCAATCTCTTGCCTCGTTTGTACGATGTGGAGTCTGGTGCAATCAAAATCAATGGGGTCAATATTGCAGAAATCACCCAGCATAATCTACGAGAAGTCGTGGGCTTTGTTCCGCAAAAAGCGGTACTGTTTTCCGGTACCATTCGTGAAAATATGAAATATGGAAAACCTGATGCGACAGACGAAGAAATCTGGCAAGCATTAGAGATCGCCCAAGCCAAAGATTTTGTCTCCGAACTGGCAGATGGCTTAGATAGCCGTGTAGAACAAGGCGGCGGCAACTTCTCTGGTGGACAACGTCAACGTTTAGCGATTGCTCGTGCGTTAGTGAAACAAGCAGATGTCTATGTCTTTGATGATTCCTTCTCCGCATTGGACTTCAAAACCGATGCAAACTTACGAGCAGCGCTGAAACGCGACATGCAAGACAGCATCATGGTCGTGGTTGCCCAACGGGTCAGCACCGTCATGGATGCCGATACGATCTTAGTATTGGATGAAGGACAACTCGTAGGGAAAGGGACCCATGAATCATTAATGGCAGACAATGAAACCTATCAAGAAATCGTTTCTTCACAATTGAGAGAGGAGGATCTTGCATGAGTGAAAAGAAAACAACAACACAACACCGTGGCGGACCAATGGGTGGCGGCCCGGGCCGTAACATCGGTGCCAAAGGACCAAAACCAAAAAACTTTTGGGGGACGGTCAAACGGCTTTTCGGGTACATGTCGAAACGCTCCATCGCTATCATTGCCGTCTTCGTTTTAGCGATCGCAGCCGTGATCTTCCAAATCCAAACACCGAAAATTTTAGGGGAAGCGACCACTGAAATTTTTAAAGGGGTCATGATCGGTACGCAGCAGATGCAAGCCGGCCAACAGGTGACAGAATTTCCTATCGATTTTGAGAAAGTTGGTCAAATCATTTTGATCGCGATCGGCATGTATGTGATTTCAGCCGTCTTCAACTTTCTACAACAGTTTATTATGACCCGTGTCTCTCAACGAACGGTTTATGAGCTGCGTCGAGACTTAGATGAAAAAATGAACCGCTTGCCGATCTCTTACTATGATACTCACTCAAATGGGGATATCATGTCACGGGCAATCAATGATATGGATAATATCGCAAGTACCCTGCAACAAAACTTGACCCAATTTATTACGAGTGTCGTGACCTTTATCGGGGTTTTGTGGATGATGCTGACGATCAGTTGGCAACTGACTTTGATTGCTTTAGCAACGGTTCCTTTAAGCTTGATCGTCGTGATGATCGTCGCACCAAAATCGCAAAAATTCTTTGCGGCCCAACAAAAAAGTTTAGGATTGCTCAATGACCAAGTCGAAGAAACTTACGGCGGTCATACAGTAGTCAAAACCTTCAACCATGAAGCTGCCGATCAAGTCGTTTTTGAAGAAGAAAATGACCGTCTGTATTCTGCTGGTTGGAAAGCCCAATTTATTTCAGCGATTATTATGCCCTTGATGAACTTCATTAAAAACTTAGGCTATGTCTTCGTGGCTGTCCTTGGTGGAATCAAGGTAGCGAATGGGAACATGACGTTAGGGGATGTGCAAGCATTCTTGCAATACACCAATCAATTCTCTCAACCGATCACTCAAATCGCTAGTTTGCTAAACACCATCCAATCAACCGTTGCATCTGCCGAACGGGTCTTTGAAGTCTTGGATGAAGAAGAAATGAATGATGAGCCTTCTGGTTTACCAGTGGAAGACAGTGAATACAAAGTTCGTTTCGATCATGTTCAATTTGGTTATGCCCCAGACAAATTATTGATGACCGATTTTAATTTGGATGTCAAAGCTGGTGAGATGGTGGCTATCGTAGGACCAACCGGCGCTGGGAAAACCACGCTGATCAATCTCTTGGAACGTTTTTATGATGTTTCTGGCGGTAGCATTCGTTATGATGGCAGAGATACCCGAGACTTGACTCGTGATGAATTGCGTAGTAATATCTCGATGGTGCTGCAAGATACGTGGTTGTTTACCGGCTCCATCTATGACAACATTCATTATGGAAATGAAAAAGCGACCAAAGAACAAGTGATTGCTGCGGCGAAGGCTGCCCATGTGGATGATTTTGTTCGCAAATTGCCAGAAGGCTATGATACGGTCTTGAATGAAGAAGCCAGCAACATCTCCCAAGGTCAACGTCAGCTGATCACGATCGCCCGCGCCTTCTTAGCGGATCCGGACGTCTTGATTTTGGATGAGGCAACTTCTAGTGTCGATACGCGGACTGAGATCTTGATCCAGAAAGCAATGGGGCGTTTGTTAGAAAATCGGACCAGCTTTGTGGTTGCTCACCGTCTCTCTACGATTCGTGATGCTGACAATATCATCGTGATGAATCACGGATCTATTGTTGAGACTGGAAACCATGAGGAATTGATGGCGCAAAACGGTTTCTATGCAGACCTTTATAACAGTCAATTTTCAGAAGAAGTGGCGTGATCCACTGTTTGTAATGAAAGAAATTCTTCCCCAAATGATGATAAACAGACCGCCAAAGGTTGACTGAAAGAAAGCAGTGATTGTCACTGCTTTCTTTTTTTTATGAATTTATATGGCTTTATTTTAAATATTTATTGCAATTATCTAGATAAAAATGTATATTAATACATAATTTCGAATGATCCAAGACAAGGAGTGAAACCAATGAGTCATCTTTTTCCTAATTACAGCCGTTTGCCCATCGATATCCAGCAAGGCAGCGGGAGCTATGTCGTAGATTCGCAAGGGAACCAATATTTAGATTTAACGAGCGGTATCGGGGTTGTCAATCTCGGTTATGGACATCCCAAAGTGCAAGCCGCTTTGATGACCCAAGCAGAGCAGATTTGGCATGTGCCGAATTTATATGACAGCCAACTACAAGAAGAAGTTGCCCAAAAGCTGACCCAAAACCAAAAGAACGTATCAGACGAGCCGTATCTGGCCTATTTTTGTAATAGCGGCGCTGAGGCGAACGAAGCAGCTTTAAAGCTGGCTCGCAAAGCGACTGGCCGTAGCAAAGTCATCAGTTTTGAACAATCTTTCCACGGTCGGACCTTTGGCGCGATGTCTTTGACTGGGCAAAGCAGTATTCACGATGGGTTTGGTCCGCTGGTACCAGAGATGGTGTATGTACCCTTTAATGACCTTGAGGCATTGCAAGCCGTTTTAGATGAGCATACGGCAGCCGTGTTTTTAGAATTGATCCAAGGCGAAGGCGGCGTGATCCCTGCTGAGGTGGCATGGGTCCAAGCCGTGGCAGCCCTTTGTCAGGAGCAGGGAGCACTGCTAGTGGTGGATGAGATCCAAACCGGGATGGGACGGACAGGAACGCTGTTTGCGTTTGAAGGATACGGCATTGAACCTGATCTTTTTACCGTAGCCAAAGGGCTTGGTAACGGGATCCCTGTCGGAGCGATGCTAGGCAAAAGTCATTTGCAAACGGCTTTTGGACCAGGTAGTCACGGTTCGACCTTTGGTGGCAATAAATTAGCGATGGCCGCTGCTAGTGCCGTTTGCAGTGTGTTGCAAGAAGAGGACATTCAAGTCAATGTTCAATTGCGCCAGCAGCAGTTTTTCGACGGATTGCAAGGATTATCTAAAGTGCAGGCGATTCGTGGGAAAGGATTGATGATCGGTATCGAATTAGCAGATTCGGAAAGCTTGCAATCCGTGTTGACCCAACTGCGGAACCAAGGCCTCCTCGCATTAAAGGCGGGAACCAAGGTTTTGCGCTTGCTGCCACCCTTAACGATCTCGCAAGAGGAAACGCAAGCAGCCTTGGCGATTTTACAAGCGATCTTAGCATAATTGTATAAAAATAGATTTTTTGAGCATTTTTTCTTATAAAAACCGAATAACAGCGAGTTTATTTTGAATAGTTTTATAAATAATCATTGACAGAGCGATGGGAGTTTCTTATAATCTTAAGTAAATTCTTTTGAGGAGTGACGTGTTTGAAGGCAGCAATCGTTGGTGTAACAGGGTATACCGGAATTGAATTGATTCGTTTGATCCAGCAGCATCCCCAATTGGAGGTGGGCACCTTGCATAGTCATTCTATGCATGAAAATTCATCAGTTTTGTATCCTCATTTAATTGGACTGACAGAGCGGTTGATCGAACCTTTTGATGCAGAAAAAATCCAAAAGGAAAATCAACTCGTGTTTTTTGCGACTCCTGCTGGAATCAGCAAAGAACTCGCAGCGACTTTTGTCGCAAATGACTTTCCAGTGATTGACCTTTCTGGTGATCTGCGATTGAAGGATCGGGATAGCTATCAAAAATGGTATCACCAAGAAGCTGCACCTGCCGAGTTGTTGGCACAAGCGACCTATTCGCTGCCTGAGTTTGCAACGACTTCTGGCAATTTGATCGCCAATCCAGGCTGTTATGCGACTGCTGCCATTTTAGCGGCTGCGCCGTTGGTTCAGCAAAAACTATTCAGCGGCACGTTGATTTTTGATGGCAAGTCGGGCTTATCGGGTGCTGGAAAGAAATTGACTGACAGCAGTCACTTTGCAACCGCTGCGGATAACATGACGATGTATAAGCCAAATCAGCATCAGCATATTCCCGAGATCATGCAACAGTTTCAACAATGGGATCAGGCAATGCCGCCGATCCAATTTTCTACCAGCTTACTGCCTGTCAAAAGAGGGATCTTTATGACGCTTTATGCCCCTACCAAAGACGCGATTTCGCAAGAGGACATCTATGAGCAGTACGTAAAAACGTATCAAGACCATCCGTTTGTCCGAGTGCAACCGTTAGGAAAGCTGCCCGAGCTGCGGCAAGTGACGGGAACGAATTTTTGTGACATTGGCCTATGTTTCAATCCGCTGACCCAAGTGTTGACCGTTGTCGCAGTGATCGATAATTTAGGCAAAGGGGCTGCTGGCCAAGCGATCCAAAACTTCAATCGATGGGCAGGGATACCAGAAACGACCGGTCTTATGCAAGCTCCGTTATACCCATAAAATAGCCAACAGACACGTGAGGATACTCGTGTCAGCCAGTGGACAATCCGCAAAAAGGTGGCAGTAGGAGGAAAGAAAATGAAAGAAATCGAAGGAACGATCGCAACCCCAAAAGGTTTTTTTGCCGACGGTCTGCATTGCGGTCTGAAGAAAGAGAAAGTCGATCTTGGTTGGATCGTCTCTGAAGTGCCAGCCAGTGCTGCGGCAGTCTTTACCACCAATCAAGTACAAGCGGCACCCATTCTCGTTACAAAGGAAAAAATGCAAGCAGGCACCTTGCAAGGCGTGATCGTCAATGCGGGCAATGCCAATGCTTGTACCGGGGAGCAAGGTTTAAAAGATGCACAAGAGATGGCAGAATTGGCAGCAGACCAGCTGCATACGAGTCCCGAAGCCTTTGCGGTAGCCTCCACCGGAATCATTGGCAAGAGCTTACCGATGGAAAAAATCACTGCAGGGATTCAGCAACTAAACAGGCAAGGGGATGCCCACCAATTCCAAAGAGCGATTTTGACGACGGATCTGACTGAAAAAAGCAGTGTCATCCAATCAACAATCGCTGACAAAACGGTGACTGTTGCGGGCTGTGCCAAAGGGTCTGGTATGATCCATCCCAATATGGCCACGATGCTGGCCTTTGTTACGACAGATGCGGCGATCGCTCCAGCACTCTTGCAAGCACTGCTGAAAGAATTAACCGACGTTACTTTCAATCAAATCACGGTCGATGGCGATACATCTACCAATGATATGGTGTTAGTTTTAGCCAACGGGTTAGCCAAAAATCCAACGATCGAAGCCGATACGCCAGCTTATCATGAGTTTAAAGGGATGCTTAAAGCAGTTCTGACCGCCTTAGCCAAAGCAATTGCGAAGGACGGAGAAGGCGCCAGCAAATTGATCGAAGCTCACACGAGTGGAGCTGTGACCGATGAAGCAGCCCGCATGATCAGCAAAACCATCGTCGGTTCGCCGCTGGTCAAAACAGCCCTCTTTGGCAAAGACCCAAACTGGGGGCGTATCTTATGTGCAGTGGGTTATAGTGGGCAACCCATCGATCCAGCAACGGTATCGATCGCATTAGCCGACATTCCCGTCTTTGTCCAAGGGACGCCGGTAGCTTTTGACGAAACCATCATGCAAGAACAGTTGGCGGAAAATGAAGTCAAAGTCGCTGTTGAGCTGAAAGAAGGGGCAGGTGTTGGCACCGCTTGGGGCTGTGATCTGACGTATGACTATGTGAAAATCAACGCACTATATCATACCTGAAACAAATCAGGTACTAGACAAAAAGGAGCGAGTAGATGGAAACGATCGTAGTAAAAATCGGCGGTGTCGCCTCAGAAAATTTAACCCCGTCATTCTTTGAGACGATAGCAGATTGGCAAGCTGCGGGCAAAAAAGTGGTCATCGTCCATGGCGGTGGTCACTACATCTCAGAAATGATGGAGAAAATGGCGTTGACAGTCAAAATCAAAGACGGCTTGCGGGTGACCGATCCCCAGACGCTTGAAGTGACTAGAATGGTCCTTTTGGGACAAGTTCAACCGCTGATTACGACTGCTTTCCAGCAAGCTGGCTTCCATGCCGTGGGACTGAATGCTGGCTGTGATCAGCTGATCCAAGGAGAAGTTATCGATGAGGAGAAATTAGGGCAAGTAGGGAAAGTTCAGCGAATCAACGCCGCCTTCTTGCAGCTCTTGACAGAGAAAAAACATGTCCCGATCTTGGCCCCACTAGGAATTACGCCAGAGGGGCAATGGTTGAACATCAACGCGGATGAAGTGGCTTGTCAGGTCGCAGCCAGCTTACAAGCCGAAAAACTGTATTTGTTGACGGATGTCCCTGGGATCAAGCAAGAAAGTAAGTGGTTATCCGCTGTTTCTTTTGAAGAGATCCCCCGCTTGATCACCGAAGAAGTAGTCACGGGCGGCATGCTGCCAAAACTAAAAAGTGCTCAGAAAGCCTTAAAAGCAGGGGTAGCTGCCGTTTGTATCACCGATCGGATCGATCGTTTAGGAACCCAGATCCTCGCGGCAAGTCCAGCAGCAGCTGGCTGTAGTTGAAGCCATTAGCGACACCCAAGCGCCTCCTCTCTACTCATAAAAATGCAAAATTCTGACTTTTCTGTGCGTTTCTTCTTATTTTCTCTAAAAAAAGAATAAAAGAGATAGGGATTTCATTTGCTAGAATTTCGTTTTATCAGTACAATGAGTACATATGTAAGTAGGGGGAGAAACAATGACAGATTTCTTATTGGGGAGCAGTACGAAGTTGCTGACTGTTGCAATTCGGGTAAAAGACCGCGATCAAGCGATTGCCTTTTATCGCGATGTACTTGGCTTTGAGCTGAAAAGAGAAGAAAATGAGTTGGCCATCTTTGGTCTAAAAGGATTAGATAGAGAAGTTTTATGGTTGGAAGAAAGCCCGCGTGCCAACGACCATTTCGGTGAGATCAAAAAGATGCAGCGCATCGTTTTAGCCGTATCCTCGCTAGAAGAAGCGGCAACTATCGCGAGCAATGCCCAACAAAAAGCGATTGCTTTCGAAGAAGCTCGTTATGAAGCGAATCAATTAGGCTTCCTGATAGCTGATCCAGAAGGAAACAAAATCGAAGTCTTATTTACAGCACCCGCAGGAACTGCGGTACCCAAAGACGAAGCAGAATTGATCAAAGCGGCACCTGCAAAAGCGGCTGGCTTATCAAAAGAAGCTCATTTTGGCAAGCTGTATTTAAACGTCAGTAATCTAGCCAAAGAGCAGCTTTTCTTAGAAGAAAGCTTAGGGTTGAAAACAAAAGAAGCCGAAACGAAGGAATTTATCCTCAATGATGGTGACTTCCAAGTTGGCTTGACGGAAGCACAAGGTGGTACGATCGATTTACCGACCCATGAGGTGCTTGGCTTAGACTTCTTGAAAATCTCCATCAGTCAAGAAGATATCGATACATTAGAAAAACACTTGTCTGAGAAGAAGCAAGAGTTTTTCATCGACAAAAAACGGCAATTGTTGACGACCTACGATGCGATCGGTATCGAATGGTGGTTTATCGTTAAAAAATAAAGTGTTTTGAAAGGGACTGTGACATAAGTCCATAGAAGAAAACCGCAAGAAATGACGAGAAATCGTTCATTTCTTGCGGTTTTTTGGCTCTACAATATTTAGTGTTGGTGGAAAATCTACGGATTTTCTACCAACACTTTTTTTGTAAAAAAAGATAGAAAAAGAGATAGCCTAACTGGT
>NZ_JBIVBP010000009.1:0-117012 GCF_044746145.1 Enterococcus sp. NPDC086594
TTCATATAGCATATCGTCCTCTCAGTTGTTTATTTTGTGGTGATTTAATCATACTAGAGAACGATATGTTTTTTAATACCTAAAATGAAAATGGGGCTGAAGAATCAATTCTGATTCATCAGTCCCATAAATTATAGAGCCAGAATTTTTTCTCTGTATTCTCCTGCTTTTTTTGAGAACAGAAACAACAAGCTTATTCCATGCACCCATTTTCTAAGAGGGAGCAATAAAGTAAATCAAGCCCATTATTGTTGCATATGCAACAATAATGGGCTATTATAGTGCTAGATAGGGAGGGGATAGTTCGTGGAGGATATACTTCGTGAGATAGGTTCGATCAGTAGAATGTTGGAATCAATTGCTAATATTGAATTTAAAGAGGTTCAACTCAGTAAAGGACAATACATTTACTTAGTTCGTATATTTGAAAATGAAGGAATTATTCCTGAACGATTAGCCGAACGGATCAAAGTTGATCGCACGACTTTGTCCCGGGCGGTAAAAAAGTTAGAGGAAAATGGGTTTATTCTAAAAGAGTCAGACAAAGAAAATAAAAAAATCAAACACTTATACACAACCGCCAAAGGGAAACAAGCGGTTCAATTAATCATAAGAGAAAATAACTATTCAAATAAAGTAGCGATTCAACAGTTATCTGCTTTAGAAAGAAAAAATCTTGCGGAAATGCTGAAAAAAATAAAATCTTCGGTAGAAGTTGATTGGGTCAACGTCAAGAATGGGATCAAAAGAGACTATTAAACGAATAACGCCGCTGGGGAGATTGGATCTGATTGAATGTACATTCATGCTACCTAGGGTAGGAAGCACAGGTAGCTGATATTTGGTTAAAAAGGATATAGCTCGGCTGGCTGCTGAAAAAACAGAGATCTTGAAAAATAAAGGACATGAATTTGTTCAAATAAACTAAACAGGAGTGTAGAGAAAGTGAAGAAAATAATGATCGATCAAGAATTTTGGGCACTATTTCCAGAAGCACAAATCAACTGCCTTGTTGTAAAACATATAAACAATGTTGCCGATGCTGCACACGAAACGTTTTTTACTGACTTGCTAAAAAGTAGTAAAGAACAAGCAAAGCGCTACTTAACAACCGACACCTTCAGTGAAAACCAAGTGATCCAAGAATGGCGAAGTGCTTTTCAGCAATTTAAAACGAAAAAAGGGGTACGCTCTTCCATCGAAGCACTGTTGAAACGGGTGAATCAAGACAGAGAATTTTCTCCCATCAATCCTTTAGTAGATATTTATAATAGTATTTCCTTGAAATATGGTGTCCCTTTAGGCGGAGAAGACCTCGATACAATCGTTGGCGACCTTCATTTAGGCGTTGCAAAAGGTGGCGAATCTTTCTTTCCCTTAGGTGCAGATACTGATTCCCCAGCCTTGGAAAAGGAAGTCATTTACTATGATGAGAAAGGTGCAATCTGTCGATGCTTAAATTGGCGGGAAGCTCAACGTACGATGCTAACAGAAGAGACCACCAATGCTGTTTTATTCATTGAATCGATCAATGAAACGCAACGGGCTCGGGCGAATGAAGCAATCAAAGAGTTAAGTCAGTTGGTTCAAGAGTATTTTAAAGTAGCAGGTAATGATTATGTGCTAAGTAAAGAAAGTCCTGAAATCATTTTGCAAGGGCGAGCTTCTTGTCTATAGGATCAGGATGTACACGTACTTTTTCTCGATTTTGCATACCATTCTCTCATTTTGATTGATCGGTCATCGTGAAAATCTTGACCCAAATATTCGGATGTGCAATAATTAGGTGGAATTTAAATAATGACATTAGATTTGTTCGCCGGAATAAATCTTATTGAAGTCAGAAAAACTAACCTTAGGCTTTTATGGTTAGTTTGTCTGACTTCTTTTTTGTTTTAGGAGGTATAGGCAGATGTTAAAAGAACAATTGAAAGAATACGGAAAGAGCCCTAACCAGTCGGGACTTTCCAGTAAAGAAGCAGAAATGAAGCTAGAAAAATATGGGTTTAATTCCATAGAAAGCAAAGATGAGAAGCACTTTTATGACTATTTGAAAGAGTCGATGAAGGATATTACCATCTTGATTTTAATCGTTGCAACGCTCTTATCTAGTTACGTTGCATTTCAAAACCACCCTGATGATTTTACGGAACCAATAGTCATCTTTTCAATTGTCATTCTTAATCTATATTTGTCGATTCGACAGCAAAAACATGCGGAAAAATCAATGAGTGAATTAAATAAGATAAGTGTTCCCGTAAGTAAAGTATTCAGAGATGGGGCGTTAAAAGAGATTGGAAGTTTGAACATTGTTCCTGGTGATATTGTTCAGTTGGCGTTAGGGGACCGTATTCCAGCAGATGCTAAACTTTTAACTAGTAGTAATTTCTTTGTTGATGAATCGTTTCTAACTGGTGAAAGTGAACCAAGTGAAAAAGATCCCACCTATATTTCTTCTAAAGAAGATTCTTTAGGGGACAGAAAAGACTTGGTTTTTTCTGGCTCATTAGTAGTCACAGGAAAAGCAAACGTTCGAGTTGAAAAGACAGGAATGAATACGGAAATTGGTAAAATATCGAGCTTATTAAGTAAGGAAGAAACAACCATAGCACCTCTACAAATAAAAATGCAAAAACTTGGGAAAGTTCTAGGACTAATCGCTATTCTCTCTGGCTTTCTAGCGATTGCTATAGGAATCAGCAAAGGATTGTCTTTAGAGACCAGTATCATGACCGCAATATCAATGGCTGTTGCTGCTATTCCAGAGGTTTTGCCAGTCGTTGTAACAATCTCTCTAGCTGTTGGGATGAGGAATATGGCACTGAAGAAAACCATCGTTAGGACTCCTTCAACAGTAGAAACCGTTGGAGGTGTTTCAATTATCTGCTCAGATAAAACTGGAACAATTACCGAAAATAAGATGATCGTGAAAGAAGTTATTATGATGAAGGATAGACTGACTTCCTGCTTAGAAATAACAGAAGAGAAGGAAAAAAATCTCTTATTTCTTTTCTATCTTGCTAGTTCGATGGAAGAAAATGCAACAGTAACCAGTAATCCAACAGAGTTGGCGATCAGAAAAAAACTGGCATCGCTCTTCACTAAAGAGGAACTAGGTAAAGTCGCTTCAACCTTTGAACAGATTCATGAAGTTCCCTTTGATTCAAAACGAAAAAGGATGACTGTCTTATATAAAGTAAACGACCAATATGTTTCTGTCACAAAAGGGGCTTTTGATCGCTTGGATCTCATTGATGCGAACAACCCTGCCTACTTGAACAAGCATGATGAGTTGGCCAATCAAGCATACCGTGTTTTGGGCGTTGCTTATAAAAGATACGATGAAAAACCTACACGTCTTACTGAAGAAATTCTTGAAAGTCAGTTAGAGTTTGCAGGATTTGTTGGGATTATCGACCCAGCTCGGCCCGAAAGCTATACGGCTGTTTCTATTGCAAAACAAGCAGGGATTCAAACCGTAATGATCACAGGGGACCACTTACTGACAGCAAAAAAAATCGCAGAAGATGTAGGAATTCTCACCGATGGGAAAAAAGCAATGACCGGCGCGGATTTACATGAAATGAGCGATGAAAAATTAGCCCATGTGATTGATGACTATCGAGTCTTTGCCCGTACTTCCCCAGAAGATAAAATTCGAATCGTAAAAGCATTTCAAAAAAATGATGAGATTGTCGCTATGACTGGCGATGGTGTCAATGATGCACCTGCATTAAAAGCAGCTGATGTAGGGATCGCAATGGGAGGTGGCACAGAAGTAGCAAAGGAAGCTTCTGATATGGTTTTAGTAGACGATAATTTTGCGACGATTGTTCAGGCGGTTGAAGAAGGACGACGGGTATACAGCAATATCAGAAAATCATTATACGCGATGCTTGGTTGCAATATTTCTGCACTGACGATCGTTTTAATTTCCTTGCTCGTTGGGTGGGGAGCACCTGTTACAGCGGTTCAATTGTTAATCATAAAAGTAGTTGCAGATGGAATCCCAGGAATGAGTCTTAGTATTGAACCAGTCGATAAAAAAGCAATGGAGGAAGCCCCTATCACTAAATACACGAGCATTTTTGCGCAAGGATTATTGGTAAAAATTGTAGAAATTTCAATTGTTTTTACAGGCGTCACATTAGGCGCGATTCTAATTGGACGTCTAGAATCGATAGAGGTTTCGCAGACAATGACATTTATTGTATTGGGATTATCAACTATTGTGCATATGTTTAATTGTAGAAGTAAAGAATCTATCCTGAAGCTGCGTTTTTTGAGCAATCCGTTGTTAGTAATGACAACCTTCATAGGTGCATTGATCATTATCTTGTTAGTAACGATTCCATTCACGCAAACCATTTTTGGCTTTGTCTCTCTTCGTGCAGTTGACTGGCTATGGGTAATCGGCTTATCCATTTTTCCTTTAGTGTATATTGAAGTGAAAAAATACTTTGGCTTGTTTTAATGTGAATGATAGGAAGAGAATCTTCTATTAACATATTTTCTTGAGAAATGAGGGAGGGCAAAAACTGGGAAGTTTTTGCGTCTCCTTTAATTATTTACAGATGCTTATGATTTCTGGTTTGATATTATTTAGAAGATATCAGAATGCACAACAACTATTGTTGTAAGGAAGGATTCGGTAGTATATTTCAGGTAAATCACCAGAAGTAGCTAAAAATCCCCTCTATTCTACTCTCTTTTTCAAGAATTCCTGTTAAATGGTAGGTTTTATGTCAAAATGAAAGGTAGAAATCGATGAGGAGTGGTCAATATGAAAGAAACGATATTAGCAATGAAGCTGAAAGAATATAGAGAAAAAAACAAGCTAACGCAAAGTATGCTAGCAGAATTATTAGAAGTAAGTGACAAGACAATCTCAAAATGGGAGTTAGGTGCTACCTACCCTAGCAAAAAAAATATGATCAAAATAGCCGAAGAATTGGATATCTCATTAGAAACATTACTTTTGGAAGAAACTAAGAAAGACAATGAGAATTTAAAAGTAAGTATCAAGTATGGGGTGATTAGTTTTTGCTTGCTCTTTTTTGTCACGATGATCGTTACTTCGTTCAATCAAGACTTCAGCACGATTATGAATCTTTCTATTCAAGAAAAATTTGGTGTGCTTTTAAACACTGCTTTAAAATTATTGAGCATCTCGGTGCCGCCAGCGATCATCATTGGCTCCGTGTTTTATTTTTATATCTTCCCTAAAAATAAAAAAGAGAACGAACCATTTCCTCGGTTTCGACAGAAATGGTAGATTAGAGTATAGGAATCAAGTCATGGACAGAAAAACGCATTTTAGATAAAAAGAATGCTCAGTCTGGCTAGTGTGAAAAGCGCATAAATTTTATAAGAAGGGGAGAACAGGATGGGGTTATTTGGTAAAAAGAAAGAAGTCAGAAATTTAACGAAGGAAGAAGAAGCAGAGATCAAAGAAGAAATGGCACGACAAATGCTTTCAAAAAACGAAAATGATATTGGCATGGTCAAGAAAATTAAAGTCCTGACAAACATGAGTACAGGACAAGCGAAAGACCTATTCCTGAAATTTAGGGATGAGTTAACCGAGAATTAATCGGATAGGGAGTCAGATAGCGATTGCCCTTCAAGAAGGCGATATTTTGCTTATTATGTTTCTTTCAAAATTGAGATGAATAGAAAGGGAGAATAGATATGAAGAAAAAAAACTCTGAAAAATGGTATTTTTGGGTACTTGTTGTCATAATGGTTGTTGTCTTTTTCTATCTTACTAAGTAAAGAGAATGAATTTTCTTGAAAATAAACACTTACTAAGAATGACTATTTTTTAAGTTATGAATGGATGATGATTTTATGAAAAACGAATATGGATTTACCTTGATTTCAGTTTTAACTATGTTATCCATTAGATTATTATATTGATGAATGAAGCATTCAGAGACCCATTGTTTTCTGAATGCTTTTTTCATCTACAAATCATTCTTTGAGAATCCGGCTGTTACGAAAAATCAGTGATAGTGTATTAGAATATATGATGAATTCTGTTGAAGGGAGCATTCATTAAATGGCTCGGGCGATTAATTCCCTGTAAGGTTTCCATTAAAAGGACCACTTACGACGACTTTTCCCAACATATGGCCACTTTCGACATCTCTCGTTGCGCGCTTCAAATTTGCCGCGTTGATTCCATCCGAATAGACTTTGCTTAAGGTTGTTTTTAGTGTTCCTTCATTTGCTAAATCAGCAATCATTTTTAGCGCTTGTCCTTGTGTCTCGATTTGATAGTCGTAGTCTGTTTTAGCAAACATATACTCCCAATCAAAGCTAACAGAAAGGTTTTTCCATACACTTAAATCAAGGGGCTCGTGAATGCCAACGATCGTGCCCACATGACCATAAGGTTTTACCAAATGGCTGATTTGATCAAAGTATTGGGTGATGTCAAACAAGACAGCGATATAATCGACATTCGGAACGCCTAATTCTCGAAAGCTGTCCCTTAGGTCGTTATGGTAGTCTAAAGGGTGGTCAACCCCGGTTTTTTTAAGCCAGTCAAAATTTTTTGAACTAGCGGTAGCATACACTTCTAGACCTGCCCAATGAGCCAACTGATTCAGTATCGATCCGACGCCACCCGCACCATTGATGACGAGAATACTTTTCCCTTGATTGGCGTTTTCTTTAGGAATCAAGCCGAATTTTTCAAACAGCAATTCATAAGCGGTTAATGCAGTCAATGGGAATGCAGCAGCCTCTTCATCTGTTAAATTTTTAGGGGCTAGGGCAACGATCCGTTCATCGACTGCTTGATATTCTTGATTGCTTCCTGATCGAGTGGTGGTTCCTGCATAAAAGACCCGATCACCAACAGTAAATTTCATGACATCTTTTCCGACAGCGACCACTTCTCCGACCGCATCAAAACCTAAGATACGCAGGGCATTTCGCTTGCGAGTCGTTTGCCGTAATTTGGTGTCGACTGGATTGACCGAAACGGCTTTGATTTTTACTAATAAATCACGAGGGCCTGGAACAGGGATTCCTTCTTTTTGGTCAATAAAACTATGCGTAGATTCAATTGGCAGGCCTTCGAAAAAGCCTATTACATTCATCGTTTTCTGTTCTGACATCTTAATTCCTCCTTTTCTGGATAGAAAATCGCATTAGTTCTTTTACGTATTGCCCTCCATTTAGATCAAGACCAGTTAGTTTGCTTTCGCAGGATTTTTTCCGATAAAAATGCGGAACAGACTGTAAGGCTTCTCTCTAAGGTCTTCTCCTTTGTGAAAACTAGCCTGCCGTTGCAGCTGGTTGGCGTTAAAATATAAGTATTGATCTGGTCCAATAGATAAAGTATCTGGCCATAAGATACGCGGATCGTGAGCCAAAGTTTCCATAGTACCATCCGTGTGAATCATACGAATGCTGTTGTTTTCATAGTCGCCAGCATAGATCGTTCCATCTTCTGCCGTAATCATGCCATCAGAGGCGCCTTTTTCGCCCCAATCTTTAACATGTGCTTCTAATGCGTGATCATCAATTTCTTTGTTGAAAATTTTATCGGTTTCAATTGAGTATAAATGTCGACTGGATAAAGGACTAAAAAACAAGGTTTTTCCATCGGGAGAAATCGCTAGGCCGTCAGCTGCCACTTGCCAATGCGAAGTTGTTCCATCAGCCGAGCGATTTAACAAAATCTCGCCTTCAACTTTAGGAATAAAGGCTGGATCAACCGCGGTGGAGGGCGTGCCATCTAAAATACGGAATGCATCGCCAGTACCTAAATCGAGTACGATCAACGCACCAGGACCGGTAATAGAAGAATCGGTTATATAGGCTACCCCTTCAGAACCGCGGCGTAAATCAATTCGAACATCATTCAAATACGTAGAGTCTAGGACGACATCCGGTGAAAAAGTATAGACTTTGCGAATTTGATTAGTACTTAAATCCACAGCAACCAGTTTTGCCCCACCCTTAACAGGAACGGTGAATTTGGGTGCAGCGGTATCCAATACCCACAAAGTACCAGCACCATCAGCAACGATACTTTGTACACTTAGAAATCCGTTTTCCGGTTTTTGAGGATCAAATGTATTCGCTTCTTGGCTAGGATAAGGAATTAATTTGCCGTCTACTCGTTCAACGACTGTCGCGGTTACTTGGTCTCCCCATTCAGGAAAATTAATAAAGATTCTCCCGGTTTCCGATAAGCTAACGCCGGTAGGCATCGCATCATAAAATTCATGGACTTGTTCTAGTTTGCCAAAATAGTTTTCTTTTGCAGCATTCATTACGTATCTTCCTCTCTGAGCTTTCCCTATTTCACTTCGACTTCAAAGTTCACAACACCACGAGCTAGGACATGTCCAAAGGTATTAAAAATGAAAAAAGCTGGGGTAGAATCCTCAGGAATTTCAACTTTCTCAATAGCCAATGCCCAAACCGTTAAGAAGTAGTGATGAACACCATGACCTTTGGGCGGCGCAGCACCAATATATTTTTTCATGCGGGCATCATTTGGTAATTGAACGGCTCCCGGTGGCAGCTTTGCGTTATCGCTACTGCCGGCTCCTTGTGATAATTCCTCTACAGAAGCGGGGATATTCATGACTGCCCAATGCCAAAATCCTGATCCAGTTGGTGCATCAGGGTCGTATAAGGTAACCGCATAGCTTTTCGTATTGCTTGGTGCACCGGTCCAGTGAAGCTCTGGTGAAATATCTTGTCCATCCTCAATCCCAAAATCACCAGACATAAATTTTTTATCCATAAGTTTCCCGTCAACAATGTCCTTACTGGTCACGTGAAACGCTGGCACGTCTTGTAATCCTAAAAATGGATCGTTCATACTATCTCCTCCTTGAAACGTGTTTTTGTAACAAGGATAGCGTAATCCTCGGTCAATGAAATGTAAATTAGGGAATTTTTTTATACCACAATTAGAGGTGAACGAGTGTAAACTGACTTAAGAAGCCTGCTTGCCAGTCTTTATCCGATTTCAAATGGACTTGACCGTAATCAACTAGCCAACCATGAAAGTTTTGAGCTTGTTCATTGGTAAATGTATCTGGTAATTCGATCATATTTTGAAGGGTGAGGTAAGTAAGCGGCTCATTTAGGCCTAAGCGACTAAAAATTCGTTGTGCGTATTTATCAGCGATAAACACGACCTTATTAAACACAAAAACCATTAGTACATCTGCCGTTTCATAGCCAACACCATAGATAGCTAGCAACTCTTTTCGTAACTCAGCCTGTTCTTTTTTCTGTAGAATACCGATATCATAGTTGTAGCGCTGAAACCAAGAAAAGATTTCTTTTATCGCGCGGGATTTATTTTTGTAGAAACCACTGGGCCGAATCAGATCCTGAAGAAGGAACTGATCAATTTCTGCCAATCTTTTCGGAGAAAATCCAATCTCTCTTCTGATGTTTGCTAAGGAATAGGCCACATTTTTCCAATTGGTATTTTGAACCAAAATTGATCCGACAACGATTTCCCATGGATTTTCTGTATCCCACCACGTTGAATGTTCCATTGATGTGCTTAATGCTTCATATAATTCTTCAATATTTTCAATCTTTTTCACGTTAAAAACCTCATTTTTACTAGCAGTCGCGATCAATTGCAAGTTAAACATTCTTCTTCAAGTAATCCCGCGTTTTTGTGATTAAAATCTTCGCCCCAGCGATACAATAATTCAATGATCTCTTTTAAAGAGTAGCCATAATCGGTCATTCCATACACAACCTGTAATGGTTTTTCCTGAACGACCTTACGATAGATCAATCCATCCTTTTCTAAATCTTTCAACTGCAAAGAGACCATTCTTCTAGTGATGCCAGGAATCAGCTTTTGTAGTTCGTTATAGCGAAGTGACCCATCAAACATCAAATGATATAAGATAACGCTTTTCCAACGACCTGAAATCATTTGTAAAGTCGATTCGACCGCGCAGCCATGTTCGCAATTGTATATTTTTCTTGTCATCTTCCGTTGTCTCCTTTTCCGTATGTCTGAGAGTATCATAAGGATTTACTTACTATTTGTAAAACAATTCATCTCCTAATCGTAAGAAGGCAATAAGAAATAGACGTATAAAAAAATTCCCTAATGTACAACTCTTTCTTTTGAATCTATAGTACACGAGTAAGCAAATTTATTACCTTTACAGTTATCTCAAGTAATCCTAATAAACAACTTGCAAAAAACATTTAGGAGAGATTTATTATGAATAAGAACGGTGCAGACTTGATTGTAGATACATTGATTAAAAATGGTGTGGAATATGTCTTTCAATTGCCAGGCGGCAAGTTGGGTCCGTTATTAATGGCTTTGAAAAAACGTGAAGAGATTAAAGTTGTTACGGTAAGACATGAACAAAATGCTGGTTTCATGGCACAAGGAATTGGGCGCATGACTGGTAAACCTGGTGTAGTGATGACTACGTCAGGACCGGGGGCTTTGAATTTGGTCACGCCCTTAGCTACGGCGACTTCTGATGGTGACCCGGTATTGGCTATTGCCGGACAAGTTCCACAAGCGAAGTTAGTAACACCGTATCCTCAAAATCCTAATATTTCTGGCGTAATGAATGATTCAACGATTACTAAATATGCCAAGGAAATTCAGCATACCGATGCCCTTGCGGATGAAGTAGCGAATGCGTATGTCTCAAGTATCAATGGCAATCCCGGGGCCGTTTTTATGGATATTCCAGGTAATATTCTGTTAGCTGAGACCACTAAATCTGGTTTGGCTTTTTCGACCTTAGTGAATCAATTGGACAATACGATTAGTGACGAAGCTGCCATTCTTAGTGCAGTTGAGAAAATCAAAGCGGCAAAACGCCCAGTTATTATCGTTGGTGCTCGGGCAGCCGATGATAATGCGGCGGCTGCCATTCAAGGGTTCGTTAAAAAAACGGGAATTCCGGTCGTGGAGACGTTCGAAGCTACAGGTCTATTGACGCATGAGTTTTCCCAAAACTATGTGGGTCGAGTGGGGCTGTTTAATAACCTGCCTGGGGATGAACTGGTTTTTAACAGTGATTTAGTGATTACATTGGGATTAAATTTGGTTGAATACTGGGCTTCTGTTTGGAATACCGATAACAAGCGCATTATTGATATTGATACTGTAGTGGATCATTTAGATGAAACTTATCTCCCTGACACCATCCTCTTAGGCAATATCGCAAAAAATCTAAAAAATATTACCAATAGCATAACGGAACAAGCCATTACGGATGAGTGGAAAATGGTGGTTCATGACTTGCAAGAAAAATTGACAGCGAAGAAAAAAGTACCCAGCCAAACACCTGAGGATGCACTACATCCATTGGAAATTGTTGACTCTTTGCAAAAAATAATCGAGGCTCATCCAAATACGACCGTTGTTATGGATGGAGGAAGTCATGAAGTGTGGCTGGGTTCGTACCTAAATGTGTATCGGCCAAAACATTTCTTAATGTCTGATGGGGAACAAACCTTAGGCGTCGGTCTTCCTTGGGCGATTTCAGCAGCACTGTTACGTCCAGAGGAAAAGATTTTGTCTTCAGGTGGGGATGGCAGCTTTATGTTTTCCTCACAAGAATTAGCTACAGTAGCCCATTACAATTTGAATATTGTGCAAGTAATCTGGGTGGATAAAGAATACAACATGGTTGAATTCCAACAAGAACTAGACTATAACGGACAAAAAGAAGGGGTCGATATCGATTATATTGGGTATAAAGAAATGGCTGAAAGCTACGGTATTAAAGCAGTTCGTGTACGTTCCAAAGAAGCTTTAGATGCTGCGCTGAAGGAAGCGTACGCTACGAGTGAACCAAGAGTGATTGAAATGATCGAAGACAATCATGAGAATATTCATTTACGAGATAAAGAACCGTTTAAAAAGTACTGAGTCTTTCTACTATGGGCCACAAAACATGTGTTAGAAAAGAATGGCAATGCACCTTTACTACGTTAAAGAAAAGAAAGTTCTTTTTACAATAAAAACAGTGCCTGACTAAAAATATGAAGTGGAATTTTTAGAGAATCCAGGACAGAAGTCTTTAATAAAATGCCGTTGGTAAGGACGATGATTCGTTTGCTGCTAGCGGTATTTTTGTTAGCATCTCCTCTGATTTTTTCGGAGAAAAGGTCTGCCAATTCGGCACTGTCTTAAAAAAGCACATCGATACTCTAAATACGGTGGATAGCGGTGATTTGGATACGTGTTTCTAGTCTTCATAGAGGCAGATTTCAAGTAAGTCGAATGAAGGAAATTAAGCACTTCCTATGTTGTTTGATGGAAGAATTATTAGTGAGGAGACTCCTTTTTCCAGCTAAGGAATGACTTCTATAGGATGGTTTCCTTGTTAATTGTTGTAAGTATAATGTGTAAAAATATTTTAAGTTTCTTTTTTTAATGATTGATATGTATAATAAGATGGTAAAGCAATAAAGTGTATGCTGAAAAGAGGTCTCTTATGAAAAAATTTGCACTCGGCGTTTTTTGTTTCAGTCTTTTTATCACGGTCGTTGGCTTTTTTTTACAAACGATTTTGATTCCTATTCAAGATTTTGACACAATAAGCCAAGAAGAGCTTAAGAATATCCAACTTGATCTTGCTATTAATTATCCATTAGGAACTGGTATGCTCTATGTCGGACTTCCTTTGTTAGTATGCTCGAGTGGTTATTTGGTTTATTGTTATTTTAGAGATAGGAAGAACTGAAAGAAGAGTAAAACTATCTGGAGTATAAAGCTTTCGTTCATTAGGAGGGATAAGTTGAAAAGAGGGTTATTTTTATTGTTTTATGTCCTATGGAAGGGGCTAGCAATACGTGGCATTCCTTCTTTTTATGCAAGATATTTGATGAGTTATAATCATTTCGGAGTAAAACTATTGTTCGTTTTACTTGGTATCCTTCTTTTCCGTAACTATTTAGTAGAGAGTTATAAAAAGATAAATAAAATTGCGCTAATAAAAATCGGTCTCATCGTACCTACTAGTATTATCCTCACTATCGGTTTAATTAATATTCTTTTATTTCGTGATCTCAATGCGTTGATTTTTGTTTATCTCTCCGATCAAAGAACCCTTCCATTTGTATTCGATGTACTTTTGCTAGCACCTGTTTTCGAGGAAATGCTTTATCGCTATACACTGATTTATGTTGGAGAAAAACGATGGTTGAGAATCATCACTGCTGTCGGAAGCCTCTTGCTTTTTACTGAAAGTCATATCGTAAATGTGAACGGGAATCTTTTTGCTCTTTTTCCCTACTTTGTCATAGGGTTTTATTTGACGATCACCTATTTACGTAGGGGAAATATTTGGGAATCCATTTTTGCACATAGCTTCTATAATTTCGTTGTGATGGCAGCAGCTATCTTGATCTAAAGATTTCTTCTTAATGTTTCCTCTTAATAGTAGAAGAATTGGGGGCAATTTATCTATTATGTACGTATAGAATCTCTAAAACATATTTGGTGAAAGTACATTTGAGAGGTCAGAGAAGCGTCTTAGGCATGTTGTTTTGTACAGTTCTTATCTACGAATGTCTGTCCTTCGTCATTTTTTAGATTATCATTTAGGTTCCACTGCTAAATATGAAAAGCAACTCCTTGTTCAAAGATGACTCACTGGCCCTATTTCCAAGAACATTGTCATACTGACAAAGAAAAGTGACGACATACAATTCAGTAAGAACTAATACAAGTCCGCTTCCTTTTGCAATGTGAGCGGACTTGTATTGGTTTTCTTCAATAAAAACCTATTAACTTTCAGTATCTAACATCCGCTCCATAAACCATTCCACTTGTTGGGGGGCATCGTGGTCAAAGAATGCGGACTCTTTTTTATCTAAAGCGGCTATTTTTTCAATGTCTTCTTGGGAAAGCTCAAAGTCAAAAATAGCAATGTTTTCAGCCATCCGTTCTGGACGAACTGTTTTTGCTAAAGCGACAATCCCTCTTTGCATCAACCAGCGAAGAACAACTTGACCAACCGTTTTGCCATATTGCTTGCCAATTTCTGCTAATGTCGGATTGGTAAATAGGTCATGGCGTCCTTCTGCAAAGGGAGCCCAAGCTTCAACTTGGACGTCATATTTTTCATGCCATTCCTGATCTTCCGCTCGTTGATTCCAAGGGTTCACTTCGATTTGATTGATTTGAGGTTTCGCCTCATTCAAGCCGACAAACTCGATCATCTTAGCTGATTTGAAATTTGAAACGCCAATTGCACGTAATTTTCCTGTTTTTTGAGCAGCAACCATTGAACGCCAAGCACCATAAATATCTCCATATGGTTGGTGAATAAGGTAGAGATCAAGATAAGTTAATCCCATTGTTTCAAGCGAATGTTCAATCGTTTCTTTCGCTTTATCTTCGGAAGCTTGGAGAATAAATAATTTAGAGGTAACAAAAAGTTCTTCTCGAGTGACTAGACCTTCAGTGATGGCGCGCTTGATTCCCTCGCCTGTTTCTGTTTCATTTCCATAAATAGAAGCAGTGTCGATCAGTCGATACCCAGCTTTGATTGCTTGGTAAACAGCTTCTGCTGTTTCTTCCAAAGGTATTTGATAAACGCCAAATCCTAGTTGCGGCATGGTGACACCATTATTGAGTGTGATTGTTTGCATAATGTTTCCTCCTCTAATTTTCATTGCATGTTCTATCCTAAACCTTGGAGTTAAGTCCATAGCAAGTGAAAGATGTTACTTTTTTCGTTCCCATAATTTTTCCACTTTATCAGGGGTCATATTTCCTGCTTTAAATTTTGCGATATGCTCATCATACGTTTCTATCTTATAAATAAGTAGGTCTCTTACTTCCTGCATTGCTGCTAACTTTTTCTCTAATTCTTCGAGTTGATCGGCTAAAATCTGTTTCTGAGCTGTTTCGACGTTTTGACTTTCACGTACTTGTGCCAATTGAGCAAATTCAATTAGCGATTCGATCGACAATCCTGCATTTCGTAAATGTTTTGCTAAATAGATCCAGTTTAGATCATTTGTTGTGTACACCCGATAGCCACTCTCATTGCGTTGGACAGGTGGAATCACACCGACTCGTTCATAATAGCGCAATGTGTCTACGCTCAAATCAAACATTTCCGCTGCTTTTTTTATATTCATCGTTGGTTCTCCTTATCTTTTCTATAAGTAATCATAAACCCTGAAGTGGACTCTAGGGCAAGTGGTTTAAAATCGTTTATTGAAAAGAATATATTTTGTTCGTTATGGCGACTATTCGGGAAGAAAAAGCTACAAGCATTTTTATTTCAACAGAATGATTTGAGAAATCATCAGTATTGAAAGCTCCTTTCTTAGTGTGTTTCAAAGCAAGTCATACTCTCTTAGAATTGATTGTTTCGTTATCTATTTGAGCGAGGCAGTTTTTATCCATAGATTTTAAATAAATCCATCTCATGTTATGATGATGTTGAAAATTCTTAACTTGGATCAATGAAACAGCGATTCTTGTTATGAAAAACGAAAATAAGCTGATGAGAGTGTGACTATCCATGAATATAAAAGAAGTAAGTAGTATGAATCAAAAGTTAGAGCAACAATTAATTGAAGTATGGGAGAGTTCTGTTAAGGCGACGCACACCTTTTTGTCAGAGACCGAAATCCAAGCCATTAAGCAATACATTCCAGAGGCATTGCATCATGTGCCACATTTGATTATCGTAGAAAGTGAAAATGGAGAGCCAGCTGGCTTCATGGGGATCTCGGATCGAAATCTTGAAATGCTTTTTATAGCAAATGAACAAAGAGGCAAGGGACTAGGAAGAAAACTCTTGGCATACGGGATGGAAAACTATTCTGTAAATGAACTGGGAGTAAATGAACAGAATCCTCAGGCGAAAGGATTTTATGAGCATATGGGATTTGAGGTATACAAAAGAAGCGAGTTAGACGAACAAGGAAACCCTTATCCAATTCTTTATATGAAGAAAGTTGATAACAAGTAGCTGTTAAAAATTATTTGCGTTTGCGGGAAATATGTAAAAAGAGTATCTAGAAAACTCCGGTTTTTTAGATACTCTTTGTTATATGTTGCAATTAAGCTGTTATGACTGAAAGATCATGCTAATGAAGAGGAACAAACTTTTCTTTCAGATAACTATTGGTTATGTTGCATCTTATAAACGAGTAAGTGCTGATGACCTGATTAGGAAGTTGGGTGGATAAATGTATCTTATAGAAGGGTGATGGAAAAGGATTCAAAAATTTGGACTATAAAATAGGAAATTTAGTCTTATAATATTGATTTAAGGAACATTCACAACTTCCAACCACTCTTATTCGATGATTAAACTAGCTCACTAATAAAAGAACATCACTCTGTATAGCTGCTAGTGATGTTAACTGAGTATACGTACACGCTCACTTTTTCTAACGCTTTTTATTAATAATTTTGACTGCTTCTCGCTCACCAGAACGTACTGCACCTTCAAAGTAACCATTCCAAACTTCTGCTGTTTCAGCACCAGCCCAATGGATTCGGTCAACGGATTTTCTTAAATATTCTCCATATTTAATGAAACCACCAGGCACAAAGTGTCCAGAGAAACATCCATCTGTGTATATTTCTTCGCTCCAATCTTGAGTGAGCAATTCTATAGGGGAAAGGGCTTGTTCGCCAAAAACGTGTGCTAATTCGTTTAACAAGATGTTACGGCGTTCATTCTCAGAAAGTTTTTGAAATTGGACTGTATCTATGCCATAGACAAAGAAAGTTAGAACTCCTTCAGGATTTCCAGGTACTGAATTATCGACACTCTCCATAATCCAACCACGGCTTTGATTCAATTGACCTGACAAACCTAATTCGCGCCAAAATGGACGATCATATACTGCGTGATACTTTGCTGCGTTTCCTTGCAGGATGTTTTGCAGTGTCTTTTTCTTCCAAATAGGTAGTTTAGGCTGGAAATCTATTTTGCTGTTCACAACCGAAGGAGGCAAAGTAATAATTATATCTTGGGCAAAAAATTGTTCTCCGTGTT
This sequence comes from Enterococcus sp. NPDC086594, assembly GCF_044746145.1. NCBI lineage: Bacteria > Bacillati > Bacillota > Bacilli > Lactobacillales > Enterococcaceae > Enterococcus > Enterococcus sp. NPDC086594. The sequence continues at coordinate 17,013 of NZ_JBIVBP010000009.1, forward strand.
TTGTTGTTACACAATAGCTTTCTTCAACTTTTTCAATGCTTGAGACCGCATGATCAGTATATAAAGTTTCACCATACTCTTGTGCCATTGCATTTGCTATAGCTTGGGGACCACCGAAAATACGATCTTGCTGAGCGCCGCCTTTTGCGTTTAATAGACTTCGAATACCATTTCCCGAAGCAATAATAGTAGAGCATTTGAAAGAGCGATACTTCCCCTGCATCACTGGCTAATAAACCTCCGGCTAAAATTCTCCCAACATAAGATGCAATTTCCACTTCCTCAATGTTTTGCTCTAGCCACTGTGCTAAAGTTATGCGATCTTGTGAGTCGATATCTAGGCTTAAATATGGTTCAGCTAAATTTATGTTTGCTGCTAGTTGGTCAATCAAATCAAAGATAGCACTTATCTCCGTTGGTTCTTGTTCATGGAGTGCACCGTTATAGTTATATTGTCCTTTACCAAATAATTGAGTAGGAAAAGTTTTTATATTATATTTTTCAACTAATTCATACATTCTTGTTTGTGTGGGGCCGATCCATTGACCACCTAAGTCGATCTGTAACTCATTATCAAGCCATTTTGTTTCCACACGACCGCCAACTCTGCTTCTCGCTTCTAAAATACACGATGAAATTCCTTTCTCTTTCAATGCAATTCCTGCAGCTAGCCCTGAAAACCCCGCACCAATGACGATTACTTCGAATTTTTTTTCCATAGTATGTTCATCCTCCTGTCGTAGTAACTACAGCGTAAACGCTAGAGTTACTATAAAGTCAATAATTATTTTTTTGGAATTATTCCCTTCTTTATGGTGCGTATATATATAAACCGGCTGCTTTGCCAGTATTAGATATGTCGCACTCATTTCATTCGGTAATTCTGTCCCCTTTTCACCTCTATTTGTAGATGAATAGTTAGCTACTAGTAACAATGACCAAAGTATCTAAATTACAATCTTACTAGTACAGAAATAAAGTAGATCAAAAGCCAATAAGAAAAGTAATAACCGTTTGTTCAAATCTTATTAGTCTTTGTCTGTAATATTATAACTTTGGACGAATCTTGGATTGGTTATTTTAAGTAGCCTATTCCAGTCTTCCGCATCAGGAAGCCTTTTAAATAGAACTAAATCAACGCCTAATTCCTCGAAAGAAGGATCAGTATAGTTCGTGGCAATCACGTCAATATTATTCTCTCTAATATAGTCCAAATTAAGTTGGTTTTCGTATGGGAAGTATAGTTTATGGAATGCACCAAAAATGCTTTTTGTAAAGCTTGTCAAATATTGACTAGCATAGCTGTTCCCTTCAAAAATAAAAGCGATATTTTGGCTTTTTTCCCAATAGGAGTATTTCAAAGATTCAATATGAAGAACCAAGCGTGTGGCTAGATCCTCTAAAAAATATGGTGAAAAAACAGAGAGGAAATTAGTGTTGCTTTCCAGAAATTCAATATAAGCGTAGAATTCTTCTGAAAAGTTATGTTTTACATAAAAATTGATATCATTGGTATTTTTAAGGTTGGTAATAGAAATCAATTCGTTTAGTTTATTAGCTTTAAAAAAAGATTCTAATAAAATAATGTCTTTTGATTTGTTTTGAGAATGGTATAGGAATTGATTATGGAATTCTCTTACCAGAAAGTCTATAGTAGGCCAATTATCAAATGTATTTGAAAATATTTTTTCTTCATTAACATTTTCCAAGTTTCTTTTGCAAATCAAAGAGGTAAATATGTAAATAAATTCTTCTTCAGAAATACGTTGTTTGAAATGGTTCTCAATAATTGTTTGACTAATATAAAATAATTGATCGTACAGTTTGGAATGTTTGATAATCCGTACTATATCGTTATTTAAATTAATTGATAGATTGTTTTTTGCTCGCTCGATAGCAATAAGCAGCAAATAAGAAAAATAGGAAAATGTTGTAGGCTGTATTCTCTTAATGTTAAGTAAATCAATGAAATTAGCCACGGCATTTTCGACGGTTTCTGTCGGAAGAACTGTATGTGGCGTTAGATCGGATTCATAATAAAATAATAGGAAGAAATAGCGAGTATCAACTTCCAATCCAATGATATTAACAGGGGTGAAAGAAAGATCTAGATTAAACTTATTCAATTCTTTTTTCACTTTTGCTAAATAGTTTATCATTGTCTTTTCAGAGAGATAAAATTTCTCAGCCCATTCGGAGATTGAATATAAGTTATTATGGAAAATGGCTTCTAAAATAATAAAGAGCGGTTCGTCCTTAACGATACTGCGTTTTTTATTAAGATATTCTTTTGATAGTAATTTTGAAAAAGAATAACCATGTTTTGAAGAGGATATCTCGATCACATCTTGAAAATATTCTTTTAGATTTACTAGCTCAGAAACAACAGTACGCTGAGAACTATCGGCACTCTCAGCTAATTGGAGACTTGTTGCATGGGGATTTTTTTCGAAAAAATCTAACATTTTAATCCATCTTACTTTAGATTTATTTGTTATAAGATTTAGCTGGAAATCTTTCATCATTAGTCCTTCTCTCTCATGAATTTTTTAATTAATGGTATGATGGTTTCGATTTTTTATCATTCTTTTTGTATCATCATATACCTCATAACCTATAACTATAAAATCAATGCCCAATGATACAAAATTCATTATTATTCATTCCTTTGTTTGAACAGGGCTTATTATACAGGGGAGAATGGCGATAGTTCAATTATATGGCTCGGACGGTTTTTGCGGTACGTTGTGCAAAAAACATCCTTTTTTTTGGATAGTAACCTTGGTACTGTGAAATATATCAAGTAACACGTAATCATCTTGATATGTGAGAAGTGCTGAAGGAGGAGGGAAATGAAGAAGAACAAAACCAGCTATGTACTTTTTCTTTTGCTGGTACTTGTGTTGGGAGGAATGATTCCTAGTAAAGGATACGCTAAGGAAGTTCAAAAAGTGGAAACTGAAGGTACGATTGGCTTTACTGGGGTATATGATCCAATCGGTGCCCCTGAACCAAGTCCCCCGGATACGATCGCAAGACCGCCAAGCAATGGACAAAACAAACCAAACGGACGGTTACCACAAACCAATGATCAAAGGCGACACTGGCTCACCTTGTTGGGGATAGGTTTCCTCGTCCTAATTATACTGATTATTTTTCGTCGGGCAAAGCAAGAAGAACAACCCAATCAATGAGCTTATAAATAAAAGAAAGAAGGAAACTAATGATGAAATTTATTCGTTTAGCAACAATTGCCGCTTTATCTACTACTATTTTAGCTGGAGGTGCAGCTGCAGCTTTCGCACAAGAAGTGCGTGATGTCACGACTGATGGTCAAATTGAATTCCGTCCAGCTGGAGAAGATGACGGCGACTTAGAGGTTCTTCCGCCGGAAACAGATCCAGATGCGCCGGATGTGGAGATTGATCCCGAGGTACCAGGAACCACCGGTCCATTATCTATCGTAAAAGCTGCCCATATGAATTTTGGTTCACAAGTGATTTCGAATCAAGACCAAGTTTATAACATGGTCGCAGAAACGGCTCGTTTAACCAATCCTGAAGAAGACGGACCAACAGAAGTTCCCTACGTGAGTTTCGCTCAAGTTCAAGATTTACGTGGAACCAATGCAGGGTGGGACTTACAAGTCAGCTTGGATGACTTCACCTCAAACACACAAAACAATGTGTTGACAGGAGCCGAAGTGGGTTTGATGGCTTCTCGAATCCAATATGAAGGTACGAATGCACAAAATGCGCCAAGTAACCACGCGGATGGCCTGCGTTTGATTCCAGGTGCTGGTGCAGTCTCTGTGATGAAGGCAGAGGAAGGTCAAGGAGCTGGTGCATCTTCTGTTGTTTGGGGGAACCAAGCAGATCTAAATGATCAGTTTGCAAACGAAGACATTGATGTTGTTGAGAACGATGCAATTCGTTTGTCTGTACCAGGTTCAACTGCGAAAGATGCGACGACATACACATCGACATTAACTTGGGAATTGACAGCTATTCCTGGCAGTGATGCTGGTGATGCTATTTAAATGATCGTTTAAGTAAGAAATGGTTGGCAGTGCTGCAGGAATTTTCTGTAACACTGCCTTTTTTTAAAGGAGGAAACAATCAATGAACCAAATACTGGATGTACGCTTTGCTAAAAGGCTTTTTCAGTGTATTTTGATAGCTTTTTTGATCATAGGTTTTCCAGTACTTAGTCAGGCACAGGAAAGTCAATTGGGGTTTTATGTCACTCCCGAGTTTTCTGAAAATCAAGTAGATGATTCAAAACGCTACTTTGATTTAAATTTGGAACCTGGGCAAACTGAAACATTAGCGGTAACTTTGCAAAATGCCAACGACGAAACGATCCAAGTAGCGATTACTCCACATACTGCTTATACCAATGTTCATGGTGTAGTTGAATATGGAAAAGATGCTTCAGATCCAGATCCAACATTAGTCCATTCACTATCGGAACTGATTGAAACGCCAGAGTTAGTCGAACTTTCTGGAAACGAAACTAAAACTATCGAGATTCCTTTAAAAATGCCTCAAAAAACATTTCAAGGTTTTTTAGCTGGGGGGCTAAGGATCGCTGAGGTGCGAGAGGAAACAGATACCACAGAAGAAAGTGGTGAAGGGGTCGCAATAAAAAATGAATTTGCTTATGTACTAGGGATAGTCGTAAGCAATAAACGAGACAGTGTCCTTCCGGGACTAAACCTTTTGGATGTGTTTGCAGATCAATTGAACTACCGAAATGTAATTAGCGCGACCCTTCAAAATATCGCACCAGCCTTTATTAACCGGATGAGTGTCGAAGCAACGGTATACAGGGAAGGTGAGGATGACGTTTTGTATGAGGCTCAGGCTGAGCAACTGCAGATGGCGCCTAACTCACATTTTCATTTTCCAATCTCCTTAGAGGGTGACCGGTTCCAAAGTGGGAATTATATTCTGCGCTTAAAAGCTATATCTGGAGAAGATGAATGGGAATGGGAACGGCCTTTTACAATTGAAGGAGAGACTGCCCGGTCATTAAACCGGCAAGATGTAACAATTGATTCTAGTCCGAATTGGCTGCTTATTGGCGGAATATTTTTTATTAGTTGCCTACTAGCAATAATTATATATTTGCTTGTACAAAGAAAGAAAAATAAACGCGTCCAAGACAAAAAGGAGTGATATTTTGAAACGAGGGATTCAAAAAAGCATGGTTGTCGGTGTTGTGTTTTTACTTGGATTAACGACGATAGTCTCTTCAACGAATATGGCTTTGGCAGAAAACGTTACCGATTCACCAACAGTTCCTTCGACAGATGAAAGTCTGCCCCTTCCTTATGAAGACTTATTAAAATCAACCACTTCAGTGGATTCAGAGGTAGAATCTAAGAAGAATTCTTTTTTTAGTAAGGATTTTTGGTCAGGAAAAGTTGGCGAAATAATATCTCTTTCCTATCATGCAGAAAATAAAGTAGATAAAGTAACCATTCAATTACCTGATGAAGCCTATATAGATGAAGGGAACCTTTCTGAAAATTTATCTGTGGAGAAGTCAGAAATAGGGTGGAATATTTACTCAAAAAATGTACAAGCTGAGTTTATGATTCCGGTAATTTTTAAAGAAGCAGGAGTCTTTGAAGCTTCTGTTGATGAAGCTAAGACAGTTGTAAGGATTCTGCAAACCAGTGATGACAACCCTGTGTATGAAGAAGCTGAAAATACAGAAAAAGAAAGTGATAGGACTGATTCTCAAGAAGCACAAGAAATACAAGAAACGCAAGAGGCTGTCGAAGATGAAGTTGGAGTAACTGAAGTGCATAGTTTTGCAGAGTTTCAAACAGCGGTTCGTAATAATGAAATCAGTAAAATTTCCGTTCAATCTGATATATCAGCACCTAACGCTACAGTAACTCAATTGATCCGAAATTCGAGTCTGATGATTGAGGGGAATGGTCATACTATAAATATGAGAAACAATATTATAACGACAAATACTGCGGTCATTAATGGCACCACAGGTATGCTAGAATTCAATAATATTCATTTCGATTCAGAAGCGACCGATGCTACATCTACAAATATCCGTGTAATGGAAGGTGCTCCCTCAGTGAACAGGTGGACAGTTCGCTTTGGAAATATCACTACAACTCGTAATATTACTAGATTAGCAATTAATGATTATGGGCGTATAGAAATGTACGGTGTTAATAATATTAATACAAGGTATGAAAACTTTATATTAAGTGATATTGAGTTAGATTCTAATACGACATATTTTGGGAATGTAAACTTAGTTGACGTATCCGTTTTATGGTATAGGTATTTGTCAAGGACAACAGATTCTGCACGAAATCAAGGTTTCGTGATAGGAGACAATAGTTATGTACAGTTAGGGCAAACACAAACAGTTGGAACAACTTACCCAGCTGTGTATTTGAACTATAGTCAACTAACAGTAGGAGAGAATGCAACGTTTAATGTAACAATGCCTGGTAATGCAGTCAGGCTTCAAGTTAACGGTGCGAGAATGGATGTAAGGTCGGGTGCTCAAGTCAATCTAACAAGTCGATCAAGAAGTGGTTCCGTTATTGCCTTTTCTAGAAGTAACACAACTATAAGTGTTGAACCACATGCTGAGTTCTATGTTATTGGGAATAGTACTCGACCATTGATAGATATGTCATCTAATGATAGTGGAACAGCCCATGTTACTTATACAGGAAATCAATTTATTTTGAACCAACCCCAAAATTTCGATATTAGAAATCTGGTTTCTGGGAATTCCTCTATCGCAGTAGCAATAGCTGCTAATAATTCGGCATCGAATCGATTTTCCATTCGAAATTCTGATATAGATCTTTGGAATGTTTCGTCGAATCCATTAGGTCCATCAGATAGCAATTTTACAGAAGTAGAAGAATTTATAGTGACTGGTAGAGGAACCCAGCAAACCGTTTCAACGACTGCTGAAGGATTACAGTCATTTAATCAAAATACAATTCGACGTATTTCTGGAATGTCCCAAATCCCGAGTGTTATATTTGATGAAGAAATAACGGATGCTCACTTGAATATCAAAGCGCGAGTCATTGTTGGTTATGTTCCCGATAATGAAGGTGCTAATGAAGATGGAGAAGTGAATTATATACCCGTCTATGCTTCAGAAGGACAAGCAACTGGAACAATTATAGATACGTTTGGCATAGAGCATACAGGATTGGTGACGGACTCAGATGGATATATATCGTATCGTTCAGAAGACTTCAATCTAGCTGGTGAAAAAATTGTTGCAAAAGATATTCGAATTGGCAGTCGAGGGTCAGAAGAATCCGCTGAAGTAATAGTCACTGACGTAACCCCTCCAAAACCAGCCAAAATAGCTAGGCAAGTATATGAGGATTCCAATAGCATCAGCGGTTCTTCAGAAGAAGTTGGTGTTTTAGTAGATTATACGATCAATGGACAGGTAGCAGAGAATGTGGACGGACAAAAGCTTACTACTACAGTGAATCCAGATGGTTCATGGGACTTGCCCATATTAGCAGATACCATTTCTGAAGGAGATGAGCTTCAAATATTTTTAACTGATAAAGTAGGAAATAGGAACCCTGTTAGTGAAAAAGAACTTTTTGATGCAATATTTCCTCCGGCTACGAGAACGGAAGTTTCTGGAAGGAGTTCTATAGCCCCAGTTGATCCACTAAATCCCGAGATCGAAGTTACTCCAGATAACAAACCTGAAATTCCAGAAAATCAGGGGCTTTTAAGCATAGATTTTGCTTCACAGTTTCATTTCGGTGCACAGTCTATTTCAGCTATCGATAAAACTTACTACGCGCAAACACAACGCCTTTTAGATGAAAATGGAGAAGTTATTGAAGGTGAAGAGCGTCCTAATTATGTACAAATTAGTGATCGACGTTCTGAAGCAGATAGATTTGGCTGGGAGATATCTGTTACTCAAAATACACAGTTTGCAAATGAGGCTGGTGATGAATTGTCAGGTGCAGAATTACGGTTCATGAATCAACAACTCGCGACAGCTCAAGGTGGATCTGAACCTACTATTCGAATGCCAGAAGAAGTAGCCTTAGTACCTGAAGAAAGACATATTCTACTTACAGCAAGTAGAGAGACGGGAACCGGCACTTGGATATATCGTTTTGGTGATCAAAATACGGCCGATAATAGTGTTGCATTGAATATCCCGCAAGGAGCAAATCCACAAGCTGATCATTACAAAACAACTTTGACATGGGAACTAAGTATGGTTCCTGAGAATGAATAAGCACTGTCATAAAAAGACAAGGAGGATGACCATTCACATGATTTCTAGTTTTGAGGAGTATTTACAACTCATTGATCAAGAGATTCTTGAGAAGATTGTCTTTGACTATCCCAAATTGGCAGCTTATTATGAACATTTTAAAAACAGTATTTGAAGTTGTTGAATGACTTGATTCTTTCCAAGTCATTAGACATCTTTTAGCTGTTGATGCGCAAATTCAAATTTTAATAGAGTATTTGCGCTGGGATTTTCTGGAAGTTTATAGTGAAAAAGAAGTGATTCAGCAGATCAAAGAAGATAGTAGCTATTACTATAGGGAGAAGACTGGGTTGCACTCTTCCACGACAATTTCCTTGAGCATCTTATATTTAAGAAATCAATTGAGTTTTATTATTGAGGCATAAAGAGAATGTTGCGTTATAAAGTTCATTTCACGTTCTTATAAAACAAAGGACATTCGAAAATAATTGCTTTTCGAGTGTTTTTTTGTTGTTATTATTGATCAGTAAGGAAAATAGCCAAAACTTTTATGAAGATATTTTGTATAATTAAAATGGTGAACATCGTATATAGACATTGAAAAAAAACGTCTAAGAAAATACATTTATTTTCTTAGACGAATTGTTTTTTTTGGGGCTTAGCTAGCTAAGCAATGATCGATCACTAAAAAATGATCAAAACAGAATAGGCAATTTTTTGTTTTCAATCAAAAAATGTTGATCATTTTATCAAGCAGAGGATGGCACAAGTAAGTGGAAAGTAGGTAGTGGCTATTTTTTTGTTCAGGATGGGGAAGTAGATTTGTCTAGGATACGCCGGAGGATAAACGTTTTGAGGATCATTTGTTTTTGACTTACCTATGTGCCATCACTGCGGAAACCCTGTGGATGAAGGCGTCATGTACGACACCAGATACTCGGATGAGAGCTAAGGACGTTTGATTGCCGTGCCTGACACGCTTTTTCTAACCGCAAAGTCGTAGGGGCTAAAGAGCTACAGCGCTGAGACAGATGACTGCCCCGTGCGATTTTGGGTGTTTTTTGAACCCTACAAGCTGCTATTGCTACGCGTCTATTCGTCGCAAGCTTGGAAGGTCTTCTCAGAAAATGCCCGTCAGCTGTCAACAGGCTGCCTTTTGCATCAGGAAGCATCAGCGTTCCAACAAATCTTTTTGATCCAGTAGGCGCCCACTCATTTTGGGCAACTTCTATCCGAGAAATCGTTGCGTTAGAAGTATGTCTGTCTGTCCTTTCCAGATAAAAGTCAGCTGAAAGAGGGCTGATACCTAACAAAACGGCGGTTAGGATGACCACAAGCGCTCTCAAAAAAACTCAGTCCTTTCTTTTCAATGGTCATTGTTCTTATCTGCACTTCATGATAGCACTGAAACGCGAATTATTTTTCGCGTTTTTTTGTTTTTAAAATAAAAAATTAGGTATTCGCTTTTTGGGGTTAAATGGTATACCTGAGATGGAATAAAAATAATAAAAGAAAGGACAGGATTTACAATGAAGAAAACATCATTAGTTGCAGGTTTCGTTTTAGGTGTAGGCGTTTTGTTTACTCTAGGTGCATGCTCAACAGTGGAAGAATCAGGGGAAGTGGTCTCTGGGTCTGGAACGGAAACGTTGATCAGCGATTCGTCAGATGAAGTAGTTGTGGGAAGTGAAAAATTGAGTGATGACGGGTATTTTGAAGAAATCGTAACTAAGGGAATCGATCCGAAAATCAAAGACGTCGTTTGGTATGAAACGAATTATGAAAATGCTGGTTGGGACCACATTCGCTTTTTAGTGAATCATGTAAAAATCGTGAATGTAGAAGAATTCAAAGACAAAGACAAAGAATACAAAACATTGCTCTCACTGAAATATCAATTGTTTAATGAAGATTCGAAAGACAAAAAAATCAAACCTGACAAAGCCTACTTGGTGTTGAATGATGGCAAAAAAGTAGAAGCGGAAGTGTTTGTGGACTACTTAGATGATGAGATTTTGACCCATGACAAACATAAAGATGGCTTTATTCATTTTAAAGTGGCGCAAGAACAAAGTTTGCCAGCGATCAAAGCGGTCGAAATCGAATTTAAAGCAGATGGAGATTTGACACATACGTACCATATTGATCTATCTTCCGCTGCTGAAAAATAGTATCTAACGATAGGAGGTAAAAAAAATGGATACTAGCAAGAAAAAACTATCATTGTTGAGTTTTTTTGCAATAACTGCTTCAATGGTGATGACGGTATATGAGTATCCAACCTTTGCGACATCGAAGATGAATTTAGTTTTTTATTTACTCGTCGGCGGTTTCCTCTGGTTTATCCCTGTAGCCCTTTGCTCTGCGGAGATGGCTACTGTAAAGGGATGGGAAAAAGGGGGACTCTATACCTGGGTCTCAAAAACATTAGGGAGAAAATGGGGCTTTGCTGCCATTTTCTTCCAATGGTTCCAAATCACGGTAGGCTTTATTACGATGATTTACTTTATTGTCGGGGCGCTTTCCTATGCCCTAAATTGGCCGGCTCTTAATACGAATGTTTGGCTGAAGCTGATTGCCACTTTAGTGATCTTTTGGCTGATCACGATCTCGCAATTTGGCGGAACAAAAAATACTGCGAAGATTGCCAAAGTAGGGTTCTTTGTGGGGATCGTCGCAACAGGGATCATTCTTTTTATCTTAGGAATTGTCTACATTGCTCAAGGGAATCCCGTCAAAGTTTCTTTTGGATCAGGTGCATGGATTCCTGATTTCACGAAAATCAATACGCTGGTCGTTTTTGTTTCCTTTATTTTGGCCTATGCAGGGGTTGAATCTTCTGCCAGTCACGTAAAAGACATGGATAATCCTGGAAAGAATTACCCGAAAGCTATTTTGATTTTAGTTGTAGCAACGATTCTTTTGGATACGTTAGGTGGGGCAACGGTGGCTGCCACGATTCCCCAAAATCAATTGTCTCTTGATACTGGCGTGATTCAAGCCTATTCTTATTTGATCCATCATTTTGGCGGCGGGGAATGGCTGGTTCGTTTGATTGCCGTGGTCATCTGTTTAGGTGTCATTGCAGAAATTGCTGCTTGGGTGGTCGGCCCATCGACGGCGATGCTTGAAGCAGCTGAAAATGGCTTGCTGCCAAAACAAATGGCCAAAGTCAATCAACACAACGTCCCAATCAATATCGTTTTGGTACAAGGCATCATTGTTTCCATTTGGGCGGTTGTCTTGACATTAGGCGGTGGAGGCGCCAATCTATCCTTCTTCGTTGCGATGGCGTTGACGGTCTGCATCTATCTAGTGGCTTATGTCCTCTTGTTTCTTTCCTATATTAAATTAGTCAAAGAAAAAGACGACTTAACAAGAACGTATCATATTCCTGGTGGGAAAAATGTGAAAATTGGTGTTGCGATGGTTGGTTTGCTTGTTTCTATTTTTTCTTTCTTTATTTCCTTCTTTCCACCGAGCGATATCGGCACCGGAAAGGGCGGAACCTATTTAGCCATCTTGATCATCAGTTGGCTGATTATTGTCGTGATACCGTTTGTCATCTATAAATATGTAGGTGAAAAAGCAAGCGATAAAAAATAAAAAGCACAACCTATGAGGAGGAGAGCTGCATGTTATTTAGTAAAAAAAATCGAAAAGAAGCCCAATATTTGGAGCCTATCTATGGGAATGAGGCAATGGATCAAGCGATCCCTATGTACAAATTACCAAAAGAGTCCTTGGTACCGCGGGATGCCTATGAATTAGTCAAAGATCAATTGATCGATGAAGGGGTCTCAAGACAAAATTTGGCGACGTTCTGTCAAACCTACATGGAACCAGAAGCAGTCAAAATTATGAGTGAAACCCTTGATAAAAACGCCATCGATAAAACCGAGTACCCACGGACAGCAGAAATTGAAAACCGCTGTGTCAATATGATCGCTGATTTATGGCATGCCCCAGAAGTGTCCGATTTTATCGGTACATCAACGGTAGGCTCAAGTGAAGCGTGTATGCTAGGTGGATTGGCCTTAAAATTTGCTTGGCGCAATCGGGCAAAAAAACTTGGCTTAGATATCAATAAACAAAAACCAAACTTAGTGATTTCTTCTGCCTATCAAGTCGTTTGGGAAAAATTCTGTGTCTACTGGGACATTGAAATGCGGACGATCCCTATCGATGAAGAACATGGCAGCATCAATGTCGAAAAGGTCACGGACTATTTAGATGAATATACGATCGGGGTCGTCGGTATTTTAGGGATCACTTACACTGGACGATACGATGATATCAAAGCACTAGATAAGAAATTAGAGGAATACAACAAACACACCGACTACAAAGTCTACATCCACGTGGATGCGGCTAGTGGGGGATTGTACACACCATTTATGGAACCAGAACTTGAATGGGATTTCCGTTTGAAAAACGTTCGTTCCATCAGTACGTCTGGACATAAATATGGGTTAGTCTATCCTGGTATCGGTTGGGTGCTTTGGAAAGAAAAAGATTTCTTACCAGAAGAGTTGGTCTTTAAAGTAAGTTATCTTGGCGGTGAAATGCCAACGATGGCCATCAACTTTTCAAGAAGCGCCAGCCAAATCATCGGACAATATTACACCTTTATCCGCAATGGGTTTGAAGGCTACCGCTTGATCCACAAAAAGACCAGCGATGTTGCCCAATATTTAGCAAAAGAGATTGAAAACATGGGTTACTTCGATATTTATAATGATGGTTCACGGTTGCCGATCGTCTGCTACAAATTAAAAGAAGATGCCGATATTTCTTGGAATCTGTATGATTTGACGGATGAATTTGCGATGAAAGGCTGGCAAGTCCCTACCTATCCATTACCTGATAATCTATCACATATCAATATCCAACGCTTTGTCTGTCGGGCAGATTTAAGTATGCAAATGGCAATGGATCTGGTGCAAGACATGAAAGAAGGAATCGAGCGCTTGAACAAGCGACCAAGCCGTCATGTTTCATCCGATCAAACCTATGGCTTTTCACATTAAGAAACGGTATCGCTAGAAACCCTTTCATTGCTTTTTTCAATGAATAAAAAGTCCCTTTATGAAACGTTTTTTGCAAGACTGAATGAACATTGGTTTATAGAAAAATCAAAGGCGGTTGCATCGACTGCCTTTGATTTTTTTGTTTGTAAGAACGGGTAAGCACTTGATAGTGTCGTTTTTTAAGAGAAAGTAAAAAAACAGCGCTTGATAATTTCATTTATTGACATTTCTGGCTTGTGATAGTATTAATTATTATGGTCTAAATATATTTTTTTAGAGAAGAACGTTTTACATAAACAAAAAGGAAATCTTAGAACGTTGTTGTGAGGGAATTATTAGGGAAATTCGTCTTGCATCGAGGGTTTTTGTTTGTCAGTCATGGTTTGTTGGGGAGTAAGTGAAGGAAAAGTATGTGTAGAAAGGGCCTGTTTTTACTGCGCTTGTTTGTTTCATAAGTAACGTACTGCTATCTTTTTCTGTAAATTGGTTGTAACTATTCTGAATGAATATAGATTTACACTGGAGGAAAAACAGTCATGTATAAAGAAGACTTACTGGATAAGGACTTAAAATTAGAGTATATCTTGCTCAAATTTTTGTATTTATCGACCGGTCATATCAAAAAAAGTGATGCGTGTCGGGAATTAGATATTACGATGCCGACCTTGACGAAATTATCAGAGAGCCTTCAACGGCAACTAAAAAATGAGAAGGTCTCATTTATCATCAATCGTTATACGTTGGAACTGCAAGTAACCGATAGTGTCTCACTGGATGATTTGACCGACACGCTATTGAAAAAATCTGCTAAATATCAAATCATCCATTATTTGTTTCAACATGCAGGCTATGATGCCTTCGTCTTGGCTGATGAATTAAACATAAGTGTGGGGACCCTCAATCGGTTGATTGCTGAGTGCAATCAGTTGTTGCAGCATTTTGAATTAAAGATCAGAAACAAAAAACTAGTTGGAACGATGACACAACGCATTTATTTTTACTATAATTTTTTCAAAATGGGTGCAACAACGATCGATTCTGTTTTGATCGATGATCTGGTTGCGGAGTTAGCGAAAAAAATAACCTTATCGATTGCCCAACAAAAGCAGCTGAAGATCTGGTTGTATGTGATTATGAAAAAAGTCACGTCTCACACGACCTTGGGAAGTTTAAGTCCGGAAGAACAAACCCAAATTGAGCGTTGCCAAGAGATGCCCCTCTGTCACTTTATTCGACAGATCTATGCTTCTAAAAAATGTATCTGCTCAGTAGATGAAGCGAAGATCGTGCCATTCTTTATCTGTCTCTTCCTCATTACGGTGGGCGGGATTCCTTACGAGGAACTTCGCTTAGGACTGTACACTAATAAAAATCCCGTCTTTGAGATCACCGATGAAGTCATGGCAGCAATCCAGTCCATTTATCGTCTTGATGCCTCGCATACGACGATCGATATCAAAGCCAATGTCTTTTCCTTAATCGCACAAGTTTATTACTTTCATGGAGTGAATTATTCCATCGATCGAGTCACGCTAAATTATTACCACAAAATGTTTCACAATTCCTTGCGGGATCAAGTGATCTCAGACATTCTGGAACACATTATTGCACCGACCAACTTGTTTACGCCCACGAAACTCAACTATCTCAAGAAACGCCTAGTCTTTTTAATTTATATGTTATCGCCTAAAGAAGAATATCGGGTACGGATCGGGGTCTTAAATATGTGCTCTAGTCTTTTGGCGGATGCTTCGATTTACTTGTTAAAAAATGAACTAAAAGGCAAGCAAAATGTTGTTGTTTTACCCTATACTCCGGACGAGACGTTTGACTTGTTGATTTCCAATGCCAATCTCCCCCAATTAGGGAACAATTATGACCAATTTTATCAAGTGACCGCCATTGGTGCCGATTTAGACGTCAATCAGGTTTCTGCAATCGTCGATCAAATTGCTTATTCTAAGTATCATTCTTTTGTGGTGTGAGCCATCACTTGTTAGTTAAAAAGCAGCGAGTCAACGGATAGGTGATTCGCTGCTTTTTCAATTATCTGCGAAGTAGGGAAAGGAAAAGGCGCTTGAATTGCTCTTATCATTGATGACGGAATGAAAACAGGGATCAGTCAAGCAGCTTTCTGCTAGATAATGTGTCCAGTATCCTTGTATAACGTATCGCAACAGAGCAGAAGACATCAAGCGTGAAAATAACAGAAGGGATTCAAAATGCTGGTTTTGGAAGGATGTAAAAAAAAGACCCACATAATGATGTGAGTCTGCAATCGTTAGTTCTGATTTTCTAATTTTTCTAGAACCTTTTTGGGAATTGCATCTTTTTCAACGCTATTCGGGCCTTTTATTGTGCGCTTTTCACTGATCACCGCTTTTACATAAGAATTTGGGGTTAAGGGTTTTGCGTTATCTTCTGATAATGAAACCTCGAGTGTTTGTGTGCTACCATCTTCTTTTACAAAGTTTAACGTGTAATCGTAAGAATACCAAGGCGACTGGTCGCCGATGCCGCTTTTACTTTCATGTTCTACCTTAGGGAGAATCTCAGATGGGACATACGCGTAAGCTGTTTGTCCTGAGTAGGTGGATTGATAATATTCATAGCCTTTGTATCCGGCAAACCCTAAAAGTACGACTAAGACGAATCCGATTATTTTTTTCATATAAACCATCCTTATCCTCAAATATGGAGCTATTATAACAGAATGGTTCTATAGATGACCTTTCAACAGACGAACAGTTTTGCAAGGAGAAATGTTACTAGCCAGTCGTGGAAAAGTGGGGAACGCCGCTAATAAAGGGTTCTATCTATAAATCGTCAGGGGATTGTTGCTTAGAGTGACTAGAAATAAGTGCGGAATCAGGCGAAAAGACCTTAATAAAAAAACACAGCATGGAAAATGTTTCTTTTTTGTATGCTCACCAGCAGACTATTTGATAAGACGTGTCGTTGTTTTTTTCACTATAGAAAGATGAAAAACGGCGCATCAGTTTAATAAAAAACCAGCAAAGACGAGCTCTTATGGAGCGTCTTTGCTGGTTTTTTTCTACTGAAAATGTTTGAGCGCAGGCCATGACAGCTGCTTACGGCTCGATTTTACTATACAAATCGAGGGCTCTTTTCCTGGCTTCGTTATGGTCGACTATAGGCAACGGATAGTCGGTGCCTAAAACTACCTTTAGGTCGGCTTGTTCTTCGTCAGTCATCAGGTAAGGTTCGTGGATGAATTTTAGCGGCAACTGGGCGAGTTCGGGAACAAATTGTTTGATAAACGTCCCCTCTTTGTCGAATTTTTTCCCCTGAGTGATGGGGTTGAAAATTCGAAAGTAAGGAACCGCATCGGTGCCAGTCGAAGCTGCCCACTGCCAGCCGCCGATATTGCTGGCAGCGTCGTAGTCGATCAATTGTCGAGCAAAATAGGCTTCTCCTTGCCGCCAGTCGATCAATAAATCTTTGGTTAGAAAGGAAGCGACGATCATCCGTAGACGGTTATGCATCCAACCGGTTTGATTCAGCTGCCGCATCGCGGCATCAATGATCGGATAGCCGGTTTGTCCTGCTTGCCATTTGTTAAACGCCTCTTCATCCTTTTGCCAATCCATGTTTCGATATTTCTCAATGAGTTCATAGTTTTTTTGCTCCGGATGAGTGAAGTAGATCATATGATAAAAATCTCGCCAAGCCAGTTCTTTTAAAAAGGTCGCTTTGCCAGTGCTGGATGGCATTCCTTGGCAAGCGGCCCAAACCTTCCGAATAGAGAGTTGTCCAAAAGACAAGAAAGGAGACAGGCGGCTGGTTCCTTTGATCGAAGGGAGATCACGGTCTTTTTCGTAGGCGGCCAAACGCTTTTGCACAAAGGCCTGCAATTGTTTATGCGCATAGTCTTCCCCAACGATCGTTGAAAAATCGGTCTTTCTATTGTTTAGCACCTCAGCAAGCAGCGCTGTCCCTGCTTTGAAGTGAGGGGCATCATTAAAATGAGCGGCTTTTTCAAAATCAAGGGCCTGCTTTTGATACACCGGTTTGGGCAGTTGGATCCATTTCTTATAATAGGGCGTAAATTTTTTGTAATACGTCCCGTCCTCTTTGGTGACTTCCGTTGGTTGGTGTAGATGATGTTCTTCAAAGGAATGGACAGTGACGCCTTTTTTCTCGACCAATTCTTTTATGTAGAGGTCGCGTTTACGACCATATCCACGGTTATCAAAGTTGAAGTAAAGCTGGCTCCATTCTGGATAGCAAGCGAACAACTGATCAAAGGCTTCTGTCAACGTTCCCGTCAAGAGGTGGATCGTCAGATTTTGCTTTTTGGCAGCCTCGATAAAGTGAGCAACCGCGCTAAAAAAGTAATCATGGCTTGGTGCATCGGGGAGAAACTGCTTTTCATTGAGATGAAACACACACAACAATTGGTCGTTTGCTTGAAGAGACAAAAGCGCCTCAGTAAGCGCCGTATTGTCCTCTAAGCGCAGATCCTTTCTAAACCACATCACATGAATTGCCATAACAACCTCCTTGATAGTATAACCGTGCTAAAAAAACGATCGGATTTCGTTCATAGTAAAGGAAAGATGGGATTTATTCAAATTTGGCGATTGCGTAAGGAAAATTGCTGTTGCAACAAGTCGAGGGATGCTTACAGGGTTTGTTTTAATTGGTGCACCGATTTGAATAGGCGCTTGTCATTTACCGTTTCGTTTCTGCAAATCGTCTCTTCTTAATAAATAATAGGTAAAAAATGAGTAGTAGGGGATGAAATGAGTTACATTTGCGTAACGAGAACGTATATAATCATAGTATATAGTGAGGCTTTTTACTTTAGCGTTTATTAATAAGCGCATATTTGGATGGAGTGAAGGATGATCAAAAACAAATTACAGCAATACAAAATTTTAACGCTTTTACTGATACTTGTGACGGTTGGATTAATTCTCTTTTTAAATCAGATGATTTATGCTTGGCAGGCCATTGAAATTTTGGCGATTCTTCTTTGTGGCTACTTAGTGGTTTTTGATCAAAGGGATGGAACTTCGAAGATTGCTTGGATCTTAGCTTTATTGTTTTTACCGATTGTAGGAGTCATGTTGTATTATTTAATTGGTCGTGAACCTCGATTAAGGAAGTTGCCCAAACAGCAGATACAAAATGAACGGGAAGTGCAGCGAACGGTTTCGGCTATTTTGCAAGAACATTCAGAGGTCATTCATGGGAAACATGATCTCTCCACTGAGATTTTTCATCTTTCGGGCAAGTATCCCACAACTAATAATCATCTGACTGTATTAAACGAAGGCGCTGAGGCATTCGCTTCTTTGCTGGAAGATATCAAGAAAGCCAAGCATCATGTGCATGTGTTTTTTTATATCGTTAAAGGGGATGAAACAGGGGAGGAGCTGACAAATGTTCTGGTCGAAAAGGCCAAACAAGGGGTGGAAGTTCGGTTTATGTATGATAGCGTGGGGTCGATCGCCTTTCCTAATCAATTGTTATTATTGATGCGAAAGAATGGAGTAGAGGTGCGCACGTATGATTTGTTGAACTCGCCTTGGCTAAGTAATAAAGCGAACTGGCGCAATCACCGTAAAATGGTCGTTATTGATGGGGAGATTGCACATACAGGAGGCATGAATATTGGAAATGAATATAGTGGGCGAGGCAGTAAGTTTTCTTATTGGCGAGACACAAACATCCGGATAGAAGGACCTGCTGTTCTAGAAGTTCAAGAGTGTTTTATTTATGATTGGCTCTTTCTTGATGAGACGGAAGAAACGGTCACTCATTTTTTGACACAGACAGCTACGTATTTTCCGTTGAAGACCGACGTTCAAAGCGGTTCGGAAATCGTTCAGGTAATCTACGGCGGACCCTATGATAGCGAGCGAATCATTAAGGATTCCTTTAATGATCTCATTGGAAAGGCAACGGATTCGATTAAGATCGCCATGCCTTACTTTATTCCTGATGAAGAAAGTTTAGGTGCGCTTAGAAGAGCAGCACGGTGTGGGATCAACGTGCAATTGATTGTGCCGGGAAAAGGGGATCGAGGAATTTCTTTTCATGGCACGAATTCGTTTATTGATGATTTATTATCTGCCGGCGTCGAAGTCTACACCTATGATGAGACTGCTTTTATTCACTGTAAATATATGATCGTCGATGAGTTTGCTGCAACGATCGGGTCAACAAATTTTGATATTCGTAGTTTTTACCTTAACCATGAGTTATCTATGTTCATCTATGGACCGTCTAACATAATCACAGAGTTAAATCAGCAATTTATGGAAGACTTAGCTCGTGCAAAATTAGTAGAAAAAGAAGAATGGCAAGCCAGAAGCCTTTTGACGAAAACAAAAGAAAAAATCAGTGGCTTGTTTGTTCCGATTCTTTGAAGGAAGATAGTGAACAAAAGAATGAATTATTTCTGATCCATCAGTCTCATATATGATTGCCCTATGATTCCTAGCGGATAGCATCTTCTCAGCTAGGGATTATTTTTTGTTTGTGCTAATCTATTGGCTGCATGGATGGAGAGTCTAGCGAATTGCTAGGATTTGTAGTGATTAAGCGATGGGGGTGAGTGAGACGGTGCGTTCACCTGAATCTGTCCACGATCATTCGATTTTTGTGTGTAATGCCCCGTTTTTATGTGAGGAGGGAATGCTAGGAGCTGCTCGTGTCTTCAGAAGATCGTTTTTGAAGAAGCGGGGAACAATGAGACCTCTTTTTCATGTTCCACGCTATTTCATGACGAATCGTGAAACAAACGTTTCAGTTTCAAGGCTGCCTATTGAAATAAGCAATAATTTACGAGATATTGAAATCGGTTACAAGAGTTTTATCCGGAGAAACTTGATGTGATTAAAAGCCAATTTTTTTCAGGGAGGAAAACTATGAGTGAATCAAAATCTATCATCAATGATCGAATAATGCCTGTAATGGGGAAAATTAGTCAGATAAAAGCGATTCGAGCGATTCAATATGGGGCGATGTCTACCATGCCATTGACATTGGGGGTCAGTCTGATAGCTATTTTAGTCAATCTGCCCGTTGAGCCTTGGTTGGCTTGGTTAGCGCAAACTGGGATCGATGAACATATGCGTGCCACTATCAAGGTGACAATGGAAATTACTGCGTTGTATATGACGTTTATGATTGGTTATCATAATGCCAATGAAAGAAATTCAAGTCCTGTGACCGGTGGGATATTATCTTTGGCCTCGTTTTTCGTTTTGATGCCGCAAGTGATTCCCTATGATGGGGGCGAAGTAGCCGGACTAAATTTTGACTATATCGGCAGTAATGGTATTTTCGGCGGGATGATCGTAGCGCTATTGGTGTCTAGTCTATATTGTGTATTGGACAAAAAAGGCTTGGTCGTTAAACTGCCAAACTCGGTGCCGCCAATGGTTGCCCAGTCGCTTTCGCCGACCTTTATTGCCATTATTATATTTGTACTTGTTTGCTTAGCTCGCATCGGCTTTAGTCTAACTGCGTGGGGCGATTATTTTGATTTTATCAATGGCGTGGTCGGAGCACCGATTATGAACTTGGGGGCAACACCGATTTCGGCGATTATTTTTATGATCACTATTTCGATCTTCTGGTTTTTTGGGATCCATCCCAATACGATCCTCAGTATTTACTTGCCGGTTTTAATGGCTACAGGGGTTGCCAATTTAACGGCGTTTATGGAGGGAGAACCGATGCCGCATTTGGCATTTTCAGCGGTGATGGCTTTTTATGCACTTGGAGGTGCGGGCAATACCTTAGGAATCTCGTTGCTGATTCCCTTTATTTCGAAATCACAGCGCTATAAAACTCTTGGGAAACTCAGCTTGGCACCAGCGATCTTTAACATCAATGAGCCATTAGTGTTTGGTTTGCCACTGATGTTGAATCCGATCTTCTTTATTCCGATGGTCAGTACTTCTTTGGTGAATGGGATTATAGGGATCATCGGCTACAATCTTGGGGTGTATGACACACTGAATCCTTCGATCTCACTGCCTTGGATCATGCCAGCCTTCATTGGACCGATCTTGACCATCGGGATCAAAGGTGTGATTGCGGTAGTCATTGCGATTTGTATCAATGGGTTGATCTACTTGCCGTTTTTCTTAAAAGCCGACAAGCTGGCATTGGCGGAAGAGCAAGCGCTTGAAGATGAGGTTATGGCAGAGAAAGTCACAGAGGCGGTCTAAAGAAAGACAGGAGGATCAGTCAATAACATGAGTTTACCAGAAGGATTTTTATGGGGCGGCGCTACCGCCGCCAATCAATATGAGGGGGGCTTTGATCAAGGAGGCAGAGGACTATCTACATTGGATATTGTTACCAGCGGCAGTCAGGAACAGCCCCGTCAACTTACTGTGAAAGATGCGCAAGGCAAAATCCGCAACATTTCTATGTATGAAGGAATGCCAGCGGATTGCCAAGGATACTTAGACGAAAATCAGTATTATCCTAGCCATCGCGCCACAGATTTTTACCATCATTGGCAAGAAGACATTGCTTTATTTGCTGAACAAGGCTACAAGGCTTATCGGATGTCGATCATCTGGACACGGATTTTTCCTGATGGAACGAAAGAATCGCTTAATGAAGAAGGAATTCTCTTCTATGAAAGGATCTTCAATGAACTGCTCAAATACGGCATTGAACCAATCGTTACCTTAAATCATTTTGATATGCCGCTGGCTTTAGCTGAAAGTCGTGAAGGATGGCTGGATCGGCGTACGATTGAAGATTTTCTGGACTATGCGGTTTTGCTGTTCGATCGTTTTAAAGAGCAAGTGAAGTACTGGATCACCTTCAATGAAATCAATTTTTTGAATGGCTATGTTTTTTTAGGGATCAAAGGAAAAGACTTAGGAAAAAGGGCGCAAGCATTGCATCATGTCTTTCTTGCTAGTGCCCGCTGCGTGATTGAAGGCAAAAAAATCAATCCCGATTTTCAAATTGGAATGATGCTTGCCAGTGCTGGTATGTACCCAGAAACCTTTAATCCAAACGACAGTATGCGGGAAATCGAAGTTTCTAGAATGTTCAAATATCTGTATAGTGATGTCCAATGCCGTGGGTATTACCCTGAATATGCCTTGAAGGAGTATGAACGAAACGGCTGGCAGCTGGTCATGGAATCAGATGATCTTGATCTTTTACGCGTAGGGACGGTCGATTTTCTTTCTTTTAGTTACTACAATTCAGCGGTCATCTCCACAAAAGAACAAGAAAAAACGAGCCGCGGCAATATGATGGAAGCGGTAAAGAATCCCTACTTAGAGGAATCGGAGTGGGGGTGGCCGATTGATCCGACAGGTTTGCGGATCGTATTGAACCAATTGTATGATCGCTACCAGCTGCCGTTGTTTATTGTAGAAAACGGCTTAGGCGCACTTGACACTTTTAACGAACAAAACGAGATCATCGATGATGCGCGTATCGCTTACCTCAGCGCCCATATTGAGCAGATGATCAAAGCGGTTGTACATGATGGCGTGAAACTACTGGGCTATACACCGTGGGGCTGTATTGATATCATATCTGCAGGAACAGGGGAAATGAAAAAACGTTATGGGTTCATTTATGTAGACTTGGATGATGCTGGAAAAGGGACTTTTGCCCGCAAAAAGAAAAAATCTTTTTACTGGTACAAAAAAGTGATTGAGTCTAATGGCACCTCGATCCAAGCAAAGTCTTGATTCAACCTGGAGGTTTTTTATGACAAAGACAGAGACTGATACACCTACCCAGATTACGTATTCCGTCCATTGCCAAAGATACGATTGGGGACCGGCAAACCATAAAATTGTGATTGATTTTGGACAAGTGATCGATGAGCAAGTAGATGCCTCGTTTTTTGAAGTACTAGGAGAAAAAGAAGGCTTTGATTGGTCGACGAAAATACCAAAGCAGATAAAAGGCAAGATCGAACTCAAAGAGGCTTATTTATCTGATTCGACAGGACAAAAGCAACCCGTCGATCTGCCGACGACGTGCGTTACATTGGCGTTGCAGGTTCATCCCGATGCCCCGTTGACATCACCCTTTGTCTTTAATCCACAGTTGTTTTTGAATCAAAAGCGACAGACGATGTATACGATCACGCTAAAGAAGCCTCTGTGTATTAATGGTTCTTCTTTGAACGAGCTCGTTTTGACGAACCAACAGTTTGAAGAAACCGTTTATGAAGGGACCGAGCAATTTCTGCAAAAAGAATTTTTTTATGAAGATGCTGAGTTTGGTGAGATCACTTTACACCATGCACTTTTTGAACCGAAGGAAAAAGGGAAGCATCCCCTAATCATTCTTTTGCACGGCGCGGGCGAAGGCGGAACCGATCCTGAAATTGCGCTTTTGGGCAATAAAGTGGTTGCTTGGGCTGATCCCGAAGTACAAGCGATGTTTGGTGGCGCCTATGTTCTGGTTCCTCAAGTGCCAGATATGTGGATGAACGATGGAAGCGGCGGTTACACTCAAGATGGCACCAGCAAGTATACCCGAGCTGTCAGCCGTTTGATTGATGAAGCAGTTCAGACCTTTGAAACGATCGATCCAACGCGGATCTATTTAGGCGGCGGCTCCAATGGCGGCTTTATGACCATCAATCTGCTTTTAAGAAAGCCCAATTTTTTCGCGGCAGCTTTTCCTATTTGTCAGGCCTATAAGACACAATGGCTCGATCAAAGACAACTTGAAGGCCTCAAGGAGGTCCCACTTTGGTTGACTCATGGCATTCACGATCAAGTCGTTTCCTTTAACGAGCATAGTCAGTCATTATATGAAACGCTACAAGCGATGAACCATCCGAATCTTCACGTGACTGCACTTGAAGCGATAACGGACGAAACAGGCTGCTATCAGGACGGTACGGGGGCACCGTATCGCTACAATGATCATTGGGCATGGATTCCAGTTTATAATGGTGAGATTGCGAATGAAACCCAGTCGTTGTTTCACTGGCTAGCAAAGCAAAAACGATAATGGGTTATCACCTCGGAAGATACCATATATTCCGAGGTGAAATATTTTTTGAGAAAGTTGGGTAAACAATGAATTATCTTGTTTATGATATAGGAGGCAGTTACATCAAATACTGTTTAATGACGGGGGATCGCGAGATTTTCTACAAAGGGAAAGTAAAAACACCTCTTGAAGAGAAAGCCTGCTTTTTAGTCGCTGTCGAAGAAATTTTTCGGCAATTCGAAGGGCAAGTCGATGGTATCGCCATCAGTATGCCGGGGAAAATTGATGTCTTCAACGGTTATGCCCATACCGCTGGTGTGCTGACCTTTTTAGAACAGACAAATATCGTTGATCTCTTTCATACATTCACTGATTTGCCGATCTCGGTAGAAAATGACGGCAAATGCGCGGCATTGGCAGAATCGTGGGTCGGAGCGCTGGCGCATACAGATCATGGCATCGTCTTGGTCTTTGGCACTGGTGTCGGCGGTGGACTGATCATCAATAATCGCCTACATCGCGGCAGCAGCGGGATCGCTGGAGAGTTTAGTTTTGTCCAGCAAACCGATGCGTACCATCAACCAGCCGCTTATTTCGGTGCTTCTGGCAGTGTTCTGTCGCTGGTTAGTGAAGGAGAACGAGTCAAAGGGATGGAAAAAGGCACGCTCAGTGGTGAGTTGCTGTTTCAACTGATTGAGGAAGGCGACAAAGAACTGCAAGGCGTTCTAGAAAAGTATTGTGATACGATCGCCCTTCATTTGTTCAACCTGCAGTATATTTTTGATCCCGAGACATTTGCTATCGGGGGCGGAATCAGTGAGCAAAAACGATTTATCCAAGAAATCGAAAAAAGCATTGATCGGTTGAAAGAGAAACACACATATCATCTTGCAGTGCCGCAGATCGTTCCGTGCAAGTTTCGAAATGACGCGAATTTGATTGGCGCCTTGATGAATCATCATTTAAATAAAGTGAAAAAAGTAAAACACAACCTTATATGAGCATGGGAGACACTCTGCGTTTAGAAAAAGACCAGAAATCGTTCGGTGCAAAATCGTTTGGGAGATATAGTCATGAATTTATTTGCAAAACTGAATTGTGTCAAATATTTGTCTGATACAGAACACAACATTATTGATTTGATTAATAAGGACCCAGTTGCTTTTACACAGATGACCATTCGTGAGATCAGTTCATTGGCATTTGTTTCTAAAGCTACCATCTATCGTTTTTGCAAAAAGTTGGGGTATTCCGGGTTGAATGAATTGAAATTAATGGTCACTGCCTCTTATGCCGATCAATTACAGCATGCAGATAAAAAAGTAGATTTGAATATTCCATTTGGAAAAACAGATTCTGCGTTTACCGTCATCTCAAATTTAAGAGATTTGTACGAGCGCTCGTTATTTTTGGCAACGACTTTTATCAGTGTCAAAGATCTGCAACAGATTGCCGTGGACTTGATCCATGCTGTCAATATTATTGTGTTTGTCGATGATGAACAGCTGCATGTAGCAAAAATTTTTAAAGATCGAATGGAAAGCTGTGGTGCCAGGGTCACAGTTCCTGCAAATCTCTATCAAAAAATTTCACTTGCACAATCGGCAGGTACCCAAGACATTGCGATATATGCTTCCTATTATCCTGTTCAAAAGCGTCACTTGGAGCTAGCAAAGATTTTAAAAGGCAATCAAGTGAAAATGGTGGTCATCAGCTCATCTGATGACCACTTACTCAATCATCATGGCGATCGCAACCTCGTAGTAGGCCCGATCGATCATGAAAAAGACAAGATCGCTGATTTTGCGATTACGATCATTTTTCAATTTTTGTTTGATTCCATCTACTCAGTATTCTTTAAAGAGCGCTACGAAGAAAACATTGAGAACTTACGTGCCTCTTACTTGAAGTATCGGAATATCTGAAAGGGGAGCTTGTGCCTGAAAATTGTGTTTTTAAGCGGTGAATAGCTAACTGTGGGACTATTTTCGTTTAGGGGTGGCTCATCCGTTAGAGTCTGGAAATGCTGCTTGGTTGAAGGACAGTGTTCATTGAAGGGACTATTCTTTATTAAACAAAAGTTAAAAACTCGATTCCATCATTTGGAATCGAGTTTTTTCGCGTCATTTTCTTCTAGCAGCTCGAAAATAATTGATCCCGGTTCCTGCAAATACTACGAAACTAGCCAATAGGAACAAAAATCCTACGGGGATTAGATAGAAATTTTCATGTAAAATGCCGGATTGATCGATGTATTCCACGGAGCTTGCTTTGATGAAGAAGCAGGCAAAGCCGAATAGTAGTAAAAATGTTCCGATCAAGGTCGTGATCAAATTGAGTTTGGCGCGTCGGGTCTCGCTGCCGTCTTTGATTAGTTTTTCAGTGATCTTGTTCACTTGAGTTCCTCCTAAAATCAATTCATCAAGCGAGAGTTGAAAAATCGTGGCGATGGCAATCAACATTTCTAAATCTGGTAGATTGCGATTGTTTTCCCAGTTCGAAACGGCTTGTCTCGTCACGTGTAGTTGAGTGGCAAATTGTTCTTGGGTCAAGTTATTTCTTGTGCGTACTTCTTTGATTTTTTCGCCAAATTCCATCTTTTTTTCCTTTCGCTGATGTGACTTAAGCATAGTCGAAACCTGCGTTGTTTCCAAGAAAGCAGGGCTTGCTTCTTGATAAATCAAGGGAAAGTGGTGCTTGCGTCGTTTTTTATCTGCTGTTTTTTTGAGAGGAGCATCGTTTTCATTCTGAGGTCGTGAAAAACGTCTGTGACAAAGTGACCTTGAAGCATGTTATTTTTACTGCATATCATTTTGTTTATTATAGCACTGAGGCTAAGGGGAAGGAAATATGTGGCTCGTTTTTTCTCTTGCTTGATTGGTACATGTTCGATACATGACAGTTTATCGAGTGGGGAGCAACGCAACAGCAAGTTTCTTTTCTTAAAGAAAATCACTTAGTTGACAAATAGGGAAACATCTTGTTTAATATACCCCGAGGGGTATAAGAAAGGAGCAAGAAATGTTTTCATTATTTAAACGCATACCAAGTATGTCAACAGCAGATTTACAAAAAGAAGGAGCCAAAGAATGGACGGTTCTGGATGTTCGCACGCCGGCGGAGTACCGTAGCGGGCACATTGCCTACGCCAAAAATGTACCGTTAAACAAGATTGCGGGCTTCACTAAAAAAGGTGACAAGAAACTGGCAGTCATTTGCCAATCAGGGATGCGAAGCAAACAAGCAGCCAAAATCCTAAATAAAAAGGGGTTTGATGTGGTCAATGTTCGCGGTGGCATGAATCAATGGCGGGGAACAACCAAAGGAGGAAAGTAACGATGGAAAAAATAGTTATTGTCGGTGGGGTAGCAGGAGGAATGTCTGCAGCAACGCGCTTACGTCGGCTTAAAGAAGTAGCGGAGATCATTATTTTTGAAAAAGGTCCTTTTGTCTCTTTTGCGAATTGTGGACTGCCGTATGCCATTTCTGGTGAGATCGAAGAGCGAGACGCCTTATTGGTCCAAACACCTGAGGCGTTAAAAAAACGGTTTAACCTAGATGTGCGGCCTCTTCATGAAGTGCTGGCGATCGATCCGGAGGAGAAAACGGTCACGGTCAAACATGGCGAACAGGTCTTCACGGAATCTTATGATGCGTTGATTTTATCACCGGGGGCAAAACCGCTAGTACCAGCGATCAAAGGGCTAGAAGAAGCAACCAACGCCTTTTCTTTGCGCAATGTTCCTGACTTAGACCAAATCATGACACATCTTGAAGACAAAAAGCCTCAAAAAGTGACGATCATTGGCGCTGGGTTTATTGGGTTAGAAGTCGCTGAAAATTTACATAAAAAAGGCCTACAAGTAACGATCGTGGAAAAAGCACCCCACGTATTGCCACCTTTGGATGAAGAAATGGCGGCGTATGTCAAAAATGAATTGATCAAGCAAGGGGTCAATGTTTTGACCTCGCAGTCAGCGACCGCTTTTGAAAAAGCAGGGCAAGAAATCGTTCTGGAGGATGGAACGGTTCTGGCTTCAGACATCACGATTCTTTCGGTGGGTGTCCAACCAGAAACGGATTTGGCGAAACGTGCTGGTATCCAATTAGGACACCGGGGGGGTATCCTGGTAGATGAGCAATACCAAACCAGCAAGAAAGACATTTACGCGGTGGGAGATGCCATCGTTGTGAAACAACAAATCACTAACGAAGACACGCTGATCTCCTTGGCGTCACCAGCCAATCGCCAAGGTCGGCAAGTGGCTGATGTATTGGGAGGACTGACTCGCAAAAACAAAGGCAGTATTGGGACGGCGATCGTGCGCGTATTCGATCTTGCCGCAGCGTCCACTGGGTTGAGTGAGCGCAGCGCCAAACTGGCGGGGCTAAATCCTCAGGTGGTTCATCTTTCAGGCAAAGACCATGCTGGGTATTATCCTGATGCGACGGATATTTATTTGAAATTGATTTTTGATGCTGATACTGGAAACATCTACGGTGCGCAAGGCATCGGTGCCAAAGGGGTCGATAAACGGATCGATATTTTAGCAACAGCGATCAAAGGTGGCTTAACGATCTTTGACTTGCCTGAACTGGAATTCACCTACGCGCCGCCTTTTGGCTCAGCGAAAGATCCAGTGAATATGATTGGCTATGCAGCGATCAATCTGGCAGAAGGAATCAGTGAGAATATCCAATGGCACGAATTGACGGAGGCCTTAGAAAACGGTAAGCAGTTGTTGGATGTTCGTTCAGAGATGGAATTAGCCAATAATGGGCGTTTTCAAGAGGCGCTCCACATTCCGTTAGATGAATTGAGAGATCGGTTGTCTGAATTGGATCCAAGTGTTTCGTATGTTGTTACGTGTCATAGCGGATTGAGAAGCTACATTGCCGAACGCATCTTAAAACAAGCGGGCATCAATTGTCAAAACCTCGATGGTGCCTTTTCGTTGTATAATACTATTAAGCCGGAGATGATTATTCATGATTAAAGCCATATCTATGGAGGAATTTACCCAAAAAGAAAAACGTGAGGCGCTTGAGATCCTTGATGTCAGAGAAGTTGATGAGTTTGCACAAGGACACATCAAAACAGCACAAAACCTACCGTTGAGCGAGCTGACGGAACAAACCAGCGACTTAGAGAAGAATAAAAATTACTATGTCATCTGTCATTCAGGGGCTCGTTCGCAAATGGCGTCTGAGTTTTTGAACCAGCAAGGGTTTCAAGTGACCAATGTCCTCGGCGGCATGTCAGCATGGAGAGGAGAAATCAAACGATGACCGCATGCAACAAAGATATTTTGAATCGGTTAAAACGAACCGAAGGCCAGTTGCGGGGGATTCAAAAAATGATCGAAGACGAGAAAGAATGCGTCGATGTCATCACGCAATTGTCCGCCGTTAGTTCCAGCGTCAACCGTATTATGGGGATCATTGTCGCTGAGAATTTGAAAAATTGTTTGGAAAATCCAGACAGCGACACGGAAACCCAAAAGCAGAAAATCGATCAAGCCGTTCAGCTGATCGTGAAGAAATAGCGGGATTTTTGAAAGGTTTGTCGCGTTTTTTATCATCCCATAGAAAAGGTTCAGAAGAGCAGTATGTTCTTCTGAACCTTTTTATTCTTCATCAGTGATTGCTTGTCGACACCAATGGAGGAAATAAGCGGAGCTTGTCGGGATGTTTTGTTTTTTTATTACGAAGGAATATACACCGAGAAGGCTGTATGGTTAAATGGAGGGAGAAACGTCAAAACGCCCGATGGGTCGTTGAGTATTTATAGCGACCAACGATCGCTTTTCTTATGACTAAAATCACAATAAGCGAGTGGGTGTTGCGCAGTTATGACGAATGAGAGAGGAGAGCTTCTTGAACAAAAAAATACAGTCTTTTACATTGCCTTTGATTGCTTCCAATTTGTTTCAAATCATTATTGCACAAGTTTCCTTAGCGATTATTTCAAGAAGATCCACGGAAGCGCTGGCGGCGATCGCACTGATCGACGGGTTTCTCTATGCTTTTGCGGGTATCTTAGGTGCGATTGGGCTGGCTTTTAATATTTATGGCGCAAAGGCAGTCGGGCAAAGAGAAGAGACGAAGTTAAATGATTATCTGTCGTCGGTTCTTTTTCTAGTAGTCGCGATCGGTGTGAGCTTTTTGCTGATTTTCCTGCTTTTTGGACGAGACATTTTACAGCTTGTTTACGGATTTAGCGGGGAGCTGCTAGGAACTGCGACGTTGTATCTTGCAATCATGTCCCCCTATATTTTACTTACGTTAGTCACGTTTGTTTTTACTAGCCTTTTAAAAATTGAAAAGAAAACGAACTACATCCTCGGTGTTTCGATCATTAGTGCGTTGGTACAGGTGTTGCTTAGCTATTTATTGATCAACGGCAATCTCGGTTTTCCCGCCATGGGGGTCTTAGGCAGTGGCATCGCAAATATGCTTGCGACTTTGTGCTTGCTGGGGATTTATGGGGTTCTTTTAAGAGAAAGTCTAGCAAGAGGGCTAAAACAAAGACCACGAAAACGCGCCTTTTTATTGAAAAAATCGATCCCCTTAATGATTCAGGAATGCTTTGAAGGCTTAGTCTTTATTATTGCTTTTGAAGCTTTCGTCTCACGGTTGGGTGTTAGTACGCTGGCCGCCTATGCGATCGGCAGCCAAGGATTGATGATCGCACGGTTGCCTGCTTTGATGTATGGCAACGCAGTGACCGTCTTTGCGAGTGAGGCGAATGGTCAGAAAAATCGTCAGAAGATTTTAGCAGTGGGAAAAAGTGCCTTCGCTTCTTCTTTCGTGGCTTATGTTGGAATCGCCAGTCTGATCTGGGGCTTTCGTTCTGCTTTTTTCCAGTTGTTTACTACAGATGTAGCTGTTTTAGACTTGTTGCCAGCTATTTTGCCAATCATGCTGGGGATAATGCTCGTCAGTCCGTTATATGAAATCACAAAATACTTATTACAAAGTTTGGAGTGCAGTCGCATGGTTTGTCTGTTGACAGGATGCGTCAACAGTCTGGTTTTAATGGGAATCACAGGCTTTTGGAGCAGTGGGCAGCTGAACTTTTTCTTCCTCTACTGTCTATACGGTTTGAATTTCCTGATTCTCGGCAGTTTCTTTGCAGGGCTGTTTTATTGGACGATCAAGCAGCGTTATCCTCAAGGCAAAGGACGCCTTTGAGGGGGATAGAAAAAAGCGAAGGTGCTGCTGATCCTTCGCTTTTTCGTCGCCTACAATTGGACAGGGGAGATTAATTGTGGCTGACTTCTTCGTAAAAGATAGCATTGCGTTCTGCAATCAGTTGGGTTTCCCTTCGCTCTAATTCGAGAAAGGTTTCGTCTGCCAGCAATTCGGCAGCAGAGTAGCCGGCCGCCAAGAAGTTTTCTGCATAGGTCAATTTCTGATTCGTGATGTTTCTTCGTTGCTCGGCAATGACGAGCAGCTGTTTCACATTCATACACTCACTCCATTCTTTTATAAAAAGCAAGTACTAAAAGAGGACAGCTAATAATACTTGCAAGTCAACGTTGAAGGCGGGATATCAATCATGCTCGGCTATTCATAAATAAGAGAAATACGGTAGGTTCGTTTCTGATTGGTCGTTTTATACGGAAGCTTTGTACTAAGTATAAAAAAATTTCCCCCGTAGCAACAGAACCTAGTCGTTTACATAAAGCAACGATTGGTTTACATTACTCGGACAAGCGGGTGTTACAAGAAAAACAAGTAATTTTTCCTAGGGGAACGGCGGGATTTGACGACAAAAAAACCTGCGATCGCCTCAGGCGGATAGCAGGTTTCACGGGCTAGTAGAAATAGCTTAAACGGTTTGTTTTGCTGGGCGCAGCAAGACTTCGCTGATCGCCACATGTTTGGGCTGTTGAATGGCATAAACCACTGCATTTGCTACATCTTCTGGCGTTAGGCTGTTGCCTTCTACGCGAGAGGTTTCTTTCAAGGCTGCTTCTAGTTGAGCATTACCTACGGTTTCAAACAATTCCGTGGAGACCATTCCCGGAGAGACGATGGTGGAGCGAATGCCATGTTCACGTTCTTCTTGGCGCAAGCCTTCCATGATTGCACGAACTGCAAACTTTGTCCCGTTGTACACGGCAGATCCCGGGTAAATGACATGTCCAGCAACTGAGTCAGTGGCGATGATCAAGCCATCTTGTTGTTTTTGCATGATGGGCAGCACAGCGCCGATCCCGTTCAATACCCCCATGATATTGATATCCAGCATTTTTTGCCAGCTGTCATAGTTCAACTCTGCCAAGTTTCCTTGAGGCATGATACCAGCATTATTGAAAAGGACATCAATACGACCAAAGGAGGTCATGGCTAAATCAATGACTTGTTGGACTTGTTCGCGATTCGTGACATCGGCTGTTTGATACAAAACATTTTCTCCTAGTTTTTCAGCCAGGGCTTTAATGCGCTCTTCGCGGCGGGCTGCGATTACTACTTTTGCCCCTTGTTCGGCTAGCTTAACGGCGGTTGCTTCCCCAATTCCCGAAGAGGCTCCCATAATTACGATAACTTTTTCTTTGATTTCTGTCATTTGTATTTCCTCCAGTGAATGATTTTTTCATCGAATCCTGCTGCTGCCAAACCCAAACCTGCGAGATGACGGGTGATTGACAGTACAGTGCTTGCGGTGTATTTTTATTGTAGAACCTGAAGTTAGGTTTAGGTCAAGGGAGAAACAAAATTTTTTTTAGGAGCGATGCAAGTGAGTTACTCGATTGGTGAAGTATCAAAAACGACTAACATCCCCATCTCGACACTACGTTACTACGATCGAGAAGGAATGTTTCCGAATATGGCCCGTAGCAATGGCGGCATTCGGGTGTTTTCAGAAAAAGAAGTAGCGACGATCAAAGTGATCGATTGTTTGAAGAATACCGGCATGCCCATCAAAGACATCAAGAATTTCTTGGATTGGGGCGAAGAAGGCGATGCGTCTTTGCAGAAACGACAGCAGCTGTTTCATGAACGTTTGGAAGAAGTCACCAAGCAAATGGCAGCCTTGCAAGAAACGATGAATACGATCAAATACAAATGCTGGTACTACGATACAGCGATGGCAGCAGGTACCGAGGCGGTAGTAAAAGAGTTGCCGCTAGAAGAAATACCAGAAGAAGTCCGATCATACAAACTGTAAGTCCATCGAAAAACCACCTGCTGTTTTTGCAGGTGGTTTTTCGATTCTACTGGTTTTGCTGGGAAAATCAACCTTGCCAGTTGCCGTTTTCTAATGAAAGACTGACAATCCTACGAAAATAGGCTCTGTTATTCAGTAGCGCTACTCAATAACCCCCACTGGAATCAAATAGCGGGGTTCATTTTCCGTCGGCAGTTGTAATAATTCTTTGAGTTCATGATCCGTGAAGGCGCCGATCGGCACAGCGCCTAAGCCTAACGCTTGGGCTTGTAAAAGGACGTTTTGGGCGGAATGACCGACTTCGATATAGGCATAGCGTTCGATTCCTCGGTCCCCATAGCGCTCAATCAGTCGTTCATAAACCACTGTATAAAGCAATGTGGCAGGTGCCCGTTGGATCGCTTGCTGATCCAACGAACCTTCCGCCAATGCGGTCCGAAAA
Source organism: Enterococcus sp. NPDC086594 (assembly GCF_044746145.1). NCBI lineage: Bacteria > Bacillati > Bacillota > Bacilli > Lactobacillales > Enterococcaceae > Enterococcus > Enterococcus sp. NPDC086594. Next base: position 50,902 of record NZ_JBIVBP010000009.1, read on the forward strand.
TCACCAGCAAGGATTTTTTCTAAGGCATGTTGCTCAGGTTGATACAGATAAAGCCCTGGCTCAAGCCCCGTTACCTGTGTGACCACGACATAGAGGTCTAAGGGATACAAGGCACCAGCCGAAGGCGCTGTCCGGCGACCATCTTCTGTAGTGACACCGGCAGCGGCCCATAAAAGCTGTGCCAGCTGTTCTTGTGTTAGCTCAGTGTCTTGAAAATCTCGTTGCGAGCGCCGCTCGAAGAGAGCTTCCGCCACACTGGTTTCCCCGTCTAAGATCGGTTGCGGCAGTGGAAAGGTTTCATAGGAAACCGCAGGTTCAGAAGAAGTGGCGGTGTTGGTAGTCGGTTGTTCTTCAATCGGTGCTGTATCCGCACTGCAGCCAGTGAGGAGTAAGCCCAGCATCCAAAGAGCGCCTAAATGAGCAAAGCGAAATCGTTGGTAACGGGTCATGAGGGTTCCTCCTTTTCCTAAGGACTTCGTGTTATTTATAAGTATAACAAGGATTGCTTTTTCATGCGCTTTTATTCACAAGTAGATAATTAGGGAGGTAAGCAGTCTCTCAGTCGTATCATAGGCTGATTGTGCTTTTTAATATTTTCTAAAGACCTAGATAATGAGTAGTATCGTATTAACTTGCTATGAATATTTTTTATGAAATCCAAACCGACTGCAATCAAACGTAAGAGAAAAAAAGGCCATACAAAAACCCTCCAGCAACGAATTGCTGGAGGGCTTCATTTAATTCGCAGCTGCCAATGACGCTTGGTTTTGTTTGGCATGGTAGGCTTCTACGTCTAAGATTGCTTGTTTGAACATTTCTCGCGTGATCTCATAAGGCACGTGGACGATATCATTGGTGGTCATTGCTTTATCTAAGATTGCCTCAAGGTCGCTGGTGGCGTTAAGACCCATATCTGCTAAGCAAACCGGCAGTTTGTTTTCCTTCATAAAGGCGTAGATGCGCTGGAAGAGGGCCTCTTGCTGATCGAGCTGCAACAAGGCCAAAACACCGTAACTAACGGAAGCACCATGCAAATAGTCTTCCATTTTTTCCAAAACGGTCGTTCCGTAGTAAAAGGAATGGGCAAGGGCGGAGTTGTAATCATTGATGACTAAGACGGAAACTAAGCCGGTAGTCACGATGATATCCAAGACGACTTGCTCAATGGCATAAGATGGCTGATTGGCGGCACTGTCTTTCAAGGCTTGTGTGCCGTATTGCAATAAGCGTTCCGTGCACATTTTGCCGATTTGGATGCCTAACCCATCGGTGTAGTCTAACTCATCGCCCCGCGCTGAAAACGTCGATTCGATCTCTTTGGAGAGGGCATCGCCGATTCCTGCCCATAAGTACTTGTCGGGGGCCTGGGCGATGATCTCACTGTCGATAAAGGCATGGGTCGGTGGTTGCGAAGGGAAAAACAGCCCTTGCATCTCGCCGTTTTCTTTATAGATGACACAGACCGCGGTGACTGGTGAGCAGTTGGAGCCGATCGTTGGAAAGGTGAAGACTGGTTTGCCTGCTTTTTCTCCAACCACTTTGACGGTATCGCAAACGCGGCCGCCGCCAACGGCGAATAGAACATCGGCGGCTTGGACGCTTGGATTGGCTAACAGCTGATCGACGTTTTCATAGGTCGAGTTGCCGCCGTACCACAAGGTATCCGTCACTTTGACTGCTGACGTTAAACCGGCTTTGATCTTGTCTTCGGCTTTTTCAAGGGCGGTTTTTCCGCCGATGATCACGGCATTGGTGCCGTATGGTTTTACGATCTCATTTACTTTTTCGTAGGCGTCCGCCCCGATTGTGTAGTTTGGCAAAAAGATACTTTGACTCATACTGTTTTCCTTCTTTCTTGGCCACGAGATTGGCTAAAATTGGTCCGGTAATTTGATGGATCACCATGCCGACTGCGGCAGGGGTAACGGCTGCAGCAATGGCGGCAAAGTGGGCATTGGCTAACGAGATCGCTAGGCCGGTATTTTTCATTCCTAATTGAAACATGATGGATTTGGCTTGGGTGGCACTGACGCCCATCACACGGCTCAGACCATAGCCTGCACCGTAGCCGATCAAGTTATGGAGCAAGACTAAGAAAATCACGATCAAGCCAGATTGGACGATGACGGCACCGTTGCGAGCGACAGTTCCGGCAACGATCAATAAGATACTAACGGAAGAAATCAACACAAATGATTGCAGAAATCGCTCGATGTGCTTGGCAATGAGTTTGTGGACGATCACCCCTAAAATGATCGGCAAAAGCACCATCTGCAATACAGACAAGAGCATTTCCCAGAAGGAGATCTCAGTATACTGACCAGCCAAGATGTAAACCAAAAAGGGGGTAACGACGGTCGCTAACAAGGTCGATACCGTGGTCATGGAAACGGTGAGGGCGACATCGCCTTTGCCGATAAAGGTCATGACATTGCTGGCGGTTCCACCAGAAACGCAACCTAGTAGGACAAACCCGATGATCAAACCGGAAGAAAGACCAAACAGCTGCGCTAAGCCGTAAGCAACCAAAGGACTGATGGTGAACTGGAAAAGCACTCCTAAGATGAATGCTTTAGGCTGTAAGACGACCATTTTAAAAGCAGCAACGTTTAAAGTCATCCCCATACAAAACATGATGATGCTCAGAAGAATCGTTGTACGAGGCGGAATCCATAAGAAGGGTTGCGGGAAAAAATAAGAGACGATCATCAATAAAATCATGATATAGATCAAATACTTGTTTACAAAAGCAGCGATCGTGTTGACGGTTTTCATAAGAAAAAATCATCCTTCCTTTTTCTGCATGACCAATCAAGTGTTCAAACAGAAGGGGTCTTTAGAATAAGTGCAGTGCATAACCGTGGGGAATCGGCAGCAGTTGTTCAACGAGCGTTTTCGGATCTATCTGACATCAATGTGTCAGCCTGCAAAAGGCCGCTTCCTTGAAAATGGGTATAAAAAAACACTCCATCTCAAGAAGTTGATCTTCTTTTTGGATGCAATGTGAATAGGGACTCTTTGAATGTATAAATCAAACAGTCCCGGCTATAATAATAAAATAATTCGTTTGCTAACATTGGTGCGGGTCATATACGCCACCGTCCTTTTCTTTATTTGGAATTTTCTAAATATTTAAATTATTTCTACCTAGTCTACAAAAGAGTCAAGGCTTTGTCAATCGTTTGAGAAAATTTTTTTCATTTTTTTGGGTGTTTTTTTAAAAACATGGGTTTCTATGGGGAAAAATAGCAAGAATTGGTTTGTGCTGTGCCTTTTTCTCCTTCGTTTAGAAACAGAATAGTTGTTGGATCTAGGTTTTTGTCCTACGATGATACTAGCAAGAGTTGGAAAAAGAGTCGAGAGGAGTAAAGAAAATGAAGATTTTTGTCGTTGGTGCTACCGGACGGGTGGGCCAAAAATTGATCGCCTTTCTAGAAAAACAAGGACACATCGTTTATGCTGGTGCGCGCAGCAGTGAGAAAATCACAGAAACGGAGAATATCAAGCCCGTGTTCTTTGATTTACACACGGAACCGGAAGAGATGGCGGCCAAATTCGCAGATGCGGAAGCGGTATACTTCGTGGCGGGTTCCCGAGGCAAAGACTTGCTGCAATCTGATCTGTATGGTGCGGTCAAAGTGATGCAAGCCGCTGAATCAAAAGGAATCAAGCGCTACATCCACCTTAGCTCAGCCTATGCCTTAGAACCTGAACAGTGGCAAAGGGAAGGCATGGCGTCATTGATGGATTACACGATCGCCAAATTTTTCTCTGATCGCTGGCTGATCGACAATACCGCACTAGACTATACGATTTTGCAGCCGGGTGCGTTGAAAGAAACACCAGGATCTAGTTTGATCGAGATCAGTGAAACGACCTCTGGTGCGATCCCGATCGAGGATGTCGCCGTCTTGTTAGGTGAAATGCTGGAACGTCCAGCAACTTATCAAAAAGTCATCAAAGTCCAAGCAGGAGAAACACCGATCAGCGAGGCACTGGATCAGCTTTAAGGCGTGCCTTTGGGCTTGAAGAGAATGTACTGAAGGAACTGCACGGCAGCGAATCGTTGTCGTGCGGCTTTTTTTTCGTAAAACTTTGAGATGCCCCTTCATTGCTATGAAAGCGATGACTCTTGACTTTGGAAAAATAGTTTGTTACGCTTATTGCTAACTTTAGAGGGGGTGGTAAACGAATGTCAAGCGACTCGAGTGACGGTGAGCAGAAACACTATTTTGACTTGCCTTACTTTTTAATTGAATAGGAGACCAACAACAGCGCGTTATTTAGGAGTAGTTTCTAAATAAGGGGCTTATTTGCGTTATCCATCAATGAAAAAAGAAAAGGAAGAAGAATAAATGAATAAAAAAGAGTTTCAATTATCAGTGTCAGAAACAATCGAACAGTATCAGGTGCCCTCTATCGATCAGGGATTGACTGAGGCGCAAGTAACCGAGCGGTTAGAAACCTACGGATTGAACCAATTAGCGATTAAAAAAACCGCCAAGTGGCGGTTGCTGCTGCGGCAATTCCATAACACGATCATCTACATTTTGATTTTCTCCGCCATCTTAACGCTGCTGATGGGGCATTTCTCTGATGCCGTGATCATTGGCATCGTCGTACTGGTCAATGCGTTGATCGGTTATTACCAAGAAGCAAATGCTTCCGATGCGTTAGAGCGGATCAAAGAGATGCTATCAGCAGAAGCCACGGTCTATCGGAATGGGATTCGGCAAGACATTCCAGCTGCCGAAGTCGTTCCGGGGGATGTTGTATTCTTAGAAGCCGGTGACAATGTGCCTGCGGATCTGCGGATCATCGAAGCCGACAACTTGCGTATCCAAGAATCCGCCTTGACTGGTGAAGCCGATTCGGTGGAAAAAATAACAGATGCCTTAGTGGATGAAGCAACCCCATTAGCAGAACAACGGAATTTGGCGTTTGCTTCGACTTCCGTGACGTCAGGAAGCGGGAAAGGAATCGTGATCGCTACCGGCGCCACGACTGAGATCGGGAAAATCTCCACAGAAGTCAATCAAACGGAAGAACGAAAAACGCCGTTGATGAAAGAAATCGATGGGCTGGGGAAAGGCATCACCTATGTGATCATGGGCGTGGCGGTCTTGCTGTTTATCGTCAGTTTGTTCCAGCAAACCTACGCGATCTCTGTCTTGTCCTTAGCCGTCGTCACCATGATCGTCGGCTCGATCCCAGAAGGATTGCCAGCAACGACATCGGTGGTTTTGGCGATGGGTGTCAGCGACATGGCAAAAAACAAGCACACCATCATCAAAACACTGCCGGCGGTTGAAACGCTAGGCTCAGTGGATGTGATCGCGACGGATAAGACCGGTACCCTGACCAAAAATGAAATGACGGTCAAAGACATCGTATTGGCTGAGCAGGAATATGAAGTGACGGGTGACGGCTATGCGCCGGTGGGCGTGATTCGTCCAAAGCAGGAGGACGTTCGCACGCAAGACATCTTGCAGTTGTTTTTGGAAGCTGGCTACGAAGCCAACGATACGGTATTGGTGCCAGAAGGAAATCACTGGACGATCAATGGGGAACCAACAGACGGCTCCTTTTTGACGCTGTATCATAAGCAATTTGCCTATCCGCAAGCACCTGCTTACCAAGAGCTGGATATGCTGCCCTTTGATTCGGACAACCGCTACATGGCGAAACTAGTGGCAAACCCTGCGGGGGAACGCTTGCTATTTGTTAAAGGCTCCCCAGATAAATTGTTTGAAATGGTGCAAAAACAAGCGGCACCTTCTAATGAAGCCTATTGGACAGGTCATGTTCGCCGCTTGTCGGCAGAAGGCAAACGAGTGGTAGCGGTGGGCTATCAGAAAGTTTCGATTGATCACATTGATGAAACGATTTTTGAGCAAGGGCTACAATTACTAGGGATCGCCGGGATCATCGATCCGCCGCGAGAAGAAGTGATTGCCTCCCTGAAGGAAATGAACCAAGCCGGTGTTCAAGTGAAAATGATTACTGGGGATCACCCTCTGACCGCCAAAGCGATTGGGGAAAAGCTTGGCTTAGCGGATGAGATTCACGTCGTGACAGGTGCCGAGTTGGATCAGATGAGTGAAGCTGAATTTCAAGATGCTGCCTTGACGAATCAAGTCTTTGCACGAACCACGCCGAAAAATAAATTGGACATTATCAAAGCGCTACAAGCCAAAGGCAAAGTCACGGCGATGACAGGGGACGGCGTTAACGATGCCCCGGCGTTGAAGCGGGCGGATATCGGTGTAGCGATGGGGATCAGCGGCACGGATGTAGCCAAAGATTCTGCTGATATGATCTTGACCGATGACAATTTCGGTACCATGTCCTTAGCGATTCGCGAAGGACGCAGGATCTATGACAACATCAAAAAGAGCATTCTGTTTCTGTTGCCGACATCTTTTGCCGAAGGGCTGATCATTGCCTTTACGATCATGATGCAAAAAGAATTGCCGCTGCAGGCGACACAACTGCTGTGGATCAACATGGTTTCTGCTATTACGATCCAGTTTGCGTTTATCTTTGAACCAGCAGAGTCTGGGATCATGAGCCGCAAGCCGCGAAAGACAGGCAATAAATTGTTGAATCGTCACGATATTTGGCAGATGGCGTATGTGTCGATCTTGATGGCAGTCATCAGTTTGATCGCTCATGACTGGCTCTTGCTGCAAGGCGTCAGCGAAGCCGTTGCCAGTACCATGATGGTCAATATCGTGGTCTTGAGTAAGATTTTCTATTTGTTCAACATCCGTACCAGTGCACCAGCGTTTTCTAAAGCTTCCTTCACCAATCCAAAAGCGTTCGTGATCATTGGTGTAATGCTGGTTCTGCAACTGTTATTGACCTATGTTCCATTTATGCAAAGCGCCTTTCATACGGAGGACATGTCCTTGATCGGCTGGGTCATCTCAGCAGCTTCTGGGATGGTCGTCTTACTCGTGACGGAGTTCGATAAATGGCTTCGTTCGAGAAAAAATATTTAACCTAGGTTTTCTCGTATTTTTTTACAGGCAAAATCGCCTTGCTGCAGCTTAGGAAAATGGCGGAACGACAAGGGATTTCTGCTGTCGCTTCTTTGGGATTGCCAAAAGAAAAAGCCAAGAGGAATTCCTATTGGCTTGTAATCAGGCCTATTGACAAACAAAAATGGTCGGGCTAAAATGCACATGAATTGAATAGTATTCTTCGGGGCAGGGTGTAATTCCCGACCGACGGTGACAAGTACAATGCTTGAAGTCCGTGACCCGCATAGCTATGCGGTGGAGCCAGTGTGAATCTGGCACCGACAGTGAAAGTCTGGATGGGAGAAGAAAAACCACAAAATTTCAAGGGGCGCAGTGCGTCTAAAATTGATTTTTTGCCGGTCTTGTTTGTCTATGCCTCGTGAGATTCTCACGAGGCATTTTTTTATTGAAAGGAGGAAGGAAGATGCATAACGAATACATGCGTTTGGCGATCGCAGAAGCCAAAAAAGGGCGTTACCAAACCTTTACCAATCCGCTAGTGGGCGCTGTGATCGTCAAAGAGCAACGGGTCATTGCCAAAGGGGCTCACTTAGTCTATGGGCAGCCCCATGCGGAACGAAACGCCATCGAACAATGCCATTCCTCCGAAGACCTAATCAATTCGACTTTATACGTGACGTTAGAACCTTGCAACCATCAAGGAAAACAGCCGCCTTGCACCCAGCTGATCATCGACAGCGGCATCAAAAAAGTAGTCGTCGGCCAGTTAGACCCTAACCCGATCGTGGCTGGACAAGGCAAGCGCTTTTTAGAAAATCAGGGCATCGAAGTGTTGGTGGGTATCGAAGAAACAGAAGTGCGCCGTTTGAATCCACACTATAATTTTTACCATCAGCATCAGCTACCTTACGTGGCATTGAAGCAAGCGATCACTTTAGATGGTCGGATCGCTCATGATGCGCAGACCCGCAATGCGATCACTGGTTCAGCGGTTTGGCAAAACGTTCATCAAGAACGTGGGGACTACCAAGGGATCTTAGTGGGCAGTCAGACGGTGTTGACAGATGATCCCACCTTATTGACCACGATTGAAACCAGCTTTCCGCCGATTCGCATCGTGGTAGACCGTCGGGGACGAACGCTGTCGCAACCCCAATTGGCACTGTTTGCCGACGATTCGGCACCTGTGTGGATTTTTACGCAGCAGGCAGCTGTCAGTGATTTGCCAGCGCATGTCTCAGTGATCCAGCTGGAAGAGTTGACGATCGCTGCATTGTTGAAGGAGCTTGCCACACGACAGGTCCAATCGCTTTACGTGGAGGGAGGCGCTGCGATCCATGATGCCTTTTTAGCCAGCGGACTGTGGCAAGAAAGCATTACCTATGTGGCGCCAAAGTTTCTTGGGGGCAATAGTCTCGCAAGTTTTACTAGTGAACGTACCCCGAAACAGCTGCAGCAGCTAACAGAGGTGACGGTGACAGCAGTTGGGGAAGATGTTTGCATCCGAGGAAGGAGACAAGAGGAATGTTCACAGGATTGATTCAGGAAAAAGGCCGCATCAAAGAGATCCGCAAGCAAAGCCGCACGATCCAGCTAACCTGCAGTGCGTCGGAAGGCTTGCTGGCGGATTACCAGATTGGAGACAGTATGGCGATCAATGGTACGTGTTTGACGGCGATCGCCAAACAAACGACGACGTTTACGGTGGATATCATGCCGGAAACCTTTCAACGAACGACCTTTAAACAACTCTCGGTAGGTGCCGAAGTCAATTTGGAGCGAGCGATGGCAGCAACGCAGCGCTTTGAAGGCCACTTTGTCGCTGGCCACATTGATGTAACGACCCGTTTGATCCAGAAAAAGCAGTTGGAAAATGCCTTGATCTTGACGTTTGCTTATCCTGTCAGTGTGCAAGGGGAAATCATTCCGCAAGGGTCGATTGCGATCAATGGCGTCAGTTTGACGGTTACCCAGACGACGGCACAGGCATTTTCCGTTAGCTTGATCCCCCATTCCAAAGACCAGACGACGCTGGGGCAGTTGAAACAAGGGGAGTGGGTCAATATCGAGACGGATATGATCGGGAAATATGTCAAATACCAACGAAAATGAAAGAAGGCAGACGATGCATAAAGTAGAACAAGCAGTGGAATGGTTAAAAAAGGGCGGCTTAGTGATTGTCGCCGATGATGAAAATCGGGAATCAGAAGGAGATTTGATTGGGATCGCTGAATACGCAACGCCAGAATCTGTCAATTTTATGGCGACTTATGGCCGCGGCTTGATCTGTGCACCCATCTCACAAGCGATCGCTGAAAAGCTGGCATTGCCTGAGATGACCGCCAATAATACGGATGCCTTTGGCACCGCGTTTACCATCAGTGTCGATCACGTGACGACGAGTACAGGAATTTCTGCGAAAGACCGGGCAGTGACGATTGAAAAGTTGGCTGATCCTGCGTCACAGGCTGCGGATTTTTATCGCCCTGGCCATATCTTCCCATTGACCGCTCAACCTGGCGGCGTGTTGGAACGCAGAGGACATACAGAAGCGGCTGTGGATTTAGCAAAGCTTGCTGGCAGCGTGGAAGCAGCCTACATTTGTGAGATTTTAAATGAAGATGGCACGATGGCTCGGGTCCCAGAATTGAAAAAATTAGCAGAAAAATGGCAGCTGCCGTTTTTGACCATTGATGAGTTGGCGGAATATCTACGAGGAACTGCACCTATCACGGTGGATCTGCCAACGGCTTATGGGGCGTTCCAATTGACCTTATTTGAAGATGAATTCGGCAATGAACACCTTTTACTAGCCAAAGGCGAGATTCAACATACTACCGAGCCGCTGTTACTACGGATCCATTCAGAGTGTTTAACAGGCGACGTCTTCGGCTCTCATCGCTGTGATTGTGGCGAACAGCTGCAAGAAGCGATGCGGCAGATCGAGGCAAAAGGCCGTGGTGCGATTTTGTATCTACGCCAAGAAGGCCGCGGTATTGGCTTGCGGAACAAGCTCCGTGCCTACCAGCTGCAGGAACAAGGCATGGATACGTATGAAGCAAATATTGCATTAGGGTTTGCAGCAGATGCCCGTCATTACACGTTTGCTGCCGATGTTTTACGTTCCTTAGAAGTGCAGGAGATTCAACTGATGACCAACAACCCTGACAAGGTGAAGGAATTAGAAAGCTTAGGGATCAAGGTAGTAGCACGGGTACCGCTGGAGATGCCTGTGCATAAAGAAAACAGCAGCTATTTGAAAACGAAGAAAGAAAAGTTTCACCATTACCTATCTATTTAATCAACCAAAGGAGAATGAGCGATGACAGTATTTGAAGGAACGTTTCAGGGAGAGGCAGTCAAAGTAGGGATCGTGGTTTCACGATTCAACGAGTTTATCACTTCCAAGTTAGTGGAAGGCGCCAAAGACAATTTGGTGCGTCATGGAGTCAAAGCAGAAAACATCGATGTGTATTGGGTACCAGGTGCTTATGAGATTCCGTATATTACCAAAAAAATCGTTGACCACAAACAATACGATGGGATCGTGACATTAGGTGCCTTGATTCGCGGAGCAACGACCCACTATGAATTGATCTCAAACGAAGTGGCGAAAGGCGTAGCCCAAATTGGTCTGAATGCCGACATTCCGATCATGTTTGGTGTATTGACGACTGAAACGATTGAACAAGCCGTTGAACGAGCGGGAACCAAAGCCGGCAATAAAGGCAGTGAAGCCGCTCAAGGTCTTTTGGAGATGATTTCGTTGAATCAGCAAATCCTTGGCAACGCATAGGTTTCACGTGCTAACAAAGGGAAGCTAGCAAGAACAAGCCTGCCTAAGCATAGGCTTCAGACTGGAGACAGACTTCGTACGAAATGAAGTCTGTCTTTTTTCATCATTAAAAAAACTGGATTATTTTGCCGAAGAATTTGCTTCTTCACGGGTACCGTGTTTTCGATAGGTCAATGGAAAGGAAAATGCCCAATCAATCACGAACATTAGAATAACTCTTATTTAAGGAAATTTTCAGAAAATTATTTACATTTCACAAAAGGTTCCTTATAATGACTCTATTCATTGAGAGTGATTCTCATTTGCAAATAGATGTCAAAGTAGCACATGGCTTTGGCGCTTTTCATGAGAAGAACTTTTATAAGCGAAAAAACGCACAGATGCTTCTTTTATGATGGCGGCGAGGCAACACTCAGGTTGTTTTTGCTGTGAAATCAGAGGAGTTCGTGCTGAATAAAGGAGAATCACATGTCGGTAGGGTTGATTAAATCAAATCGTTGGATGGTGTCGACAATCATTTGCTGTGTTTTAGTTGTCGCCATTCTCTTATCTGCAGGAGTTGCTTTGGCAAACGGACAAGCCAATATCACCCTTGGCGAAGTTTACCAAATTCTCTTCTATAAAATCAGCCACGGGTTGGTTGGTGATCTTTCAGGCATTTCAGACGCAAACATCAATATCGTCTGGTTTGTTCGGGCACCGCGGGTCTTGCTTTCTATTTTTGTGGGGATGGGGTTAGCGATCAGCGGGGCAGTGATGCAGGCAGTGGTCCAAAATCCGCTGGCAGATCCATATATCCTAGGGATCTCTTCCGGCGCATCCTTAGGGGCGACCTTTGCCATCTTAGTCGGTTTTGGCGGCTCGGCGCTAGTCTTGCAGCTGGGCTTATCGTTTGGCGCCTTTGCAGGAGCGGGGATTGCGACTATTTTGGTGCTGCTGCTTGCCAGTATCGGTGGGAAAATGACTTCCACAAAACTTGTGCTGTCGGGGACGATCGTCAGTGCCTTATGTAGCTCTGTTTCAAACTTGATCATCTATCTGGCTAGCAATGCAGAAGGGATGAAGACCGTAGCGTTTTGGTCGATGGGCAGCCTAGCCTCGGCTTCTTGGAACAAATTGGGCTTTATCGTGGTTCTGGTTTCTTTGATCACGCTGTTCTTCCTGACGCAATACCGTGTTTTGAATACGCTTTTGCTGGGGGATGAAGTTGCTTCCACCTTAGGGGTCAAGCTGACCTTCTATCGGCGTTTTTACATGCTGCTAGCAGCGCTATTAACTAGTATCATCGTTGCGAATTCTGGGATGATCGGCTTTGTCGGCTTGATCATTCCTCATATCGTACGTGGAGTCAGCGGCTCGGATCATCGCCTGTTGATGCCTTTGACCGCTTTGACAGGCGCGTTGTTTTTGATTTGGGCGGATGTGATCGCCCGCTCGACCCTGCAAGGAGTCGAACTGCCGATCGGGATCATTACAGCGCTGATTGGCGCACCGATCTTTATCTATATCATTGTCAAACGACAATACAACTTTGGGGGGTGACGAGATGAAATTGGCAGTTGAAAAGCTCAATCTGACGATCGGGGATCAGCAGATTCTAAAAGACATCTCCGTCCAAACCGCACAAGGGCAATTTGTCGGTTTGATTGGGTCTAATGGCAGTGGGAAGTCCACGTTGTTAAAAGCCATCTACAAAACGTTGAAACCAGACAGCGGCGAAATTTATCTGGGTGAGACGAATATTTTGAAAAGTTCCGAAAAAAAAGTCGCCCAGCAAGTCAGCGTCGTCAGTCAATTCAATGAGTTGAGCTTTGATTTAACAGTAGAACAGATGGTGCTTTTAGGCCGCACGCCCCACAAGGGGTTGTTGGAACAAGACACCAAAGCCGACCATGAACTGGTCACCGAAGCCTTAGCCAAAACAGGGCTAAGTGCCTACAGAAAACGCAGCTACCTCTCATTATCAGGAGGCGAAAAACAGCGGGTCGTCCTTGCTCGTGCCATCACCCAAGAACCGAAATTTATGATTCTCGATGAGCCGACCAATCATTTGGATATCCGTTACCAGCTGGAAATCTTAGAGACCGTCAAGCATCTGAAGATTGGCTTGTTGGCGGCGCTGCATAATTTGGAACAAGCAGCCAACTATTGCGACATTATCTATGCCTTAAAAGATGGTCGGGTCGTAGGGTATGGCGAACCAGAAACGCTGCTGACAGAAGAACTGATCGAAGAAATCTATGGCGTGAAATGCAGTATTTACCATCATCCGATCACAAGCGGATTAGGGTTTCATTATTATTTTGAAAAGGAGCAAACAGATGAATAAATGGGGAAAAATGATTGGGGTAGGATTGGCAGTCTTTACATTAAGCGCTTGCGGCAATACGAAGGATGAAGGAACTTCGGCTTCTTCCTCACAGGCAGAAAGTACGTATCCCTTAACCATCAGCAACTACACCAAAGCAGAAGGCGGCACGCAATGGACCGCCAAGGATCAAACCTTTAATGAGGCACCAAAAAAAGTCGTTGCCAACACACGACCAGCAGCGGAATTGCTGCTGCATCTCGGCCTCAAGGATCAGATTGCGGGTGTCGGTGCAACCTTTGGTGCCGCTGATGAGGAAGTTGCTGCTGATTACGCAGAACTCAACGACCTGGGCAGCGACTATATCAGTAAAGAAACAGCCTTAAGTGTGGATCCAGATTTGATTTTTGGCCGCGGGGGACTTTTCGATAACCAAGATTGGGGCGTCGGCACCGTTGATTCCTTGAACGAGATGGGCATTCCGACTTATGTCCAAGAAACCTCTGTCACTGGGGCGACGTTTGATTCTGTTTATCAAGACATTGAAAACCTTGGTAAGCTCTTCAATGTCCCTGAGGCAGCCGCTGCTTTTGAAAAAGAATTAAAGGATCGTCAGAGTGCCTTGGAAGAAAAAGTAGCAGACAAAGAAGAGCAAACCTTTGCCCATCTCTTTATGTCTGATCCTAGTGTTGTCAGTGTCTATGCCGCTCAAGATGAGTCTTTTTTCAATAGCAACTTTGATATGATCAAACTGAACAATGTGTTTCAAGACTATTCAGGGGAAGTCAGTGTCGAAACTTTGATCGAAACGGATCCCGATGTCTTGATCGTCGGCGACTGGTCAACGATCGAAGGCAGTGTTTCCGGCCAAGAAATCATTGAAGGCTTATACAAAAACGACAAACTCTCTAGCATGAAAGCCATCAAAAACAAACAAGTCTACAGCATGGACTACAATTATCTCTTTGGCTACGGCTACCAAGCCTTGACTGGTTTGGAAGAACTGGTAGAGCAAATGGCACAATAAACACCTCCTATTCCCATAAAAAGGAGAACCAACTTTTTATATAATAGAAGAAAATCAACGTTTCACTGGCCGATTGACCACAGAAACGTTGGTTTTTTGTATTTGGGAAAAGCAACCTTTGCCGCTGCCCGTTACGCAACAAGTAGCCCGTTAGCTGTTTTTTTCTGTCTCTTGGTTCATTTGATAGCGAGACAAAAGCTTTTCTTTGTGTTTTTGCATGATTGTTTCCAGAGAAATATCGTATTTATCGGCGAGAATAAATAAGTTATCCAGTACATCGCCCAATTCTTCCGTCAGATTTGCCAGTTTTTCTTCCGGCAAGCCTTCTTGTTCATCGGGACGGTCACGGCCAATCTCCAATGTCCGAATGGCACGGCTCACTTCCCCGACTTCTTCTGCTAAAAAATTCGCCCGAATAAACGGATCATATTGATACCAGTTGCGGGCTTTGTAGAAGTCACTGATAAATCGTTGATATTCCTCAATGTTCATAATTTTTTTTCCATCCTTTCCCAGAACCTTTATCAGAATCATGATATACTATTTCAAAATGATTGAGAAGGATGATGGAGAGTTTTATGAAAATTGCAGTCTATTGTGGTGCCAGTGTCGGTAATGAACCTAGTTTTGCAACAGCCGCCCAAGAATTGGGGCAGTGGATCGCTTCACGGCAAAATACGCTGGTCTATGGCGGCGGAAAAGCGGGCTTGATGGGCGTGCTGGCAGATGCTGTCTTAGAAAATGGCGGTCAGGTGATCGGGGTGATCCCAACCTTTTTAAAAGATCGGGAACTAGCACATCCTGGATTGACCGAACTCCATGTCGTCGAGACGATGTCAGAAAGAAAACGAAAAATGTTCGAATTGTCGCAGGCGTTTGTCGCACTGCCAGGTGGTCCCGGGACGCTGGAAGAAATCACGGAGATGATCTCGTGGTCAAGAATCGGTCAAAACCCGAATCCTTGTGCTTTTTATGATGTGAACAACTTTTACCGCGCAACGAGAGCCTTGTATGACAACATGGTGGAAAATGAGTTCTTGACGCAGGCCGATCGCGAAAAAATCGGTTTTGCGCAAACAACCCAGGAGCTGGAAGTCTTTATTCAAGCTTACGAACCACCAGTTATTCGGCAGTATTAAGCGTCTGTTGCAAAAGAGCAAGGCGAAGCACCGGCGGGTGTCGTCTTGCTCTTTTGCTTCTTTGACGCATTCTTAGTATAATGGGGTTTGTTTTGCAAGTGGGGTCATAAAATAAGATCCTTGGACAAAGAAATGGAGCGTAAATCATGACAACAAATTTTTGGGCTGAATTGCCGAAGCCTTTTTTTATTCTAGCACCAATGGAAGATGTCACCGATGTCGTTTTTCGGCATGTCGTTCAAGCTGCCGGCGCACCAGATGTTTTCTTTACGGAATTTACCAACTCCGATAGTTACTGTCATCCAGAAGGACGCGACAGTGTGCGGGGACGTTTAGTCTTCACCGAAGATGAGCAACCGATGGTAGCCCACATTTGGGGAGACAAGCCAGAGTATTTCCGTGAAATGAGTATCGGATTAGCCGAGATGGGCTTTAAAGGGATTGACTTAAATATGGGCTGTCCAGTGCCAAACGTTGCCGGACGAGGCAAAGGCAGCGGCTTAATCTTGCGACCAGAAGTTGCTGCTGAGCTGATCCAAGCAGCCAAAGCTGGCGGCTTGCCGGTCAGCGTCAAGACGCGTTTGGGCTATACCGAACTAGGGGAAATGGAAGCCTGGTTGACCCATGTCCTACAACAGGATATTGCCAACCTTTCGATCCATTTGCGAACCCGTAAAGAAATGAGCAAGGTCGATGCCCATTGGGAATTGATTCCTGAAGTGGTTGCCTTGCGGGATAGAATCGCCCCACAAACGAAGCTGACGATCAACGGCGATATCCCTGATCGTACCAAAGGTTTAGAGCTAGCAGAAAAATATGGCGTAGACGGAATCATGATCGGTCGGGGTATTTTCAAGAATCCCTATGCCTTTGAAAAAGAACCGAAAGAGCATACCTCAGAAGAGCTATTAGGCTTGCTACAGCTGCAATTAGACTTACAGGATCATTACGCCAAAATGGTGCCACGCTCGATCGCAGGATTGCATCGTTTCTTTAAAATCTATGTCAAAGGCTTCCCAGGAGCCAGTGATTTGCGAGCAAAATTGATGAATACCAAATCAACGGATGAAGTTCGGCAACTGCTGGCAGAGTTTGCGGAGAAAAAGAACCACGAGGAAAGTATTGAAGCGTAAGTTTCAATGCTTTTTTTGTTTTTGGTTGCTGTACCCGCTCTATTGTCAATCCTTACTTGACAATAGATAGGTACCTATGTAAAATGGAGAGCGGACTTTTAACTAGGTACCTATCTAAATAGTGAAGAGGCGAAAGGAGCTGAAGGTCGATGGTTTCCGAACAAGAAATCGTGGAACGATTGTTTGAAGTGTATAAATTAAATCGGCGGTATGCGGAACAAAAGTATGGACGCTTTATGCCGGGACGGGGGCAGTTCAATTGTTTGCTGGTATTGGACGAAAAAGGCACGTTGACCCAAAAAGATCTCGCCGCGTATTTAGCGATTCGTTCGACATCCACTGGCGAACTACTAAAGAAACTGGCTGAAAAAGGGCTGATCCAAAAAGAAGTCGATCCGAAAGATAAACGCAGCCATTTGATTTCGCTGACAGAAGCAGGCAAGGAAGAGGCACAGCGAATGAAAGAAAAACGCAGCAAGGCGCACCAAGAAATGTTGACCTATTTGACGGCAGAAGAAAAACAAGCCTTTGGTCAAGCCTTAGCAAAAATCGAACAGTTTTATCTTGAGAAGGAGGCGGACATTGATTGAGTGAAACAGTCCAACGAACGGAACGTCAGCGGACGCTGATTTTTATTAATTTAATGATTACATGTATTGCCGTATCCATGTTGGCGACCGCATTGACGACGGCTTTACCCGCCATCGTCAATGACTTGCAGATTTCCGTCACTACGGGCCAATGGCTGACTAGCGGGTATTCTTTGGCAATGGCGATCGTTATGCCCTTGACGGCATATCTTATGAATCGTGTGCCAACCAAGAAGCTCTATCTCGCTGCATTAGGAATCGCTCTGGTGGGTTTGCTGCTTTGTGCCACAGCACCCAATTTTCTAGTCATGATGCTTGCTCGTATTTTGCAGGCCGTAGGCAATGGAATCTTGACCGCGATGGCACAAGTGATCCTCTTATCGATCTATCCGATCAATCGCATCGGTGTCGTGATGGGCTGGTATGGACTCTCAATCACCGCGGCACCCGTGATCGCACCGACGATCGCCGGGCTGATCGTGGACCGGTTGAACTGGCATGCAATTTTTTATATCGTTGCCGTGATTGTTTTGATCTCATTGATTTGGGCCATAAAGGTTTTTGATGATGTGTTGCCAGTAAGCAACAGCAAATTTGATCAGACCTCTTTTGTTTTGAGTGCCTTCGCCTTTGGTGGGATTACTTTAGGCTTTGGCAATATCGGCAGCTATGGCTTTTTCAGCTTACCCGTTTTAGGAACCTTAGGGCTCGGTTTGGTAGCAGGGATCTTCTTTGTCTTCCGTCAGTTAAGAGCGGAAACTCCATTTTTGGATCTGCGGGTCTTAAAAACAAAAGAGTATGCCATCAGTGTCTTTGGCAGTATCATGCTTTACTTGGTCTTGATGGGTTCGGCGATGCTGATGCCGCTATACGTGCAGTCGATTTTAGGCAAATCAGCGACGATCTCGGGATTAGTCGTTTTGCCAGGCTCTCTGGTCTCGGCTTTCTTAAGTCCCGTGGCTGGGCGAATCTATGACAAAGTCGGCATCCGTCTGTTGACGCTTTTTGGCGGCGGCTCACTGGTCTTGAGCAACATCGGCATGTATTTTATCCATATGCACACGGGTATTTGGGTAGCAGTGGTTTTGAACATGCTGCGCTGTGCCGCCACAGGCTGTTTGTTGATGCCCTTCGTGACGTGGGGAAATAAAAATATTCCGCCGCAGTTGACGGCGCATGGAACAGCATTATTGACTTCTTTGCGAACGGTGGCAGGCGCTATCGGTACAGCATTATTTGTCGGGATCATGAATAGTGTGGCGCAAAACAGCACGACCTTAACGGGGACGAGTGCACTGCTTCATGGGATGAATGTTTCTTTCTTATTGATGACGATCGCTTCTGGTCTGCTGTTTGCAACGGGGCTATTTTTGATTCGAGATCAGAAACCAGAAGCCGTGTGGCTGGAAGGTGCGGAAGAACCGCTGGAATAAAGAGGGGCACCTTTCTTTGAAGGGTGCTTTTCTTGATTTATTTCATGAAACTCTATGAAAAACCAAAAAATTCGATATAATAAGATAACTTATGGTTTAGGAGGAGTATTTTTTTTCAGGAAAGACTTGCTTTCATGGAAAAAAATCAGGGATAAAATGAAGAATAAAGGCGTTTATTTTGGGTTGTCTGCCTATGTATTATGGGGCTTGGTCACACTATATTGGAAAATAATCGTTGGGGTTTCCCCGTTAGCCACGATGTGCTACCGAATCGTGTGGTCCTTTGTTTTTATGGTGTTGTTTATCGTGCTTTCCGGGAAGAAAACGCAATTTTTACAAGAAGCGCGTCTGCTGTGGAAGAACAAAGCATTTGCTGGACTGATCGTTTTAGCGTCTGTGCTGATTTCCATCAACTGGTTCACTTTTATCTTCGCGGTGAGTGCGGGCCACGTGATGCAAGCCAGCTTAGGCTATTACATCAATCCGCTAGTCAATGTCTTGTTAGCAACCGTTTTTTTGAAGGAACGACTTAGTCGTACTGGCATGCTGGCGTGTCTGCTGGCAAGTATCGGGGTAATCTTATTGTCGATTCAAACAGGAACGATTCCTTATGCCTCACTGATCATGGCCTTTTCCTTTAGTACGTATGGCTTGATCAAAAAAAGAATCCCTATTAGTTCCGTCACTGGGTTAACGATCGAGACGATGGTGATTTTTCCCTTTGCGCTCGTGTATATTTTAGGATTTTCAAGCGTCGGCTTTATGAATTATCCCTTGCAAACCAATCTCTTATTGATGGGTGCCGGGATCGTGACGGCTATTCCGCTGTTGCTGTTTGCGGAAGCCGCGAAAAATGTTTCTTACATTACGCTTGGGTTTATTCAATACGTCAACCCGACGATCATGCTTTTGTTGGCCATCTTTTTGTTTCACGAAACCTATTCACTGGCCCAATTTTCCGCCTTTGCGTTTATTTGGCTAGGGATCGCGGTCTTCACCTATGGTACGTTAGGCACGGCTATGAAAGAGCGGCGCATGGGACAGCAAAGAAAGCAACTCTGATACATCAGGAATGGCTGCAGCTGAGCCGTTCCTTTTTTTATTAAAAAACAACTCAATTTAGATAGTGAAGGATGTTGCAAGGAGAATTGTTCAATGGTATAACAAAGGAAAAGCACGTTGCAGAAATTCTGATTGAAAAGGGTTGCATCTGCCACAGAGGTGTGTTATTATTCTTTCAGTTACAAGGATTGTTACTGTTCGGCAGGCAAAACCAGAATTGACCGTAGCGCGCTAATGGGGAGATTCTAGGTTTTTTTATTTTGGAGTGAGGGAAAACGATGGTTATTGGGAAAATATTAAATAATAATGTCGTCATCTCGACCAATGATGCCGGTCAGGAAGTGATCTATATGGGTCGTGGCATTGCGTTTAAGAAGAAGGTCGGCGATCCAGTGGATGAAGCCTTTGTCGAAAAAGAATTTGTGTTAAAGGATACGTTTACCGCAAATCAGTTTCAGCAATTGTTTTCAGACATTCCTGTGGAAGAAGTCGAAGCCGTCAAGCAAGTGGTGGATGATGCAGAAGCGTCATTGGGGATCGAGCTGTCGCCAAATATTTATTTGACACTGACCGATCATATCCATTATGCGCTAGTTCGGGCACGTGAAGGCATTGAGCTGCCGAATCCATTGTTGTTTGAGACCCGCAAATTTTATCCGAAAGAGTATGCGGTTGCAGCAGATGCCGTTGCTTATTTTGAAAAAGTCTTCGGGATTTCATTGCCGGAATCGGAAATTGGCTTTATCGCCTTTCATATCGTCAATAGCGAACAAGCAAATGGTACGATGGAAACCACGATGCAAGCGGTAGAGATCGTTCGTGACGTATTGGCGATCATCAGTCGTTTTTATGGACGAGTCTTTAACCCAGATTCCTTGAACTATCAACGGATCACCACGCATTTACAGTATTTTGCGCAGCGCTATTTAAGCGATGAACTTTCGGGGGAAAAAGATGAATTTTTATTTGCCCTTGTGCAATCGAAGTACCCTAAAGCGTTTCAAACGGTTCAACGGATCAACGAATATTTGATCAAAACCTACGACAAATCGATCGGTGAATCAGAAATGATCTACTTAACGATCCATATCGAACGTGTCGTCAATGATCAAACCAATTAACATTCAATCATTAACGGATTGTTACTGTCAGGCAGGCAATACCCAGATTGAAAAGACAACAGTCAGCGAGGAAAAGACTCGTTGGACGGTCGTTTTTTCAATCTGGGTTTTTTTATTAAAAAAGGAGTGTTGAAAAAATGAGTTCAAATAAAGAAATTGCCGTTCGCGTCCTCGATGCGGTGGGCGGCAAAGAAAATGTCAATAGCGTGGTGCATTGTGCGACCCGCTTGCGTTTCAAATTAAAAGATGAGAACAAAGCGGATACGGCACGCTTGAATCAAGACGACGACGTGATCCAAGTCGTTCAAAGCGGCGGACAATACCAAGTGGTGATCGGCAGTCATGTCAGCGACGTTTACCGTGAATTGAATGGAGTAGCGAACTTCGATGGTGAAGCAGACAGCAAAGGCGACAAAGGCAACCTGTTGAATCAACTGGTGGATATTATTTCGTCGATCTTCACGCCGTTTTTAGGCGCAATGGCAGGTGCCGGGGTCTTAAAAGGATTCTTGACGCTGGCAGTCACCTTGAATTGGTTAGCAGCTGATTCTGGGGTCTACACCGTATTGTATGCGATTGCCGATGGGTTGTTTACCTATTTACCAGTGATGTTGGCTTTTACTGCAGCGAAAAAGTTTCGCACCAATGAATTTCTAGCGGTTTCCTTAGCGATGGCGTTGGTTCATCCAGACATTACCGCTTTGGCTGGACAAACCTTGAGTTTCTTAGGCTTACCGGTCATTATTGGTGCTAGTGCTTATACGTCTTCAGTCATTCCGATTATTTTAGCGGTCTTTTTACAAAGCTATGTGGAGCGTTTCTTTAAAAAAGTCATTCCTAGCTTCTTACAGATCATCTGTGTACCTTTAGCGGTCTTCTTGATCATGGCGCCATTGACCTTTATTGTCGTCGGTCCACTAGGAACGATTTTAGGAAACTTGTTAGGTAGTGCTTACGACAGCATTTACCACTTCAGCCCACTGATCGCTGGTGCTGTTATGGGTGGTTTATGGCAAGTCTTTGTGATGTTTGGCATGCACTGGGGCTTTGTGCCGATCATCATGTTGAATCTCAGTCAAACCGGTGTCGATACCATGGTACCAATGCTGTTGCCAGCTGTCCTTTCTCAAGGTGGTGCAGCGCTAGCAGTGTTCTTTATGACAAAAAATGTGAAATTGAAAGGCTTGGCCCTTTCTTCAACGATCACCTCAATTTTTGGGATCACAGAACCGACGGTGTATGGGGTAACCTTGCCATTGAAAAAACCATTTATCGCCGCGTGTATCAGTGGTGCCATCGGGGGAGCCTTCATCGGCTTCAGCCAAGTCGAAAACTATACCTTTGGGTTAGTCAGCTTACTAAGTCTTCCTTCCTTTATCCCACAAGATACGAAAGATCTAAGTGGTCTGATCGCAGCTTCAATCGGAACGGCTATCGCTTTTGGCGCCGCGTTTGTCTTGACCTTCTTCTTACGTTTTGAAGATCAGCCAGCAACCGATGCCAGTGCAGCACCAGCAAAAGAGCCAGCAGCACCCACAGATAGTTCGTCTAAAGAACGAGTGATCCTCAGCAGTCCGTTAGAAGGCAAAGTGGTTCCCTTAGCAGAAGTCAAAGACCAAGTCTTTTCTTCTGGTGCATTAGGAAAAGGCATCGCCATCGAACCGACCGTCGGGGCTTTGTATGCGCCGGCAGATGGCACCATCACGACGCTCTTTCCTACCGGCCATGCTGTTGGTTTGACCACTACGGATGGAGCAGAAGTCTTGATGCATATTGGTATGGATACCGTGGAACTAGATGGCAAAGGCTTTGAGGTCTTTGTTAAACAAGACGATCAAGTCAAACGCGGTGATTTGTTGGTGAAGTTTGATCTAGATACGATCAAAGCTGCCGGCTTATCCACGATTACACCAATCGTTGTGACGAATACGCCGCAATATTTAGATGTGATGGATATGAATCAAACCGATGTCTTGCAAGGAGAAGACTTCTTAGCCATCGTAAAATAAGCAAAAGAAACCCGATCCTCGACTGAATATCAGCAAGGATCGGGTTTTTTGTAAGAAAATAAGGCGCAGTTGCCGGTCTCGCTTGCCTTCTTCGGTGGAGAATGCTTGTCACAGCGCTAGTTAAGGGCAAGACCAACAGCAGGAACGCGTACTCAGGGAAAATCCGAACATTCTTATGGGCTGCTCCTTATACATGGCTTAAATTTTCGGCAAGCGACTCTAAAGCGGGGAAATCGAGAATTGCATAGCCCTGTTTTTGTTTTTCGATCAGCTTGTCTTCACGAAAGCTGGTAAAGGTTCGCAGCAGGTGGCGATAGCTGACATTCAAGATTGCGGCACAGGTGGTTAACTGAAAGGAAAAGTGTTGGTTTTCTTGATGCGCAAGAATAAATTTGGCCAACCGTGTCTCTACAGGTTCCGTCAATGAATTCGCTAAGTTGATCCCCGAATTCAAGCGGGAACTGAGCAACTGACAGATGGTTTGCAAAAAGCGGACGTCTTGTTGCAAGGTGCTGCGGTAGCGATTCAAAGGGATGCAGACGCAGACGCAAGCAGAAGCGGCTTTAACACTGCTTTTCGGCAAGAGTTCCCATAAAGAGGAAGCTTCCCCTAAAGGTGCAGCCGGCTTGGCGTAATCAATACAAATCGTTTGGGTATCCGAAGAGAAGGAATAGACCATCACGGTTCCTTCCACGAGAAAATACAAGTATTCAGAAGGCGTGCCCGTTCGAATCAGGTGCTCTTCTTTTTCAAAGGAATGCAAAGTGGCCATCGCTAACAAATCATTGTCCATATAAGATTGCAGATCGTATGTGTCAATGTAATTACTGAGGCGTGCGGTATCATCGATTTTTTTCATGGGAATCAGCCACTCCTGAATGGTTTTCTTTAAGTATAGCTTAGTTCCCCTTTTGACTCAACACGAACGATAAATAAAAACTAATGTAAATTGTATGTAAAAATAAGGTAAAATAGGACATGTGTCACTTCATTTTGAAGGGATACTTGGTATGATTTGAATGTAAGAAAGCTTCAAACCATTAGGAGGAGAAAAAATGCCATTGAAACGAATTGTTAAAGGAATGTTAGGAATTGCGTTAGTTGCAGCATTGACCGGCTGTGGGAATGGGAGCAGCAGCAGCGACAGCAGTGCCGCAGCCGAAAAAGAAAAGCTGGTGGTACAATTCGTACCGACCAATAATGACGGCTCGATGCAAGCCAAAGCAAAACCGTTTGCTGAGTATTTATCAAAAAAATTAGACCGTGAAGTAGAAGTAACGTTAGCAACGGATTATTCGACGATCGTAGAAGCGATGGCTTCTGGACAAGTTGATTTAGGGATCATGCCGCCAGCCGCTTATGTTCAAGCCAAAGATATGGATGCAGCAGAAGCGATTTTGACTTCTCAATTAGGTGCCTATGATCCAGAGACCGGCTTGCCATTAGAAGGGGAAAAAACCAATACCTTCAAAGGGGAGATCTTGGTACGTGCGGATAGCGATATGACAGAATTGACGGACTTAAAAGGGAAAAAAATCGCTACATTGAGTCCGAACTCTGCCAGCGGCTATATTTACCCAGTTGCCGAGTTGAAAGATGCAGGAGTTGATCCAACGACGGATGCTACATTAACGACGGTGAACGATATTCCAAGTGAGATCACTGCAGTCTTGAATGGTCAGATGGATGCCGCCTTTGTGTTTCAAGGGGCACGGAATGTCTTTGCTTCAAGCTTCCCAGATAACGATTTATTCGAAGATCTAAAAGTTCTTTACTTAACCGAAGGGGACATCCCGAATGACGCCATTGCCGTTCAACCGACGATGGATGCTGAACTAAAAGAGCAGATCAAAGAAGTGTTCTTGAATATGGCAGACGATGAAGAAGGCGCCGAAGCAATGAGCTTGTGGGGACACCAAGGGTATGAAGAAGCAGCTGATTCTGCTTACGATACCATTCGCGACTATACTAAACGAGCAGCAGAGTAAAAAATCAGGGATTGCGGTAGAAGGATAACGGGACACGGAGATGTGCAGCGATTTACTAGGGGAATAGGTGGAATACGCAGTATCAGTGCATTTTTTAGTGAGATAGACCGTGACCGATTGGGGAAACTTTGCCGCGGTCCCTACATAATGGAGAAGACAGATGATAACTTTTGAGAATGTATCCAAAGTCTACCCGAATGGGGTCAAAGGATTACAGAACATAGATGTAACGATTGAACAAGGAGAATTTGTGGCAATCATTGGTTTGAGCGGTGCTGGTAAGAGTACCTTTTTGCGCTCGATCAATCGCTTAGTGCCAATCACTGAAGGAGATATCCGGGTAGATGGCAAATCAGTCACGAAAGCCAATAAAAAAGAATTGCGCTTGATTCGCCGACAAATCGGATTGATCTCCCAAAGCTTCAATTTGGTCAAACGTAGTACTGTCCAAAAGAATGTGCTATCTGGTCGTTTGGGGTATTACGGGACATGGAAAAGTATTTTAGGGTTGTTTACGAAAGAAGACTACGAAAGAACGAAAGAAGCACTAGCGACTGTCGGCTTGTCAGACAAACTGCAAACGAGAAGCGACCAGTTGAGTGGTGGGCAACAGCAGCGGGTATCCATCGCCCGTGCCTTGGTCCAACAAGCACCAGTGATTTTAGCAGATGAACCCGTGGCATCGCTAGATCCCATCACCACAGAGAAAGTGATGGAGGATTTGAAGAAGATCAATCAAGAAATGGGCAAAACGATTGTCATCAATCTGCATTCGATTCCCTTGGCTCGTCAGTATGCAACAAGGATCATTGCCTTAAAAGCAGGTGCAATCGTTTTTGACGGCAACGTAGCCGCTTTGATGGATCAGCGTTTAGAACAAATCTATGGGAAAGCAATTTTTGAAGAAAAGGCAGGAGAAATCGATGAAACTGAAAGAAACAGTTCATTTTAATTGGTACAAACACCTGCTGCTGATTCTTTTATTGCTGCTCTTTTTTCAAAGCAGTGCCTGGATCACGGGGGCTGATTTTGCACAAGTGTGGTCGAATCGAAGCCAGATGACGGCTTTCATGGCTCGATTTTTGCATCCGGATTTTAGTTATTTACCGCAACTGATGATGCCCTTGATCAAGACATTGCAAATGTCCTTTTTAGGCACTGTTTTAGGAGTAGTCGCAGCGATACCGGTGAGTCTGTTGGCGACGACAGTCGTGACAGAAAGCCGGTGGGTCTCTGTGCCGATGCGTTTTCTCTTAGGTCTGGTGCGGACGATCCCCAATTTATTGTTGGCGGCATTGTTCGTAGCGATTTTTGGGATCGGTGAAGCCACTGGTGTTTTGACCATCGCGGTCTTTACCTTTGGGATGGTTTCACAGCTGATGTTCCAAGCGATCGAAACCATTGATTTTGCGCCAATCGAAGCAGCGGCGGCGGTAGGGGCAAATAAATTTCAAGTGACTGTTTGGGCGATCATACCTCAAGTCATCAGCCAGTTTGCCAGCTATACTTTTTATGCCTTTGAAGTCAATGTTCGAGCTTCGACGGTGTTAGGATATGTTGGTGCCGGCGGGATCGGGGTCATCTTGAACGCCTCATTGGCATTGTTGAATTATGAACGGGTCTCGATCATTATCTTGACGATTTTGCTAACGGTAGCGATCGTTGATTTTCTAAGTGAGCGGGTAAGGAGGTCATTCCTATGATGATCAGAGAAGTGAAGAAAACGACTTGGCTGTTATGGGGACTCTTTGCTATCTTACTGGCATTATCTGCAGCGACGCTGGATTATTCCGGATTGAGTACTTTTTCCTTAGCGATGGGAAGAGATGTCCTGCAAGGGTTGAGTCAGCCAGACTGGTCTTTCTTTTACGACGGTAGCGGGGAGGATCTGTGGAGCTTATTGTTACTGACGATCGGGATCGCCTGTCTAGGAACGATGATCGCAACAGTCTGCGCGATACCGGTGACCTTGCTGAGTGCCGCCAACCTATGGTCTTCTGCGCCGTGGGTCGCGAAGATCGGCAAAATGATCTGCAATATCTTGCGGGCATTTCCAGAGCTAGTTTATGCGATTATTTTTGTCCGTGTGGTAGGTCCGGGACCTTTCGCTGGGGTTATGGCGATCGGTGTCCACCAGATCGGTATGCTGGGCAAGCTGTTCACGGAAGAAATGGAAGCCATGGATGAGCGCTTGACGGAAGAGATGCAAGCAGTTGGTGCCAACTTTTGGCAGACGATGTTTTTCGTGCGGGTCCCTTACTTAGCACCCATCTATAGTTCCTTTGCATTGAATCATTTTGAAATTGCGGTCCGCAGTGCGGCAACGTTAGGGTTAGTCGGTGCTGGCGGGATCGGTGCACCATTGATTTTTGCTATTCAAACCAGAACCTGGAGCAAGGTAAGTATTATTTTGTTGGGCGTCGTTGTGACCGTCTTCTTATTAGACCAGTTGACTGGAATCATCAGAAAGAAATTGAGATAAACCTATGAATATATTGCATATATCAGATATCCATTTTCGAGAAAGTTACCTGCCTTGTGAGGAAGGGTATCAAGGAATGCTGGCAGCCATGCAAAATCCCTTGATTCCTCTTGAAGAGTGTATCCAAGATGCCAAGGCGCGAGGGGCGATCGATTTGGTGGTGATCAGTGGCGATTTGACCGAAGATGGCGCGCCTGCCGATTATGCCTCTTTGAAGCAATATTTAGAAAAAGCCTTTGGCTCAGTGCCGATCGTGGTAACGCTAGGTAATCACGATATCAAACGGCATTTTCGCCAAGGCTGGCAAGGTAAGTCAGTTGAAACGGCCAGTGATACGCCTTTTAATCAAGTCTATGAAACGGAGACATTGGCGATCGTGACTTTCGATAATTCCTGCTATGGCTATGCCGACGGTATCGTAGATGAACGACAGTTTGAATGGCTGCAAGCCACGCTGGCGCAGCTCAAAGAGAAAAAGATCGTTTTTGTGACGCACCATCATTTGTTGCCTTATCAAGCAAGCACGCCGGCATGGGCCGGTGCCAATCGTTTGGTGGCATTATTGCAGCAGTATCAGATCTCTTGTATTCTCAGTGGACATACCCATCATGCATTTACGGGAACGATCGCAGGGATTCCTTACTATACTGTGGCAAGTATGTCGTTTGTCGGGGAAGATGAAGGCGAGGGGATGGTCCGTTTTGAAGAACGCTATGGATACAATTTGTATCGTTTTGAGGAAGGCGCGCTGGTTCATCAATCCTCAGAAAACTATCGACCGAACCGCGTATTGATGCGGGTCAACATGCAAGGATAAAAAACAGACGTTCCGTAAACGCTGAATTTAGCAGCAGGAAAGGAACGTCTGTTTTTGTGCAAAAAAGGCTTAACCTTGATTGCCAAAGGTTTTGACAACTTCAATCGTGCCGTCGATATGGAAAAACAAGGTATAGTTTTCTTCGGTTTTGATACCGTCAAAGCGGCGAGCATAATAGGTGACTGCGTCTTTGAAGGTTTGTGGGGGGACACCTAAAAAATCAGCGCATGCCGCCAACGTTTTGCAGCCTTCTTCAAAACAAGCGATGATATCATAGGGCGTGACCACGATCGCAGAACCAATGTCACGGGCTTTGCGTTCTTGTTTGCGTTTTTCGTTGGTGTCTTGGGCGGTAATGTCGCCAGCACTGGTCAAATAATGACCGATTTCTTCACCGATGGTGCTCAAGAGGTCTTCTTGTGATTGGTCAGGGTTCAAGTAAATATGGTGATCGATGTACAATCCTTGCTGACCATCAGGCATATTTTTATCGAAAATAAAGTGCAAGTCTGGGTAGGCGGCCATCAGTTCTTCTACTTTATCCATTTCCATCATTCCTTTTGGGCGTGCCGCTGTTTTATAAATTCAATGTAGCTGAGGATATCTTCCATCTGCTCATCGGTGACGTCATCATCAATATGGGCCGCAACGGT
The DNA here is from genome assembly GCF_044746145.1 of Enterococcus sp. NPDC086594. Lineage (NCBI taxonomy): Bacteria > Bacillati > Bacillota > Bacilli > Lactobacillales > Enterococcaceae > Enterococcus > Enterococcus sp. NPDC086594. The sequence goes on from NZ_JBIVBP010000009.1 coordinate 79,446, forward strand.
TTGAACTTTTGCAGAGGGCGGCGTAAAGCCTGCCGGGACTTGTCTGCCTAATAAAAAATCGGTGGATACTTGAAAAATCTCCGCGAGTTTGACGATGGTCTCGCCATCGGGTTCGTTACGATCATTTTCGAAATGCGAATACGCTGCGCGGGTGATCCCTAGCTGATCTGCGATCTGCTGTTGGGTTTGGTTGGTTCGTAGTCTGAGTGTTCTTAGCCGTTCGCCAAGCATGAGTGATCGCCTCCTTTTTTGTAGTATAGCACGTTGGATATAATTTGTATCTATTTTTGTATTATTTGATATAAAAAATATCACATCAGTTGACGATACGAATCGTATCTTTTATACTGGAAACAGATGATATGAATCGTATCAAAAAGAATGGGGGAGGATCATGGATACATCGATCGTAACAGTTGTCTTGCCGTCACTCATTACTGGTGTACTTACTTATTTGGCTACCCGAGTATCCAGCAAAGCGAATTTGGAACAAACGAATATCGAAAATGCCCAAAAGCTTTACCTAAAATATGAACAGATCAATCAAGAATTGACCCATAAAATCGATCAGTTAGAAGAAGAAGTCCAAAAGACCGCCAAAACCTACCAAGAAGAAGTCTTGGTCTATCAAGGAAAGCTTGCTACTGCCCAAAGCGAAAGGGATTTATTGCGGGCAGAAAACCAGGTGCTGAAAGAATTACAGCGAGGGAATCAAGTGCCTGTGGCGCGTGAAGAGAAGCAACATTCAGCCGTTGGCTAATAGAAAAAAACTGCTTATCCATCAATAAGCAGTTTTTTTTCTAGTTTTTATTCTTTAATTGATCATTTGTTCATTCACGTAGGCAGCATAAAGCGGGTGATTGTTGATCAATTCTGCATGGGTACCTTGACCGGTAATGGTACCTTTTTCTATAAAGTAGATTTGATCGGCATCCACGATGGTCGACAAGCGATGGGCGATCACTAATGTCGTGCGCCCTTCCATTAGATGATCCAACGCCCGCTGGACCTTTTCTTCCGACTGAGAATCTAGGCTGGCGGTCGCTTCATCGAGCATCAGCAGCTTGGGGTCTCGCAAGAATGCTCGTGCGATGGCGATCCGTTGTTTTTGCCCGCCAGATAGTTTGACGCCGCGTTCGCCGATTTGTGTTTCTAGTTTTTCGGGGAACTCTTGGACGAACTGATCGGCATAAGCCAATGCCAGTCCTTGCCACAATTCCTCCTCTGACAGTGTTCGGCTTAATCCGTATTGCAAGTTTTCCCGAATCGTACCGGCAAAGACCGCACTGTCTTGGGAAACATAGCCGATCTGTGCCCGCCAGTCCTGCAGATCAATGTCAGCTATCGGCTGTTCACCAATCAGCAAGCGCCCGCTGGTGGGTTCATAAAAGCGTTCCAGTAAAGCGAAGATCGTGGATTTTCCGCCGCCGCTTGGTCCCGCAAAAGCAATCACGGTGTTGGGTTTGGCTTCAAAAGAAATGTTTTGCAAAATCGGCCGTTTGGGATCATAACTGAAATCGATCTGTTCTGCCCGTAGGACTGCGCCGTCGATAGCGGCTTTGGGTGCTGCCTGGATCGGCTCCAGCGGCGTATCCAAAATTTCTTGGATCCGTTCCGTAGCACCCATCGCTTTTTGGACTTGTGAAAAGAACATCGCAAACGTCGTCACAGGCGCAATAATATTAAAGAGATACAGTAGAAAAGCAATCAATGCGCCACTCGTCAAGGTGCCGGCTTGGACACGGATCGCGCCATAACCGAGGATTCCTACGAGTAATCCCAGCATTGCCGTCGTCATGATTGGCTGCAAAATCGCACTAACTTTCGCATCCTTGACCCCGAGGGTAAAGATTGCCCCAATGTTGCGCCGACCGTTTTCTTGTTCACTAGCTTCTCCGTTGCTGGCTTTGATCAAACGGATCTCTGAGAGTTTTTCGCTGGCATCCGCATTGAAATCGGCAGTCGCTGCTTGTAGTTGGCGTCCTAGTTTCGACATGATCTTGCCGATCGGCCACATGATCAAGGTGATCAAAGGCACCGCACTGAACATGATCGCCGCCATCTTCCAATCCATCAAAAACAAGATGATCATCGAACCAACCAATTGGATCAAGCCAGTGACAAAGCTGGGAAATTGCGAGGTGACTAGTTCTTTGATCACGGAAGTATCATTAACGAGTCGCGAACTGCTTTCCCCCGACTTATGGTCATCAAAATAGCTGACTGGCAAATGCAGCAGATGTTTCCAAAGACGTTCTCGTAATGTTTTCACGGCACTTTCTCCCACATAGCGCAAGAGAAAGCCGCCTAAAGTGCCTACGCCTAATTGCAGCACAAAGGCTAGGATCAAAACGACCAGCATGGAGGTGCTGAACGTGGGGGTGCCGCTGGCATCGACTAGCGTTTTCGTCAGCTGCGGCACGACCAAACTGGCGGCACTCGTGATCAGGCTAAAGAGCATCCCTAAAAGAAACAAGCCTTTCTTGGGATTGACACTGACGATCAGGTGGATAAAGTCTTTCATTTTAAATTTGTTTTTGTTCACTGTTGGTGTCGTTGTTTCCATTCGTTTTCCTCCGCTACAAGCAAGATGTCCTGCAGCTTTTTCTTTTTCATTAGGTGCTATTAGAAATCCTGCCAATCATCTTCGGCTGCTTCGTCTTTAGAAGCGGAATCAGGTCTTGCTTTGCGGTCTTGTCCAAACCCGTAGGCATCAAAAAAGTTGCCTTTTCCCCATGTGTCCCGTGGATCATTCGCCTCGCTACTATCAAATGGCCCAAATGGCCCAAATGACCGATTGCCAAACATGCCGCGGTGTCCAGGAAATGGCATTTGCCGCATGGCTTCTTTGATCTGCTTTTTCATTTGACGCCGCTCGTCAGCGCCCATATCTTGCCAAGTATCTTTCATTTGTTGCTTCATTTTTCGGCGATCGTCATTCGTCATTTCCTGCCAATTTCCACCCCATTGCTTCATCATCTGTTCCCGGATCTCCTGCATAGCTTGTAGACGATCCATCGGGTCAATAAAGCGTTGCGTCTGTTGCTGAAAGTCAGCTTCCCACCCAGTGGCGATGTTTTCAAGCAGACGGGCAAATTCGGTTTGTTCTTCCTCTGTTAACCCAGCAAAAAACGTTTGACTGCTGGCGGCTTCTTTTTGTGCCAGTAATTTTTCTGCTTTTTTTCGTCCAGTCTCTGTCAGAAAGATTCGTTTGATCCTTTTGTCGGCTGCATCTTCTTTGCGTTGGATATCCCCACTGCTTTCCATTTTCTTCAATAGTTCTGCCAAGGAACTTGGCCGTAAATCTAAAACTTCTGCGAGGTAATTTTGCACCAAGCCATCTTCTAAATTTAAAACGGCTAGGACGCGTTGCTGTCCAGAAAGGCGTTGGTTATTTTGACTCATAAAAGCATTGCTGGCTTCGCTGATAAAACGAAGCTGTTTCATTAAGTGATCGGTCATTGTACTCATTGAGAACACTCCTTTTGAATTATTGTTCGGTACCTAATGATATCGATGAGTTGATTATAGTTCGGTGCCGAACGAATGTCAAGAGGAAGTAGCTGGGATTTTTTTCTAACAAAAAGTAAGCAAAATGATTGACTTACTAAAAGTAAGTTTGATGTGCTGAGTCCATCGTTAAAGAAAACACAATAAAAGGAGTACAAAAGAATGGTCTTTGGATTTGGGAAAAAAGAACAAATAATTGAAAAAGAAGTAATTAAAGAGGTGTATCGCACTCCGGAAAAGAAAAAAGCGCAAAAAATCGGAATCATCGTTGGCAGCACGAGAGAAGGCCGCGTGAGTCCGCAAGTAGCCAATTACGTTTTACAAACAGCACGAGCACATAGCGACCGCTCATTTGAAATCATTGATATCAAAGACTACGACTTGCCCTTTATGGGTACAGGCGAAGCGAACCAAGCGTGGAATGAAAAAATCGCTGAATTAGACGGTTATATCTTCATCGTACAAGAATACAATCATGGGCTATCGGCTTCCTTGAAAAATGCGTTAGACAGCGCCCGCGAGGAATGGTTCAACAAAGCAGCAGCAATCGTCAGCTATGGTTCAGCAGGGGGGATTCGGGCCGCTGAGCAAGTTCGCTTGATTTTGGCGGAACAAAAAGTAGCCACGGTGCGCACTAATCCAGCCTTCAACTTATTTACTGATTTTGAAAATTTTGCCACCTTTACTCCTGGCGAACATATGACGGCAGGAATGAACGATATGTTGACGGAATTACTGGACTGGGCAGACACATTTGCCAATCGTTAAAAAACAAACGAAAACAATCTTAGGAGGAACCTATCATGAAATTTGGTATTATTTTAGGCAGTACAAGAGAAGGACGCGTAAGTCCGCAAGTCGGAGCATATATTCAAGAAATTGCTACTCAACGGTCAGAGCATCAGTTTGAGATCGTTGATGTAAAGGCATTTGATTTACCGTTTATGGGAACGGCTGAGCCAAACATGGCGTGGAACAAAAAAATCGCTGAATTAGATGGCTATATCTTCATCGTACAAGAATACAACCACGGTTTTGCGGCTTCCTTGAAAAATGCCGTAGACTCTGCACGGGAAGAATGGTTTGATAAAGCAGCTGGGATCGTCAGTTATGGTTCTGGCGGTGGGATTCGTGCCGCTGAACAATTGCGTAACGTTTTAGCTGAACAAAAAGTTGCCACCGTGCGGACTAACCCAGCCTTCAATCTCTTCACAGATTTTGAAAATTTCAGTACCTTCAAACCCGGTGCGCACATGGCTGCAGGTGTCAATGACATGCTGGATGAATTGTTGTTGTGGTCAAAAGCTTTTGCCACGATTCGCTGATCTGTTTTAGGAGGTCACCATTTATCATCGATCATTTGCTGTTTCATTTATTGAATGGAGCAGCATTTTTTTGCGTTTCCAAGGAATGGTTTTCACTGGAAAGGCTATTTCACTGAAAGAATGACTAAAAATCGGGTATACTAGAAGAACAGAAGATGCGGGCAACTGCGTTCGATTTTTTGCCCAACGAGTGCATCCAGTAACAGAGGAGTGAACAAGAGCATGAATCTACTTTTTGCGATTGATGATCGATTCAGTGAACAATTAAAAACAACGTTATATTCAATCAAACGCCATACGACAGCAGCATCTTTCGATGTCTATGTCTTACAAGAAAAAGAATTGAGGCAAGGTGCAGAGCTAGAGGTCTTTTGTCAAAAATTGGCGATGACCTATCATCCCGTCATCATCGGTTCTGGTTCGATCTTTAAAACGGCACCAGTTAGTGACCGCTACCCAGAATCAATCTACTATCGATTGTTGGCACAAAATTACTTGCCGCAGCAGGTGGAAAAAATCCTGTATCTGGATGCGGATATTTTGTGCATCAATGATTTGCGCCCCTTGTATGAGCTGACGTTAGGGGATTTTCTGTATGCCGCTGCCAGTCATTCCAAGCTGACAGAAGTGACGACGGTCATCAATAAAGTCCGTTTGCGCAATTATGAGTCAGAAGGCTACTATAATTCAGGTGTCTTGCTGATGAATGTGCACCAGCTACGGCAAGAGGTCAAAGAAACAGAAATCGCAGCCTTCATTGAGAAAAATCATTTGAACCTCTTTTTGCCGGATCAAGATATTTTGAATGGGTTATATGGTGATCGGGTGCTGGCGATTCCTGATCAGCTCTATAACTATGATGTACGGAAAAACCGTACGTATGAGACGATCAGCCTAGGGGAATGGAGTTTGGATTGGGTCATCGAACATACCGTTTTGCTGCATTTTTGCGGCAAAGAGAAACCATGGAAGAAAGGCTATCGCAGCCGCTACGGTTCGTTATACAAATATGTAGAAAATGAACGGCGGAAGTTTGAAGAGGAACAATCAAAGTAGCTGTCATTGAATATAATCAAAATTACCTTGAAAGAAACGTCCACACGGCCGTTTCTTTTTTTAAGCGTTCTATTCTGCTTTTTTTCGATTCGATGGTACGATGAAACTAGTGAGTTATGAAAAAAAGAAGGAGTGGAGAACATGAAATTTTTAATTTGGCTGGTCTGTGTGATCGGCATTGAAGCAACAGGAATCATATCGAGTTTGTTTGCAGGGGACATTGCCGGAACGTATGCGCAAATGGAAAAACCCTTTTTAGCCCCTCCTGGCGGGATCATTGGGATCGTTTGGACGATTTTGTATGCCTTTATGGGAACGGCGTTGTATCTGTTGATCGTCGCCAAAGTCAATCCAGCGCTTAAAAAGAATGCCTACATCTTCTTTGCGATCCAGCAAGTATTAAACTTCTTTTGGAGTATCGTTTTCTTTGGCTGGAATGCTTACTGGGCAGGAACGGTCATTATTGTCTTGTTAGTGTTATCAGTGATTATTTGTATGATCCTCTTTGCTCGCATCGACAAAAAAGCGATGTACTTGTTTATTCCTTATTTGATTTGGTGTTTATACGCCGGCTACTTAACGATTGGCTTAACTTTATTGAATGCCTGATAGAAAAACCCTCTTCCAAGCGTCTTGTTGGAAGAGGGTTTTTTCTTTTAGATATAGTCTTCAGTCAATTCCATAAAGCTGGCAACATCTTTTAGGACCATGTCGATCCCTGCTTGCCAGAAGTCTGGTTTCGTTAAATCGACACCAAGGTGTTTTTGCGCCAGTTCTTCCGTCGTCATTGAAGCAGTATCTTGCAATAAAGCAATGTATTCTTCTTCAAAGCTAGACCCTTTTTCATTGGCATACGCGTAGATCCCCATACTAAAGAGGTAACCAAAGGTATAAGGGAAGTTGTAGAACGGCACATCGTCAATAAAGAAGTGCAATTTGGCTGCCCAGAAATGTGGGTGATAAGTCGCTAACCCATCCGCATAGCTTTCTTTTTGCGCCGCAGTCATCATTTCCGTGATTTGTTCCGCTGAAACCAAGCCCTTTTGACGAGCTTGATAGAAGCTGTTCTCAAAAATAAAACGTGCGTGGATGTTCATGAACATCGCGATCGCATTTTGCATTTTAGCATCCAATAGATTGATTTTTTCTTCTTTTGTCGTTGCTTCTTTGAGGGTTGCATCAGCAACGATCAATTCAGCAAAGGTACTTGCTGTTTCGGCAACGTTCATGGCATAGTTGCGGTTTAATTCTGGCAGCTCCCAAAGAACGCTGCTGTGAAAAGCGTGACCGAGCTCATGGGCAAGCGTCGCTACTTCGTTGACAGAATTGCTGTAGGTCATGAAAATACGTGATTCTTTGGTTTCTGGCAAGCTGGTGCAATAGCCGCCAGGACGTTTGCCGGGACGATCTTCTGCTTCGATCCAGCTTTTTTCAAAAGCGACTTGGGCAAAGTCAGCCATTTTTGGGCTGAACTTACGGAAGTTGGTCAAAATGAAGTCAGCTGCTTCATCAAAGGTGTAGGTTCTTTCTTCCATATCGCCAAGGATGATTGGCGCATCTTGGTCTTGCCATTCCATTTTTTCTTTGCCGAAAAGCTGCGCTTTGCGGGTCAAGAAATCAACGATCGGCTGTTTGTTCTTTTGGATCGTGCCCCACATAGCATCCAATGTCGCTTTTTGCAGACGATTGTATTCTAATGGTTCCTTCAAGTAATCAGTGACACCGTGAAGTTTGAAGGTAGAAAGGCGGAAACCGTCTAAGTGGTTCAAGGTATCCGCAAAGAGGTCTTCTTTTTCTGCCCACGTCTTTTCCCAAGTGTCGAATAAACGCGCACGAACTTCCGGATCAGGATCACCCATCATTTTATTGAAGGCTTGACCAGCTGAAAACTTGATCGTCGTGCCGTCTTCTTGCAGGAAAGGAATTTCGATCGAGGCAACGATCGTATCGTAATGTTGGCTCCAAGCATTCAAGCCATCTAAATTTAAAGTATTGATGATGGTCTCTTCTGCTTCGGATAACAATTCTTTGCCGTCGCGGCGAATCTCGCTTAAACGAAAAGCGACAGGTGCTAAGTTTTCCGCTTTAACTAGTGCTGTCCAATCATCCTCAGAAATTTCTGTCAATTTTTTCGAGAAAACGGTTTGTGCTGCTTGCAGTGCTGGCAATTTTGCGTAGAGGTCACCCGTCAGGATTTTGGCTTTGCTGTCATTGACATTCGCTGAAAGCAAGGCATTGATAAAGCTGCCGCATTGTGAAAATCCTTGACTAATAGTTGCGGATAAATCAAGTAACTCTTCTAATTTTGCTGCATCGTCTTCGCTGTTGGGCGACCATGCATCGACTGTTGTTCGGTAATTTGCAATTTGTTCTTCCAGTTGGCTCATGCGTTCTTTTAATTGAACAGAATCGCTGCCTCCCGGAAAGATTGTTTCCAGATTCCAATTGATTGAATAGGTCATTCCTATCAAACCCCTTTCTTTTCCTTCGATCTTATTAAGTATAGCATAACGAAATTTGGTCGCAACCATCAGAATCCTTATGAAATAAGGGTTCTTGATGAAACTGTACCAAAAACAAAAAATGGAATGTATAACTCCTTGATCTATTGATAGGGCGGAAAAACGTCAAAAATAAAAAAACTATCACATCCTCATCAAATTCTTAGAAAAAAATCGATGGATAAATATTACATATGAAAAAAAACAGCGAGTAAAAAAACGCCTGATGAGCGATATTCGCTTTTTCATGCATAATGCCAAATCCTTTGCGAAAAGAACACGAAATTTACCACTGCGAAAGCGTATACAATTAGGTAGCATAGAGGTGTAAACAGAAGAAGGAGGAAGAAAAATGCCAAATGCTATTCATGTTTTTTCAGAGATTGGACGATTGAAGCAAGTCATGCTTCACCGCCCTGGTCGGGAATTGGAGAACCTTGTTCCTGATCATTTGAACCGCCTGCTATTTGATGATATTCCTTTTTTGGAACAAGCCAGAGCAGAACATGATCGGTTTGCGGAAGTCCTACGTCAAAATGATGTGGAGGTGTTGTATCTAGAAGATTTAGCTGCTGAATCGCTCACGTCACCAGAAATCAAACAGCAATTTCTCAAGGATTATTTAGCGGAAACTACAATCCAAAGTCCTGAGATCATCAAAGAAGTCACGGATTATTTTATGTCTTGTGACAATGATCGGGAACTGATCGACAAAACTATGGCTGGTTTAGCCAAAAATGAACTGGAGCTGCCAAATACCCAGAGCCTCGCTGGGACCGTGGATGATCAATACCCATTTCTGATCGATCCAATGCCAAATTTGTATTTTACACGAGATCCCTTTGCGACGATTGGTAACGGAGTATCCTTGAATCGCATGTATTCAGAAACAAGACGGCGCGAAACGTTATACGGCAAATATATTTTTGCTCATCATCCAATGTTCCAGCAAAATCCGCCTCATATGCTTTATGATCGCGCCCAACCAACCCGCATCGAAGGTGGCGACGAATTAGTTCTGTCAAAACATGTGTTGGCGATTGGTATCTCGCAACGAACGGATGCCGCTTCGATTGAGCAGCTGGCCCGCAAAGTGTTCGAAAATGAGCCAAGCTTTGAGTATGTTCTAGCGTTTGACATTGGTCAAGAGCGCAAGTTCATGCATTTAGATACGGTATTTACAATGGTCGATCATGACAAGTTTACGATCCATCCAGAAATCGAAGGAGAGCTGACGGTTTATTCAATCTCACGAGCAGGTGATGGGGTGACGATCAAAGAAGAAAAGGACACGTTGGAAAATATTTTATGTCGCTATCTAGAACTAAATACGGTTGAATTGATTCGTTGCGGCGGCAGTGATTTGATTGCAGCAGCTCGGGAACAATGGAATGACGGTTCCAATACCTTGACGATCGCACCTGGCGAAGTCGTCGTATATGACCGCAATACCATCACCAATCAGAAGTTGGCGGAAGCCGGCATCAAATTGCACAAAATCTCCGGCAGTGAATTGGTTCGTGGTCGTGGCGGTCCTCGTTGCATGAGCATGCCATTTGTTAGAGAAGATATTTAAATCAGAGGAGGAATCATCGATGGAACAAGTATTTAAAGGAAGAAGTTTTTTAGCAGAAAAAGATTTTACGAAAGCCGAGTTAGAATACCTCATTGATTTTTCAATCTATTTAAAACAATTGAAAAAACAAAATATTTCTCATCGTTATTTAGAAGGCAAGAACATTGCCCTTTTGTTTGAAAAAACATCGACTCGGACACGGGCGGCCTTTACGACAGCTGCCATCGATCTTGGTGCCCATCCAGAATTTTTAGGCGCGAATGATATTCAGCTAGGCAAAAAAGAATCTGTCGAAGATACAGCAAAAGTTTTAGGCAGCATGTTTGACGGTATTGAGTTTCGTGGATTCAGTCAACAAGTCGTTGAAGATTTAGCCAAATTCTCCGGTGTTCCTGTTTGGAATGGCTTAACCGATGAATGGCATCCAACCCAAATGATCGCTGACTTTATGACCATCAAAGAAAACTTCGGCACCTTGGAAAACATTACGCTAGTTTATGTGGGCGACGGCCGGAACAATATGGCGAATAGTTTGTTAGTGACGGGGGCAATTTTAGGGGTCAACGTTCGTATCTGTGCACCAAAAGAACTTTTCCCAGCGCAAGAAGTGACAGACTATGCCAACAAATTTGCTAAAGAATCTGGCAGTCAGTTGATGGTAACAGATGATATCCAAAAAGGCGTCAAAGATGCAGACGTCTTGTATACCGATGTTTGGGTGTCAATGGGGGAAGAAGACCAGTTCGAAGAGCGGGTGAAGCTGTTGAAAGATTACCAGATCAACCGCGAAATGGTGATGGCCACCGGAAAACAAGACGATGGCTTGATCGTGCTGCACTGCTTGCCAGCGTTCCATGATACGAATACGACGTATGGAAAAATGATCGAAGAAAAATTTGGCATTTCTGAAATGGAGATCACAGACGATATTTTCCGTAGTCACTGGGGTCGTCAATTTGAAGAGGCTGAAAACCGGATGCACTCGATCAAAGCGATCATGGCAGTAACATTAGGCGATCTATTTATTCCTAGAGTGTGAGAAGGAGCAGTGAGCAGATGAGTGAAAAGAAACCAACGATCGTTGTCGCCCTTGGCGGCAACGCCATCTTAGCAGAAGATGCCAGTGCCAAAGGGCAAAAAGAGCGAATCAAACAGACCGTGGACTATCTGATTCCCTTGATCCGAAAAGACGTCAATTTGATCATTACTCATGGGAATGGTCCCCAAGTGGGAAACCTGGTTTTGCAGCAGCAAGCGAGCGATTCTAGCAAAAACCCAGCAATGCCTTTAGATACCTGTGTCGCCATGACCCAAGGCAGTATTGGCTATTGGTTGCAAAATGAGCTGAGAATCCAGTTGAAAGCAGCACAAATAGCGAAGCCGGTGGTGACTGTGGTCACGGAAATTACAGTCGATGCCCAAGATCCAGCATTTGCCCATCCGACAAAACCAATCGGGCCGTTCTTAACGGAAACGGCTGCCAAAGAAGCCATGGCGGCTTCAGATGCCATCTACCGGGAAGATGCTGGTCGTGGCTGGCGGAAAGTCGTGGCTAGTCCTGCACCACAAGCGATCCAAGAAGTTGCCAGCATCAAAGCGCTGATTGAACAAAACACGATCGTCATTTGTGCAGGAGGCGGCGGCATTCCCGTGCTAGACAATGGCCTGGGTGTTGAAGCCGTGATCGATAAAGATTTTGCTTCTGAAAAATTGGCTCGATTAGTCGATGCGGATCAGCTGATCATTTTAACGGGCGTAGAAAAAATCGCTTTGAACTTTGGCAAGGAAAGTGAGCAGTGGTTGGATCATGTGACCGCCGCGGAATTGGAAACCTATGTCGATGAAGGCCATTTTTCACCAGGTAGTATGTTGCCGAAAGTACAAGCCGCTTTGAACTTTGTCAAAATGGGGGCGGAAAAACGGGCAGTGATTACTTCTTTAGACAAGCTGGCAGCTATCGATGATGCTGGCACGCAGATCACCTGGAAGTAAGCGAAGCAGCAAAGCAAGACCCAAAATATTGGAGTGAGAAAAATGATCGACCACCAAATAAAAGATCCATCAACAAGAGCGAACAGCTTTCAATGGCTGGAAGAAGAAAATCAGCAGCGTTTGAAAGAGCATATTTACTGCCGTACGTACAAAAAAGGTCAAGTGCTTTTTTATGAAGGCGACGTAAGAGATCGGATATTCCTTGTGATAGAAGGACTTGTGCGGATCGAAAAGACCGACGGAACTGATTCCTATTGTTATGTAGATTTTGTTGGGCCAGATCAGTTATTTCCTTTGATTGGCTTGTTTGAAAGAGACAACTATGATGTATCGGCATTCGCTGCAACAGACATTGTCGTGCAGTTTGCAGCGATGTCACTGTTTGAACCGCTAGTCGTTTCGTCTACAAGTCAGTTGCTGTGGCTCAATCAGCAAATGAGCCGGCAGTTGGAAAAGCAAAGACGCCGTGTCGAGTATTGTGTCACCTCCAGCGCGCAAACAAGAGTCGTTAATACGATTGGTCTTTTGATGATCGAGCATGGGCAGACACAAGGTGAGCAGATTCGCATCCCTTTTCCAGTTTTTATCAATGATATAGCCAAGTACAGTGGAACGACGCGAGAGACAGTCAGTCAAACGCTCAAGGCGCTCGTGCATAAAAGAAAGATTTATTATCGCTACAAAGAACTCATTATTTATGACCAAGATTATTTTTCTCATGTTGCCAAGTAATGGCTGGCAGCAAATAGGATCGATTCAAAAAAGGGGGAACACAGATGAAAAAAAAGCAAAAAGAAAAAAAGTCGCTGACATCATTCAGTATCTTATTTCTGATCATTATCGCCTTGACGGTCGCTTCCTGGCTCTTAGCAGGGCAGCCTTTTGCGCCTTCTTTACCAGCAGGCCAAGAAGAGATGGTCAGCCAAGTGGTGGGTGCCAAGTTTTCTGATTTCTTTATGGCGCCTTTTAACGGATTTCGTGATGCGATCGAGATCTGTGTGTTTATTCTCTGTTTGGGTGGTTTTTTGAATATCGTCACGCGAACAGGCGCTTTGGAAGCCGGGATTCAGCATTTGGTCAAAAAACTCAAAGGCAATGAGTTGATTTTGATTCCGATTTTAATGATCTTGTTTTCGATCGGCGGCTCCACTTATGGAATGGCGGAAGAAACGATTCCTTTTTATTCCTTATTAGCAATAACGATGGTGGCATCAGGTTTTGATACGATCGTCGCAGCAGGAACCGTTATGCTGGGTGCTGGTGCCGGCGTGATTGGCTCCACCGTCAATCCCTTTGCGACCGGCGTTGCGATGGATGCCTTGCGAAGCATCGATATTGCCCCAAACAATGGCACGATCTTAGTAGTCGGGGCATTGCTTTGGTTAGTCACGACCGCATACTGTATCTTTGTGGTGATGTCTTATGCCAAAAAAGTCAAAGCCGACAAAGGCTCCACGATCTTATCGCTGCAAGAGCAAAAAGAAATGGAAGAACATTTTGTCAAAGACACGAACGAAGCCTTGGTGTTTACGCAAAAACATCGCCTGATTTTGACGATTTTTGGCTTATCCTTTGTGATCATGGTGGTTTCCTTGATTCCTTGGGGCGACTTTGATATCCATGTGTTTGACGGTTGGACCGCCTTTTTGACCGGCAATAGCTTCGGTGAATGGTATTTTGGTGATTTGGCCATGTGGTTCTTCTACATCAGTATCATCATTGCGTTGATTCAAGGATTCTCAGAAAAAGAAATCGTGACCAACTTTATCGATGGGGTCAAAGACATTTTATCCGTTGTCTTGATCATCGTTGTGGCACGGGGTGCTTCCTACATTATGCAAACGACGTACTTGGATCTGTTTATTTTGGATCGGGCTTCCCATCTTTTAGAAGGTCTATCACCTGTCCTGTTTGTGATTGGCGCCTACATTTTGTATCTGCTCTTATCGTTCTTGATTCCATCGACTTCCGGACTAGCGTATGTATCGATCCCGATCATGGGGGCCTTGGCGCAAAGCATCGGACTCAATCCGAACGTCATGGTGATGATCTTTACTGCTGGTTGCGGATTAGTGAATTTGATCACACCAACTTCTGGCGTCGTGATGGGGGGATTGGAGCTGGCTCGGGTCAACTATTCCACTTGGACCCGCTTTATGCGCAAACCGTTACTGGTTATTGGAATTTCCAATCTTGCCATTTTAATCTTCTCAATGTTGTTCTTGTAAGCTACGTTTCAAGATGTGAACGAGACGGATCAACTATTTCAGTAAGCGAGGCGACTTGAGAGGAGCGGATCAAGTAAATGAAAAAAAAAGAGCGACAAGCAATTATCAAAAAACTCTTTGTCCTACATCGGATTGAGTCTCAAGAAGAATTGATGAATTTATTAAAAAAAGAAAATGTTTCAGCTACCCAAGCCACGATTTCTAGAGACATGCGGGAAATGAACATCGCTAAAACGTATGCTAAAAACGGTCGGCCGTATTATTCGATCTTTGAATCCAAAGAGCAGGATCTAGAAGACAGAATTGCGTTTTCGATGTATGAGTACCTAAAAAAGATTACGCAGATTGACTTTTTAGTTGTCGTTCATACGGCTGAAAACGGCGCCGATGTGATCGCCAATTATCTTGATGAAATGGAGCTACCAGAAATTGTCGGCACGATTGCAGGGTTTGATATTTTATTGATCATCACGCCGTCACAAGAAGCGGCAGCAGAGGTCGTCGATCGGTTGAACCATTATGTAGAAGGCTACGAGATGGGTTCGTCATTGTTTACTGGAGAAAAAAACGCAAAACAGCCTTGAGAATCGTTGAAGGAGCTGAACGTCACAAGCCCCAAAATCTCACAACCAAACGGGTGACGGCTTTTCATACCGATGGCTATTTTTAAAAAGAAAGAGTGCTTCTAATCTTCACGGAAGCACTCTTTTTGTGTGTGCAATGTCACCACGGTTTGCTGGAAAAACAGTTGCATCACCAAATGAAAATGGTAAGATAGGAAAATGAGGAGTGAAAACTATGAAAAAATTACTGAAAGAACCGAATTTTTACTTTTGTATCGCACTTGCGGTTATGGTCATCCTCTTTATCAGTTCTTCACAAACCTATGAGCAGCAATCACAAATCGGGTTGCTTTCACGAATCTTAAAAAATGAACCATTGAAAGAGTGGCTAGAGAAGATTTCTTTTTCCTATGCTGGTTCGGAGATCAGTATTGCGGAAAAAGGCTATTTTTCATTTGTGGAATTTTTCATTCGTAAAGGCGCGCATTTCTTTACCTATTTTGTCTTAGGGGGCAGTCTGTTCTTAACGCTTGTTTTTCGAAAACAGCCGTATTGGCTAGCCGCTTTTTTTGCTTGGTTAGCAGCTACCGGCTATGCTGGGATCGATGAATACCATCAAATGCTGACGGGAGGACGGACGCCGCTTTTTCAAGATGTCATGCTGGATTCAGCTGGAGCACTGACCGCCGTTCTTTTGGGGTGGTTGATTTGTCAGTTATCGAAAAAGTCACCTAAACGCCGCAAAACATAACGAGTTGTCGGCTTTTTAAGCGGTAAGCTGTCAGAAAGTATAAAAAACAAGAGGCGAAACCAATGGAAAAAAGTTTGAGCAGTGTCAAAAGCAAATCGGAGTTTGTCGTGCATGAAAGCTTGCCGGTGGGGATTCTTCTCGCGATGGCTGGCGGTTTTTTAGATGCGTATACCTACTTGTTTCACGGGGAAGTGTTTGCAAGTATGCAGTCGGGGAATGTTATTTTGTTAGGGATCAATCTTTCAACGGGGCAGTTTGAACAAGCCTTTCGGTATCTGCCACCAATCTGTATGTTTTTAGTGGGGATCGTGGTGACGAATTATCTGCAGCATCATTTTCCGACTGGTGGTTGGATCGTTTGGCAAAATGCTGCGTTGATCTTTGAAGCGATCGGTATTTTGGTTCTGGGCTTTTTTGCGCGTTCTTTACCCAATGTCCTGGTTGATTCCGGATTATCTTTTTTTGCAGCGATTCAATATGCCGCTTATCGGCGCTTGGCAGGGATGCCCTATGCCACCACGATGACCACTGGCAATTTACGTTCGCTGGCTGATTACTTGTATTTGCGCGGGTTTAAGCAGGACCGATCAGTGACACCCAAGATCATTTCTATTTCCTTGATCATCGGCGGTTTCTTTTTTGGGGCGGTTTTAAGCAGCTTGCTAGGAATTTTCTTATTCCACCGGACCATCTGGGTGGTTTCAGGAATTTTAGCCCTGGTGTTGGGAATCACGATCCACAGTCAAAATAAAGAATAGAAAAAAGACATTCGCCGGAATGTCTTTTTTGTCTTACTTTTTGGTGCTCGCGCGTGAATCTTTGAGATACAGCGCTATTTCTACCAGCAGTGCTGCCAGAAGATAGCTGCCAAGGACGGCTATCTGGTAAAATTTCTCTTCAATCAGCTCGTTGCGCTGCAGCAAAATGACCGCACCTAAAAAGAGCATCGCCAACAGGGAGAACCACTGCTTGGAAAAACGCCAATTGCTGACACTGGCTGTACTGCGCTTGGTGCGAAAGCCGAATATATAATTGGGTTCTTCTCGGTAAAAGAACCGGAAGACGATGAAAAAAATACCCGTAAAAATCAACAACAAAAGACCAATATCGATCGAGATCACTTCCTTTCAAGCGAGGTTTGTTGGGAAAATCAGCGAATAAAAAGGATTATCTATTTATTGTACTCGCTGTAAAGGATTCTATGAAGGGGAACTATTGAAAAAATAGATAGTTTTGCGTAAATAAAAAGGGAGGGCGCTATAAGTCGCCATCCCTTTTTCAATTATCCGCGTTGAAATGGTCCTTTTGGTGCAATCAGTTCAAGATTGGTGCCATCTGGATCTGTAAAGTAGGCAACACCTGTCCCGAAGCCGCTTTTTAAACCATCTTGTTCTTCAAAAACGATTGGGGTACCGTCAGGTTCAACCCCGATGGCTTTTAGACGAGCAACGGCTTCATCAATATTTTCGACTTCAAAACAAAGATGCATGGCACTGATTTGCTCATTGGAATAGCTAGCTTTGTTGGATTTTGGTTCGACGTATTCTAAAAGGTCGATGTTGAGATTGTCTAAATGAAGATTGGCGTATTTGATCAATGTATCCTCTAAACCTTGCGTTTGCGCCATTCGTTTGCCACCGATCGTATCTTGATTGGCGATTTTCTTTCCAGTTAATGCTTCATAAAATTGGATGGAACGTTCGAGATTGCTGACGGTGATTCCCACGTGGTTCACCATTGAAAAGCCTGTGTTTGTGTTTGTCATTATACTTCCTCCTAAGGTTTTGTTTAGTATATCGTTTGGTTAATGAAAATCGAATGTGTCTGGATCTGGACCCACTCGCAGGTCCTCATTTAATGCGTTCAAGCGAGCCATTTCATCTTCTGATAAATGGAAATCAAAAATCGCTGCATTGGCGCGCATTCGCTCAGGGTGTGTCGATTTGACATTGACTAAGATTCCTTGTTGGATAGCCCAGCGTAAAAGCACTTGTGCCGCTGATTTTTGCTGTGCATCGGCGATCGCCAAGACGGTTTCCTCTTTCAGCAGTTTGCCTTGCATCAAAGGTGACCAAGCTTGGATCGCAATCCCCTTTTCAGCACAAAAGTCCCGCAGGTCTTGCTGCGTAAGTTTGGGATGCAGTTCGATCTGATTGACGACAGGAACGACCTTAGCAGCGGCCAATAGTTGCTCCAAGTGATGAATCTGGAAGTTGCTGACCCCGATTGCTTTGATTTTTCCAGCGGCATACAAGTCTTCCAAGGCGCGCCATGACTCTTGAAATGCCTGGTTTCCCGGCCAATGGATCAAGTACAAGTCGAGATACTCGAGGTTTAAGCGGGCCAAACTTTCATTGAAAGCATGGATCGTTTCATCATAAGTTAAATGATCGTTCCAAAGTTTGGAAGTGACAAAGAGTTCTTCACGAGCCAACCCCGTTTCTTGTAAGCCTTGTTTGATTCCTTCCCCTGTTCCTGTTTCGTTGCCGTAAATAGCCGCCGTATCAATCAGGCGATACCCATTGATAATGGCCTGTTTCACGACCTCTGCTGTTTCAGCTTCAGGGATTTGAAAGACACCTAACCCCAAACCGGGGATTTTGCTGCCGTTGTTCAGTGTAACGGTATCCGATAATTTTTCGATCATAAAAACATCTCCTTTATTTTTTTCTGTAATCATCATATAATGAGGAGGTAAGGTTGTATAGTACGTACTTTTTTGTTTGATACACACCTTTTGGTAACATTTGTGTGTTTACAGACTTGATGAGGTGAAAAAATGGAAGAAAAAATTTATAATATCGGTGTAGAAGCAACGATGGATGTCATCGGCGGGAAATGGAAACCAATCATTCTTTGTAATTTACGCCATGGGGCATTGCGTCCTAGTGATTTACGGCGAAAAATTCCTGGCATCAGTCAAAAAATGTTGACGCAGCAATTGCGGGAACTAGAAGAGTCTGATATCGTTACCCGCAAATCCTATAATCAAGTACCACCCAAAGTTGAGTATTCCTTGAGTGAATATGGAGAAACGTTAGGCGGCTTATTGGATACCCTTTGCCAGTGGGGCACGATGCACGTCGCTGCGCTACAAGACAAAGGAGAACAAGTTACTTTGTTAGAACAAGAAGAGGCGATTGTCTAGCAGAGGGCAAGTGGCATGAGAAAAGGCCGGCAGAAACCATTGGTTTCCGTCGGCCTTTTTTAGGCTATGCTTGTTGGATCAATTCTAGAATGGCTTCAGCATTCATGCCGCTGTAATGATTGATGGGAAATGACAGGCGCTTGATTCGCGGCGGGATGGCCTGCTTGATCATCGGATCTGTTAAAGAAAGCAAAGGATCGACCAAAACGATTTTTTCTTGCGAAAAACGATAATTCATCAGACGTTCTGGTGTCACAACAGTCACGCTGATTTGATCCTCGGACAGCATTTGGATGTTGCGGGCGAAAATTTTAATCAGACTTCCAGCTAAAGTAGAACGATCAATAAAGACAACTTTTTCCAAAGTGATTCTCCTTTTTAATTAATATGCTTAATTAAGTATATTAATTAAATGGCGCTTTGTAAACAGGAACATTTGGAAACAACAAAAAAGCCGCAAAAGAATTTTTTTGCGGCTTTTGGTTCATCTATAAAAAGGTTTGACTCTTTTTTCCATTAAATCACGATCACGGGTGTCCCGACTTCGGCTTTGCTGTACAATTCTTTCATCACGCCTGGCGGAGTATTGATACAGCCGTGAGAGCCGCGGGTTTTCCAAAGATCACCACCGTATTCCGTTTGCCAATCAGAATCATGGATTCCGACACCGGTCCAATCGATCGGCATCCAGTAATCAACAGGGGACGCATAATCTTCACCGGTCAAGGTTGCATCTTCTTCTTTGTTCCAGACATAGAAGACACCAGTTGGCGTTGGTGTGGCTGGTTTTCCAGAGATAATTTTCGTATCTAGCACCAGCTCGCCATCTTTGTAATACCACATGTGTTGGTTTTTCAGATCAACTTCGATATACGTGTTGCCAAATAACGGGCTGCCAGCATCGGTGCTTCCTTGAGCGATCGGTGTGCGCGTGAAGTCTTCGCCGGCTTTTAACGCCTCAATCAATGCTTCTGTTTCCGCATCGGTTTGGATCGTCCAGCTGAGGGTGCCGGCTGGAACCGTTACTTCGCCTTGTTTGGTACTCTTGAAGGTCGAAGAATTGGTGCTGGTGTTGTATTGCTCTCCGATAGAAGCGACATAGCTTCTTACTTTGTCTTCGTCGATCGTGGTGTTGCCATCTTTGTAAGAGAGCCAATCCATGATCGATTCTCTTGGAATTTGAAACGTGTTTCCGTTGATCGTATAATTGCCGGTTACTTTGGCGATTTTATTCAACGAATCCATTTCTTTGGTTAGATCAGGATCATCAGCGGTCACACTTGGTTTTGTGACGTAATCGACGAGATTTAATTCCTTTTCGCCACTGACGATGGCTTCTTGTAAGTCTGCTACTGCTTTGTCCACATCAATGGCATCGCCGTCAACTTCTGGTTTGATAGAAAAGCCGTCTTCGCCTTTTTCCAATGTTGCATCGGCTGACTTGGTACGATCCTCATTTAAAGTTTCTAGTTCCTTTTGGATCGTGTCCGTTTCGCTGTTTAGCGTATCTTGATCCACCGAGAGATTGTCCAGTGTTTTTTCTTCTGCAGCGGAAACATAAGCCATTCCCCAACTCCACTGGTTCTGTTCATCTTTTAACGATTGCAGCTCATTGGTGAAATCCGTTTGTAACCCAAATTGAGCAAGGTTGATTGTCTTCCATTCGCTATCGCCTTCTTTGATGGTGAAATCTTCTTGCGAGTAGCGGTCATGCAGCAGGGCATTGGCCTCGGCAACAGTTTTGTTGCTGATGTCGATCCCATCGATTTCAGTCTTTGGTAAAAAACGGTTTGCATAATATGTACTTCGGTAGGTATAGCCGCCAGCGATCACTACTAATATAGCAGCCACAACGATTAGAACAATTTTCTTGGTATTGTTCTTGGCGTCAGTATGTTTGTTTGAACGAGTCATTCAACTACTCCTTTTTTTCTAATGGCATAATAGATAATAACGCTTAAATCATACCATATTCCCCCAAGAAAGCGAATATGGCAAATGAAACTTCCATGAAAAATAGAAAATTCTTAAACTATCTTTAGCTAAGCTGTAGAAAAGCATTTCTTTGCATAAAAAAACTGAACGAACCGCAGCAAATCATCTTGATCAAATTGTTCTGAAAAAGAGTGAGCTGTAAGGTTCGTTCAGTGGCATAGTTGACTAGCTAAACGAAGTGAAAGAAATTATTGATTGTCTTCTGCATCTAGTTTCGCAAAAGCTTCATCAAGAATATCTTTTAATTGTTTTGCAGAAGCGGCCATCCGGTCTTTTTCACCATCCGTCAATGGGATCTCAATCACTTTTTGAATCCCTTGGGCGTTGATAACTGCAGGCGCACCGATGTACAAGTCGTTTAAGCCGTATTCGCCGTTCATGTACACAGACAATGGTAAAACAGCATTTTCATCGTCTAAGATCGCACGAGTGATCCGTGCTAAGGCTACCGCGATCCCATAGAAAGTCGCACCTTTTTTCTCGATAATGGTGTAGGCTGCATCACGAACGCTGAAGAAAATGTTGACCATTGCTTCTTCATCGATATCTGGGTTGTTTTTGACCCATTCATAGATTTGCAAGCCGGCTACGTTGGCATGAGACCAAACAGGGAATTCTGAATCCCCGTGTTCGCCTAAGATATAGGCATGGACGTTACGGGCATCAACATCGACTAATTCAGCCAAAGCTTGACGGAAACGTGCAGAGTCTAAAGAAGTACCTGAACCGATGACGCGTTCTTTCGGGAAGCCTGAGAATTTCCAAGTCGAATAAGTCAAAATATCGACTGGGTTTGCTGCTACTAAGAAGATTCCGTTGAACCCTGAATCAACGATTTGGGTAACTACTTCCCGGTTGATTTTCAAGTTTTTATGAACCAAATCTAAGCGGGTTTCACCTGGTTTTTGAGGCGCACCAGCTGTAATAACGACTAAATCAGCATCATGTGCATCTTCATAAGAAGCGGCATAGATTTTTTTAGGGGAAGTAAAGGCCAAGGCATGGGACAAATCAATTGCGTCGCCTTCTGTTTTTGCTGTATTTATATCAATGATTCCGACTTCTTGCGCAATGTTTTGGGTCACCAGCGCAAACGCGTAACTAGAACCAACCGCACCGTCTCCAACAAGAATTACCTTTTGGTGATCTTTTTTGTTCGTTTTTGCAGTCATCTGTGTATCATTCCTTCCGCATAATTGTTTTACTCGCTATCATCCTACCATTTTCAAGTATATTTGTCATGTGATTTGCACAACAATATTACACAAAATATCGCTGTTTCAGTTGTAAATGCTTTCTTTGTTATTACGTCAAAAAGAGGATATATCAACGTTTTATTAAGATTCGTTAAGAAAGATAAAAACTGAGCAAGAGGACGCCACCATAACAGTCCATTTCGTGTTATAATTATTTCAGCAAAAGAACTGGGCGCATTTGTGTGCCCAGTATTTTGTGTTTGGATAAGAAAACCGATAAAATAGATGAAGAATCAGCTTGAAACTAGAAATAATGGAGCGTAATCGAAAAATGAAAATGATTGTAGGCTTGGGAAATCCCGGCAAAAAATATGAGAAAACCAAACACAATGTTGGCTTTATGGTAGTGGATGCGTTGGCACAAAAGTACCAAGCAACCTTTAAAAAGTCGGCTTTTGAAGCAGAAGTGGCAGAGTTTTTCTTGAAGGGTGAAAAAATCCTTTTGGTCAAACCGCAAACCTTCATGAATGAATCCGGTCGTTCGGTAGGTCCGTTGATGACCTATTTTGGCATCTACCAAGAAGAATTAGTAGTGGTCTATGATGACCTTGATTTAGCATTAGGGAAAATCCGCTTGCGCCAAAAAGGCAGTGCGGGGGGACACAATGGAATCAAGAGTTTGATCGCGCATTTGGACTCGACAGTCTTTGACCGCATCAAAATCGGGATCGATCGGCCACGTCCAGGACAAACCGTGGTCAATCATGTACTGAGTCCTTTTGCAAAAGACGATCTGCCCATCGTTTTACAAAGTATTGATAAGGCAGTCGAGGCAAGTAGTGATTACTTGACCAACGGCGACTTTCTTGCCACAATGAATCGATTTAACTAAGGAGGGCCGAGATGGATTTAATTGAATTAATAAATAAAGTGCCGACAGTGGCGGCTTGGCATGCAGGTTTACGTGAACAGGCCCACCGGCAATTACTGACCGGTCTAGCTGGATCGGCAAAAACATTGGCGATCACCGGTGTGTATCAGGCATTTCAAAAACAAGTGATCGTGGTGACACCAAATCTGTATTATACGAATCAACTAGCCGAAGATCTGCGCAACGTGACGGATGATGTCTATGTTTTCCCAGTGGACGAAGTGTTGTCAGCCGAAATGGCTTTTTCTTCACCAGAAGCACGAGAAGAACGAGTGGCAGCGCTGAATGCTGTTTCTCAAGGAAAAACCGGGATCTATGTGTTGCCGGTGGCGGCTTTGCGAAAGTATTTGCCTGAAAAGAAAACCTGGTTAGCCAACCAATTCCAATGGCAAATCGGCGATGAGATCGATTTAGAGCGTTTGCCGCAACAATTGATCTTGATGGGTTACGAACGGCAGTCAATGATTGGCAAACCCGGCGAATTCAGTATTCGTGGGAGCATCCTCGATATTTATCCATTAAATGCCGAATACCCCGTACGGATCGAGTTATTCGATGTAGAAATCGACTCGATGCGTTCTTTCAACGTGGAAACGCAACGCTCAGTGGAAACGCTGCAGCAAGTGGCTATTTTACCGACTACCGAATTGGTTTTCTCAGCGGAAGATTTAGCTGCGGGGCAAAAGCAGCTACAAGAATTATTGAACAAACGGTTGGCGGTCACCAAAGAAGTAACTGATCGCGCGTTTTTAGAAGACTATTTCGGCCAATTGGCCTCCCAATGGCAAGCGGGGATTCCCGGTGAAAGTGCCCGTTATTACACGGATTTGCTTTATCGTCAGCAAACGAGTGTCTTAGATTATTTTTCTGAAGACGCCTTTTTGATGATCGATGATTATGCTCGGATCATGGAGACCAATCGTGAGATCGAACGGGAAGAAGCGGAGTGGCATACCCAAAAATTAGCGGAGCTGCGGGTCTTTTCTGAACAGCAATTCGGGATCGATGTCCATCAACTGCTGCAAAAAGAAACCTTTGTGACCAGCTTCTTTTCTTTATTCCAAAAAGGAATGGGGAACATTCGCTTCCAAGCGATCCATCAATTCCAATACCGGCCGATGCAGCAGTTTTTCAGCCAAATGGGTCTCTTGAAAGTTGAGATCGATCGCTGGGAGAAGCAACAGCAAACGGTGATTTTTCTGGTCAGTGACCAAGAACGGGCCAAGAAGTTAGAGCAAGATCTGCGAGATCATGATATCTATGCCGTGCAGACGCAACAAGACCGCCTGTTTACGGGACGCACCCAAATCGTGGTGGAACGTTTGCAAAGCGGCTTTGAAATGCCGCAAGACAAGCTAGTGGTGGTTACAGAAAAAGAAATTTTCCAAAAGATGAACAAAAAAAGAGCCCGCCGGCAAAATGTCACCAATGCGGAACGTCTCAAAAGCTACAATGAGTTAAAAACCGGCGATTATGTCGTCCATGCGAATCATGGGATCGGAAAGTACATCGGCATGGAAACCTTAGAAGTCGATGGCGTCCATCAAGATTACATGACGATCTTGTACCAAAACGAAGACAAGCTCTTTATTCCAGTCACCCAATTGAATTTGATTCAAAAATATGTGGCTTCCGAATCGAAAACACCGAAAATCAATAAATTAGGCGGCAGTGAGTGGGCGAAGACCAAGCGCAAAGTGACGGCTAAAATTGAAGACATCGCAGATGATTTGATTTTATTGTATGCCAAACGCGAATCAGAAAAAGGCTATGCCTTTCAACCAGACGATGCCTATCAAAAAGAATTTGAAGATGCCTTTCCTTATTCGGAAACCGATGATCAGCTGCGCAGTACGGCAGAGATCAAGCGGGATATGGAAAAAGAAAAGCCGATGGACCGTTTGTTAGTTGGAGATGTCGGTTTTGGGAAAACAGAAGTGGCGCTGCGGGCTGCTTTTAAAGCGATCAAAGAAAGCAAACAAGTGGCTTTCTTAGTGCCGACAACGATCTTGGCGCAGCAGCACTATGAAACGATGGTCGATCGTTTTGAAGGATTCCCCGTCAATGTTGGGGTGCTGAGTCGTTTTCGGACGAAAAAACAGCAGAATGAAACGATCGAGCAAGTGCGCAAAGGGCAAGTCGATATTTTGGTGGGGACCCACCGATTATTGTCAAAAGATGTCGAGTTTGCTGATTTGGGCTTGTTGGTGATCGATGAAGAACAACGTTTTGGGGTCAAACACAAAGAGCGCTTGAAACAACTGCGTTCGCAAGTCGATGTGTTGACGTTGACGGCAACGCCGATCCCAAGAACATTGCATATGTCGATGCTGGGCGTGCGGGACCTATCTGTGATCGAAACACCACCGGAAAATCGTTACCCGATCCAAACCTATGTGATGGAGATGAATCCAGGAGCGGTGCGAGAAGCGATCCAACGGGAGATGGCACGCGGGGGCCAAGTGTTTTATCTCTATAATCGTGTCGATACGATCGAGCGAAAAGTCGAAGAACTGCAGGCGTTAGTGCCAGATGCACGAATCGCTTATGCCCACGGGCAAATGACCGAGATCCAATTGGAAAATACCCTGTTTGACTTTATTGAAGGGCAATACGATGTGTTGGTGACGACGACGATCATTGAAACCGGTGTGGATATTCCCAATGCCAATACGTTGTTTGTGGAAAATGCCGATTACATGGGGCTTTCGACGTTGTATCAGTTGCGTGGCCGTGTCGGTCGGAGCAATCGAGTCGCTTATGCGTATTTCATGTATGAACAGCAAAAAGTGTTGAACGAAGTCAGTGAAAAACGGCTGCAAGCCATTAAGGACTTTACGGAGTTAGGTTCAGGATTCAAAATCGCGATGCGAGATCTTTCGATTCGTGGGGCAGGAAATCTATTGGGGGCGCAACAGCACGGCTTTATCGATGCAGTCGGGTTTGACATGTACTCACAAATGCTGTCGGAAGCAGTCACTCGTAAACAAGGGAAAAATACCCAAACAGAAAAAACGACCGTTGAGATCGATCTGGGGATCGATGCCTACTTACCGACTTCGTATATTGAAGACGAACGGCAAAAAATCGAGATCTATAAACGAATTCGTGAGCTGGAATCACAAGAAGCAGTTGATGAACTTCAAGATGATTTATTAGACCGTTTCGGAGAATACCCTGTAGAAGTGGCGCACCTCTTAACGGTGGGCGAGATCAAAATGAACGGCGATCGTGCCTTGTTAGAAACTATCCGCAAGCAGCAACAAACCGTGTCGTTTACTTTGAGTAAAGTCGGCACGAAAAATTATTCGGTGGAGCAGCTGTTTGAAGCATTGAAAGCCACTAAATTAAAAGCCACGATGGGTGTCGATCATGAGCAAATGACCATCAAATTACAGATTCCGCCAGTGATGAAAGAAAGCACCTGGCTATTAGAAATCCAAGATTTTGTCAAAGCGTTACGGGAACAAAAATACGCCAGCCAAGGCTAGAAAGGAACCAGAGGGATGCCGAAATCACAATTGAAGCGTACGATGGAAGGGGCGTTTATTTTAACGATCGCTTCCTTTATCGCAAAAATCTTAAGTGCCGTTTATCGGGTCCCTTTTCAGAACCTGGTAGGCGACGAAGGGTTTTATGTGTATCAACAGGTCTATCCGATTTATGGATTGGCAATGACTTTGGCGTTGTCAGGTTTGCCGCAGTTTATCTCCCGCATTGTTGCTGAAGAACCTGATCCTTTGAAAAGTAAGGAGCGGCTGCAAGCGTTGACGCCTTATGTGCTTTGGTCGGCGATTGGCTTATGGGCTGTGACCTTTTTATTTGCCGGTCCAATCGCGCAAGTGATGGGGGACCATCAACTGGCTGGCTTGATTCGAGTCGTTTCCTTTACCTTTTTGTTTGTCCCGCCCTTGACCTTTTATCGAGGAATGTTTCAAGGAAATCTACAAATGGTGCCAACCGCAGTGTCTCAAGTTGTAGAGCAGCTGCTTAGAGTTGGTGTGATTTTAGGTGCTGCGGCAGCTTTCCAGCAATTGGGCTGGACGATTTATCAAACGGGGACTATCGCCATGATGGGTGCCTTAGTCGGGGGCCTTGCGGCGTGGTGGATTTTAAGTTATTATAGCCGACAAATCAACGGCAAACGCCTATCGCTATGGCATAAACCAGTCACCCGTATAGGAGAAAATACCGCTGTGTTATCCACCTCGTTGAAAAAACGGTTCTTCTTAGAAGGCGGTCTGTTGACGATTTATAGCGGCTATTTGATCTTGTTCCAGTTAGCGGATTCGTTTTTATTGACCAATGCGCTAGAAGCGGGGGGATTGACGGCACAAACAGCCCGGATTTCGAAAGGGATCTATGATCGCGGACAACCCCTCGTCCAACTAGGTCTTGTGGTAGCGATGGCGTTAAGCTCGACGTTTTTGCCAACGTTGACCAAGTATTTGACGGTAAAAAATCAGCAGCTGTTTGAAAAGTCGGCAAAAATGTATTTGCGCCTAACGATCGGGATTGCTTCGGCTTCTGCGGTAGGGTTAGCGATTTTGCTGCCTTATATCAACTTTGCCTTATTTAAAGACGGATCTGGCAATGCTGCGCTGGTATTGTTTGTCTTTTCCATCGCTCTGATGGCGACGATTCAAGCCTATCAAAGCATTCAACAAAGTCGCAATACCTATACCTTCGGCTTGCTCGCTGCGGGGATTGGTCTTTTGGTCAAATGTCTATCGATGTGGCCACTGACCGCTTCTTATGGGACTGCAGGAGCAAGTATCAGTACGCTGTTGGGGTTAGGAGCGACCTTATGCTGTTTTGTGGTTTCCGAACAGCGTCGAGCACAAAGTAGCATCAATCGCTTTTGGTATGAAGGAAATTATGGAAAAAAATTATTTCTTTGTTTAGGGATCATGGCAAGCGTGCTATTCTTATATTATAGCTTCGTTGCGATCTTATTGAACGGTCCTTTGACCCATCGACTACAGGCGTTGATTTTTTGCCTAGGCGGTGTCGGTCTGGGAGGCGCAGCCTTTATCGGGACAGCGATCAAAATCAAATTGTTAACGATTCGCGAATGGCTGTTAGTTCCATTTGGAAAGAAACTATTAAGAAGAGGTGAAAAACATGAGATTAGATAAATTTCTTAAAATCTCCCGCATCATCAAGCGTCGCTCTGTTGCCAAAGAAGTGGCAGACAAGGGACGTATTCAGATCAACGGCAAATTAGCCAAGTCAAGCAGTGACGTCAAAGTAGGCGATACTATGCGTATTCAGTTCGGGAATAAGGTCTTGGAAGTAAAAGTCAATGAATTGCATGAATCGACGAAAAAAGAAGACGCTGCAAAAATGTATGAGATTGTTTCAGAGGAAAGAATCTCAGAAAATGCTTGATTTTTACGGCATTTTCAGTTAGACAAGCTTTGCGGATGTTGGTATAATGTAAAAAACAAAGACAGCGACGGGAGCGAGTTCAGGTGGCAAAAGAATCAAATAAAAAAATAGAACTATTGCAGACCGATTATGCGAAAGAGCAATTTGCCAAGTTTGAAAAAGAGCGGCGGCAAGTCGTGTTTCGCCGACGTCGGCTGGTGGCGTTTTTCGTGGCGGCATTAGCGATATTTGCAGTCGTGGGGATTCAGATGTTTAACGACCAAATGCGCCTGCAAAAACTAAAGGAATACAAGGCGGAAACAGTCGCCGAACAAAAAGAAGCTGAACAAAAAGTGGCTTCATTGGAGCGAGATGTTGCCTTATTGCAAGACGATGAGTATGTGGCAAAATTGGCCCGCAGCCGATTCTTCTACTCAAAAGATGGCGAAAAAATTTATCCTGTCTTGCCAGATGGAACGGATTCTCAAAACACTAATGAGCGTTCTGCGCAAAGCGAACAAGAATCATCATCCACAGAGTCACAAGATTAAGCAATGTCATACCTACTCAGCGCAGTAGTTTGAATTATTTTAAATGGGTAAAAATTAGGAGGAACATTTTTTATATGTCAATCGAAGTTGGAGCGAAACTAAAGGGCAAAGTGTCTGGTATTACAAATTTTGGTGCGTTCATTGATCTTGGTGAAGGGAAAACTGGTTTGGTGCATATCAGTGAAGTATCAAACGGATTCGTCAAAGACATTCACGACGTGTTGTCTGTTGGGGATGAAGTGACAGTACTTGTTACGGCAATCGGCAACGATGGAAAAATTGGACTATCGATCCGCAAAGCAGAAGATAAGCCGGAAGAAAAACGTGAATACCCGAAAAAAGAATTCAATCGACCAAATCCGAAAAAATCTTTTTCACGCAATCAAACTACGAATGTAAATAAACAAGACTTCGATTCATTGATGAGTTCTTTTCTAAAAGATAGTGATGATCGTCTTTCATCATTACGTCGAAATACAGAAGGAAAACGCGGTGGCCGCGGCGGACGCCGTAACTAAACATGAATAGCAAGTTGGAAAAAGCTGAAACAAAACTGTTGGTTCGTTTTGTTTCAGCTTTCTTTCTTGTGGGTCTACCAAATGAGAAGGAGGGCAAATGATGGTCATTCAAACCGTTCGAGGGCAACTCACTGCCATCGATCCTGAAAAAAAACGCCGCTTTTTGCTGGCGGTATCGACGGGAGTCGACTCCATGGTCTTGCTGCAGGTCTTTTGTCAGTTGTTTCCCGAAATGCAAAAAGAGCAGGTCTTTGGTGTGGCACATGTAAACCATCAATTGCGTCCAGCATCTGCTGAGGAAGCTGCTTTTTTACGGCAGTACTGCCAAGAACGCGGCATTCCTTTTTATGAGCGGTGCTGGGAAAATCCGCCAGAAACCGGCGTAGAAGCTAGCGCTCGCGACTTTCGCTATACGTTTTTTGCCGATGTCATGTCCCAAGAAGGCTATGATGTTTTGCTGACTGCTCACCACAGTGATGACCAAGTAGAAACGATGCTGATGAAGATGATGCGAGAAGGCCGCTTGCAATCGGCTGGCGGGATGCAACAGCAGCAAACTTTTCACACAGGAGTCCTGTTGCGGCCGTTGCTTAGTGTCAGTAAGACAGCGATTTACGACTATGCGCAAGCACAGCAGATTCCCTACTTTGAAGACGAAAGCAATCACGAACCGCTGTATTTGCGAAACCGACTACGCCAGCAAGTAGTGCCGGCATTAAAAGCAGAAAATCCGCAACTGCTGCCACATTTTCAACAGCTTTCTGTAGAAATGCAGTTCGCCAATCAGTTGATCCAGCAAGAGCAGCAGCAATGGTTGTCTGCGTTCGTTCAACAGCAAGCTACTCGCTTAGTGATCGATCTGCAACAGCTGCCGAAGTTTTCACCGGCGCAGCGCTATTTTTTCTATGCGGGGTTTTTGCAGCAAGCAGAAGTTTTTACAAAGCAGCCACTCAATCAAAAACAGCTGCCGCAGTTATTGCGTCTGCTAGACGAAAAGAAAGGGCAATGGCAATTGGCATTGCACAAACAGTGGCAGCTGCGGCGCAGTTATGACCAATTATTATTGGAACCTGTAGCTGTTTCCCAAAAGCCTGCAACGCCGTTGACAGAAGTCAGTCAGCGTCTGGTTTTAGGGGAGGGGATCTATCTTTCTGAAAAGGAATGGATTGGGTATTTTCCGATAAATGAACAGCATATTCCCAAAAAAATCACAAATTGGTCAGAGTTTTCCCAAGATTTACCGCTAAACTATTCCTCTGAGCTGATCGTACGTAAGCGTCAGCCAGGAGACCGAATCCGCTTGGCGCGTGGCCTGACCAAAAAGATCAGTCGTTTTTTTATCGATTCAAAAATTCCTAATGAAGAGCGAGAAAAAAGTTGGGTCGTCACAAACCTTGATAAACAGGTGATTGCCTTACTACCTCATGCATTTTCCTATTTGAGTATTGCGCCAGAAACTGATAAAATACACTACATACTTCTTTATAAATATCAGAAGTAAGAGTTGGAAGGAGAACTTTATGCTAGATAAAGATATTGAGAAAATTTTGATTTCCCGTGACGAAATCAAAAATCGTTGTGTGGAACTTGGTCAAGAATTAACGGCGGCTTATGCGGATAAAAATCCTCTAGTCGTAGGTGTACTGAAAGGTGCCGTTCCTTTCATGGCAGACATCGTTCGTGAGATGGATTGTTACTTGGAGTTAGACTTCATGGATGTCTCAAGTTATGGCAATGCCATGATTTCATCTGGAGAAGTCAAAATCATTAAAGATTTAGATACAAATGTTGAGGGCCGCGATCTTTTGATCGTTGAAGACATCATTGACAGCGGTCGCACGTTGGCTTATCTGGTAGATCTATTCAAATACCGTAAAGCGAAATCAGTGAAAATCGTGACGTTATTAGATAAGCCGGAAGGCCGTGTTGTTGAGATTGATGCTGATTACGTCGGCTTCGATGTGCCAAATGAGTTTGTTGTTGGATATGGACTGGACTATGCAGAGCAATATCGAAACTTACCTTACGTTGGCGTCTTAAAACCTAGTGTTTATCAGTCAAATTAGTGACTGTTCTAAATCAATTGTGATACAATTAAATGGTCAGGATTGATAAAACAAAATAGCCAGGGAGGTACGCATGAATAAGAAAAATAACGGTATGGTAAAAAATACCTTATATTATGTACTTGTCTTGTTGGCGATGGTCATGGTCGTTTATTTCATTTTTGGAAATGGCAATCAGCAGACCCCAACGATCGAGTACTCCACGTTTACAGAACAACTGAAAGACGGGAAGGTCAAACAATTTACTGTCCAACCCGCTAACGGTGTTTATCGAATCGTGGGTGAATACAATGAAGAACAAACTGTCAGCAATGACAACAGCTTGTCTGTTTTAGGCAATACACAGGCGAGTTCGACCCGCTTTTCAACGATCATTTTACCAAATGATTCTACGCTGAGCGAAGTCACCAGTCTGGCCTCAGCACAAGGGGTCAAAACTACCATCGAAGAAGAATCCAACAGTGGTATTTGGTTATCGCTTTTGGTTAGCTTCTTACCACTTGTGATCATCATTTTCTTCTTCTATATGATGATGAGCCAACAAGGCGGCGGCGGTGGCGGTGGCGGCCGTGTGATGAACTTTGGCAAATCAAAAGCCAAAGAAGCGGACAAAAAAGCCAACCGCGTACGTTTTTCAGACGTAGCCGGTGCAGAAGAAGAAAAACAAGAACTTGTCGAAGTCGTGGAATTCTTGAAAGATCCTCGACGTTTCGTTGAATTAGGTGCCCGTATCCCAGCAGGTGTCTTACTTGAGGGACCTCCGGGAACCGGGAAAACGTTGCTAGCCAAAGCCGTTGCCGGTGAAGCTGGCGTACCGTTTTACTCGATCTCTGGTTCAGATTTCGTTGAAATGTTTGTCGGTGTCGGTGCAAGCCGGGTACGTGACTTATTTGAAACAGCGAAGAAAAATGCACCAGCCATCATCTTTATCGATGAAATCGATGCCGTCGGTCGCCAACGTGGTGCCGGTATGGGTGGCGGACATGATGAGCGGGAACAAACATTGAACCAATTATTGGTTGAGATGGATGGTTTTGATGGGAATGAAGGCGTGATCGTCATTGCCGCAACGAACCGTTCGGATGTTCTAGATCCAGCGTTGCTGCGTCCAGGTCGTTTTGACCGTCAGATTTTAGTTGGTCGTCCAGACGTGAAAGGCCGTGAAGCAATCCTCCGTGTTCATGCTCGGAACAAACCTTTATCAGATGATGTTGATTTGAAAGTCGTTGCCCAACAAACACCGGGCTTTGCCGGTGCGGATCTGGAAAACGTCTTGAACGAAGCCGCCTTAGTTGCTGCTCGTCGTAACAAGAAAAAAATCGATGCTTCAGATATCGATGAAGCAGAAGACCGCGTGATCGCTGGTCCTGCGAAGAAAGACCGTGTCATCAACAAACGCGAACGTGAAATGGTTGCTTACCATGAAGCAGGACATACCATTGTTGGTTTAGTCTTGAGTCGTGCCCGTGTGGTACACAAAGTAACCATCATTCCTCGGGGGCGAGCTGGTGGGTACATGATCGCCTTGCCGAAAGAAGATCAATTCTTGATGACTAAAGAAGATATGTTTGAACAAATCGTTGGCTTGCTAGGTGGACGTACGGCTGAAGAAATCATCTTCGGTGTGCAATCAACGGGGGCTTCCAATGACTTTGAACAAGCAACTGCGCTTGCAAGAAGCATGGTGACAGAATATGGAATGAGCGATAAATTAGGTCCAGTTCAATATGAAGGAAACCATCAAGTCTTTGTCGGTCGCGATTACGGTCAAACAAAAGCATACTCTGAACAAGTTGCCTTTGAAATTGATCAAGAAGTTCGCAAGATTTTAATGGATGCCCATCAAAAAGCCCATGAAATCATTGAAGAACATCGTGCCCAACACAAATTGATCGCTGAAAAACTACTTGAACATGAAACATTGGATGCTAAAGCAATCAAATCCTTGTTTGAAGAAGGCAAAATGCCTGCAGGGACTGAAAGCTCTGAGTATCCTAGTGAAAAAGCCCAAACGTTTGAAGAAGCGAAACGTGCGCTGGAAGAAAAAGATGCAGAGAAGCAAGCTGCAGAAAAACACAGCGAAGATGCATCATCAAACGATTTTGATCAACAATTGGAAGACGTTCGCCGCAATAGCGAAAGCCAACCGACTGATCAAGAAAACAAAGATGATAACGCCTAAAACAAGACGTATCAAGGCGCCGAGGAAACTCGGCGCCTTTTTGTTTCTATTTAAGAAGACTTTTCTTAAATTCAAACACATTCAGTTGAAAAAAGCGGCGCTTCCTAGTATGATTCATTAATGAATAAAAAGGAGAATCAAGATGAAGGATTATTTAGTAAAAGCACTCGCATATGACGGCTTCGTCCGAGCATACGCCGTATCGGCAACAGAGACGATCGCCGAAGCACAACGACGCCATGAAACATGGAATACGGCATCTGCTGCTTTAGGGCGAGCGATGGTGGGAAGTTTGTTATTAGGCAGTACCTTAAAAGGGGAAGACAAATTGACCGTCAAAATTCAAGGAAATGGTCCTGCTGGGGCAATCGTCGTAGACAGCAATGGCCGTGGGGACGTAAAAGGATACATAAAAAATCCACAGATCAGTCTGCCATTGAATCCTCAAGGAAAATTGGATGTTCGGGGCGCAGTGGGAGACCAAGGAATTTTTACCGTAATCAAAGACTTAGGGCTAAAAGAACCTTTCTCTGGACAAACACCGATCGTCTCTGGGGAACTTGGGGAAGACTTTACTTATTATTTAGCAGTGTCAGAACAGATTCCTTCTGCTGTTGGTCTGAGTGTATTAGTAGAAACCGATGATTCGATTCGGGCAGCCGGTGGATTTATGCTACAGATCATGCCTGGTGCCAGTGAAGAGATCATTGATGCCATCGAAAAACGTTTGGGAGAATTGCCTCGAGTGTCAACCTTGATCGATGAAGGCCAATCACCAGAAGAGGTCTTAGCGACATTGTTACCAGACACGACGATCGAAGTACTAGAAAAAATGCCCGTCCAGTTCCACTGTGATTGTACGAAAGAAAAATTTGCGACAGCGATCATCACCTTAGGGGCTGAGGAGATCCAAGCAATGATCGATGAAGATCATGGGGCAGAGGCAGTCTGCTCGTTTTGTGGCAACAAGTATCATTTTGATGAAACGGAATTGGCGGCGTTGAAGAAAGAGGCGGAAGCGTAAGTGAAAGATAGACAGACATGGCAGATCGGCTCGGTTGAGATTCCTAACCGCGTCGTCGTTGCGCCAATGGCAGGGATCACCAATTCTGCGTTTCGTGTGACAGTCAAAGAATTTGGCGCGGGTTTAGTCGTCTGTGAGATGATCAGTGATCGAGGGATTCAACTGCGTAACAAGAAGACCCTTGAGATGCTGTTTATTGACGAGACCGAGCATCCTCTTAGTATTCAGATTTTTGGTGGGAATAAAGCATCCTTAGTAGAAGCAGCGCAATTTGTCGCAGAGAACACAACTGCCGATATCATTGATATCAATATGGGGTGTCCTGTAAACAAAATCATCAAAGCAGAAGCTGGTGCGAAGTGGCTTTTAGATCCCGACAAGGTTTATGAAATGGTCCATGCTGTTTCCAGTGCGATCGACAAGCCCGTTACCGTCAAAATGCGGATCGGTTGGGATGAGCAACACGTCTTTGCGGTTGAGAATGCCCAAGCCGCGGAAGCAGCGGGTGCCGCAGCAATCGGTATGCATGGCAGAACCCGTGTACAGATGTATGAAGGATCGGCTGATTGGGACGTTTTGAAACAAGTGAAGCAAAGTATCACCATTCCTTTTATGGGCAACGGCGATGTCAGAACCCCTGAAGATGCGAAACGAATGTTGGAAGAAGTCGGCGCTGATGCAGTGATGATCGGACGGGCAGCCTTAGGCAATCCGTGGATGATCCACCGCACCAAGCAATACTTGGAGACAGGCGAGTTATTGCCGGAACCAACACCACGAGAAAAAATTTCGACAGCGAAACTTCATTTAGAACGGTTGGCTGATCTAAAAGGGGAAAAAATCGCTTCGCGAGAATTCCGCCAACATGCTGCGTACTACTTAAAAGGTATTTCACGGGCAGCCAAAGTGAAGGCAGCTATCAATCAAGCAGAAGATAAGCAAACGATTTTTGATTTATTAGATGCATTTGTAGAGAAGACCGAAAAACAGCCGGTAGCAACTTTTAAGGAATAAGAAACAAATCAAGTCGATCCGAAAGTTCGGCTTGATTTTTTGCGTCATCATTGGCATTATAAGAAGGAAACCCAAGTTAAGAATGGAGGAAAACTCGTGACAGAGGAACGACAAACACAAGAAGAATTGAATGATCAAATGTTGGTTCGCCGTGAAAAGATGGAAAAACTACGGGAAGAAGGCATTGATCCTTTTGGCAAGCGATTCGAACGCACCCATAATTCTGCCGAGTTACATGAGTTATTTGATCAAAGAACCAAAGAAGAATTAGCCGAAATGAATCTTTCAGCAAGCATTGCAGGAAGAATCGTTACAAAACGTGGAAAAGGGAAGGCTGGTTTTGCGCATTTACAAGACCGCGAAGGCCGTATTCAAATATATGTACGTAAAGACCAAGTCGGGGACGAACCTTACGAAGTATTCAAGCATGCAGATCTAGGTGATTTCTTTGGTGTATCTGGTGAAATCATGAAGACCGACACTGGCGAAGTGACCATCAAAGCCAAAGAAATCGTGATCTTATCCAAAGCATTGCGTCCATTGCCAGACAAATACCATGGCTTGACGAACGTAGAACAACGCTACCGTCAACGTTACTTGGATTTGATCAGTAATAAAGAGAGCTTTGATCGTTTCATGAAACGAAGCCAAATCATTAGCGAAATTCGTCGTTACCTTGACGGACATGGATATATCGAAGTCGAAACGCCAGTATTGCATAATCAAGCAGGTGGTGCAGCGGCTCGTCCCTTCATTACACACCACAATGCCTTAGACATGGATCTGTATTTACGAATCGCACTTGAGCTTCACTTGAAACGATTGATCGTGGGTGGCATGGAAAAAGTCTATGAGATCGGCCGCGTTTTCCGAAATGAAGGAATCGATACGACCCATAATCCCGAGTTTACGATGCTAGAAGCGTATACAGCATATACAGATTTCAAAGATGTGATGGATTTGACAGAAGGCATTATCCGTAATGCTGCTGAAAAAGTCTTGCATACAGCAACGATCCAATACGATGGACAAGAAGTCGATTTAGCTAGCGACTTTGCACGAATCCATATGGTCGATGCAATCAAAAATCAAACAGGTGTTGATTTCTGGCAACCAATGTCCGTTGAAGAAGCGCGTAGTTTAGCGAAAGAACATCATGTTGAAATCACTGATGCCATGACTGTTGGTCATATCATCAATGAATTCTTTGAGACATTTGTTGAAGAAACGTTACAGCAGCCAACCTTTGTCTTTGGTCATCCAGTGGAAGTTTCGCCATTAGCGAAAAAGAATCCAGAAGATGAACGCTTTACGGATCGCTTTGAATTATTTATCGTTGGTCGTGAATTTGCGAATGCCTTCACGGAATTGAATGACCCAATCGATCAAAGAGAACGTTTTGAAGGACAAGAAAAAGAGCGCGAAGCAGGAAATGATGAAGCCCATGGGGTGGATGAAGATTTCTTAGAAGCACTTGAATACGGTATGCCGCCAACTGGTGGATTAGGGATCGGGATCGACCGCTTAGTGATGCTGTTGACCGATGCACAATCGATTCGTGACGTTTTGTTATTCCCGACAATGAGATAAAAAAGCTCCGTCCACTCGCAAGAGATGGGCGGCTTTTTTTCTTGTCTGCTGGATCAGGGAGAAAAACAGTGAGGAATTAGAGGGGAAAAAGCCAGGGTAATTGCTAGAAAACGGATTAAATGCGAACGATAAAAGCTGGATTCAATGTGATTAGACGGGTTTGTAAAAATTAAAAAAAGCCATAGAAAATGATTGACCGCAAGGGATTTAGTTGGTATATTATTACATGTGCCAAATGACTGAAATGAATTCGTAAAAAGAATTGAAAAAAGTGGTTGACGCACAGCTCGACAGATGATATTATAACGAAGTCGCAATTTTAAAATAGTTAATCGACGTTGATACATCAACAAAATTAATTAAAAAAAGTTGTTGACAAATAACAAATCATTTGTTATTCTAATGAAGTCGCTGAGACAGCCGCTGCGAAGTTGAAAAACAACGAGCGAAAAAAACTTTTAAAAAAGAGTTGACAATCAA
>NZ_JBIVBP010000010.1:0-112726 GCF_044746145.1 Enterococcus sp. NPDC086594
AAGTAAGATAACAAAAAATCTGAGCCAGAATGAGGTTCATTCTGACCCAGATTTGATTTTGCACAACTCATCAGTCCTTATTGACAAAGAGCCCATTTAACATTCTTCCCTTTGAATCATCCTATATCCTTACAAACATGATTTATCTTTTTCGTAAACGCCTGTCTGCTTATTGAAGGACAGGCGTTTTTCAGTCAAATGCTAGCCTAACTTGTACACAAAAAACCAGTTAGGTGCGTAGACCTAACTGGTTTTCGGGCTAAAATCTTAAAACGTATCTGGTTTATCCTGACCCAGATTTGATTTTACACAACTCATCCCTCCGGTTAACTATAGAAGTAAACTGAGCTGGCTTTTCAGAAAACGACAAAAGCGTTGTTCTCTTTTGATTTCAGTGATTCAACAAATCGATTAGCGAGATTCTGAAGTCACTCCGATAGTCGCCCATGGATTATGATCTGGATCATATGCCCACGTAAAGTTTGCGACACGATCAGAGACCGGCAAAACTTGGTTACGGTACAATGTCGGAATAGCAAACGCTTCTTCAAATGCATATTCTTGCCATGCATCAAATGCTTCTTTGCGTTTTTCTTCATCGAAGGAATCATTTGAATCGATGGCTGCTAACAATTCTGTATTGCGTTCAGACTCGTAACGAGTGTAGTTAAAGGCTGAATTTGGTCCCCATAAGCTAGTTGGTGATGGATCTGATCCAGTAGACCAAGCAGCTTGGAAAACATCGATATCTGGATCATCATTTTTCAACTTGTCATAGAATGCTTGGAAGTCGATCAAACGTCCTGTAGAGTATTGGACATCCAAACCGATTTCTTGCCATTGTTGGACATAGTAATCTGCCAGTGGTTGTGCCACTTCTCCACCTGACATTGAAGCAAAATTGATGGTTAATTTATTGCCATCTGGATCTTCCCGGAAGCCATCACCATCAACATCGATAAAGCCAGCATCATCTAGGAGTTGATTTGCTTTATCCATATCTAAGTGGTAGCCTTCCACATCAGTGCTGTGCAAACTACCATAAACCGGTGGGATCAATGTTGTACCATTTGAACGCAAGCCATGGTAGAAACGCTCACCAATCGCATCATTATCGATAGCATAGCCCATTGCTTGACGCAATGCTTTGTTGGCCATTTTTGCGTTTGGATCAAAATCAACACTATTTGTTTCGTCATTCCATGTTCCTAAATTAAAACCAAGATAGGTGTAAGATTGTTCTGGTCGTCCTAACATTTGGTAGCCATCCATATCTTGATACGTATCGAACGTATCTGTTGGCATTTTCAATACTAAATCATATTGTTTTGCATTTAGTGCTTCATTGATCGATGCAGATGGAACATTACGCATCACAATTTTTTCTAATGTTGGTGTTCCCCCATAATAATGTTCATTCGGAACATACTCTACGGTTTCCCCAGGTACGATATTCGTCATCTTGTAAGGACCAAAACCAATTGGGTTTGTCCGTACAGGATCACTGGATGGCATATCTGCTACTTCAATACCTTCAAAGGTATGTTTTGGTAATGCCGCGTTCCAAATTGCTCCACCGGATTGCTGCATTCCAGGATGCATTTCCTTAAATTCGATCTCAACTACTTTATCGCTAACTGCTGTGATCCCAGAAATCGTATCTGCTTCACCGCTATGGTATTCTTCCATTCCAACAATATTAGTAAAGTCATTATTGTAGCGAACGCCATCATAGTCTTGATGACCAATGACTTCATAAGAAAAAATGACATCTTCGGCTGTAACATCTACCCCGTCCGACCATTTTAGTTCATCACGTAATGTGATCGTCGCTTTATTGTTTTCGACATCCAAGTCTAAGTCTGCAGGTCCACCATCAATAATCTTAAAATCCTCATCTTGTAAGAATAGATATTCATGACTTGGTAACATAAAGTCACGGTCATAGGCATCCTGATAGAACTCCCACTGGAATAATCCTTGGAACTGGGTGTCCATTACTACAGCAACGTCTAAAACTCCACCTTCAATCACTTCATCATCATTGACTACCGCTAACGGTAATGTGCTGATATCGGATGCTGCAGCGTCTGATGACGACTCTCCTG
The DNA here is from genome assembly GCF_044746145.1 of Enterococcus sp. NPDC086594. NCBI lineage: Bacteria > Bacillati > Bacillota > Bacilli > Lactobacillales > Enterococcaceae > Enterococcus > Enterococcus sp. NPDC086594. The sequence continues at coordinate 2,109 of NZ_JBIVBP010000010.1, forward strand.
TATCTGTCGAACCTGTTCCACCTCCGTTACTTTGTCCGCAAGCCCCTAAAACAAGCGCTGCCAATAAAGTAATCATGCCAAACTTCGTTTTCTTCATACTCTTCCTCCTTATTAAATCCCCTCATTTGTGATTCACTGATAAAAAAACCAAGCAAACAGTTTTTTTATCTTAAAATGGCTTTTTTATTAGAAAATCTGAACGAGATTAACTAAATTATAACAATTTTCTCAAAACTCTTTCCGTCAATAATTTCATCAATCTATGAAATTATTGAAAATAAGACGAAAATCATTGATAAATCGCTATTGCTTTTTTTCAAATATCCTTAAGTTTTTCTTTTATGACGTTCCTTTTCTCTCATATTTTTCGAAAAACGCCTTGTGGAAACTGTCAAAAAAACCTTCTTAGACGAGAAAAGATGTGATACTATGAAAAAAAGGAGCGTTCAGTGAAACTATGTCAGACAAACGAATTTTCTTACAAACGAAATCGAAACCTTTTGCACCGATCTCACAGCTCTTAACTCAGCGGTTGCTTCTGGCTTACAGCTGTGTGTTGATTCTACTCAGCTTGTTCACCTCGCCGCCTCAGGCATTGTGGCAAGGATCGTTGGCTATTTTGAATGCCCCTAGCAATTTGATTTCTGATTATTTTGCAATCGGCAATCTCGGAAGCGCCTTTTTGAATAGCGGCTTATTGACTTTGATTAGTATCCTGCTTGCTAAAAAGCAAGGAACCATTATTAGTGGTCCGATGATCGCAGCTTTCTTTACCATATCCGGCTTTTCTTTTTTTGGAAAAAACATCTTTAACTCAATCCCCATTCCCTTGGGTGTCTATCTATACTCTTACATACAGCAACGGCCCTCAACCCAGTACTCACTTGTCGCTTTATTTGGCAGTGCTGCCTCACCCGTCATTAGTTACTTAGCATTTGGCTTAGGCTTACCTTTGCCCCTAGGAATCGCGTTAGGTTATGGAATCGGCATTTTGATTGGCTTAACACTCCCCCCACTGGCAGCACAATTTTTACAATTCCATCAAGGATTTTCTTTGTACAATATTGGCTTTGCCACCGGTATTATCACTATGTTTTTCACTAGCTTTTTACGATTATTCGACATGGAAGTCTATTCGAACAAGCAATTGACGACTGACTATCACTATTATCTGACGGCTTTCTTGCTCATCCTTTGTTTTTTCTTGTTTTTTATTGGTTATTTTTTAAATAAACGATCAATAAAAGGTTTAACGGATCTTTTTAAAACTTCTGGGAAACTGATGACCGATTATGTCACAATTTTTTCACTAGGAATCACCATGATGAACATGGCAATGATGGGGCTCTTGATGTTAGTCTTTATTTTCCTGCTGCAAGGCGAGCTTTCCGGTCCACTTTTAGGGGCTGTATTGACCGTGATTGGTTTCAGTGCCTTTGGAAACCATTGGAAAAATAGTTTGCCCGTGATGATTGGGGTGGTCTTAGCCACCAAAGTCGGTTTGACTTCTGATGTATCCACCTTCAGCTTATTACTCACAGCGATCTTTGGAACAAGTTTAGCTCCGATCAGTGGGTATTATGGTCCTGTAGCTGGTATCTTAGCAGGCATCGTCCATGCAGCACTGGTCACAAATATCACTTATTTACATGGAGGATTGAACTTATACAATAACGGTTTTTCCAGTGGATTTGTCGCGGCGGCAATGGTACCATTGTTAGATGAATACCAACAAATCAGAAGGCGGCGAAAAAAATGATTGAAAAAGAACGGGCACGACGAATCGTCGATGAAGTAGTCACCTACTTTTTGTCCCATGACTGTCAAAAGATAACGAGCGAGATGGCCTTTGAAGCAGAAGGTTTCAAAGCAGTCGTGCAGGGCCCTTTCCCTGAACAGCCCTCTGATCTAGAACATTTTATCAACATGCTCAATACACCAAGAGACAGTACCTTGGAAAACTATTACGTTGAACTGTTGGGCGGTCATCAAACGATCCATGAAGAAAAAGATTACTATTTATTGGGATTAATGATCGATGAAGCCGCCATTATGTATGATGAGGGACAACTAGTCGTTGAACTGTTTCGCAAAAAATATGACTGAAGAGTAACAAGCAAACGACGTTTCTGATTTGTGGATCACACAATTCAGAAACGTTTTTTTGTTCGTTCCTCGTGACAAAATTGAAAGTTTATTGATAGATTTTTCACACTCCTTTTCAGAAAACTAGCGTTATACTTTCATCATAATAAAAAACGAGGTGACCTATTTATGAAAAAATTTTTGATTGGACTAGCAGTTGTCGTGCTTGTGGGATTTGGTGCATTGCAAATTGCTGAATCAGTCATCATGGGGGGCGACAGCTATTATGTCCAAATCACGACAGATGGCGAAAAGACGACTTCTAAAGATGACAGTGGCAATGTCTATACTCAATACCACTATGAACTACCGGCTTATGACGAAAATGGCAAAAGCAAAACCCTTGATTTCAATGGTTTCCAAGAGCGGCCTTTGCGTAAAGAAGCCTATTTGAAACTTACATGGAATGAGAAAAAAGGCGTGACCAGCTATGAAGAGGTCAAAGAAAAAGACATTCCCGCAAAAGCACTAACTCAATTAAAAGGAGCGTAACTTAATCATGGAAAAAATTATTCAAGCAAGTGAACTTACTAAAGTTTACGGAAAAGCCAACGAAAAACAAACCGAAGCCTTGAAAGGCATCAGCTTTGATATTGAAAAAGGTGAATTTATCGGAATCATGGGAGCTTCAGGCTCCGGTAAGTCTACCTTGTTGAACATTCTTTCAACCTTGGATCATCCAACCAAAGGTACGATCCGCATCAACAACAGCGACATCACCAAACTAAAAGGCGATGCCTTGGCAGATTTTCGCAGCCGTGAAATTGGCTTCATCTTCCAAGATTTCAATCTCCTAGAAAACTTAACAGCTTCTGAAAACATTGCGGTGCCCCTTTCTTTACAAGGAGTCAAACCAAAGATCATCCAACAACGGATCAAACGAGTCGCAGAACGTTTGTCTATCACGCATATCCTCGACAACTATCCGGCAGCAATCTCAGGTGGGCAAAAACAACGGGTGGCAGCCGCTCGAGCCTTGATCACGGAACCAACGATTCTTTTTGCGGATGAACCGACAGGTGCCTTGGATTCAAAAAGTGCCAAAGACTTATTAAATATGATGGACGACTTGAATACCAATGACCAAGTATCGATTTTATTGGTCACTCATGATCCCCTTTCTGCCAGCTATTGCCAACGTATTTTATTTATCAAGGACGGGAAGATCCATCAAGAAGTGAAACGTGAGGATCAAAGCCGGGAAGAATTTTACCGCAAGATCCTTGTCATTCTAGGAAACTTGGAACAATAAGGAGGAAGAACACATGCTTTGGAAATTATCACTTACCGGAATCAAAGGCCGGTTGAAGGATTATATCGTCCTCTTTTCTGGTTTAGTCATGGCCTCAGCCATCTTCTATATGTTCGAATCAATGGCCAGCAATGAAGCCTTTTTAAAAAGCAACTCGATCATCAGTATGGTGGTCTTTATCTTTCGCTTTGGTTCTGTCTTATTGGGGATCATCACCTTTGCCTACATTTTATACGCCAATTCTTTCTTAATGGCGATGCGGCAAAAAGACTATGCCATGTTTATGATGCTAGGAGCCAAAGGACGTAAGATCGCCCAAATGATTTTCATTGAAACATTCTTGGTCGGGATCGCCGCCACTGCTGTTGGTTCTTTACTAGGTATTGGATTAGCCAGTGGTGTCAATACCTTACTAGTGAACCAATTAAATTTACAGATCAGCCATTATGCGGCCTTTAATCTACAAGCATTAGTCGTGACACTTGCATTCTTCTCGATTCTCTTTTTGATCGCTGCTATCTTTAATGCACGGGCAATTGCCAAGAAATCAATTTTAGCCTTGTTACGAGAAACCAGCACTCCGGCGCAAGTCAAGCAACGTCCTTTCATGCTCTTTTTGCAAACTGTCTTAGGGATTTGTTCTTTAGCAGTCGGTTATTATATGATGAGCGACTTGATGAAATTCCAATTAGTGGGGATCGGTGTTGCCCTAGTTACTATTATTTTAGGGACCTACCTTGTCTTTCGTTCCGTGATCATCACGATTTTATCTTTGCTGAAGAGGACCGATGCCATTGCTTTGAAAAGGTTAAACAATTTCACCTTGTCTCAGCTAAGCTTTCGGATTCGTGATTATACGCAGATGCTATCGATGGTAGCCATGCTCTTTGCTCTTGCATTAGGTGCCTTGACTGTTGGTCTGGGCTTCAAAAACGAGATCCCAATTATGGCAAAATCCGTTGCCCCTTATGACTTGTATTTGAATAATGCCCAAAATGCTTCTGACGAAAAAGTTGCAGCCTTAAAGCCGACTCTTGATGTCACTTATAGTCTGAAGGAAACAGACGACACCCTTTATTACAATAAAGATCAATTCAACAAGAACAACTTGCTCAGCACCAGTACGAATCAGTTGAGTATCGACGTTACCTACAACAAGCTGTCGGGAGACCAATTAGCCAAAGATATCACCGCGCAGGACCAATTGCGTAGCTACCTCTTGCCAGAACAACGAGGCAAAGAGATCCAAGTTGTCGATCAAACCGCTTTTGACACAATCAATGCCCCTGAATCCAGCTTGCGTATGGTGCAAGTCAAAGACTTTCAAGCAAGTTACGATGCATTACATGAATTGGCGCAAACAAACCAAGAAACCAATACTACTGAAACTGCCGATACGAATTTTTCGCAACGGGTTTTCGTCTATGACACGTATAATGGTCTCTTCTCCGGTTTTGAATTTATGGGCTTTTTCTTGGGGATCGCCTTCTTGACGATGTTAGCAAGCTGCTTGATGTTTAAAATTCTTTCTGGGGCCAACAGCGACATTCAACGCTATACGATGTTGAAAAAAATCGGAACCCGGACTAGCTTATTGAAAGGATCGATCCGCAAAGAGATTGGTGTGCTCTTCCTAGTTCCTGGTATCTTAGGGATGATCCATGTCTTGTTCGGATTACAAATGTTCACAACATTGATGATCGATCCGTACCACGATCTATGGCTGCCCTTTGGCATCTTTATTGCTCTCTATGCCATTTATTACGTGGTGACCATCTGGTTATACACCAACATCGTTTTACGACCAAACAAAAAATAACTCGTACAGACTTTCTGAATTGCTCAACGCAAAGAGACCATCAATCCGCTTGATGGTCTCTTTCATTTCGTCGCTCTTCTATCGAAAAAAAACGCCGTTAGCTTTGAGGTTTAACGCCCATATGCATCGCGGCCGCACCTCCTGCATAGCTTTTGACTTGCAACACATCAAAGCCAGCTGCCTGAAACTCCCGTTTCAATGCCTCCTTGTCAGGAAAATCCCGCGCAGACTCCTGGAGCCAGGAATATTCTTGATAGCTTTTGGCGAACAATTTGCCAAATAACGGCATGACATGGTGAAAATAAAAAGTAAACAGTTGCCGCCAGCCGATCAGTGTGGGCTGTGATGTTTCGAGACAAACGATTTTCCCGTCTGGGCGCAGCACCCGATGGATTTCCGCCAAGACTTGTTGGCGATCCGCGACATTTCTCAACCCGAACCCGATCGTCACATAATCAAAGTGCGCGTCTGGAAAACTTAATGCCATCGCATTGCCGGTCTGCCACTGGATCTGCGTTTGTTGCTTTTTCTGTGCCTTTGCTTTGGCAACCGTTAACATTTCTTCGCTAAAATCAACGCCGGTCACTTGCCCTGTCGGACCGACCGCTTCATTTAAAGCAAACGCCCAATCCCCGGTCCCGCAGCATAAATCTAATATCTCAGCACCCATTGGTACTGCCATCCGTTTCATGGTGTCCTTGCGCCACCGTTTGTGGAGCTGAAAGGAGATAATACCGTTCATTCGATCATAACGGGAAGCGATCGATTCAAATACATCATGTACTTTGGTTTCTTTGGCTGTTGTTGCCATTGCGGCACGTCCTTTCTTTGTTCCCTTCGTTTTGCTGTTGCTTCACGTGCTTCTGCTTTTTAGTCTAGCACGAAAAAACCTGCGGAACAAAAACCCTGCTTTCCCCTTTTCCTCCAGTCATTTTCCCACCAAAAAACAGTCTTTCCTACATAGCTCCCCGCTTGTTGACCAAGGCAATTCGGTCAGCAACAAGCGGATCCAGCAGTGAAAGACTGTTCTTCTTCTGTTTGTTTTAAAACAGGTTGTTCACGTTTAATCGATGAAGTCCCAGATATTGTTCCAATAAGAAACACGGTCTGCGCCATTTTCATCTTTGTAGCGCACAGAAATCAAATTACGGATGTCATGAACAGGAATGTCAAGGGTGACAGAATCCGTTACGGGTCTTTGTTGCACGTTGTATGTTCGATAAAAGGTGCCATCCATATAGACGTCAAAGGTACTAAGATTGGAATAAAAAATTTGCAGCTGATTGTTATGAACAGCAAGATTGATCAACTCACCAGTGACAGCGCGTGTGCCGGTCTGAAGCGTGAGACTGTCTTCCCCTATCAAAATGTTTTCCGTCTCTGGCTGATTCCCCGAAACTCTACCGTTGATCGTTACCGGGGTCAGAACATTCCCAGCAGCTGCCTGTTCATCCACTCGAGCAGTCAAGTTCCATTCCATGCGATCCCCCGGTGCGATTGGTCGTTCTAAGTGGATCGTGATACGATCGCCAGAAAGACTAGCCGAGGCTATATTGTCTTGGTACACGAGCGCATCGACATTTAAGAACGTCAATAAATTCGGCGAGATATCTAGTGTCACGACAGCATTCTCAATATCGTCTTTCCCAGAATTTCGCGCATCGTTGCTTTCTACGATCGTCCGCAAGATCATTTGATTGCCGACGGTGATAATCGGATTGCCTTCTTCATCACGATCAAAGCTTTGCGGTACTCGCAACGTAATCGATGGGTCAGAAGGTCGAATACTGGTGACTTCAAAGGATAGCGCTGGTGGGAAACGATTATCGCCAATGGCATCACGATACCCTAAATAGTCCTCGTAATCGCTGGCGGACGGATTCGTGCTCCCCAACTGACCATTGGGTTCCGTCGTGGTCGTATCTGGTAACGTTCCTACGAAATCGTCGTAGCGATCATTTGCGAAATCTTTCGCGTAAAATTCGATATACACATCCTCTTCAGGATCAAGGCGACGTGGTAATTGATACTGCCACGGCACGGAGTTGCCTTGTTCAGCATCAAGCGTAATGACATATGGGTCACCTGAAGCATCACGGATCAATCCTTGCGCGGTACTCGCATAAATGGCGACGCGCTCTTTTGGCTGGTCGTCTTGCGGAGAATGAAAATCCATGATCCCCGAAACTGTTGTCGTCCGTTCATTAAAGACCTGATCCTCTGCCACTTGCAGACCAGTCGGTGGTCGTACATCCACGACGACCGCATCAGGCAAAGCGGCAATACTCTCTTCTGTTGCATGAATGAAAATCGAATCGTCAACATCCTCCATCGTGGGGTCTAATCCTCGGTGGGCACGCAGCACTTCAAAACGTTGACCTGTCTTGAAAAAGTCGTCCCGCGTCCATGCGATCACACCATTATGCACCTCACCAAAAACATCGACAGTTGATTTGGAGGAAAGCCATTGCGTTTCAAGCTGGTTGCCTGCTTCGTCCTTCAAAGCAACTTCCACCCAGACCTCATCATCCCAGGCATCGCGAATCGCCCCCGTGTATTCATACGGAACGACCGCTTTGGCATAAAAGGTTTTGTCGGCATTGGTCGGGGTCACTAAGTGCTGGATCATTGGCGGATAATTATTGGCAGAAAATCGCGTATAGGCATTCCCGCCCCTAAAAGTCGTACTGTTGAATTCATTTGAAAAAGGCTCTCCCGGCTGCGGACTAACGATTTGTGCAAAATTGACATTGCCTAGTTGATAGCTCAGTGGATTCCAGAAATTGTCCGGATCACCATCTAGATTCACGTCGTTGCGCTTTTCCCAAACCGCTAGTCCAACACGATTAGACATAAAGGTACTGTTACGGTTCGAATTAGAAAAAGCTTGTCCGCCATTCGGACGATTATTTCGGAAGTCATAAAACAGTGGTTCATCAATCACAAAATTGCTTCTGGCAACCGAACTGATTATTCCATTATTTGCACCTAGGGTCCGACCTTCCATTCGAAAAGTCGCGTCTTTTCCAGCTAAGAACTCGGCTTCTCCGCCTTGCATCCAAACAGCAGGTCCACGATGTGCATAGATATGGATTCGACTGTTTTCACCTTGTGCATGAAAAACCGAAGTTCCACTGCCATCAAGAGGAAATTGAATGCCTTGTCGACCAGCCGTATCTGAGCCATTACTGGCAGTAATGGTGGAATCAGCAGATGGGTCAAATTCTCGTTCTTCATCATTGTACTGATCAAATACGGCAAAACCTGTTTCATCAATATAGATGCCATCATCTGCCGCAGTCCTGGTGCCGGCATGGTTAAAGATATTCAACTGACCAGCTGACTCCACATAGAACTCGTTGTTCCGCCCGTACATCCGCACTGCAGCCGCATTGCCATGGTATTTGACGATATTCATTTTCCCTTGGTCGGCAAGCACAAAGGTCTGCTCCCCTACTAAGCGAAACCGCATAACTGAACCATAGTCATGATGTTGACCATCGCCAAACAAATTAAACTGCGACCCTTCCCCAGTTACCGTCACATTGCCGCCGAGTTTGGTGGTCGATCCCGCTTTCGAAATCTGATTGACAAAAGCTGTGGTTCCTTGCGGTACACCATTCGTGGGACTGGGGGCTCTAGAATAGGAGTTTACGACCGCACCGCCAGAAATAATCGTACGAGAAAACTTGTTATTCCCCTCATCCCGTTGTCCAATCAAGGAAATGATTGCGCCGTTCGCTCCCGCTAAATTCATTTGTGATGAGGCATTTAAGACCGTGCCTTCTCCATCGACTTCAAAAATCACTTCATTAGTACGTCCTTCGAGATTTGCCCAAATTACTTGCCGCTGGACGCTGTAGAGGTCTACTTTAGAACCCTTATTGACTCGAAACGAGGTTGAAATGTTGTTGTTATTTGGATGAAGTCGAAAAATTGGCCGAGTATTTGAGATCTTGACATCCGCCTCATCCGTAATCAAGACACTTTTGACATTAAAGCTGCCATTATCATTATTAGTACCTGCGGTTGGATTCTTGTGAGCCACCCAATGGAACGTTCCGCGAATCTCGAGATTTCCTTGCTGCAAATAAAGGAAATCATTGCCCGTACTTCCCTCTAGCACACCACTTTTTGCCTCGATATTTTCTATTTTGACCGTCCAAAAAGCCGAAGCTGCCAGCGATTGTTGATAGATCAACGCGTTTAATCCTAGATTGTTCCCCTGAAAATCGATCGTCATATTTTTTAACTCAAAGACCGCTGGTTGACGATCATGGGTAGTCGTCAGTTCAAAGAAACGTCCAGTAGGATTCGTGCTATAGTTTGGTGTCCCGTTCGTGTTGAAACGCTTCGGTGTGGTTAAGGTAAAGCCATTCCCATCGATGGACACCGAACGATTCAACGCAGTTAAGCGATTGATGGCCTCATTCGTATAATCAGCGGTAATGTCAGCGAGAAACACGATTTCAGAGATCGAGGAATCACTAAAAGCAGCCCGCAGCTCTTGATAGTCCGAAACTTCGGCACGCTCTCCTTGCATCGCCCGTTCTGAAAGTAGTTCGACTGCCGCTGACTCATTGGTTTCCTGCTGCTGAATGTCAAGCAAGGCTGCTTCTTCTACAGCCTTGTCGGCTTCCAATCGCAAGGCTTGTCGTTCCTCGAGAGAAGGCGGAGCGATTTTTTGCAGCGTTCGGTTTCCCCGTTTAAGAACAAATTCGATGGCGTCTTCTTCTCCTAAAGAGACCGGTAATGCCAAGGACAACGTTTCTTCCGTAGGCGCCACTTCGATTGCCACACCATAAACACCCTCTTGTTCAGCTGGATGCAAGGTCGCTTCCTCAAGCTCAAGCATTTCAAACATTTCTAATGACACCAGCGCTTCATGATTCGCCATCAAGAAAAGCGTCTCGCCTGCGGCTTGTTCCGATTCGATCGTCACTACATATTGTCCTGTTTCTGGGTCAAAGTGACCGGACACTTCATAGGAATTGCCACCATGGATAGCAAAGACCGCATACAAGATAGAAATTACGATAAAGCCCCCTAATGCAGCGGCAGCCAGTTTGATTTTCGAGACAGTCGCCAGAACAGTAAATGATTTCATCTAGGCACCCCTTTCCTTTGATTACTCCAACAGTTCTTGTCCCGTTTCAAAGCTCGATAGATAATACAGCTTGATAACGACACTTGCCGAAAACGCATCTGCTCCTGACGTATTACTTCCTTGCCGATATTCGACTGATTCCACTTTTAAAAAGCGATTCAGGTTTTCCATCCGATCAATAAAACGCACGATTCCTTCATTCGTCTCACTCAGGAGGTCAAAGCCGATCCTTGTGACCCGAAATTGCGTAGCCAAAGGATTGTCACCGGTCTGATCCGCCAGTTGTTCTGGTGTAGGGTAAAGCATCTCTTCATTAAAGGTCGATTGCAAAATCGTGATCGGCAATTCCGTTTCAAGGGCAGCGAGATCGGTAAAATAAGACTCGATCGCCATGCCATTGGGAATGATCGGCACCTCATTGACCGTCTCTGAGGAAAGAAGGTCTGGTTCCCCTTGTAGGTAAACCAGCTGTTCCTGAATGTCGCGGATCTCTGCTTCGATCCCAGCTAATTCCTGAGCCAATTCGATCCCTTCGGCACGTTTGGGATTCAGTAAAAATAGCCAGAAAATAAGTACGGAGGTAGCGAGAACTAATGCAATCACCGCGGAGATGATGATGTGTTTTTTAGAGAAAAAGACTCTAGTCATCAACTTCCACCTCGCTTTCTTCTTCGCTGTCTTCACTGATCACTTGCGGTGCATCGATTCGTGAAAGGTAAACAGTGATGCGCCCATCTTGCGGCGTTGAACTATGAGAGAAGGATTGATAGGTCACATGATGTACCCAATCGATTGCTTCAAAAGCTGATTTAAGGCGAATCAGACTTTCATAAACATCCCCCTGGACTGCCATGTTCACCAAAGGAAACAATGGTGTGCCGTCTTGGGCTGTTTCGGACATTGTCCCCTCGCCATTTAGCAGCAAATTATACGAATTGATGGTCACATCGATCCCTGATGCCACCTCCTCAAAGGTTTCCATAATAGGCGCTGTGAAATATTTCTCTTGCTTTTGCAAGGCAATGAATTCTTGCAGGTCTTGAGATTTTGACGCTAGCATCTCTTCTAACTGGCGCTGGAAAACGATGCGCTCTGCTTGACTAGACATGATATTGCTTTGATTATTGGTCACCAGCCTTTGATAATACCAAAAACCTAACCCACAAACCCCAACGACTACTAACGAAAGGAGAAGCGAAACCGAAAGAATGACTTCAAACGCCCGATTACGGATAAATTTATTAGGCAATAGATTGATGTTCATGGTTACACCTCTTTCGTCGCTAATCCCGCAGCCAAGATATAGCGGTCGGGAATTTTTTTCTTGCTGGTTTCACTTACTTTTGCTGAAATCGTTTTGACCGGCAAAGAAGACACCTCATGAAATATTTCTTGGACTTCTTTCCGCAGCATTGGATGGCCGCCGACTAAGTAGATTTTTTTCAATTCACAATCAGGCGAGATTTCCTGATAATAGTAAGCAATCACCGAATTCAAGGTTTCTGCTAACCCTTCCAGTGCTTGGATCTCCGCACTTTCCCTAAAGTTCACTTGCACAGATTGGGCTTTTTCAATATATTTCCAGTTGGCTTGATTATAATCTTCATACTGCAGGTAAGTCGGCACCAATTCTTCAAAAAAGGTGATATTGGCGATGCCAGCATCTAACTCGACCAGCACGAAATTTTCACTCCAGTTGATCTGTCGCTGAAACATACGACTATACGCCAGAAAACTGCAATCGACGCCCATCAACTGATGGCCGCCTTTTTTCAATGTGTCGCCTAGTTGAATCAAAATCGGCTCTGATGTGACCACGACTGGCACATTGCCATTGATGGTAAACCGATTCCGCTGGATAACCACAGCTTGCGGTTCTGCTTTCTCTTCCTTCTTGTTGGCTTTTCTCTTTTGTGCTTTTGGTGCTTTTTCCTTGTTGCCTTTACCTAGGATCAGTAGATCAAAAATCGGGTTTTCAAAAGGCAAAGAGATGGACTCCCCCAATTCAAAATACAAGTACTCGCGAATCTCTTTTTCCGAGTTCATCTTACCGATTGGGATCTGCTTGATCAGCAGACGAGAATTTAGCGCCGTGATCACCACACTCATCGTTCGTAATCCCAAGCGTTTGGCAATCTCATTGAAGGCGGCTTCAAGACTATCAGGATTGCGCAGCTTATCATCTTTAAAAATCGTACCATTCACAACCAGCTCGCCGTATTTGAGACGGTCACCTTTTTTGGTACAGTAACGGATGCAGTTTTTTTGGATGTCGATCCCTACTAAGCGGGGAATTGTTTTTTTGCCAAACATACGAGGACCTGCTTTCTTCTTGTTGGTTTTTATGAAGGAACCAACGCTATTTCTATGTACAACGCTTGCTTAGCAAATCAAGCAAACGCCAAGGTCAGCAACCCGATTCAAAGGAACCAGCCGCTGCCAAGATAAACCATGCCTGTAGCAATGGCGATAAAGGGACCAAAAGCAATGTAGCGGCTTTTGACTTTGCCCCGTAGCATTTGGATCACGTAAAAGATCACTGCCAAGCAAGATGCGACAAATAAAACCGTCAAGACTTGCACTGGGCCGATATACACGCCTAAGACGGCAAATAATTTGATATCGCCGCCACCCATGCCTTTTTTACTGAGCTCCGCTAAGAGATACAATGGCAAGAAGCCAGCAAAGAAGCCAACGAGCCAATACCACCAAAATTCATTTTGCGGTTGGATCAACCGTAAACCGATCCCTCCGGCGAAAAAAGGGGCTAACACTTTATTGGGGATCAGCTGATAGAAGATGTCGCTGGCAGAAATAATGGCTAACAAGGCTAATAAACACCAAGCGGCAATCACTTCAGCAGTGCCCCAAAACAGCAAGGTCGTACCCGTAAATAGCATGCCGATCAACACTTCATAAAGAAAAGCAATCAGCGGGATCTTTTTTTGACACTTACGGCACTTGCCTTTTAAAATAAGGTATGATAAAACTGGAATGAGGTCCCTTGCACCTAATGTCTGTTGGCAGTCATCACAGTGCGAGCGAGTCAGCAGGGATTCCTTTTTGGGAACCCGCCAACCAACCACTAGGAAAAAAGAACCTAGACACATTCCTATGATGAAAAGATAACCAATGATTAGGCCCATTGGGATCTGTTGCAAAATTTCGTTCATAAAAAACTCCTTTTTTCCTGGGGGTTGAGTTGCCGTACACCTCTTAGGTCAGGTTAGTGACTTAAGGTCGTGTAAATAGATCATCTCGTGTTAAAGCATTGATTTGACTCTGACTATAACCAGCATTTGCTGCTCCCACAGGATCATTGGTTACTTGCCCTGCTCTCAAAACATCACCTGGAACAAACATTGTAAGTTCACCATCTGCTGAAACATAGAATTGGACTGTGCCTGGAGCATTTGCTGACACTGATGTCCACGCATTTGCACTCAACAAGCCGTCTTCAATCACATCTGCCAAATCAAAATTTGCTGCTCCTGCTGTTCCATTGTTTAATGTACGATTCGTTGATTGGTACAATATTGCTGCTGAAAATGCTTGTTGTACATCTGCAACAGCTGCATCTTCCCGTGAATTTTGAATTACGTTACCGATCGCAATAACCCCGATCCCAGCGATGATCGCTAAGATAACGACTACTGCCAGCAACTCGACCAAGGAGAGGCCGCGCTCGTCTTTCAATAATTTATTCAATCGATTGTCCGTTGTTTCTTCTGCTAAAATTGCATCAATCATAGTGTGTTTACTCCTCCTGTTTCTTCCATATATATTAAACAAGCCGTCTAGGTGGCTTGATAATACCAAAATTCATTACCCTTGGATCGCACCGAATAAATCGAACATCGGGATCATGATCGCCGCAACGATCAAACCAACGATCACACAGATTATCAAGATGACAATCGGTTCCATGATCGTTTTCAGTCGCTTACTGGTTTCATCAACTTCTTTTTGATAGATGATACTCAATCGTTTCAGCATGTCCTCAAGGGAACCAGTACTTTCGCCAATCTCGACCATCTGGGTCACTAACATCGGAACCATCATGTTGCCGCGAAAGACATCGCTCATCTTGCCACCTTCTTCAATTTGAAAGGCACAGTTATCGATGATTCGCTTGATGTATTTATTGGAAACGACATCCCGACTCATATTCAAGGCGGTCACCATACCGACAGAGCTGCTAAGCAGTGTCGACATGGTTGTCATAAATAATGAAAAACTATTTTTGGTGATCATATCGCCCACCAACGGAATACGTAATAGAAAACTTTGAAAAGCGAAATCGAAGGTTGGATTGCGTCGCGCGATCCACAGTCCGACGAAAAATCCGACGATCAAGACGGCTAAAACCCACCCTCTGGTCTGAAGGAACTCGCTGATCGCCATCGTTACGACGGTGATCGTCGGCAGATCCGCATCAAATCCTTCAAATACTTCCACGAACATCGGTACGATCATCACCAATAAAATGATCCCCACGATAAAGGTTAAAATCACTAAAATAATCGGATAGACCATCGCTGTGACGATCCCGCTGCGGTTTTCGGCGCTTTTTTCATAGTAATCCGCCATATCCTTCAAATTTCCTTCCAGTGATCCAGACATCTCCGAAACAGCGATGACACTGGTCAGAAGTGTCGGAAAGGCATTGGGATGATCTTTGTAGGCTTCTGAGAGCGGGCGTCCGCTATCAATCTCATCCCGAACTTCGCCAAGAATTTTCTTGAAATTCGGGTTTTTTTGTTGCTCTTCCAGCATTCGTGAGGCATCAACAATCGTGATCCCCGAAGCGATCAATGTCGAAAACTGGCGCAAATACCCTACCAGCAGTTTTAACGAAACTTTTGTAAAGAGTTGAATCTCTTTATTCGCCAAGGTTTCTGGCTGTTCGATCAAACTGTTGACTTTGATATGCTTTTGGCGCAGCTTTTGGCGGGCTTCAACGGAGGAATTGGCACGCAAGCTGCCAGAAAACGTTTCGCCTCGGACATTGGTGCCTTGATAGGCAAAGAGTGCCATCGGCTATTCGCCCCCTTCCTCCATTAAGTTATCTGCCACATCGGCATCGACCCGTTCCGCAGCAACCAGTTCTTCTAAAGAAGCGCTCATGGTATGCATGCCTTCGTTTTTCCCCATCTGCAGCATATTATGGATCTGGTGGGTTTTCCCTTGACGGATCAAGCTGGCGATCCCTCTGGTATTGAGCATCATCTCGGTTGCTGCTACCCGTCCGTTGCCATCGATCGTTGGCAGCAAGCGCTGGGACAAGATCCCTAGTAATGCGCCAGCAAGCTGTGTACGAATCTGAGTCTGCTGATCGGCAGGAAAGACATCGACGATCCGTTCAATAGTCGCTGGGGCACTTGACGTATGCAAGGTTCCTAATACCAAGTGTCCCGTTTCCGCTGCCGTCAAAGCAATCGAGATTGTTTCAAAATCTCGTAGCTCCCCTACTAAGATGACGTCTGGATCTTGACGCAGGGCAGCTCGTAAGCCATTGCCAAAGGACATGGTGTCGCTGCCGACTTCGCGCTGGGCAACGATGCTTTTTTTGTGGTTATGGATGTACTCAATCGGGTCTTCCAACGTCAAAATATGCGTCTTTTTGGTATCATTCAAATAGTCCAGCATCGCAGCCAGTGTCGTTGATTTCCCTGAACCGGTCGGCCCTGTAACTAAGAACAAGCCTTGGCTTTTATGGATCAGAGTCCGCAAGACGGTCGGCATACCGAGTTTGCTTAGCTTCGGGATCTCGATGGGGATCTGCCGCAAGGCGATCGAAACGGTATCTTTTTGGCGGAAAATATTGACCCGAAAGCGACAGATGTCGCCTAGTTCGTAGGCCAAGTCGGTCTCGCCTTTTCCCTTGAATTCCTCCCATTGCCGTTGGTTGCAAAGGATTTCGGCAATGGCTTCGATGTCCTTGGTGTCGATGGTCGGAACCCCTTCGATCGGTAGCAAGTCGCCGTGGCGACGAAAAATCGGCGGTACGCCTTCGACTAAATGGATATCCGATGCTTTTTGTTCGACGGCGATCATCAACCAATGATCGATCCGCTCTTTAGGTGGCATGGCAGCAAATTGCGCCGCTTCGTTGCGATTGACGCCCTGTGTACTGCTGGCAGTCGTCGTTTTTGTCACTGCTTGCCGTTCTGCTTTTTGAATGATCTCCCGCGTCGAGACAGATCGGTCTTGATCGCTCTGGCGACTGTGGGCACGTTTTTTTTCTCTCAGTTCACGATTTTCCCGAATGCGGGTACGGGTCGGAGCTGTTTTTTCTCTCGTCGCCCTTTTGGTTGCTCGCTCTTGTGTTGCCACTCTCGTTTGATCCATTAAACCAGCCCCTTTCTATGTGCATTTCCTTTTAAAATAATGTATGTAGTTCTTCGGTGATCCCTAGATCACCGATAAATCAATCCGTGCCTCACTCTTCTGCGGCGACCACCTTCAAGACTTCTTCGATGGTGGAAAAGCCTTGTTGCACTTTGTCTAACCCATCATCCAACAAAAAGCGCATCTTTCGTTCCTGAACATAATCCATCAGCTGGTCGTTGGTCGCTTTGTTCGTGATCATACGACGCAGCTTGGCATCGATCGTCAACAGCTCTTGGACGGCCATTCGCCCTTTGAATCCCGTATTGCCACACTTTGGACAGCCCACAGGCTGTGCCAGTTCCGTAACCGTGATGCCATAGGATTCAAATAACTGCTTGTCCTTGTCGCTGGCTGGTCCTACTGTCTTACAAGAAGAACAAAGGGTTCGGACGAGCCGTTGAGCTAAGATGCCTTCTAACGCATTAGCGACCAGAAACGGTTCTACCCCCATGTCGACTAAGCGATTGATGGTGCTGACGGAATCATTGGTATGCAGGGTGGATAATACCAAGTGCCCGGTCATGGAAGCCCGAATCGCAATCTCCGCCGTTTCGCCATCTCGAATCTCTCCCACCATCACGACATTGGGGTCTTGTCGCAAGATCGACCGTAACCCAGCGGAAAAGGTCAAACCGACGTTGCTGTTGACTGCCACTTGGTTGATGCCTTGCAGCTGAAACTCCACTGGGTCTTCGACGGTGATAATATTGATCTCAGGCGTGTTCAACTCTTGCAGCGCCGCATACAAGGAAGAGGATTTCCCTGATCCTGTCGGTCCAGTGACAAGAATGATCCCGTGGGGTTTATGCAAAATCGCTTTAAAGGTTGCCAATACCTTCGGTTCAAAGCGAAACTCATCTAGGCGCCGAATGCCACTGGAGCGATCCAACACCCGAATCACAACTTTCTCCCCATGAATGACAGGCAAAACCGAGACCCGCAAATCAACCACGTTGCCCCCGTTACGAATCATTGCCCGACCATCTTGTGGCACACGTGTTTCGGTGATATCCAAGGAGGAAATGATTTTCAGTCGTGAAGTCACACCAGTCTGAATACTCTTAGGCAAGTTTTCATGGGTACGAAGCTCCCCATCGACCCGTAAGCGGACAACTAATCCTTTTTCTTGGGGATCGAAATGGATATCACTGGCGCCCCGATCCACTGCATCTTGCAGCAGGGTATTGACCAATTTTACGATTGGCGAATCATCTAATTTTGAGTCGCCTTCTGGATCGATGGTTTCAACGAGAGAGTCGCTCAAGCCATCCAAACTGATCTCAGAAGGGTAATCGCGAACGATCAGTTGTTGGATATCGGCATTGTGGGCTTTTTGCGGACGAATCAATAACCCAGTGATCAAACGCATTTCATTGATCGCCGCATAATCCCCAGGGTTTGCCATCGCAACGGTCAAGCGGTTGCCTTTTTTTTCTAATGGAAAGACGCTGTGCTGTTTGGCAAACGAGCGGGGGATCAGTGACAAAACCTCTGAGCTGATCTCTAAGTCAAACAGGTTGCCTGTTTGTGTTTTCTCAGCAGTGGTTGAACTTGTGGTGTTCTCTGACTTTTTGAGAGGCCTTCTAGGTTTTCTACGTGGCGTTCTTTCACTTGATTGCGGCAACTGGCGCCCTCCTTTCAATAATCGAGTTTGTTGATATAGTCAAACATTCGTGTAACGGTTAAATATGCTTCATCATCAGACCACATGTTTCGATCCAAAAAACTTCTGAGGATCGTTACCTCCCCCGATTGCGCCTGACTTTCAAAGTCGCGGACGCGATAATTGACGCCTAATTGTTGCAGTTGATTTTCTAGTTCCACCTGGTCATCCATATAGTAAGGTACGAGAACGACCGTTCCTTCAAGACGACGGTTATGAGCCCCTGTTGCTAAAAAAGTCGGGTCAAATAATGCCAAATCTGGCAGTATTTCCATGACAAAGGTCGACTCTCTATCCACAGCTAAATGAAAGGGTTCAACGCCTGTATGACCCAAGATCAGCTGGGCACCATTTTTTAAGGTGATTTGATTCCAATACGCTGGATCTTCATAATAAGAATCAAAAACCGCGGAACTGCCGGCTTCTGCTAATGCCAATCTACGAGCAGTTTTCGGCGCATCGATAAATGAAAGCCCGTGAACCTCCATTATGGTATTGCTGCCATCCAATGTGATTCTTGACGGGTCATGGGGCACTGTGAATTGATTTTGATTCTGAAAATACGAGAAATCATCGATCGTTCCACCACTAGGCATCATCGTATTCGTCAGCATAAAATCACCATAAACAGTAATCCTTCGTTCCGTATCTTCGGTACTATGCACGATCGAGCCTTCCGTGACTGGTCCCGCATAAAAATTGCTGCTCGTCAGAACCATCGACGGCTTCATAAACGTCAAACTACCATCTGCCGCAGGGTTCTGTTTCGTGGCTTCTCGATGATAAAAATTAAAATAATTGGTATTTAATTCGCCTAACCCAGTGCCCGCATCCGGTGAATTTACGGAAACATTTAGATGGCCTTCAGCAAAAAGAACCCCTTCTTGCTCAACTCTCGAAGCCGAACTATTGGTGTTGTTGATCCATACGTTTCCAGCAAGGATATCCGTATATGCTTGTGATAGGACCAAGCGACTGCCAGCTCGACTGCCCAAATCGATATACATTCCTAAACCGGCTTGCAAGAAGATGTCTTTGATCACGTTCAACCCGTTACTAGGCTGTCCGCCATCATTCTGGATCGCAAGCAGACTTTTTGCCGAAAATTGCCCGCTTCCCTGTCCTTCCATCTGGACCCCATGATTAAAGAAAAAGGAACCATCGAAATGCAGCCAATTAAGAATCGGCTTTGTTCGAAAATCTAAAAATCTGCCGTCTTGAAAATCTTGCAGGACATTGTTGGCAAACCCGAATTGCAAGAAGTCATCCGATTCAAAAGCGAGATAATCAAACGATGGACGTACGCGTTGAAAATCGGCGACTTCAAACAATTTTCGAACCCAAGTATCGGCGGATACCGCTTGCCCTGCTGTAGAGGGTAAGTAATAGGGATAAAAAATGTTTCGCCAAATATCCAGCTGTGTTTGTCTTTGTTCGAGGTCTTCTTCTTCAAGCTGCATTTCATAGATATATTCGGCAGAAGCTGTATGTACTCGCGGTTATCCTTCAGCCAATTGCGTCTGATCCGTGACTTGCGATTGAATTTGAATAATGATTTGAAGATTGGTTTTATCTGGCAGCATCGAGGCGGATTGGATCCATCCTTGCTCCCCACCAGATTTGGTCATTACATAAGGGGCGATCTCATTATATTCATAGTCAACGACAGAGGAGGTAAAAGAAAATTTATCATCGATGTTCTCATTCACATCGACTTCGTCCAGCACAAATCTCAATTCGTTATCTAGATGGTCTTGCCATTCATTATTATTAGAATAGAAGCCGCCATTCTGCATGGTTCGAGTGATGAAATCATCTATTCTCAGTTTTAGCTCCTGAGAAGCGAGTTGAAAGGAATATTCGTGTACATCTTCCACTCGACGGAAGCTATCTATCGTTCGAATTTGTGAATTGACATTTCGAGCAACAAGGAAGACCAAGCCAATCATCAAAGAGGAAAGAATGATCGCCGCGAGGGCATAAATCAGCGCAAAACCAGTTTCATTTTGTCTACCATCGTCCATTCCCGGGTACCCCCCCTCTTGCTTTCTCATTGTCACGATAATTGATCGTAAATTCTCGTTTATAGATAATCTGCTTGTGGTAATCAGTGACCAGATCCTCCATCTGCCACCAGCCAGTCAAATCATCATAATAATCCGCAAAGTTGATCGTTTCCGTGTAAAATAAAACGAAAAACTTGGTCTGGATACTGAACGTATCGCGATAATTTGGCGTATAGTGATGGGTCAACGTCGCTTCATTCTCATTTTTTTGTTGAATGATCTTTAACTTAATCGTAGGATCTTTCGTATCATAGACTCTGGCACGAATATTGTTGGTATCTGTGATATCAGTCACAACCATTCGCGGACTGCCCTCTTCCGTAATCGTTGCCCCTAAGGTTCCTTCGGGCATTGTTTTGACAATATGTTCCTCGTGGAAAAGAAGACTATCATATTTTCCTAAATACCCCGCATGTTCATAGATACCATCAATTTTGGCGATTCGGTCTGCTTGCGCCAAGATTTCATTCGCTATCCCTTGAAAGGCAGCAATTCGACCTTGACGAACAGAGGCTTGGACGATCAAAAAGAGTGTCCCAGAAAAGAGTGCAATGATGATGCCGAATATGACCATCGCCCCTAACAATTCGACAAGCGTGATTCCTTGCTCATCCTGTAATCGATGCTTCATCTGCGCCCCTCCTTTGCAACTTCCGCAAGAACAGCCAGCCCTTTCAATAGTCTACTACCCAATGCAGATACGTTTCTGTCAAAAATGCGCCCGTTTGTTTATCGAAGACCTGAATAATAAGTCCGAGCCCGAGCTGACGACGGTCGTAACTGTCTTCTCGCAGTCCATGTCTGGGGTCTTCGCGAATGGAGACCTTGACCAAATAGTTGGTGGTTTCTTCATTCTCCGACAAGTACGTTCCCATATAGAGGCGATTTTCTTCCGAATTTACCAAGGGCTGCGGCAAATGAGCGCCAGAATGATCGTATACCACCTTGCGAATAAATCGGCCCCGATTGAAATCATCTACAGCAATCGGGATTTCTTCATACATCGGTTGCCCTTGCGCATTGTATTGAATCCCTGAATTATCGAGGACCAAATGGTGTCGGCGAACTTCTGAGGGATCATCTGGATCGACCATCATCCAAGAAGGTCTAGCCGTAAAGATCCCGATATTCAAATCCGCCAAGTCTTGAGTCTGTGCCCGTTAGATTAGCCATTCCTTGACATCATCTCGTGCTGCGATGGCCTCTTCCATTCGGGTATTGTAGCTAAGGATCAGGTTGTTTTGGATGATCAGCATGGCGATCATGACCATTGCGATCCCGAGAATGACGATCGCTCCAAGGATCTCAACCAGGCTGAACCCTGATTCATCAAGTACTTTATGTGCTTGTCTGCCGTTTTTCAGTTTCATCACCTGCTTTTTGCCTAGTCCCGATCAAGGAGAATTCTTTTCTTCTAGCTGGTTGATACTTGTATCTGGGTCAAGAAAAGATAATTTGCTAAGGGCAAACCCCCAGTGAATCAGTTTATTGAAATCAGGGTAGTCAGCTAATGGAATACTTTTTTTGGCTTTGCGTGTGATGCGGATTCGTTCCCTGATATAATGATACCTTTCTTCTTCAACCAGTCGCTGAATCTCGGCGATCCCTTTTTCAACATCAGGATCTTCGACATTCGCTTGCATATATTGTTGGTAGAAATAATCCAAATACTTCCCGTATTGAAGAAAATAACGGTATTCAATTTCTTCAATGACCATTTTCACGTGAATCTCTCCTTGACTTATTTTCTAGCAACTTATTGAAGTGAGTACAAATGCCGATAGATGATCGCAGTGGCACTCTCTGGCCGATCATTGTCTAACTGAAAGACCTCCCTTAATGATTGTCGATCAGAAGCCTGAATGACTTCGACTTTCGGTAAAAGTTCGTAGGCAAGATGGCTATCGTCTGCGACACTTGTATCGATCATCACTTGTTCGATCAGTGAACGGCTGACGCCATAACCGTCTTCACTTTGATAGGATCGGTCCAAAGGGAAACTATAATAAAACCAGCCATCATCGGGATTATAGATCCAAGTGTTGCGATCGATCTGACGGTAATCGCTCAAAGAGCCGAATTCGATCATGATGGCTTCTGAATCGATCTGGGCAGGACTTTCAGAGACAAAGCTGCTTAGCGTTTTCACCGTTTGGGTCGGATACAACCCAGCAGCATCGGGAAACGCACTGATCATCTCTGGCAATTGAAAGGCACTGCCTAACCCAGATTCTGTCGTCGTGTAATCAAATGACGACTGGTCAATCGTTCCCTGTTCTCCGAGATACGTGAATCCCGTAGGTTCTTCATTGGTGGAAAAGGGGCTGGCTAGCTGCGACTCCGCCCAGTTTCGAACAAAATAACGATACCCTTCAAGATAATAACTATAGGTCAAGTTGGCTGCTTCAAAGGTCCACTCAGCAACCGGATCAGCAGGATTGAGCAGCAGCAGTTCCCCACTCATTTTCTGCATGACCGGTTGTTGGTTTCGTCGAAAGGAATAGCTGAAGTGAGCTTCGACAAGGACCGGTTCTTGCCAGAGATCTGGCGGACAATCGATCAAGTCTGATGACGGTTGCTCCTCCATTTCGTCATTGCCCTCGGTGTGATCGTAGAAGTTCTCAGGATTATCCTGTCCTTCAGCGTCTAATTCCCCCAATAACTCCTGCATCTCTTCGCTATCGAAGGCATCCAAGGCAGGCGTGGGTGCCAACTCTTCGATCGTCTCATCGCTGATCCAAACCATCACTTGACCATCAAGAGCATTTCCAATGAGTTCTGGGATCTGCTGGGTCACGTTCTGATACCCTCTTGCTAAAATCTCGTTTTCATCAAAGCGAGACAGTACTGGTAATAAGTCTGGCGCATCACTCGCATCAGCCGCCTGCTCAAAGGCTGCTTCCTCACTGTCTGGCGCGATATAGCGCAGCACTTCTTCAAAGCTTGCTCGGACAAAGACTGGCACTTCACTAGCGTTCATTACCCGAACGGATCGTTGGATCGTCGTCCCTGTAAGGGTCATTCGTTCCTGCCATTCTTCCAAAATCTCGATTTTTTCGAACACTTCATTTTCATCCGCTAATCGACGAATATGAATAGACTGATTATTCTGCCAAATCAAGATGCTAAGCAACAAAAGAAAGAAAAGCAGACCCGCGATACTATTTCTTAACACTATTTTTTTTTGCACCCTTGTTTCCTCTTTTCTCAAGTAATGACGGCTCTCAAGTAAAGAGATAAATGCCTAATAGAATGAATAAGGCGATCAATGATACACAGAAGATGATGGATAATATCAAGTTTTGATCAATAAAACGAAACACATCTGCTACATGGTTGATACTCATTGAGACTTCTCCAACGAAACGGTCTGCTTCGATGGCTTCTTCCCCAAATGCCTGTCCATCACCAATGACGGATAAATGATAGCCCTGCTCTTCGTCAGCCTCGATCGATAGTACTCGGCGAGCAATATAGCCGGTTCCTGAGCCATTTGTAAAGACCGCGAGCCCGTTTGGCTGTACTTGAGTGAAGGCTTGTTCTCTTAAAATGATCAAATCTTGTGTGCGTAATGCGGAGCTGTCAAGATTCGCCATCCCATTATCTGATAAACGCACCACCCGATGATTAAAAACCGTCATTTCGTTTTGATCAGTCACATATAAGCTGATAAACGTAAATAGGACAGTCATGCTACAAACCAAGAAAATCAGATAGATGATTTTCAGTACGAGATTGCCAGATTTCTTTTTGGCTGTTGGTTTCTTCGTCGCGGCTTTGCCTTTTTGCGGGGGTCGTCGTTTCTGGGAAACTTCCGCTGGTTTTTTGCCTTGCTTGTGGGTCCCTTTTGATTTGGCATTAGGATGACTTGATTTTTTGATTTTCCCCTGCTCGTTGTGCTGACTTGGACGTGCTTGCTGCGGTGGACGCTTTTTCTTTTTGCGTGGTGCTTCACTGGTCGTACTGGCAGCTGCTCTTTCTTTTTGCTTGCTAGGATGCTGCTTTTCGGTCGGTAATTTGGGGCGATTCGCTGTACTAGCCGCTTTTTTTCGTTTCTTTTTCACAGGCGCCTGTCCTGTCGGTTCTTTTTGGGGTGGCTTTTTTGGTCGTTTCTTGCCACTTGAAGGGCTGGCTTGCTTGCCTTGCGCTTGAAACTTTTCGATTCGGGGATTTCTCGGTGTATCCTCTGGTTGTTCTCGTTTTTTTTCACGTTTGGCAGGCTGTGGCGGACGTTTTTTTCTTCTAGGTGCTTGCGACTGATTACTCATTGGCATCTACCTCGCTGCCCGCTCGTTCCATCCCTCTTAATTGGTTTGCATAAGTATTGGCATTGGCGTTTTCTTGCAAGCGATCCTTGACAGTCCGAATGGACGCTGGCAAATTCCCTGAGCCTCGACGATTTGCCGCGCTTCTTTGCAAGTCTTCAAACAACGAACGGGTCGTCTCCGCTTCTTCCTTGCGGGCTGCTTCGATTGCTTGTGCACGTGTGCGTTCAATCTCTTCCAAGACCTCTTCGGTCGGCTCGTTGTCATAGATGGTTAGATCATAGGCCTCGATCAACGCATTCAGCTTTTGGTCATAATGGATGTCCGTAGCATAGCGCCCGGTCAACCACGCAGTTGCTTCCCGATAAGTTGGGGCATTTTCTTTCCAAACGGGGGCATAAAAGCGCGGGTTGCCTGTGATGCTTCCTCTTAGTAAGCGAGCGTAATCTTCGATGGATTCACGGTAACTTGGGTATTTACGGAAATTGGAAGAGATCGTATACCACGCACCACTTCCATCATCTTCTTGCGTATTGAAGGTCACTTTTTGCCCACGAAAGCTGCCCTTGATGCCAAAGAGATTGTGGTTTGGCGGACTGGATAAGGCACTATTTCCTGAGCCAGTCTCCAAGATGGCTTGTGCGATCATCACTGAAGCATAAAGATCATTGTTATAGGCAACATCCTGCGCGTCAGAACCGATCTCATTGATGAATTGCTGTGTCGTTAGATTACGAGAAACCGAAAATTGAAAATTGCTTTCCCGCTCTTCTTCATCAATCGGCGATTCGGGTTCTTCAGTGATTGGATCGGGCTTTTTTTCTTTGTCCTGATTGGTTTGATTCCCATTTGATTGGTTGTTTCCGCTATTGTTGCTGCTGTTAGTATCGTTGGTTTCTTGCTCATTCGTTTCAGGTCCAGCAGGCTGATTCGGCTGTTGATCGCCTTCTGAAGGATCTGGCGTCGACGGAACGTTTTCGGCCTCTTGGTCTTCTGTTTCATCCGAGCCGCTCTCCATCTCTTCCTCGTCTGTCTGTCCCTCGTCTGCCGGTCGTTCCACATCATTTACGACTTGGACTTCCGTTCCTTTTTCGGCCTGCTCCGCTTCTTCTGGAAGGGTTTCTTTTGTTTGTTCTGGAGGAGTATCAAGTTGCTCCATTATCCTGTCAGCTCCTTCGTAAGAGACCGGTCGGAGGGCATCCGTTATCGATAGCCCACGAGTTTCTCGTTGTGCATCGATGGTTTCCATATAAGTAGATGGTTCTACACCTAAGATCGATCGAACCATGGCTTCAGAAATCGTTTGATTATTGATGATTCCGATAAATGCTCCGATCGCTAACAGACTTTTTACGTTTCTTCTGGGCTTTTTCATCTTCTTGATCCTCCTCCTTGGGGCTGTTCTTGCTGGTGCCTTTTTTTGGTCGTTCATGGTCTTTGCTTTCATTTTTCTCAAGCTGCACAAGTAGCAATTGATAATGAAATGCATTGTTCCGCAAATACATCGTAAAACCTAGCAAAAGAGCGAGTAAAAACAAGTGGCTGATAGTGACATATTCTCGAAAGGCAGAGAGATAAAAATAGGCGGTCAGCTGCAAAAATACCGCTAATGGGATCAAAGAAGCAATAAAGTAGATGCGGTATAAGAATAAGAATCGTTGTTTTTGCTTTTGGGTTCTCATAGACTGCTCCTAACGTCTGTATTGCCTTCGATCAATGCTTTTTTTTCTAATAGATAGCTTTCGCTTTGGAGAAGATCAAAGTAAGCGGCTTTTCGTAAAAGATTGTCATAGTCCATCTTCATAATGCGTGCGTAAGGTTTTCTAAACCATGGTCGCTCATACAATTTGACTCGTGATTCAATCACGCTGCATTCATAAAAAACTAAACTGATATCTTTAGCAGATAGGTTGTTGTCGACCACTTGCTGCACTTGCCCTCTCTCATAGGTCAATTCTTTTTCGTTCAACGTCATTTTTTCGATCTTTTGTACGAGATTGTCATTGATGCGCCAAACCTGTTCGAGGTATTTGGCTTTTTGAAAAAGATAGGTATATTCTCGTAAGCTGATTTTCAATTGCGTATGCCAGTTCTCGTCTTCTTCATCGGTCAAGCTGTTTAAATAGTGGATACTATTTTTGATCAAAGAGGCTTCTAAGTTTTCGATGTAGATCTCAAGCTTTTGATTGGCCAAGCGCAAGCGCTCTTTGCTTGCTCGTTCTCGTTTCGCCTCTTCCTCCAACGCTAATTCATTGGCGTTGACTTTGGACAATTGCTTGGCTTTTTTTGACTGTTTTTTTTTGCTGCTTTTTTTTCGAACTTTCTTTTTGAACTTTGGTGGCTCATCCGCACTGACCTTTTGGAACTCGAGCGTGTCTTCCAGTTCTTTTTTCATTGCATTGGTTTTGCCCTGACGTTTTTCTTCATGGACTTGCGCTTTCGGGCGACTCACAAACGTGACATTTTGTTCGTCGATCACGCTTTGTACGATTTTTACCAGTTGCTCTTTAAAGTCGTTCGCATCACTTACACCAGCGGGGGCTTGCTGCTGCAAGCTAGCATGCAACTGCATCGTAAAGGGAAACTCTTCTTCTGTGTATGCGATTGGTACAAACTCCAAAAACAAATTGCTTTTCTCATCGGACACATGATTGATGCCAATTTGCGTCCACACAAACTGAGGAAATTGCTGTTCCAAGGGAATGCGTAATTTTGAGTAATCGATTTTTTTCCGTAAGATCTCCATCTCGATATGATGGGTGAAGGCTTCGATGGAATAAAATTGCTCAAAGTAATGCGTCACTTGTTTGCGAATCGACGATTTGAGCGGCCACTTTTTTTGATAGAGGTTGTCACAGGCAGTGATTACTGATGGAAGTGCCTCTTGTTTGTAAAATAATTCCTCAAGATTTGGACTCAAGGTTGGATAGATGGCAATTTTTAAAATATCATTCGTCACATTCGTCCCAATGACCAACATTCTCATAAGAAATCAAGTCGTAGTTGTTGCCTGTGATTTCTTATACAGCATATATGGTCCTAGTGGGTTTCCCTCCTTTGTCGTGTCGCTCTCGGAAATTATTTAGCAGACCTTTTCGTCTATTCCGACTCATAACCTTCTTTTTAGTCTGGCAGATTCAACACTTTGCTATGCTGGATCAACTGCTCAAACAACCCTTTCGATTCATGATGAAACGTCGTAAGTCGTTCTTGGTATTGCTTGATCTCTTGACGGATTTTCATCACTTCCATCGATGCTTCTGAAATGATCTTGTGGGCTTCATTTTCCGCCATCTGACGTCTTCTGTCGGCTTCCAGTTCTGCTTCAGCAGCGGTTTCCCGTGCTTTTTCTTTTGCTTCGATCAAAATCGTCGCCAGCTCGTCCTTCATTTGTTCGACCTTTGCCAGCTCACGTTCCAAGTCACGCTGTAAGACATTCTTATCTGCCAATTGTTCGACTCTTGAACGTTCGAGATCCCGATATTTCGCTTCCGCTTCTTGCAAGCGCAAGTTCAACTGTTGATTTTCATTTTCAAGCGAAGTGATCCGGCGCATGCTTTCGACTTCTTTTAATTTGTAGTTTTCGATTATCGCCGCTTTTTCTTCTAAATGAATCGCTTTTTCTTCAAAAGCCTGGACTTGCTTGCTTTTTTCTTCTAATTCTTTTAGCAGTTCATCTTCTCTTTGACGCAATTGTTCGAGCTCTTCTTCTACTTCGATCAATTCGTCTTCTTGACTCGTCAACTGCTCAATTTCCTGCTCATAATTGGTTTTGAGGGCTTCTTGTTGACGTTCTGCTTCTTTTAACTGCTGCTGTAACTCGTTGTAACGCATTTGCAGCTGCTTGTTTTCATAAATGATACTTTCTTGTTGCGTCGCTTGCGAAGCCATCCGATTGATGGATTCTTGTTTGTTTTCCAATTGCTTGGTCAAATGTTCGACGGTCTTGGTCAGTTGTGAAACGGTATTTTCTAATGCCAGCAGCTCTTCTTGGGCATCATCGTCATACTCGTCTTCCTCGTATTCTTCATCCTCGTACTCATCGTCCTCGTACTCGTCGTCCTCATATTCTTCATCGTCATACTCATCGTCATCATATTCTTCATCATCGTACTCGTCTTCGTCGTACTCTTCTTCATCATATTCCTCGTCGTAGACATGAACGCCTTCGTAAGTTTCTTCATCTTTCTTTTTGCGAAATAATGCCATGTTACCCCTCCTGATTCCTCACTCATCGATGATTTGATTCGTTAACAATTTAGTGTGTCTACAAATTGGTCTGCTTGTTCGTCTGCTTTCGTGAAAAGTTGCACTTTTGCTGTTCTACCCTCGGGCTTTTTTTCAAGCGAGCTGACGTTTCTGCTGTGACCTTTTGAGCAGTGATGTCCGTTTCCTTCTTGCCATCATTCGTTCAAAAAAAGAAAGCAAAAACCACCACACCCCATGATTTCCACGGCCTCCATTTATTTTGGAGGATAGGAATCAAGTCAGTGAATCGGCCTGTTTCTCAATAAAATAGCCATTAAACGAAAAGACGGCTTCCGTTCGCAGAACATCTGTTGTCTATTTGATAGTATCAAAGCAAAAACAGATTGAAAAATCAGATATTTCTTCACTTGATGAAATATTTGTCAGAGCAAGTCGTTTATCCACATGATATTGTTAAAAATTGAGCAAAATATCTTCGTATTAAGGAAACGAATGGTCTTCTTTAAACGATCTTTATCTTAAATCAACAATCACGCCTTCCTAACCGCCGATCAATCCCCTCAAAAAAAATCAGCGACCTTATAAGCCAAGGTCGCTGATCGATTCTTTACCTATTATATAGTTTTACTGCTCAGTCATCTTTCATCCATTGGAAGCGATCCCTTTTCTCTCAGTTTGAAAGCCGGTTCCAGTCCGCTGCTCAGCAACTGTAAGTCTTTTTTCTCCCTGATGGGCTGCTTTTCTCTTGCCTTCAAAAAAAGAAAGAACCGTTTCTTGAAAATCAGTTTGCTTTAAACGAATAACTTTTTATGCATGTATAATGTCGCCATCCGATAATCATAATGGATCATCGAAAAGGCTAATAGTTCGCCATTTCTCAGATAGCTGTCGTCTCGTACGATCAGTGCGGGCATACCTTCTTCTAGATGAAAAAACGCTGCTTGTTCCTGTGATAGCGGTTTGCTTTGGATGAACTTGTCGATGAAGGCGACTGTCAGTTGTTTTTCTTCTGCCAAAGCTTGGAACATTGACCCCTCCATCATTGTTTCGGAGATCTCCCCTACGATTTCAGGTATATAATAGGAACGCTCAATCAAATACGGTTTGTCATCTAGCGTGCGAAACCGTTGGACTTCGATAAAGTGCTGATCTTTCGCAAATTGTTTTTGACTTGGAAGAAACAACGCCTCTGATACTTTGACCAGTCGCTTTGAGGCTTTGACCGTTCGAATGTTTTTCTCGCCCCGGGTCAAGTCTTCATTGAAGCCAAGATCTCCTTGTTCAATGGTCGGTTTTTGGTTGTTTTGAAAGCGAATATACGAGCCGCGGCCTTGCATCTGGTAGATCCAGCCCATCTTGCTCAACTTATTGAGGGCTTGGCGTAACGTATAACGAGAAACTGGATAAATTGCCAAAAGCTCTCGTTCACTAGGCATCTTCCCCTGCTCATTTCCAATGTCACCGGATTCGATCTTTCTGATCAATTCTGCTGCTAAGTCTTCAATACTGAGTTTCGTCATCTGCCTACTCCTTTCCTTGCGATTCTCTACTACTATTATCGTCTTTGGCGTAAAAAAAGCCAGCTATTTTTCATAGCCGGCTTATCAAAAAAACGGATAGATTATGCCTTCGTTGCGTTTGCTTGTTCGTCCTTGTATAATTTGCCATCATACATTTTGATGAATGGGAACCAAATTAAGAAAGCAACGACTGCACAGATGATTGCTAAGACAAAGGCACGCCAGTCACCACCTGAACCAATAAAGCCGGATAAGCCAATTGGAGTTGGCCACGCTACTTGGGCAATCGGTGGGTTAACAAAGCCTAAGTTGATGCCAAAATAAGCAACGGACATTGAAACCATCGGTGCTAAGAAGAATGGGATCGCTGTGTACGGGTTGTATACCACTGGCATCCCGAACAAAATCGGTTCATTGATATTGAAGAAGGATGGCACGATCGCTGCTTTTCCTAAAGCACTTAACTGTGCTGATTTTGCAAAGAAGGCGATGAAAATCACCATTCCTAACGTTGCTCCTGAACCACCGATCGTTACGAAACTATTGTTAAACTCACCCGCAAAGGCAATGTTGGCACCATTTTGGTTTTCCACCATATTCGACAATACGATTGGCGTCAAGAATGAGGTCACGATCGTTGCCCCATGAATACCCACGATCCAGAGCGCATGCATGAAGAAGTAGATAACAAGTAGTCCGACCCAGGTACTGGTCAATTGCGTCACGAAACTAAAAGGAATCGCAATGACTTTGAAAATATCTGTGCCCATTGCGACTAATGCACCATTGATGACGATTACAGCTAATGAAGTCAGTGCCGTTGGGATCAATGCTGTAAAAGAGGAAGATACTCCTGTTGGCACTGTGTCAGGCATTTTGATGACAATATTGCGTTTCACACAGAATGCGTAGATTTTTACGGCAATAATCGCCATGATGATCGCTGTAAAGATCCCAGTTGTTCCTAAACGAGTCACCCCGCCAGCCATTTCCCAACCATCGATGATTTTTTGGTCATCAGAAATGACATTGACTAATGTTGCCATACCGCCTTCAAAAACTAATTGTGGCAAGCACATAAAGAACGCCATCATTGAAAGCAACGCGCCATTGACTGGGCTAAGAACGATTTTTTCTTCTTGTGCTTGGATTTTGGTGTACTCGTAACCAAACACGACACAGAAGTAAAGTGCTAAAATCCCCATCGTTGCGGTATTACCTAACATGTAAAGATTTTGGATCTTATCGAATGACGCACTCCAAATGCCCTCTAATGCAGGGAAGCTTTGTGGTAAAACGCTGACGATCAAGAACATAGATCCTACAATAGTGAAAGGAATCGACGCCATCCCGGCTGCCATGACCCCACGAACGATCCGTAATTGTGAGATTTTCCCCATTGGACCCATTAAGTAGCGGTCCAAGAAAGCAAACATTTTGTTATTTTCTGAATCCATTGACTGTTCCTCCTTGAGTTTCAAATGTAGTCAAATACGTGAAATATTTGTCGCGGTCATGCTCGATCAACCACGCTTTACGCTGGATGAACAGGCACGCGATCATGCCGACAGTAAACAAGGCAAGTAAGATGCCTCTACCCGATTGATTCATAAAAGGAATCAATGTTGCTTGCTGTCCGATCAAAATAAATAGAATTGCAATCAGATTGACACCGAATTGGAGCCAATATCCGATTTTTGTCACCAGTAAACGATTCGATTGCTGCCAATATTTTTGAGTTTGTTCAATAAGTATAAGTCCATCAACGATCAATAAGGCAATGGGAATCAAACCAGCCCATGTCCATTGAGACAGACTCAATATGGTCCAATAAAGATTGACAAAGAAAAAGATCGCAGTCATATAACGAAAAAGTAAAAAACGATTAAACCGCATACTTTTGTTTGCATATTCTTTCTTGGCTGCTTGGGTTACCGGTTTCCTTCTGGTCACAAGTCCTCCTCCTTTCTTTTTGCTTTCGCTCAACAACTTGTTCGAACAAGTTATATTCTAGCAGAATTCTTGTTGAATGCAACCGATTTCTTTTTGAAAGTTTTCTCTGAAAATAACCTGCTTTTTCATTTGTTATTTCTGAAAAGTTAAGCTGATCTCAAGGAACCTTGCAGGATAATACTGGAATGTTCCTGATGTTTGGCTTTTGTTCGAGCAGAAAAAAAGTTGTTTTTAGCGTTACTTTTTGCAAAAAATGTTTGTTTCTGAAGGCTTTATCCCCCATGCAAGGCAACAGGTTTGTCAACTTACTAACTTTACAGTACACTCTAAGTAACAAAATAGTTGATTTCAAACATGCGTTATTTTTATTAATCGACATTGCCTGTACTCGTTCCTTAAAACGAAAGGAGATCTCCCAATGGATGTATTAGAAACTTACTTAACCAGCATTGAAGATCCAGTAAAACAAGAAAAACTGCGTGCCTTATTTGCCGCTATTACCAAGAAATTTCCTGACCTCGTTCCAGTCATTAAATGGAATCAGCCGATGTTCACCGCACATGAAACCTTTATTATCGGTTTCAGCGTTTCAAAACCGCACTTTTCTGTCTCTCCAGAAACCAAGTGTCTTGAACAGTTTATCGATGCCATTGAAAAAGCTGGCTACAGCCATACGGATAACATTTTTCGCATCAAGTGGACTGAGCCGATCGATCAAGCATTGATTGAAGACATGATCGCTTTCAACCTGAAAGACAAAGCGGAGATGACCCGCTTTTGGCGCTGAGCCAATTGAGACTTCGTAAAAGAATAGCAACCAAAAAATCCGCAGAAGCCTGTTCGCTTCTGCGGATTTTCTGACTATTATAAGCCCAATTCTGGTGCCGGATCAAAGAATCCTGACCATAAGCTTGTTGACATCCCTAAATGTAGATGGACGCCAGTTGAATTTCCAGTCGTTCCCATACCGCCTACATATTGTCTAGCTGAGACGCTTTGTCCGACCGAGACAGCTGGCAGTGTACTAAAGTGCATGTAGTAGCTGTAAATGCCATTGGCATGTTTGATGATCACATAGTTACCAGTTGACGGACCATAGCCCGCTTCGACAACTTCGCCTGCTTGAATCGCATAGATCGGTGTTCCTGTCCCCCCGGTAAAGTCGATGCCATTATGTTGATTTCCTGATGCCCCTGTTGGATCTGTTCGATACCCAAAACGACTCGAAATATGAACCGAATCGACTGGCATTTGCCATCCACCTGTGCTTGCTTGTTCTTTTGGCTCAGTTGCTTGCTGCACAGGTGCAGGAGTAGCTGCAGGTTTTTCTGACGACACCGATGTTTCTGACGACACTGCGGCTTCCGTCTTCGGCTGTGCTGCTGCCACTGCTGCTTGTTGAACGGCAGGATTTTCAGCAGTTTTAGCTGACTCGGCTTCTGCTGCTTGCTGGCGTTTTGCTGCTTCTTCTGCTTCTTTGCGCGCTTTTGCTTCTTGTGCTTCTTGCTCAGCCAGTTGCTTCAACGCTGCTTCTCGTTGCCGTTTTGCTTCTGCTTGGTCCGCTTCCAATCGGTCTTTTTTCTCTTCTTCGGTGTTCAATGCCAAGGCAAGGTCCGCTAGTTCAACTTCTTGATTCAATTTGACATCAGCTAATTCCGCTTGTTTTCCTTGCAATGCGTTTGACTGCTCTTCGATCACAACCAATTGTTCCTGCAACTCTTTTTCCAATTGCTGGCTCGTTGCGATATCTTCTTGCTGTTGTTCGACGATGCTATTGCTGGCATTCATGATCGTTACTGAAGCGATCGCCCGTTGAATGGCTTCTCCGATGGATTCAGCATCAACGATTTTTTGGAACAACCGATTGGAAGGTTCCGACGTTTGAATGTCACGCGCTTGATTCGCCAGTACCTCTGTGCGCTTGATGATTTTTTCTTCAAGGACTTGGATCTCTTGTGCCAAGGCATTGACTTCTTCTTCCGTCGTCGTTTTCTTTTGTAGGATTGCTTGGATTTCTCCTTCAATCGATTGAATCTCTGCCTCTGTGGAGCGTTTCAGTGATTCTAATGAGGTAGATTCATTTTTTATGTCATTGATTTTTTCATTTTGCTGCTGGATCTTCTGATCAAAGCTGTCTGCGGATACCGTCACGACAGGCAGCGTCAGCAAAACAAGTGAACTTGCAACCAAAAGTGTCTTTTTCATTTTTTCTCCTTAACTAGATGTGTCTTATCGCTTTCTCTAGCATACCGAAAGATTTCATTCTTGGGGTTGTTTTCACACAAATAACATCTGGCTGCAAGAAATTGACATCTAGCTGAAACAAAATTGTTAGAATATTTCAACGAAAAAGATTGCTTTTCTTCGTCATTTAACCTTCGTTACTTATCAAGCGGTTCGTCTCCTGACCGATTGCCTACAAAAGTGCCGCTATTTGCAGCAATCAGTACTGGACCTATGCTATACTGAATAAAAACGGAGGTTCTCATGATACAACAAGTGACCCAATTTACTGATTCTGAATTAGAAACCATCGCCCAGATTTGGCTGCAAAGTAATTTGGATGCCCATGACTTTATTTCGGCTGCCCATTGGCAAGATAACTATGATTTTGTGAAAAAAGCCTTCTCTGATGCCCTTATTTACACCTATTCGGTGGATGATCAGCCCGTCGGCTTCATCGGGATGTTGGGTGATTATATCGCTGGTATTTTCGTTTTGAAAGACTATCGTGCCCACGGCATTGGCAAGCAGCTTTTACAAAAAGCACAAGCAGAACACGAGAAGCTGACTCTGAATGTCTACCAAAAAAATACAGCTGCTATTGCGTTTTATCTCAAAAACGGCTTTACCATCGTTTCTGAACAACTGGATTCTGATACCAATGAAATCGAAAACACCATGGAGTGGCATCGTTGATGCTGCTCTTTTTCCTATTTTTTTCTACCTGTTAGTTAACGAACCCTTTGGAAACTGTTTAATAAAAAAAGTATAACTGATCAAACAACATATTTCCCAGCAATACATATAGGACAAATATACAAAATTTGAATGAGCAACATGATTGATTATTTTTCCCTTCGTGCAGTCCCATCTTCCCTTGGATTGGCACTGTCAAATGGTATAAAGCAGTGGATACTATGGTCATTGATGCAATGAAAGTAAACAGCCTCCTCCTAAATTTTAGGAGGAGGCTGTTTAGGATTGAATCGAACTTATACAGAAGATTCTGCTGGATACTCCCGCAAGCGATACCCGACGCCGATTTCAGTGATCAAATATTCTGGCTGCAGCGTATTGGTTTCGATTTTTTTGCGAATGTTTGAGATATTGACTCGTAAGGTTTGTGCATCCGCTGCAAAAGGTCCCCAGACTTCACTGGTCAGCGTATCGTAAGTGACGACTTTGCCTAAATTCTTGAACATTACTGCCATGATACGGTATTCGTTTTTGGTCAAATGGATCTCATTTTGATTCTTGTACAGGATTTTCTTCTCAAAATCGATCGTTAACTCCTTGTTTACGAGAATCGGGCTGCTGCTAAAGGCAGCTGACTCCTTGTGCCGCAATGCCGTGCGGATACGGGCAAATAATTCATTGGTACTGAAGGGCTTTGTTACATAATCATCGGCACCGAGGTCTAACGCTTGCACTTTGTCTTGTTCATCTTTGCGGGCAGAGATCACGATGATCGGTGTGTTCATGCGCTTACGAATGATTTTTAACAGCTCCATGCCATCAATGTCCGGTAAGCCCAGATCCAGCAAGATGAAGTCAATAGTTTCTTCCTGCAAGAGCATCAATGCCTCCATGCCCGTACCAACTGACGTAAAGTTGTAGTGTTCTCTTTGCAAGACGACCTCCATAAAATCAACGATATTCGAATCATCTTCAATCAATAAAAAATGTCGCTGCATGTTCTTCCTCCTTACTGCTTTAAATAAATACGAAAGATGGTACTGCCGGCTTTCGTTTCGATTGCTAATTTGCCTTCATGGGCATGGATGATGGTTTTAACGATACTCAGTCCGATGCCTAGTCCATTTTTGGAATCCACCGGCACTTCGGTGTCATTGGTCAAATTCGCTTGGATTTTTTGGTATTGCCCTAGGGGGATCTCCCCTTGGTTCTCGATTTCAATGACCACTTCTTGCTCCTGAAAAACTCGCAAGAAAATCGGTGTATTGGCGGTTCCATGGCGTACGCCATTTTCAATCAAATTAAACAAGGCTTGTTCGATCAAGATGGGATCGACTTGGACAAAAATCAGCTGATCGGGCATCTTCACGATGATTTTTTGTTGCGGATAGACTTTTTTTAGGTGCGTTAAAACCGCTTCGATAATTTCTTCGATTGGTTCTTCACTGCGCTTGACCGCCATGTTAGTCAAATTGATGCGGGTCACCGACAGTAAGTTTTCGACCATGCGGATCAACCACTGGGATTCACTTTGGATATCTCCTAGCAGCTTTTGTTTCGTTTCCTTTTTGATCGCGCCTTCGGTTTCGCTCAATGTTTCGGCAATGCCAGAAATCGTCGTCAGTGGCGTCCGCAAGTCATGAGAAACCGCACGCAGTAGATTGCTGCGGACTTTTTCCCGTTCGTTTTCTAATTGGATCTGTTCTTTCTCACTCGCCAGAGAGACTTGCTCCAACACGGTAGCAATTTG
The DNA here is from genome assembly GCF_044746145.1 of Enterococcus sp. NPDC086594. Lineage (NCBI taxonomy): Bacteria > Bacillati > Bacillota > Bacilli > Lactobacillales > Enterococcaceae > Enterococcus > Enterococcus sp. NPDC086594. The sequence goes on from NZ_JBIVBP010000010.1 coordinate 39,170, forward strand.
GGTGATCACAAGGCGCAAGTAATTCAATTGACTATTGGCCAACTGATGCTCCTCGTTGCGTTCTACCCCAAGGGCACCTAGTGGTTTGCCGTTTAAAACGATCGGCAAGTAAAATCCATTGGCACCAATCAGAGTATCTGTGCCGCGACCGGCTTCTTTTTGATTTTTCACGACCCAAAAAGCGACGGCTTTCTCATCCTTGCCAGTTAGTTGAGACAATGTTTCTCTTGAAGAATGCAGACTTCTCAAGTGACCTTCTCTGTCATATAACGCCACTTCTCGCTGGAGTAAGCGTGCCAAATAGGTGGTCGTACTTTCATAAATGTCTTGCTCATTCCGCGTTTCCATGTATTGTTTGTTCAACTCATACAATATCTCCATTTGATGCTCTTTTTCCTTGGCATTTTCTGCCTGGGTCTTCAATCGAACCATCAAATTACTGATCATTAAGGCAACGATCAGCATGATCACTAATGTGATTGGATAGCCTGCTTTATAGACCGTCAAGGAATACAAAGGTTCGACAAAGAACCAGTTGTAAGAAAGGACACTAATGATTGATGCCATGGCACTCCATAGATAGCCACTCGTGTAACGTGCCACTAAGAGAACAAAAAAGATATAAACCAGCATCAAATTCTGATCGCCGAAATGTAAGTACTGCATGCCTTCTGTCACTATGGTAGCGAGCATGATCAGCCCAAAGGTCAAGCTGAAATCTCGACCGCCGCCTTCAAATAATTGCGAAAACGTCAGCCGTGGTCGCTGCATTTTTTCTTTAAAAGGAATCAAATGGATCTCAATATCATCAAGGCGCCGAATCAAGCGGTCTTCCAAATCCTCGACAAACAATTTTTGGAACCACTTCTGAGAAACCTGTTTCCCCATGATAATGTCACTGGCACCCGTCATTTTGGCATACTCTACGATGGTCTCAAAACTGTCATCCGCTTCGATGTTGATGACTTCTGCTCCCAAACGCTCTGCCAATGGCACCTCGGTAGGTGTATCATCTAACGATCGAACTTGAATCACCGTCCATTCCGCCCCCACTCCTTGGGCTAAGCGGGCGGTCCAACGAATGCATTTCTCTGCCATTTTCGGCAAGCGATCATCAATAATCGTCAAAAGCTTGCTTTGGACTCGTTTTCGACCGCCGTTCATTTGATTGATATGATTGGAAGCTTTTTGGATCGCTAATCCACGTAAATGATCAAGTTTTTCTGGCGTAAAAAAGTTTTTTAGTGCCCGCTTGGCATTTTCATCGGCATAGATTTTGCCTTGTTCCAACCGATCAATCAGTTCGTCTGGTTCAACGTCCACCACTCGTAAGCTGGCGTGCTGGAAAAAGGTGTCGGGTACAGTTTCTCTGACTTCCACTTCCGTGACCTTTTCCACGATGTCATTCAGACTTTCGATATGCTGGACATTGATGGTCGTGTAGACGGTGATTCCTGCATGCAAAAGTTCATCAACATCTTGGTAACGTTTTTTGTTTCGCGCACCAATGGGATTGGTATGTGCTAACTCATCGATCAAGACGATATCTGGTTTTAGTTGGATCAGTCGATCGATATCCGGCTCATATAGGGTCAATTGCTTGTGCTGGTATTGCTTTAATGGTACTTGTGGTAACCCTTCAAGCAATCGATTGGTATCGGGACGTTTGTGGGGTTCGATATAGCCGATCACCACATTTTTGCCCATGAGCAAACACTCATGGGCTTCGGTTAACATCGTATAGGTTTTTCCGACACCGGCAGCAAAACCGAAAAATACCCGCAGCTTGCCACGTTTGGGGCCAAATCCGGCTTGCAGCAGCATCTCTTCTGGGATCGTCTGCTGGTTGTTTTCACTCATAGATGCTTCCCCCTATTCTTCGGGTAATTGATCGAGCTGCTGATTCAAGGTCATGATATTGACATATTCTCTCGTGGAGAACAGATCAGCTACTTTATTTCTGTTTATTATATCATGAATTGTTTGTTCATCGATGCCTCTTGTGTCAGCGATCCGCGGCAGTTGAAAAAGTGCCGCTTCGACACTGATATCAGGATCAACGCCACTACCCGAAGCGGTCACGAGATCGATCGGCACACTGGTTTGGGTTGGGTTTTCTGCCAGTAACGCCGCTGTCCGCTCAGCTACAGTCTTTTTTTGGGTCGGATCATAGGGCGACAATTGTGAAACGGTTTGATCACGTCCTTGGAAGTAACCCGCTTGGTCAAAGGGTTGTGCAAGCAGCTCAGACCCTTTAACCGCTCCGTCTTCCACGATCTGACTGCCGTTGGCTTGATGGGCAAAAAAGACTTGTCCGACACCGGTGACCAATAATGTATAGAGACCGCCAAATAGCACGGTACTAACTAGTAAAAATTTGATACTGGCAAAGAGGGTATTCTTCATCATGTTTTCCTCCTAAATGACTCTTTGACTCTGATGGACTTCTCTTTTCTCTTATAGTAGAACAGCTGACAAAAGCAAATCTACTAGCTTAATACAAATGAATGGTGCGATGATGCCGCCTAGGCCGTAGACGACAAGATTGTGCCGCAGCATTTGGCTGGCTGGTTTTTCTTGGTATTTGACCCCTTTTAACGCCAGAGGGATCAAGGCGATGATCACGACTGCATTGTAAATGACTGCGGACAAAATCGCCGTTAAGGGACTACCAAGATTCATGATATTCAGCGCTGCAAGTTCTGGATAAATCGCATAAAACAGGACAGGGATCACTGCGAAATATTTGGCGATATCATTCGCGATACTAAAGGTCGTCAATGCCCCACGGGTCATCAGCAGCTGTTTACCGATCTGCACCACTTGCAGTAATTTGGTTGGGCTGGAATCAAGGTCGATCATATTCCCTGCTTCTTTGGCTGCTTGCGTACCGGTATTCATCGCCATTGCCACATCGGCTTGGGCGAGTGCGGGTGCATCGTTGGTTCCATCCCCCGTCATCGCCACCAAATGCCCTTTTTCCTGATATTCGCGAATCAGGTTCATTTTGTTTTCTGGTGTTGCTTCGGCTAAGAAATCATCGACGCCCGCTTCGGCAGCAATAGCAGCTGCCGTCAAAGGGTTGTCTCCAGTGATCATGATCGTCTTGATGCCCATCTTTCGCATGTCGGCAAATTTTTCTTTGACGCCGTTTTTCACGATGTCTTTTAAATAAACGACCCCGAGTACCTGGCCATTTTTCACTACGACCAATGGGGTTCCACCAGCTTTAGCGACTTTTTCCACGATCTCGTCACATGCAGTGGGATAGATCTGCCCTTTTGCCGTCACGTATTGCTTGATCGTATCAGCAGCTCCTTTACGGATCTCATCACCACGATAGTCGATCCCAGACATCCGTGTTTTGGCACTAAAATCGATCCAATGGACATCAGCTTGCTGAAATTCCCGTTCACGAATATTGAAGGCTTCTTTGGCTAAAATCACGATACTGCGGCCTTCCGCCGTTTCATCGGCAAAAGATGCCAACTGCGCTGCATCTGCCAACTCTTTGGCGGTGACCCCCGGTACCGGCAAGAACTCACTGGCACGGCGGTTTCCCAGAGTAATGGTCCCTGTTTTATCCAGCAGCAAAACATCTACATCTCCTGCTGCTTCAATCGCGCGGCCACTCATGGCGATGACGTTTTCTTTGGTCAAACGACTCATTCCAGCAATCCCAATCGAGGAAATCAAGGCGCCGATCGTGGTCGGTGCAAGACAAATCAATAAAGCGATCACGATCACACTGGAAATCGCCGTTCCCCGACCAGATAACTGACTGCTAAAATCGGTAAAAGGAATCAATGTGATGGAAACAGCTAAGAAGATGATGGTCAGTGTCACTAAGAACAGCTGCAAGCCAATCTCATTGGGTGTTTTTTTCCGCTGTGTCCCTTCCACCATCGCAATCATCTTATCCAAAAACGAGTGGCCATTTTCAGCGGTCACTTTGATGACCAAGTAATCGGAAACGACTAACGTTCCTCCCGTGACTGCACTGCGGTCGCCGCCAGATTCACGAATGACAGGTGCTGATTCTCCTGTGATGGCACTTTCGTCCACCGAAGCAGCACCTTCCACGACATCCCCATCGGCAGGAATTTGTTCGCCAGATGGAACATACACCAAGTCGCCTTTTTTCAAATCGGAGGAACGGACTTCGATAAAAGCCTCTTTCGCTACATCTTCCAAGGACATGACTTTGTAGGTCATGATTTCTTTTTTTGCTTGCTTCAAACTATCCGCTTGTGCTTTGCCGCGCCCTTCTGCCACTGCTTCGGCAAAATTGGCAAACAACAAGGTCAACCATAAGAAGACGGTCACACTGATGCTAAACCACAACGGGACCGTTTGTTCTTGAAAACATAAAATCGTTGTCAAGATCGCCCCTAAGTAAACCACAAACATTACGGGGTTTTTGATTTGTTGGCGAGGATCCAATTTCTTAAAGGATTCGCCGATCGCCCATTGATAGATTTTTTTCATTTTTTCTCTCTCCTATTTCGTTGTAAAGAAGTCTGCGATTGGACCTAAAGCCATCGCTGGTAAAAAGCTCAGTGCACCGATCACGATGATCACAATGATCAGCATCGTGACAAAGACTGGACTCGTGGTTGACAAGGTTCCTTCATTACGAACGGTTTTCTTTTTGGCCCCCATGTTTTCTGCCAGATATAAAATGGCTGCGATGGGAACGAAACGTGAAACGAACATCAAGATACTACCCAAACTATTTAGGAAAACAGTATCTGCGGTCAAGCCGCCAAAGGCACTCCCGTTGTTGTTGCTGAACGAAGTTGCTGCGTACAACAGTTCGCTAAAGCCATGGGCGCCTTGGTTGGTTAGCCAGCTCATGATGTCAGGATGCAAGGTCATCAACATAGCCCCGAAAAGCGTCAATAGCAATGGCGTCAAAATAACGATACTCGTCATTTTAATGTCAAAGGCTTCGATTTTTTTGCCGATATATTCTGGTGTTCGTCCCACGAGTAAACCAGCGATAAAGACCGTCAATAATAGAAAAGCGATCATGCCATAAAGTCCGCTACCAACACCGCCAAAAATGATTTCCCCCAGCTGCATCAAGAACATCGGGATTGCACCCCCGAGTGGTGTGAAACTATCCAGCATGGCATTGACTGATCCACTGGAAGCGGCGGTGGTACTCACTGCCCAGAGGCTCGACCAACCGATACCGAAACGAACTTCTTTGCCTTCTAGATTGGCCGTTCCAAGCACTTGACTGAATTGCGGTCCATAAGCTTCACTGATCACTACGCCAATAAAAGCCAGGATCAAAAAGACGGTTGCGGTGATCAAGATCGTACGTCCTTGTTTCCACTCTTTGATCCAAAAGCCAAAGGCAAAAATCAAAGCAGCTGGCAGCAACAAGATCGCTAAGTTTTCTAAAAAATTACTGAACATCGTTGGATTTTCAAATGGATGGGCGGCGTTGGCGCCAAAGAACCCACCGCCGTTGGTCCCTAATTGCTTGATGGCGATTTGACTCGCTACCGGTCCGAGCGCCATCCAAAAGGATTCCCCCTCAAATCCATTGACTTCAACGCCGCTGCTCAACGTTTGGACGACGCCTTGAGACAGGAGCAAGATCGCTAAAATCAATGAGAGTGGTAAAAGGATATAAAGCAAGGAACGGGTGATGTCTTGCCAAAAATTTCCTACCGTTCGTTTTTGTTTTTGCTGCAGACCACGAATCAAGGCACACAGTACTGCTAGTCCGACTGCCACAGATAAGAAATTTTGCACCGTTAATCCTAATGCTTGGGAAAGATTGGTCAGTGCTTCTTCCCCAGCGTAAGCTTGCCAGTTCGTGTTCGTCACAAAACTGACGGCTGTGTTCAATGCTAAGTCAAAGGACAAATTCTCAACGGCCGCCCCTTGCGGTAACCAGTGCTGGACCATCAATAATCCGGTCAATCCGATGATGGAAAAGACGCTGACGGCCAAGACTGAGAATAGATAGGTTTTGGCGGTCATTTCTTTTTTGCTGACCGAACCAATCACTCGATAGGTCAACCGTTCAATGGGTTGAATAAAGCGGACAAATCGCGGTGTTTTCCCTTGCATGATTTCTTTGATATACCAGCCCAAAGGAACCGCTGCTGCTAGTAAAATCAGTAAAAATAAAAAGCCTTGCACAAAATAGCTACTCATCGTTCTCCCCCCTCAAACAAGTACCAAAAGAGATAGATCATTACGATCACTCCGATTATTCCTAAAACAAGATTCATATTCTTCACTCCTTCATGACGTAAGCATACGCAAAAAGAAATAAAAATAGTGTAAATCTTCTGCTAGCATCTTTACATCTTCTTTATACGGCTGCTTATCAGACAAGAAAACCGCAATACTGCAGGTTTTTTTAGAAAGCAAACTAAAAACAGCGGCTATCATTAAGGATAGCCGCTGCTATAGTCATTGAGACTTATTTCGTTTTTCTGCTTTTGTTCGTGTGTTTCTTACGAAAGAAGACGATCCCCGCTAGTGCCACAAGGCTCACTCCTACAATCGAATAACCTTGAGTGATGGCTGTACCGGTCTTTGGTAACACCCGTTTGTCCTTTGCGGTCGCTTTGCTTTGTGTACCAGGCTGTCCTGCATCCGTTGGTTTTTCTTGCCCTTTATTAGAATCATCTTTCTCTGGCTGCTTATCATTCTCCTCTGGTTCTTCTGCTTTTTCAATGACTTTGATCGTCGCTGTGGCGGTGACTGCTTCTTGTGAGTCAGTACCAAATAAGCGTGCGAAAAAGTTAGGAGTTGCTGCTTCATCGGTTATGATTGAATAAGTGACTTGATAGGATCCGGTTTTTTTGGTATCAACCGAACCGCCCACCAACAGTTGCTCCAACGTAAGTGTGTTACCATCACGATCTGTAGCGGAGACAAAATTGTCGGCAGCTGTCCAGTTGTCACCAACATAAATCACGCTATCTTTCACAGTCACAGAGGTCTGGTCTGCCAACACGGTAATTGTGGCAGTGGCTTCGGCTTTGCCGTTGCGATAGGTTACTTGGTATTTTCCAGGCACATCAGTATTGACTGTACCGCTAGTCAATACTTGATCATAATCGACTGCTTGTCCGCTTTTATCTGTTGCCGAGACAAAATTATCGACGGCTTGCCACTTCTCTCCTTCATAGATCGTACTGTCTTTTGCTATGACCGTTTCTTCGTGAGCAACCACAGTGATTGTCGCTATGTCGCTGACTTTTCCATTCGTATAAGTGACTTCGTATGTGCCTTCTTGAGTGGTATCGACGGTACCAGTAACGATTACTCCTGATAATTCAACCGTTGCTCCCGTTTTGTCTGTAGCTAAGACAAAGTTGTCGGCAGCTTCCCAATCGTCACCGACGTACAGAGTACTGTCTTTGGCTTTGACACTCGTTTGATCAGCCAATACGGTGATCGTGGCAGTTGTTTCAGCTTTACCATTGCGGTAAACCACTTCATATCTGCCTGCTTTAGAGGTGTCAACTGTGCCTGATACCGTAATATCGGCAAGTTCTAGTTCTTTGCCGTCTTTGTCTTTGGCCGACACAAAGTTGTCGGCGGGTTGCCAGTCATCGCCTTCATAAATCGTACTATCTTTGGCGACTACCGTTTCTTGGTTCGCAACAACCGTGATCGTAGCAATAGCTTCCGTTTTACCATTGCTATAAGTAACTTTATACTGACCTTCTTTGCTGGTATCAACTGATCCGCTAACGATCACTCCTGAAAATGGTAGGTTTGCTCCGGTTTTGTCTGTGGCTGAGACAAAGTTGTCGATTGCTTGCCAGTCATCCCCGATATATAAGGTGCTATCTTTGGCTTCAACTGATGTTTGCTCAGCTAACACGGTGATCGTTGCTTTCGCCTCGGCCTTGCCATTGCGATAAATTACTTCATATTTCCCTGGTGTGGCGCTGTCGACTGTACCTATCGTTGTGATATCAGCCAGTTTTACTGCGTTGCCGTCTTTATCTGTTGCCGACACAAAGTTATCGGCGACTTGCCAGTCATCGCCTTCATAAATCGTACTATCTTTGGCGACTACCGTTTCTTTGTTGGCAACCACCGTAATCGTCGCCGTTGCTTTTACTTTGCCGTTTTGATAAACCACTGGATATTGACCTTCTTTGGAAGTATCAACGGCTCCACTAACGGTCACATTTGAAAATGGGACATTCGATCCTGTTTTGTCTGTGGCTGAAACAAAGTTATCAACCGCATGCCAGTCATCCCCAACATATAAGGTACTGTCTTTGGCTTTGACACTCGTTTGATCTGCCAATACAGTGATCGTCGCTGTTGCTTCGGCTTTGCCATTGCGATAGGTTACTTGGTATTCTCCTGGTACTTTCGTATCCACTTCACCACTGGTGGTGACTTCTGCCAAGCTTAACGGTTGCCCCTTCTTATCCGTTGCTGAAACAAAGTTGTCCGCAAGCTCCCATGCATCTCCAACATAAAGTGTACTATCCTTGGCCACGACTGTTTCTTGGTTGGTAACGACCGTAATTGTTGCGACTGCTTTTTGATTGCCATTTTGGTAAATTACTGGATATTGACCTTCTTTGGAAGTATCCACGGCTCCACTAACGGTCACATTTGAAAATGGGACGTTCGCTCCTGTTTTGTCCGTTGCCGAAACAAAGTTATCAACCGCATGCCAGTCGTCCCCGATGTATAAGGTGCTGTCTTTGGCTTTAACCGAAGTTTGGTCGGCTAAGACCGTGATCGTGGCTGTTGCTTCGACTTTGCCGTTACGATAGATCACTTGGTATTCTCCTGGTGTATCCGTGTCAACTTCACCGATAATGGTCACTTCTGATAGTGACAATGCGTTTCCGTCTTTATCCGTTGCCGCTAGAAAATTATCAGCTGCTGTCCATGCATCGCCCACATATAACGTGCTGTCTTTGGCTGCCACCGTTTCTTGGTTGGCAACCACAGTGATTGTCGCTGTCTCGCTCACGTTGCCATTCATGTATTTGACTTCATAAGTGCCGACTTTAGATGTGTCGACCTCACCGTTGACGGTAATTTCCGAGAAGGTCAACGCATTGCCATACTTGTCTGTCGCTGAAACAAAGTTGTCTTCAGCATGCCATTCATCTCCCACATAGATTGTACTATCTTTCGTGACGATCGTTGATAAATCTTCTTCTGGCGTGATGCCTACTGAGAACTGGTTGCCTGTCCGATTCACTTGGATTTCTTTACCAAGCTGAAGCTCCTGGGGCACAACGTAGCCTTCTGGGACGTAGGAAACATAAAGCGTATAGGTCCCCGTATAAATATCAGCTAATTGATACTCTCCCTTCTCATCCGTTACGACAGAAATAACATCTCCAGTCAACTGATTCCAAAGCATCAATGTAACCCCTGCAATTTTTTGAGTTGGTTCTTCGGTATTATAAACATCAAGTGACGCATTAGTTTTGTAAATGATCCCGTTTGAATCACCTGCCGAAAATTGCAGGTTAGTCACCGCCGAAGTAGCCGTCCGTTTGGCTTCCGACAAGGTATCGATCGTATCAGAAACGATCGTTGCTGAAGCTGAGATTTGGCCGGCGTTTTGTGAAAGTACGTTGTAACTGATTTCGATATTTTTCGTTAAAACATAGTTTGAAAAGACAAGCTGTACGTCTCCGTCAACTTCTTTGACCTCGTAGCTGTCATCTGGCACATTCGAAACATTGATTGATCCTAGATCGATTTCACCATTGGTATTTCCCAATGATTTAAGGAGGATCGTTGGATTTGCTACCTTTTTCGAGCCATCATCGATATTTTTTGTTGTGACCTTGACCTGCGTCATGTTTTTTGTATTATTCACGGTATTTTGAGTAATCCCAATAATATCCGTCGCTGTATTGGAAACGGAAACGGTAGTTGAGCCTTGCTGATTATTTGATAGCGGCTCTTTTGCAAAACCAGGTACATAAATCGTACTCATTTCCTGCCAACCATTGGCGTACTGATAGGAAATGATGTAGCGATGGTTAGTCGTCCCAAAATCAAAGGTATAATAGTTGGTTGCCTCATCATGGGTGATCGTTGGATAATTCGGATCGCTTTCTTTCATGGCTTGATTATCATAATAACCACGATCCCAGTACTGTGGATAAATGCCACTGACTTGTTCATTGGAAACATCGATGATCGAAAACACAACATCCGTATTTTTCGGAACATGGGTCTCAACAGTCAAATCACTGATGGTATCTTGACGAGCGTTGACTAAAAACTGATTCTTACTGCTTTGGAGCGTGCGTTCAGAATACAGTTTTCTTCCGGTATAGACGGAGGTATGAACCGTGTCAAGTCCTGTCGCGGAAATCGTGATTGGAATTGTATCGTTAGGAATTGATTTTGTCGGTGCTAAACTATCTGGCACATAATTGAAGCCAATATCAAATTGAACAGAATAGGTAATGGGCGACGTAAAGGTGACCATCGTTCCGCCTGCTACTTCTTCAATCGTATAATCAGTTCCTAAAGTATAATAGAAGCCGACTTTTGGTACCTTTCTTAAAGAAAGATACTCGGGATGTTCAATAAACATTTGTAAATTTTCAATCGGTTGTGAGGTGCTGCCTTCGATATTGACTGAAGTGTCACTGGCATAGGCACCATTTTGATCATAATTTCCCCAAGCAGTTTCAGCGTTATTGGGATTAAGAACACTGATTGGTTCGACGTAGTTGTCTTCAACGATTTTGAATTCTTTATTAGCAATTAACGGTGTCGAGACATTGAGGATGATATCTTTCTGATCAAAGGGTACGGTTATGTTCGTGGAACCAAGAGTGAGATTGCTGTCTTTTGTGGCCGTCACAATCAGTTTGTCCCCATTATTTTCGACAGAAAAATAATCCGTAAAAGTCACATTTTGATAGAAGGCGTCTCTTGCTGTTAACTGTTTCGCCGTGATCGGCTGTCCGTTTTGACTCGAAAGAATGATTTGTTGACCTGCTTTCATCTCCGTCGGCATTTGATGAATTGATACATAGTAGTTTCCTTTAGAAAGGCCATTCATAAAACTGGCAGAAGCAACCCCCATATAATACCTAGAATCGACTTCTTTTTCATCTTTACTGGTTGCTGCGGTAAAGGAAAACCCTCTGTTTTGGGCAGTTGTTTGTTTTAGCTGTACCGAACCAAATCCGGTCGTTGGATACCCTTTTGAAAAAGAAGGCGTATAATCCGTCAGCTCGGTCAAACTCATGGTGAATTGATAAGAAACCCCATAAGCCTTTTGTTTGTCCATCTGTTTGATTTCAACAGCAGTATTGTAAAGACTATTTGAGGTGATCGTATAGTCTTTCCCTTCGACTAATGCTGTCTGTGTTTCTGGCTTGATCTTTCCTTTGATATCCACTTCATAGCTGAAGACTTTTAACGGTTGGGTCTCAATCTTTTTGAAGGACGCACCCGGCGTATCAACCAAATGCAGTGAAAGAGTTTCCGTTCCAGATAATGTCCGATCAGTATTGTAGTAAACCATTCCTTGCATCCCAAAGACATTTTTTTCTGACACATATTGAATCGGGTCAACTTCTTCATACAAATCAATGGCGTAGCTTGTCTGGTTTTGATCGCCCATCTCAATGGTTAGCTGGGGCTTGTCTTCTGAATAAAGATAACTGGTCAACTCGATCGAAAACGATGCATCATGAATGGATTGGTTAAAGGTGATCGTTAATTGATGGGCGGCGCTATCTACTGCCCACGAAGCATTGATTGCTTCATTTGTTCCTTGCATATCACTAAAACCAAGGCCTTCCGGCAGGTCAAAAACAGCAGTGGTGCCGGCTAAGTAGTCTTCGTCATTGATTTCAAAGTCTAATTTCAGTTTCACCGGACTATTGTTTAAAATCCGCGTTTCTTCCGTTTGACTGAACTCCTCACCAGCAATCGTCAGTAATGTGCCTTTTTCTAAAAGCTCTTGTCCATTGATGCGGGTGCTGACACGGGAACTCTTTTCGGCTCCTTTTGCCTCTTTCGATTCAGTTTCTGAAGAACTTGTTTGCGTCGAATCTGTAGTATCTGCTGTATGCGTTGATGAAGTTGTAGCAGGCGTTTCACTTTGACTCGTTGTTGCTGCATCCGTCTTGGAGGTTGCTTCGCCGCTTTCTTCTGAAGAACGATCCGTTTGAGTAGTCTCAGTTGTTTGCGCGTCGCTTGTGTTTGTTTCATTGGCAACGCCGCTGGTTGATTCCAGCAGATGATTTGAGTTATCTAAAGTACGAATGGTCTGTTCCTGTTCCGTGGTTTCCGCAAGCGCCATGACCGGAGTGATCACTTGGGACAGACCTAAAGCGGTAACAACAATGCCATGACGAATTCGTTTATTTCTCTTTTTCATTTTTTTCCTCCATTAAATATATGTAGTTTTAACTGATTGCTTTACGGATTTTTTTTCCAACTTCTAATTCTTCCCCATTAAAAAAGCAAAGAACATTGTTTGTTCGATCAATCATTTTGATTTGTCGCGCATTAATAACGTACGATTTGAATACTTTATAATACTCAGGCAAATCTAGCTGTTTGATGACCTTTAACGAAGTTTCAATGCACTCAACTGATTTCTTTTGATGGAATACGATTCGGTTTCGCTCACCTTTGATCGTTGTTATGTAGTTGATTGCTTCTGCATCAACGATCATCAACTCTCGTTTACTAACAATTTTTAATAAGTGTTTTTTTCCCAGCAATGATCGTTTCACTTCAATTGCTTCTGTTAACAAATTTCTTAACTGCATTGCCACATCCTTTTCTTCTGTATCGATGATTCCTAAAGGACAGATAAGATTCAGTTTCTTGATTTCGATTTTGGACGCATAGGCACCATAAAAAGCAATTTGACACTTTTTGCACTGCTCCCTCAATCGCCCTGCTAATTGAAAACTTCGATCAAAGCCCATCATTTCAATGGAAAATAAAAATAAATCGTTCACATCTGTTAGATACCCTTCAAGAAAAGAATCTAGTTCTTCCGGTGAAATGATCTCCACCATAGAATAAGGAACATGACTTTCAGTGATCATTTTTTTCATCAAATTTCCATTAAAAAAGTTGTCATCTACTATATAAACAGCGAAATTGCTCAAATTTGCAGACATCTTAATTCTCCTTTTCACATCATTTCTAATTGTATTCTTAATTAAAAATGCCTGCTTGCACTTTCAAACGAATTAGCGAAACGTTTATGCAAAAAAGGTAGTTTAAATTAAAAACAAAGTAAGAAAAGACTTTATAATTGGTCTAAACCTATTATAGTAAAGGAGTTCCCGTCGTACTGCTTTCTTAACACATTTATAAGACAGAAAGCGCAAACAACAATAAAAACTTATGTTTTTTTAAGTAGTTTAACTAATTAACAATTCCAAAACTTACCGACTACTGCCCAACCTTTCTAATGATTTTCAAAAAAAAAACCTTCGTTCAAATTAAATATTAATCGTTATTTATTCTTCGTTTTTTCGCAAAAAAAAGCTACCCTTCTCTTTGGGCAGTCCGGTTAAGGGTAATCAACTGTTTCCTCTGAAGATTTTCCATCAAAATAAAAGAGATCGTTCGCTGCTGCAAGATGCAATCAAAAAAAATTTTCTACTTAATTTACCATATCGAATCTTCATGGACACGACAAAAAACCATTTATTTCGAACAATAAATGGCCTGTTTGCTGCTTTTATTATGCTTTTGATTTACATGCATCCCGTGAATTTTGATTGTTTTCTTTTTTTCCTTCTATATTAATAAGGAATTTCTTACAAGTGCTCATGGGGTTTTATCATCTGTTTTTTTTAATGCTCGTTTTAGTTTTCGATTATGCCAAATCAGATAAGCGATGATCAAACATAAAACACCACCAATCGATAGATAGAGAAGGATCGGCGAAGCGGTTTCTTCAATACTGACATCTTGCTCGTTTCTTTCTTGCGCTTCTTGCCTTGCAACTTGGAAGGTCGGCTCTCCCTGCCATTCTTGATCGGCTGCTTTAAGGGTCGCTTTTATTTCATACTCTCCTGATAGCAGTTCCTTTCCATCCAGCGGAAGTGCGTAATTCATTAATGCATTGGGCGCTAATTGGATTTCTTTTTCCCCTTTGATGGCTGTTGCTTTTCCTTCATGGAACACTTCATAAGCAAGCGTGGCTTTACTGAGATAATCGGCTGCTGCATTTTCCACCGCTACGATGATGACATTGCGGCGGTTGATCTCTTCCAAATGGGCTTCTTCAATTCGGACCGCTGGCGGGATGTCTGACTCTTTATTTCGGAGCAATACCGCCACTTCTCTTGCTAATAGGTTTTGAACATTCCCTTGAAATTCTTCACTGCCGGTTTGCTGTACGTATAGTCCCCCTGCCAAAATCCCATCAAATGATTTAGATGGCATCCGGACTGTCAAGGTGATTTCTTTTTGTTCATTAGGGGCTAATGAAAGTGTTTCATCACTCAAAGTAACGAGTTCTTCGATCGCGTACGGAGCAGAAGGCGTTGCTTCCTCATTTGCCCCAGAGTACTCAACGACGCCAGTCATGTTCGTGACCGCTCGATTAAACGATAGCTGTAGATTGATTGGTTGCTCGCTTTTATTGGAAACCATGACTGCTAGTTTTTCTTCTGCCTTGGGCTCCAGCAACAAATCATAGTACATTAACTCTTTGTCCCGCTGTGACTCCGGCAATTTGATTTGAACATCGAAGGTATCAAGTGAATCTGCTGCCCCCGTACTACTAGTACCAATGAAAAATAAGACCGTTAGAATACTTACTACCCAATACTGAAATCCTTTGCCTCGAAGTTTGTTCTGATGCATCCTGTCAGATCCTTTCTACACAAAATAGGAAAGAAAAATCAGCTAGCATAAAAAGCAGCCGCTTAGGCAAGCTGCTTTTTTTCTGCTAACTGTTAAGCAATGACTACTAACCTATGGGGTCGTCGGAGCACTGCTGATCGTCCAAACGAGGGTCGTTTGATAGGTTGCCGATTGTTTTTCCGTATTGGATGGGATCGAAAGGGTAAATTGTTCTAGAGGCATCGACGTTTCACCGATCCCTTCACCAGCATTGGCGGTCAAGAAAGCATATTCATTGTTGATCGCCGCAAAATCAAGCTCGCCATTGGCAATATCACTGGTTCCGGTTGGCGGCGAACTTAAGTTGTTGGTCAATGTACCCGTATCTACCGTTAATACCGCACCGTCCAACGTACTGTCTCCTGCCGTAAATTGGGTTGCTTGCCGTACTTTAATTGCCCAAGAAGAGTTCGCCTGTCCTCGGTTATCACTGACTGCAACTGCCCCTCTTTGCAGCGTGGACCCATCGCCAGGTAGTCCAGTCCCATCCGTAGTAGCCACCCACGTTTCGGCATTTTCTGTTTGGATCTCATGGGCACCAAAATCTAAATTCGTTGGTAGCTGCGTATTGGGATCACTCCCGCCTTTATCCGGGTCAAACACGATGCCACCAGAGGTATATTCTACGACACCGGTCGTATCGTCCGCTTGCACCGTGGTCACAATACTAAGGGCGGTCAATACCCCCAATGCGCCTATTACCGATTTCTTTGAAATCATTTTGCCATCCTCCTTTTTTTGATGCAAATGATCAATGTCAGACTAATGAAGAATCCACCTATTAAGGGCAGCCAAAAGTGATTGGTTTCAGCAAGCTGCGGCAGTGGTTCTTCTACGTTAGTGACCGTTTCTTGACTGGGCGGTGGTTCAATTTCTTCATCAATTGAATCACTGCTAGCTGTTTCCGTTGGTCCTTCATAAAACTCAATGTTGCCGGTCGTCGTATTGGCTACTGCTGATGGAACGAAACTGCAGAAACTGCCGATCATCAAAATCAGAAGCAGCACAAGGGAATTCTTTTTCATTCTGCTCTTCCTTTTCAAGGTGTATCGGAAACGGTCCACACGACTGTGGCGCGATACTGACCTTGAAATTTAGGTGTTTTCTCAGGTACAAATAAATTGAACTGGGAAAAATTAACGGTCAGTCCACCAGTCGATGCCGCATTTTCCAACGCCACCACATTTTTTTCGACATTTTGCTGCAGGGCAATCGTTGCATTATCAGGTAAAACCACTCGACCATCCGTAAAGGTCGAATTGACAGTGCCAAGCTGAACCCTTAATTCGGCGGCTGGCAATGTGCGTGTACCATTGACCCAATTGGTGGATTGTCTGACCTTGACTTGCCATTTTTTCTGCCGATTGCGGGTATCATTGATCCGTAAAATCCCAGTTGTAGCAGCTGAGCTTTGATCGCCGTTGGCGGTTGCCCGCCACGTCTCACTCTTTTTCGTTTGAATGGCATGTCGGCCAAAATTCAGCTGAGTCGGTAGATTCGTCCGATCCATCGTCAGTGCTTCGACCATGAAATAAATCATGGTTTGGCGACTGCTGATATTTAGCGCACTAAAGTTCAAGAGATTGATGTCCGTCGGCTTTGCTTTCAAAACAGAAGCGGAAAAATTAGCAGTCCAATTTGCAGTCAACTGACCCGGACCTGAAAGTAACGTCGGAATTTGAACATCCGTTGCTCCTAAAACAGCTGCATCCGCCAGCTGTTCTTGGACAGTTGTCAAATCATTCAACGCTGAGTTCACGGTGCTAAGCAGAGTATTGAGCAACCCTTGCAGCAATGCGCGCACGACGCCGCCAATATCGATGCCGATCACTAGGATCTGGGTATTTTGAATCGCGGTACTTAAATTCCGTAGAATTTGCGGGACATTGGTTCCTAAGACGACACCAAGGTTCGAACTCATATTGGCATATAAAGCTTCTTTCTGGGTCGTAAACTGCAATGGACTGGTAAATTCAACATTCCCAATATTTCCGACAGTCTTTAGTAAAGAAATCTGCTGATTGATCGCTGTCAAATCGATTTGAACAATCCCAAGGTTGAGATTTAGTGAACTGGTCAAGGAATCAAGCGCTGTTAAGATCGCATTCAAAAGTGGGACATTGGCAATATTGACTGTGGTCGACGTCTTGATCGATGCGGATCCATTGGCACTAATGCTAGTTCTCAATTCTGCTGGGATCGCTAATAAAGCAAATTTATCTTCCCCACTGACATTGACAGAAGCGTTCAACCCGCCGTTGCCTTTAATAGAAAAAGTCACTGGTCGATTTGTCACGCTGCCTGGCCATGGAACGCTTACTGAGGTGCCACTTGTATTGGCACTCGTTAAATTGCTTAAAATCTCCACATCTAAAACATTCACTGCTGCTTCGGCTTTTATTGTCGTTGTTAAAAGATACAAATTGACGAAACTGATGCTGGTCAAAAAGAGAATTAATTGGCCGATCGTCCATTTGTAAAGACGTTTTTCCCTCCTTCTGCTTTTCATACCATTTCTAACCCTTTCTTTACGAAACGATGATCATTGCTTCAAAACTATTGTTCACTAGAGATACCAGCGGAGGATGTCCACTCCGCTGGTAAAGTCATGCTATTTTTGTTGGTCTTTTTTCTTTCTTGCTTTGAAGAACAAACCAATTCCTCCTACAACGAAGACTGCTGCCCCAATCAGTGAAGCATACCAAGTTCCTTCTGATCCCGTTTTCGGTAGGTACTTACTTCCCCACCAGCTTTGGTTGTTATTGCTGCCGTTGCCGTTGTTGTTCCCCCAACTGCCCCAGTTACCCCAAGCGCCGTTGCTTCCGTCGGTACCATTCGTTCCATTGGTACCGTCCGTGCCATTGGTACCGTCAGTTCCGTCGGTACCATCCGTACCATTGTCACCCGTTGGTACCACGATTGGTGTTGCTGCACTGCGGTATTCTCTGCCACCTGCTGTAACGATAGCCACAACGTTAAGGGTTTCTGCTGGTGAAACATCCTCTGGGTCTAATGTGATGCTGAAGGCACCATTCCCATTGGTCGTTCCAGTTCCGACAACGTCACCCGCTTCATTCAAGATTTCGATCGTCGCATTGGCTGGCCCATTCCCGAAGACTGGATAGCCATCGGTAGGATTGCCAGTGATCGTGGCAACCGGTGCGTCAACCGTCAAGGCACCGACTACGGTCGTCGTCGGATCACTTAAGGTTTCGCCTTCGGCTAAGGCAAGAACCGTAACGGTTTCGCCTTCCGTCGCTTCCGCGGATAACTCAACATCCCAGTCACCATTTTGATCGACGATCGTTGTGATTGGTCCTTCAGCCGCGAAGATGGTCAGGAATCTACTTGTTAACGGATCGCTGATGGTAACGGTGATCGTAGCACCAGGCTCACTCGTTCCGCTGATCGTTGTATCACCAGCCGTAACTGGGTCAATGGTTGGTGTATCTGTCTTGATGCTTTCATCATCGACAGGTACGACGATTGGTGTCGGATTACTGCGGTAGTCATCCCCACCAGCAGTGACGATCGCCACAACCGATAAGTTTTCTTCTGGTGCGACATCCTCACTAGTCAATGTGATCGTATAGTCACCATTTTCATCGGTCGTGCCTGTTCCTACGACATCACCCGCTTCATTAAGGATTTCAATTGCTGCATTGGCAGGCCCGTTCCCGGCTACTGGATAGCCTTCTTGGGAATTACCCGTAATGGACGCTGAAGGTGCGTTGACCGTGATGCCATTAACAACGGTCGTTGCTGGTTCACTGGTGGTTTCTCCTTCACTTTGCGCCACTGCTGTTACGATTTCATCTCGAGAAACTTCTGCAACTTCCACTGACCAATTTCCTGCTTCATCTGCTTCGGTTTCAACCGCTTCTTCTCCCGTTACCGTCACGGTGACCATCGATCCCGGTACAGCAGTACCATTGATGGTCGTATCACCAGCTGTGACTGGTTCGATGATTGGTGTGGCGGTTTGATCAATCGTATTCTCAACGGGCACTACAATTGGTGTCGCATTACTACGGTAGTCTTTGCCGCCGGCTGTAATGATCGCAACGACGTTCAATGATTCTTCAGGAGAAACATCTTCACCAGAGAGCGTGATGGTGTAGTTGCCATTTTCATCGGTATTGCCTGATCCAACGACATCCCCCGCTTCATTCACGATTTCAATCGCCGCATTTGGTGCTGCCATCCCCGTCACTGGATAACCATCCTCTGGATTGCCAGTGATGGAAGCGGTCGGTGCTGAAACCGTGATGCCATCCACACTCACTGTGATTGGTGCACTAGGGTCTTTTTCAGGGGATTGTGCCACAACAGTGACGGTATCACCCTCCGCAACTTCAGGTACCTCGACTGTCCAATTGCCCTCTTCGTCCGTTTCAGTTGTGATCGGTTCATTTTCACCAATCGTTACCGTCACCGTCGAACCTGGTTCGGCAGTCCCGCTGATCGTCGTATCGCCAGCTTTGACTGGATCGATCGTTGGTGTTGCAGTTTGTTGCTCTTCTTGATCCAAAGGTACCACGATTGGTGTCGCATTACTGCGGTATTCTTTGCCGCCAGCTGTCAGAACTGCGACGACTGTTAGGCTTTCCGCTGGTGCAACAGCTGTTGGTTCAAGAGTGATACTGTAGTTTCCTTCCGCGTCTGCGGTTCCTGAACCGACGATTTGTCCATCGCTATTCAAGATTTGTATGGTGGCATTGGCTGGTGCCGTTCCAGTTACTGGATAGCCATCCGTGCTATTGCCTGTGATGGTTGCACTAGGAGCAGTGACCGTCAACGCCCCCACACCAACTGTTACTGGATCGCTTGGCTCTTTGTCAGGTGATTGAGCCACAACAGTGACTGCATCGCCTTCAGAAACTTCTGGTACTTCTGCTGTCCAATTGCCTTCGTCATCCGTTTCAGCCGTGATTGGTTCCGCATCTGGTACAGTGATCGTCACGGTTGAACCTGGTTCTGCGGTCCCACTGATGCTGGTATCTCCTGCCGTGATTGGATTGATCGTTGGTGCAGCTGTCTGATCCACTACCGTATCTGCTGGTACGATGACCGCTGTTGGATTACTGCGATACTCTTTCCCACCAGCTGTTACGATGGCAACGACATTTAAGGTTTCTTCTGGATTGACAGTTTCAGCAGTTAAGTCCACTGTATAGTTGCCGTCTCCATCGGCAGTGCCTGTTCCAACGACTTCATTGTCTGCGTTCAAGATCTCGATCGCTGCATTGGCTGGTGCTGTACCAGTCACTGGGTAGCCATCCGTGCTGTTGCCGCTGATGGAAGCTGTTGGTGCTGCGACAGTCACTCCTTCAACGATGACAGTGATTGGATCACTTGGGTCTTTGCCGTCACTGTCTGCGACGACTGTGATGGTATCCCCTTCAGACAATTCAGGCACATCGACACTCCAGTTGCCCTCTTCATCTGTTTCGGCGGTTTCTTCTGTGCCGTCAGGTAGTGTCACAGTCACAGTTGAGCCTGGTTCTGCCGTTCCGCTAACTGTTTCATCGCCTGCTTTGATTGGATCAACCGTTGGTGCCGTTGTTTGATTTTCACCCGGTTCAGCTGGCACCATGATTGGTGTCGCTGGACTACGATAATCTGTACCACCAGCTGTGACCACCGCAACTACCGTCAAGTTCTCTTCAGGAGAGACATTTTCACTGGTCAAATCGATCGTGTAAAGCCCTGCATCATTGGTCGTACCCGTTCCAACTGTCTCGCCAGCTTCGTTCAAGATTTCGATGGTCGCATTCGCTGGTCCTGTTCCGGTCACTGGATAACCATCGGCTGCATTGCCACTGATGGACGCACTAGGAGCCACCACCGTTAATGCACCGACTGTGATCGTTGCTGGTGTACTTGGTGTTTCATTTTCTACTTCTGCTACTGCCGTAACAGTCGTCCCTTCGGAAAGCTCTGGCACATCAACTTGCCAATTGCCCTCTTCGTCAACTTCGGCTGAGATTGGGTCTTGCTCACCGACCGTCACGTTGACTATTGCTCCTGGTTCGGCTGTCCCGCTGATTTCTGTTGCGCCGGCAACTGCTGGATTGATCGTTGGTGTCGCCGTTTGATCCGCAGGTACCACGACAGCCGTTGGTTGACTACGGAAGTCATCCCCACCTGCTGAAACGATGGCAATGACACGGACCGTTTCTCCTGCTGATGCCTCTTCACTGGTCAAGGTAACGGTGTAAACACCATTCTCATTGGCCGTCCCTGTGCCAATCACTTGATCATCAGCATTTAAGATTTCGATTGACGCATTAGCTGGTGCTGTACCAGTTACTGGATAGCCATCTGCACTATTGCCAGAAATCGTTGCCGTTGGTGCTGCCACGATCAGCCCTTGCACCGTCACTGTTACTGGTAAACTTTCTGTTTTGCCGTCTGCCAAGGCAGTAACTGTCAAGACATCATCTAGAGAAACCGTCGGCACAGTTGCCGTCCACTCACCTTCGTCATTCGCTGCCACTGTAACAGTATCGCCGTTTGGTAGTTCAACCGTTACATCTGCCCCAGGTTCAGCCGTTCCGCTAACGGTTGTAGCCCCAGCAATCACTGGTGCGACAGTCGGTGCCGCTGTTTGGTCTTCTGCGTTATCTTCTGGCACCACGATAGTAGTTGCCGGACTGCGATAGTCTTGACCGCCGGCTGATACGATAGCCACCACTCGCAAGGTTTCTGCTGGTGAAACACCTTCTGTCAAGGTGATCGTATACTCACCGTCTCCATTGGCAGTACCACTGCCTACCACTTCATTGGCAGCATTTAAGATTTCAATGGTTGCGTTGGCTGGTGCTGTTCCTGTGACTGGATAGCCGTCAGTACTGTTGCCCGTGATCGTTGCGGTTGGTGCAGCCACGTTCAAGGCACCGACACCAACACTGATTGGTGCACTTGGGTCTTTGCCTTCAGCTTCAGCAACCACTGTGACCGTGTCGCCTTCTGAAAGTTCTGGTACGGTGACTGTCCAATTGCCTTCCTCATCCGTTTCGGCAGTCACTGGATCTTCTCCAGGAATCGTTACCGTCACCGTTGAACCAGGTTCGGCAGTTCCTCCGACGGATGTATCACCTGCTTGCACTGGATCGATCGTTGGGGTAGTCGTTTGGTCTGCTGGTACCACGATGGAGAGCGGCGCACTGCGGTACTCATCGCCGCCAGCTGTTACCACTGCCACCACCTGAAGTGCTTCTGAAGGATCAACATCGTCGCTGCTCAATGTGATGCTGTAAGCACCTTCCTCATTTGCTTCACCGCTACCAACAACCTCACCGGCTGCATTTAAGATCTCAATCGCTGCATTTGGCGTGGCCGTTCCGGTTACTGGATACCCCTCCGAACTATTGCCGCTGATCGCTGCTGTCGGTGTCGCCACACTGAGTGGATTTACGACGACCGTAGCTGCATCACTTGGTGTTTCCCCATCAAGAGTCGCTACCACAGAAACAATTTCTCCTTGAGAAACCTCGGGCACAGTTGCCGTCCAATTGCCTTCGTCATCCGCTTCGGCAGTGACTGGCTCTGCGTCACCAATCGTGACTGAGACTGTCGCGCCAGGTTCAGCCGTACCACTGATGGTCGTGTCGCCGGCTGTCACCGATTCAATCGTTGGGACTGCAGTTTGATCCAAAGGTACTGTGATTGGTGCAGCCGCACTGCGGTACTCTTGACCACCGGCTGTGACTACCGCCACCACCCGTAAGGCTTCAGCTGGAGACGCGTCATTACTCGTTAACGTGATCGTATATTGGCCTTCGTCATTGGCGGTACCAGTACCTATGACCTCGTCATCGGCATTCAAGATTTCGATGGCTGCATTGGCTGGTGCCGTTCCCGTTACTGGGTACCCATCGGTACTATTGCCACTGATCGTCGCGGTTGGCGTAGCAATCGTCAATCCATTGACCCCAACACTGATTGGTGCACTTGGGTCTTTGTCTGGTGCTTGTGCGACCACTGTGACGGTTTCTCCTTCAGAAACTTCAGGAACTTCAACCGTCCAGTTGCCCTCGTCATCGGCTTCACCAGTCACCGGTTCTTCACCTGGGATCGTTACCGTCACCGTAGCACCTGGTTCGGCAGTCCCACTGATCGTCGTGTCCCCTGCATTGATTGGGTCGATGGTTGGTAATTCTGTTTGTTCAAGCTCATCTGCTGGGACCGTCACTGGTGTGGCAGGACTGCGGTACTCATCCCCGCCAGCTGTTACGATCGCAACGACAGACAAGGTTTCTTCTGGTGCTGCATCGGCTGGTGGGATGGATACCGTATAGTTTCCATCCCCATCGGCTGTCCCAGTACCAATCACATCGCCTGCTTCATTCAGTACTTCGATCGCTGCATTCGCTGGTGCAGTCCCCGTGATTGGATAGCCATCGGTACTATTGCCGCTGATGATCGCTGTTGGTGCTGCCACCGTCACTCCATTGACTCCAACGCTGATTGGCGCGCTTGGCTCTTTGCCTTCGGCTTCCGCAACGACCGTGACTGTATCGCCACCAGAGACTGCTGGCACTTCTGCAAGCCAGTTTCCTTCGTCATCCGTTTCAGCCGTTACTGGTTCTTGATCGGTGATCGTCACAGTAACCGTCGAACCTGGTTCTGCCGTTCCGCTAATCGTAGTATCACCTGCTGTGACCGGATCGATCGTTGGTGTCCCTGTTTGTTCGATGTCTGCTGGTACCGTGATTGGCGTGGCATTACTGCGGTAGTCTTGACCGCCCGCTGTCACAACTGCCACTACCTGCAAGGCTTCTTCTGGCGTCACATCGGCTGGATCTAAGGTCACGGTATAAGCACCCGTGTCATCCGCCGTCGTGCTACCAACAACATCGCCTGCTTCATTCAAAATCTCAATGGCCGCATTCGGTGTCGTTGTTCCGCTGACTGGATAGCCATCCGTGCTATTGCCTGTGATGGAAGCGCTCGGTGCACTGACCGTAACACCATCAACGGTCACGGTAATCGGTGCACTTGGCTCTTTGCCTTCGGCTTCCGCAACGACTGTTACCGTATCGCCTTCTGATAATTCAGGAACCGTCGCTTCCCAGTTGCCTTCGTCATCGGCTTCTGCCGTGATTGGATCGCCTTCAGGCAGCGTGATCGTCACTGTTGCCCCTGGTTCAGCCGTTCCGCTGATGGTCGTATCCCCAGCTGTTACTGGGTCGATCGTTGGTGTTTCAGTCAAGTTTTCTACATCATCTGCAGGAACTATAAGTGGTGTGCCTGTACTGCGGTAGTCTTCACCACCAGCCGTCACGATCGCTTCAACCCGCAAGTTGTCGCCAGCTGCCACCTCTTGAGGATCAAGGGTGATCGTGAAGTTGCCCTCGTCATCGGCTGTTCCACTACCAACGACATCGCCTGCTTCATTCAAAATTTCAATCGCTGCATTGGCAGTCGCTGTTCCCGTTACTGGATACCCATCTGTGCTATTTCCAGTGATCGTAGCCGTTGGCGCCGCCACGGTTAAACCGTTTACACTCACGGTGATTGGGGCACTCGGATCTTTGCCTTCAGACTCAGCTACGACCGTCACGGAATCGCCTGCTGACAATTCAGGAACCGTTGCTTCCCAGTTGCCTTCATCATCGGCTTCAGCCGTGATTGGGTCGCCTTCAGGAAGCGTGATCGTTACCGTTGCCCCCGGTTCGGCTGTCCCACTAACGGTCGTATCTCCAGCACTGACTGGATCGATCGTTGGTGTTTCCGTCTGCAGGATATCTGCAGGCACCACAACAGGTGTCGGGTTGCTTCGATAGGTTTCGCCGCCAGCGGTCACAACCGCCGTCACATTCAGGGTTTCTTCCGCGGCAACATCTGCTGGATCTAACGTCACCGTATAAACGCCATTCTCGTTGGCAGTACCTGTTCCAACAATTTCGCCATCCGCATTGGTGATCTCAATGGCCGCATTTGGTGCAGTTGTTCCAGTCACTGGATAGCCTTCTTGACTATTTCCTGTGATTGAAGCCGTCGGAGCATTGACCGTTAAGGCGGACACGGTGGTGCTAGCCGGTTGGCTTGGCGTTTGTCCTGCTAGTTCGGCGATAGCTGAAACCGTATCGCCCTCTGACACTTCGTCCACATCAACACGCCAATTGCCCTCTTCATCGGCTTCCGTCACGATCGGATCTGCACCGTTGATGGTCACAGTAATCGAGGCACCAGGCTCAGCAGTTCCGCTGACGCTTGTATCCCCGGCAGTCACCGGTTGAATCGTTGGTGTTCCCGTTTGTTGCTCCGCATCGTCTGCTGGAACGACGATTGGCGTATTGCCACTACGGTAAGTTTGCCCACCGGCAGTGACGATTGCGGCAACATTCAAGTTTTCATTTTCTGCTACATCTGCTGGGTTCAACGTGATACTGTAGTTGCCGTTCTCATTTGCCGTCCCAGAGCCAACGACTTCACCTTCGGCATTGGTGATTTCAATGGCTGCATTTGCTGCGGCTGTCCCCGTCACAGGATACCCATCGGTACTATTTCCTGAAATCGAAGCCGTTGGTGCATTAACCACTGGTGCTGCTACCGTTGCCGTTGCAGGCTCACTCGCCGATTCCCCCTCAGCTTCCGCTACTGCTGTGACTGTATCGCCTTCCACCAATTCAGGGACATCCGCCGTCCAATTGCCGTCACCATCTGCGGTTGTTGTAATAGGTGCACCGCCGTTGATCGCCAATGTGATGACTGCGCCTGGCTCAGCTGTTCCGCTGATCGTCGTTTCCCCTGCTGTCAATGGATTGATTGTTGGTGTATCGGTTTGATCTTCTGGTGTATCTGGCGCAAACCAAATCGAGTTATTGCCGTCAGCATCCGTAAATAAATCAATCGTGATCAAATCAAGTTGAGACATCGTTCCTTCGAAGCGGGCTTCGTAAGGATTAGATGGATTCGCCACGCCGTTTTCAACCAATTGTGCATAGGTCGGACTGGTGACATTCGTTGGAATGACCACATTGGTTTGACCTAAAACAGATGCAGAAGCGATTTGATCTGCTAAATCTGTCGTTGCATTGAAGACTGTTTGTGCCGTTTCAACCGTTGCGTTTAAAGTGGCTTTAGCTGTATTAACGGTACTTTGTACCAACGTATTGATTTGACCGATCAAGGTACCGATGCCTGGAATCCCACTTGCACCATCCAAAATACTGACTTGAATCTGGGCTGCTTGTAAATTATCGAGAATTTGATTGATGCGTTGATTGATAACGATAAATAAACCATCATCCACATTGGCAATCAGGGCACGTTCGTTATCGGTTAGTCCAGCTGGAACTTCAAAATTCGCTTGGCCAAATTGTCCAAGTTGATTTAATAAGTCTAACTGGGTAGTGATTTCAGCTAAGTTGACGGAGATTATTTCACTAACTCCAACTCCTGAGGCTATAGTGTAAATTGGGTTAGGTAACCCTCCTACTCCAGTCGGAGGAATATCCAGTGCATCAGCTAAATTTTGATTGACGATTCCATCCACCGTGCTGATCAAGGTATTGACTGCTGGTGTGACTGTACCGATCAATGTTTGCAAGGCTGGGAAATTCCCCAGTTGGAGTATCACATTGGTGGAAATCGATGCATTCCCTGCCGGTTGAACCAAACCAGTAAGGCCTTGAGGAACCCCAACAACCGCGACTTTATCCCCATTCAAGACATCAACCGTTACTGCATTCGATCCAGAAATCGAGAAATTGACTTGGTTCGTTGCACCAGGAGTTGCATAAGGTGCAGACGCACTCGTGCCTGAGTTATTAGACGCTGTGATATCTGAGAAAAGTTCAGCTGAAACCAAAGCAGCTTCAACCGTCGTTGGTGCCCATAACAAACTTGCTGGCACAACCACCGTACTTGTCAACAACATTCCACTGACAGTTAAATTCGCAATAATATTTTTCTTTGTTCGAACGCGTGTGTTTTTCTTTGAATCCATGAGCTTTTTATAATTAATGCCTTTCATTCATTCTCCTCCTGTTCGAAAAAAATTTAACCGACAAAAGATAAAACTGATGATCTCTGGAATCCTTCTTTCCCCCTTTAAAACCAGATGAAAATCTATTTCAACCCAACACCTAAAGGCATAGAGAGAAAACAAAAAGTAACCGATCGCAAAGCGAAGATTTTTTCGCATGCTTTCTGAAAAACCCAGTGATTTTTGTTCAAATAGTTTAGAAGCACATTAGCTCACTCTTGTGAAACTAAAAAATAAAATAACTAAACGAACACACTGTGTACCAAAATTCTAGCAAATTTATTTCTTTCCAACAAATTATAAACACGATAAATAATTAAAAAAACACTGAATTTTACCTTTCAAAACACAAAAGGTTTATTTTATAAACAAGCAGAAATTATTTATATTTATCTTATAAACAAATGTATAATGATAAAATATTGCCTTTTTTCGTCAGTTAACCTTTCTTTTTTTTATGTTTAATCAATATAATGAATACGATTTCAATTGCATGTTTATACATCTGGATAGAGAAAAATGATGATTGTGTTTTTTCATGATTTTAACCTCGTTTTTTACCTCCGCAAATAAAAAAACAAAAATAATTTAGACGTTTTTTCACGATATCACCTAAAATAACTCTTGCTAACGAAAAAAAGGAATCGAAACGCTCGCAGAAAGTTCTGTGAAAAAAGAATGAAACTATTCTATCAAAATCAACGTTGCACTATTATGAACGATTATTTCTTCAGTTGCTCTTCGCTGCTTTTCATCCTCACCTAGTTATTTGGTCCTACATTTCGGACGTAAGCGTTCATTCTACTCGAAGCGGTTATACTTGTTGGTAAGAAGGAAACACCGCTGCCCAATTGGCTTCTTCTAATACGACTTAAGGAGCAACAAACGATGCATTGGCTAGTAATGATTTTTCTATTGATCTGCCTCAGTTTTGTCTAAAAAAAGCGTGAGAACCGAATGTTCTCACGCTTTTCTACGATCCCCCTCTGAGGATCCTCTATCACAAAGATTACTGAACGATTTCTTCCACCAAATCAAGGAAAGTCTGAAATAAAAGACCTTTTAGATTCCTCTATTGGCTTTACTTTACTATAATGGGGATACAAGATCTCATTAATTCAACGAGAGCGGAGGCTTTCTTATGTATGGCGAAACGATCAGACAAATCCGATTGAAAAAAGGCTTCACCCAAAAAGAAGTCTATGGCACGATTATTTCAAAGTCTTATGCCATCGAGTTCGAAAAAGGCAAGCATCAAATTGCTGCCAACTTGCTGTTGCAAATTTTAGAAAATCTTTCAATGGATATCGATGAATTTCTCTATATCGCGAATGGCTATCGCTTGGATGAGCAAAACAGCTATAATCATCGGTATAATCAATATTCAAACAAACACGATCTGCCAAATTTACAAAAACTGTTACAAGAACTACAACAAACCACTAGTAGACTGAACAATATCCGTATTGCAGAGGTTCGCTCGCGAATTCGCATGCTACAATGCTTGGCAGAACATGGGGTCTATCGACAAAGTGCTGTTTTAGAATGCGATCGCCAAACGATCACTTCTTACCTCATTGATGTTGAGAGCTGGACGTTACAAGAAATCCAACTATTTGGCAACACCATCGATCTTTTGGACAACGACCATAATTTCCTCTTTTTCAAAAAAGTATCCAAGATGCTCGAGTACTACATCGATATGGAAAAAGGTCGTGAAATCTACTGCGCCTTGCTGATCAATTTGATTGAATATACGCTAAAACACCAGCAGTACGATGCGACGGAAGTTCTCGTTGTCCAATTGAAACTTTTAGCGACAGACTACAAAGAATTTTTCCACCAAACCGTCTGCAAGTTTTTCCAAGGCGTGTTGCTCATAAGAACCGGCGATCAAAAAGCTGGTGAAACGATCACACAAAAGATGTTGGCTATTATGCGAGAACTGGATCAAGAAGCCCTTGCCGATGATTTTGCTTTACTATTGGATGAAGATTATCTCCGAGCATTTGCCTCCTCCGAGTGATAAAGCGGCAACTGCAGCGTTCGTTTTTGAAAAAAGGAAGCGATGATTGCCATCACTTCCTTTTTGAGCTATTAGCTAACACTGCGTTCATCTGTGGCACCAAAGTATTGATACATTGGTTTTTGTTTGCCATTGAGCAACTGATCCACCGTCACAAATTCATAGCCTTGCGCTTTCAGCGTTTGAATAATACCAGGTACGGCTTGAACGGATTTCGGATGAATATCATGGAGCAGAATTATTGAACCATCGTAGACATTATTTTGTACGACCTTCAAAATTTTGTTCGGATCTTTTAGCTTCCAATCCTCGGTATCAACACTCCATTGAATGATCGATTTTCCTGCCGCTTGGGCGCTCTGTTGATCAATCGCCCCATACGGCGGGCGCAAATTCTTAGGTAAGACTCCTGTTGCCTGATAGATTGCTTTGTCGGTCTTAGTTATTTCAGCTTTGACATCCTCCGGCGACAACGTATTTAATTGCGGATGTGAATAGGAGTGACTGGCAATTTCATGCCCTTCCTCATGGACTTTTCTCGATACTTCAGGATACCGATCCACCATTTGTCCTAATTCAAAAAACGTTGCTTTGACATCGTTGTCCTTTAAAATCTTCAAAAGATCTAATGTGGTTGTGTCGTTAGGGCCATCATCGAAAGTCAGTGCAACATATTTTTTGTTTTCGTCCAATGTCGATTGTTGCTCTTTCAATTGATCCGCATTAACAAGTTCCGGATCAATAAACGGTGCAATCTCTTTGTACGCCAACGTGATCTCAGATACACCAGTTTGGTTTTGTGGCAACTGAATCGTTATTTTTTCAGGATCATACGTAAATTTCGACTCATAGGTGATTCGATCCATCGCCAAGACCGCATCAATGACTTTATCAGGTTCCTTGGCTTGGTCTAAAATCTTTTGCTGAATGACTTGCTGGATCCCTAGCAAGCTGCCCTCGTCTGGAACCAAGTCTTTCAAGGATAATTCATTGCCGGTTTTCTCGGAAATAAAAATTGGATCGGCAACCACGCTATCCGCATCTTCAAAGCGACCAGTTTCCCGATTCCAAACATAGCTGTCCGCTTTTAAAGAATAGGTTGACACTTTCGATGCGACCGCTTGTGCTTCAATCCGAGCAACGGTGACTGTCTCTTTATCTGTGTGTTTTTTGCATAATTTGTTCGCCATGGTCGACAATTTCTTGCTTGCATCTTTGACAGGAATCGTACTTTCTTCTTTTGGTCGGAAAATCAATTCTTTCTTGTCCCCATTAGACAATGTTTCGAGTTTTGCTGGGATTCCCTCTTTAGCTTGTTCTTCTTGGATCGATGCCAATAACTTTTCAGCAGCAGCCTCATATTTTTCCCGTGCCAAGGCTTCTTGCTGCTTCAACGTAAAGGCGATATAGCCGCCAGTGGCGATAATGACAATTGTCAGAAGCGTCATCAATGAAAAGAGATACTTACGATGGGTTGGCTTCTTTTTAGAAACTTGACGATCGTTGATTTGCGTGCGTCTTGCCGTTCCCGTTGTTTGCTTTTGATGTGATTCGACCCTTGAAAAAGGTGCTTGTTTTTCAGACGTCGCTTCTTTATGTTGTGAATTATTTGAATAATTGCTTGATTTCTTCATAAACATTCTCCCTAAAACATAATAACGTAAACAAAATGTAACATAAGCGTAATAATATTTCAACAGTGTTACAGAGATTCTTATAAACTTCTCTTTTTGTTCACCATTTTTGAGAATTGTTCTAAGAAATCTTTTATTCTGATACTAATAAAAGCAAGCCTATCAGCCATGATATCGTATTCACTCCGTTTTATTTTCGTTTAAAAATAATGAGAGATATCTTTTTGTACTTTGATGTTTTTTCTGTTTATAATTCAGCGTGTGGCAATTACTTTAAAGGATGTGTTCAAAATGAAACACAAGTCAGCAACGTATTTATTTATTCTTACATTAGTCATCGGTTTAACCTATCAAATGCTTCCCTATACACCCCTAAGCGATTCCGTTTTATCCATCATTGGTACTGTATGGAATGTGATTTTGGCATTTGGTGCAGGGTACTTTCTCTTACGAAGGACCTTTTTGGAACAATTCAAACATTTTCGTTTCA
Source organism: Enterococcus sp. NPDC086594 (assembly GCF_044746145.1). Classification (NCBI taxonomy): domain Bacteria; kingdom Bacillati; phylum Bacillota; class Bacilli; order Lactobacillales; family Enterococcaceae; genus Enterococcus; species Enterococcus sp. NPDC086594. The sequence continues at coordinate 70,195 of NZ_JBIVBP010000010.1, forward strand.
TCGTTTTATTATGGGGTGTGCCTTTCGTCATTTTGACTGGCGTGTTCTTTTCCTTTATTTATGCCGCTATTTTTGGACAACCAACAACTAACTCGATCGGCGAAACCATCACTGTCCAAATGGTCTTTTTACAAGTACCCTTCATGTTGATGGGAGAAGAGTTGCTTAGTACCAATCTCTTGTTAGCTTTACAGAAAAAAGGATTCTCTTTCCTCTGGTCTTCCATCATTTGCAGTGTGCTGTTCGCTTTGTGGCATATCCCAGCGTACGGTTTTCATCCAGCACAATTATTGATCACCTTGATGCCCGCAAGATTGGCACTCAACTACGTCTGGAAAAAATCCAACAGTGTTTGGGTCAGCTGGATCTGCCATTTTCTTTATGATGGACTCGGTTTTATTTCATTCTTTCGTTAAATAATCAAAAAAAGGACAGCTGAATCGTAGCTGTCCTTTTTTGATAGTCAGTAACGCCTTTCCCCAATGACTTACTTGATCGCTATTTTTGCTTTCTGAAATAAAGCCAGCTTGCTGTGGCGACGAAGCACAAACCAACTACAAATGGGAACAACGTCCCCTGCTCATCGGTTTGCGGCAATCTTTGCGCAGAAGTGCTTTTTTTCGAAGTAACAGTCGCTGTTGGGTCTTTTTCTTTTTTATCAGAACTATCCACTGTTGCTACGTTTTCTTTTGTATAAACATACGTCACAGTTGCCTCCTGCTTACCGAATGTGCCTTTGGCATTTTGCGGCAGCTGACTTCCGTCTAACGTGTAGCCTTCGATTGTTAGTTGATATTTTTCTGTGCTGGCATCATAAGAGTCGCCTACGTTTCCAGTTATGATTTGAGGCGGGTGAATTTCTTTGCCTTCGGTGTCCACATACCCGACCGTTATATCCGCTGCGGGTACAGAATTTTTTGTGTAGATGTATGTGACAGTTTGTGCTGTTTCTTCAAACACACCTTTAAGGTTTTCTGGAAATTGGCTTTCGTCTAAGATGTAGCCTTCGATTTTTAATTGATATTTTTCTGTGCTGGCATCATAAGACTCGCCTACGTTTCCAGTTATGATTTGAGAAGGGTGAATTTCTTTGCCTTCTGTATCCACATACTCGACCGTTATATCCGCTGCTGGTAAAGAATTTTTTGTGTAGATGTAGGTGACTGTTTGTGCTGTTTCGCTAAACAAACCTTTACTATTTTCTGGTAATTGACTTTGAATTAAGGTGTAGCCTTCGATTTTTAATTGATATTGTTCTGTGCTAGCATCGTATGGGTCCCCTACATTTCCACTGATCGTTTGAGAAGGATGAACTTCTTTGCCTTCTGCATCTACGTACTCGACCGTTACATCCGCTGCTGGTACGGGATTTTTCGTGTAGATATAGGTGACTGTTTGTGCCATTTCTCCAAACACACCCTTATTGTTTTCTGGTAATTGACTTTGATCTAAGGTGTATCCGTCGATTATTAGTTGATATTTTTCTGTACTAGCATCGTATGGGTCGCCTACATTTCCACTGATCGCTTGAGAGGAGTGAATCTCTTTTCCTTCTGTATCCACGTACTCCACTGTTACATCAGCTGCTGGTACCGGATTTTTTATATAGATATACGCAACTGTTTCCGCTGTTTCGCTAAAAATACCTTTACTATTTTCTGGCAACTGGGTTTCATCTAGAGTATAGCCTTCGATCGTTACTTTATATCGATGTGTGCTGGCATCGTATGAATCACCTATACTTCCGCTAATCGTTTGGGAGTCATGAATTTCATTGCCCTCTGTATCAAGGTATTTTACTGTTATATCCGCTGCTGGTATCGGATTTTTTATGTAAATGTAGGTAACAGTTTGGGCCGTTTCGCTGAATACACCGATACCATTTTCTGGTAGCTTAGTTTCGTCTAAAGTGTAGCCTTCGATTTTTAATTGATATTTTTCTACGCTGGCATCGTATGATTCACCTACATTACCGCTAATCGTTTGGCTAGCGTGTATTTCTTTGCCTTCTGTATCCACATACTCAATCGTTACATCTGCTGCTGGTACGGGATTTTTTGTATACACATAAGTGACTGTTTGCACCGTTTCACCAAATACTCCTGTGGTATTTTCTGGCAGTTGGCTTTCATCCAGTGTATAGCCGTCGATCGTTAATTGATAGTTCTCTGTACTGGCATCGTATGGATTGCCCACATTACCGCTAATCGTCTGAGAAGCGTGGATTTCGTTGCCTTCGGTATCTATATATTCGACCGTGATATCCGCAGCTGGTACGGCATTTTTTGTGTAGACATAAGTGACTGTTTGCACCGTTTCGCCAAATACACCGATACCATTTTCTGGTAGTTTAGTTTCGTCTAAAGTGTAGCCTTCGATTTTTAATTGATATTGTTCTGTGCTAGCATCGTATGGGTCCCCTACATTTCCACTGATCGTTTGAGAAGGATGAACTTCTTTACCTTCTGTATCTACGTACTCGACCGTTACATCCGCTGCTGGTACGGGATTTTTTGTATACACATAGGTGACCGTCTGTGCTGTTTCTCCCAAGATACCTTTACTGTTTTCTGGTAACTTAGTTTCATCTAACGTGTAGCCATCAATTGTTAACTTATATTCTTCGTTGCTGACATCATATGGTTCACCAATCGTACCGGTCAAGGTCTGCATCTCATGGATTTCTTGCCCTTGACCATCAAGGTATCGGACATTTACCTCTCCAATCTGCTCCGGATCGACAATGACATTGACCACATGTGTGGTATTCACGCTATAGGAGGCTTGTCGAGCCATAAAAATTGCTACATAGGAACCTGGCTTGCTTGGGTCCACATTGGTGTAGTAAGGATAGATTTGCGAGTCAGAAATGCTTTTTTCTATATTGCCGCTAAAATTTAGTTTAAACGCCTCAATGCCTAATGCTTTGGTTGAGAAATCAAACGTACTGTTTACAGGAATATGAATCGTATCGGGACTGTTTCCAAAAGCATACTCACCCGTAATTAAACGCTCGTAGAGTTCAAGTGTTTTCGTTTCCCCAGGCTGCAAGGTGATGGAATTTCCAACCGACGTGAATGCATAGTTTTGTCTTTGATTCGTGGTACCAACTTGCTTAATAAAATAGCCACCTGAAGGAAGTTGAATTGTAACCTTTCCTGAACTGTCCGTGACTAACAATGTCACTTCACCAGATGTCGAGGAGGTCAATGTGAAATAAGCTCCTTGGATCGGTTGGTTTGAATTACCATCTAACACTTGAACCGTCAGTTGCCCATTGACAACTCTTACAGCTGAAGCATTAACAGATGAGGGGACCTTATCTACAGTGCTTACAGCAGAATCTTCTTTAATATCTGATTCAGAAATATTTTTTTCATTATCACTGTTGACTTGCGTTTGCTCGTTTTTAGCCTCCACACTCGATGAGGTCATTGATGTCATCGCAGCATTATCTGCTTCCGTTGAATCATTTGTATCATTAGATGGTGTAGCTATCTTTTCGTCTTGCTCCAACTGTTGGGGATCTGAAAAACCTTCGCTTTCCGCCATTACCTGAAATGCTGGTGTTACCACCGCAGCACTTAATAGGATTATTAAAGACATAATATGTTTAAATTTCTTTTTCACAAACTTTCACCTTAACCTTCTTTTTCAAAATTTATACTTTTTTATTCAAGCTTTTTTCACACCTGAAAATCATTATAATTTATTAAATTTTAATTTAAAAACATTTTTTATTTATCGTATGCTCCACTCCTAGCTGAAATTTTTATGCGGACTCATGAAATGCCCTTTATCTTGTGTATACCTGATTCATTTATCATTGCACTACATCACCTCTTCAGAATTTTATAATTCAAGTACCCTTCCCTTCAAGCAAATCCAGTTCAAATCAGCGCAAAGATTCTTTGCATCCTTGTTTTATCAACGATTTCCGTTTTCCTAAAACAGGACACTATTTTCACCAAAGATTTCCTTTCTTTTTTAAATGACTCATATAAAAATACCTCCTAATCTTCAAAAGAGATATTTTTTCAAATTTCCAACTCAGCATAATTGAATTAGGTATTATTTAAAAGAAAAAATCACTAAAAACAATCGAGCTGTCGTGAATACCCAATGCGAAATTCTAGCTAAACTCATTTTATTTTCATTTTTTGAAAACGAAGAAATATACTTGTGCATTTCTTCGTTAAATCGAGCTTTACAATTGTTTCTATGAACCGCTTTATGATAGGATATGTCAGAAGGAGCATTGAAATGACTATAGCTGAAAAAATAAAAGAGAGTCGCTTGAAATTAGGACTCACCCAACAAGAAGTTTCCGAAAAATTATTTGTTACCAGACAAACGATCTCAAATTGGGAAAACAATCGAAGTACCCCAGACATCGATACATTGATCAAATTAAGTGATCTCTATCAAATCGATTTAGAGACACTGCTAAAACCAGAACAATTAGCAGAAGAACCAGAAAGAATGAGTGAGGAGAAGAAACCAACCTTCCGCCTTCCTCTATACTTGCTCAATTTGACTGCAGTCCTCGCTTGCGTTTTCACCGACTTCTTAACACCTACAGGAACAATAACCCTATGGACAGCTGCTGCACATTTTTTGTTGCTAGTTAACTTTGTCCTTTTATTCGGCTTTTTCCTCACAAAAAAAAGACCCCTCCCTGCAAAAACAATTGTCTTTGCATTAGGAAAAGGCCTGCTGATCTTAGCCATTATATTAGGTTTTACTCTTTGGTCGAATAAAGGAGCTTCCGCTGATGCGTTACATCTGATCGGCCATAATTATGGTCATTTTGTCTATTTGATGTTTAAAGCAATTGGGGTGATTTATTTGTTTGATTGGCGGAAGTTTATTTAGGAGAATTGCTTTAAAAAGAATATTTTTGCATTCAATCACCATAAAATAAAAATATATTAAACGAATTAGTCTCTCAAAATTAAAGAGCTACTTTATAGAATTAATAATAAATACTATAGGCGTTCCCATTTTGATTTTAAATAAAATTTTTTGTTTCTTAACAATGATCCATAGTGCTCCATACTTCTATATTTAATAACTCTGGCAGGATTTCCAGCAACTATCGCACATTTAGGAACATCTTTCGTTACCACACTACCAGCACCAATAACTGCTCCTTCATTGATAGTAACTCCTGGCAGAATCGTAACATTAATTCCAATCCATACATTCTCCTTGATTATTATGTCTCCAACTAAGTCATTACCTCCATAGGGCAAGTATTTGTCTTCGTAATTATGGACTGATGTTAACGCACAAAGATTAGGGCCAATAATAATATTATCAGATAATATTAATTTCCCGTATCCATATATTTTCGCACTATCTTCAATATGGTTATATTCACCAAATTGGATCATGTTAAGATTAGAACATACTAATTTTTTTCCAATATATATATTTTTATTTTTGTGTTTAATAATTAAAAGTTTAATATTCTTTTTAATTGTTCCTATTATTGTCATTTTCAAATTTACCTTTCAATTTGCAATGTCATATAAAGATTTTTTTGTAATCTAATGTTTCACACCTAGCATAGTAGGCAATTTTAGGTGTGAAACAATTGAATCAATTAAATTATTTAGCTTCTAGAAAATAGAATTCTTGTTTTATTTAATAGTAATTTTCTTCTTAAACAAAATTAGAATTATGCAGACAAGCAACCCAAGAATACCTAAACCAATACTTATATTAACTAACAGATTGTATAAAAAACTATTTGTCGAAACACCAAACCAGTTTATTGATGTAAACATTACTAACCCCATGATGTTTGTGACAACAAACCATACTATAATATTTTTCCAATTAATTATTAGTTTATCTTTTCTCATTCTAATACTAATATTAATCAAGGATATTAGAGTTCCTAAAGTTGTAGAAACTACTAAGCTATATTCACCTATAAAAAGTCTCAGCACTAACAATAGAAAAATATTAATAAATACTGTTATAAAAGCATTTTTCGTTGGGATTGCTGTATTATCTCGAGCATAATAAATTCTATAAAAGAAATCCCTCATTACCGAAAATGGCAAACCAAGCATTAAAACCATACCAAAACTATAGACCATATTTGCATTTGCCGAGGTAAAATTACCTCTATAGAATAACAAGCTAACTAAGTCCTTTCCTACAGCAGCATATCCCCATACTAAAAGAATCACTATTATGTTTGTGATTGATATAAATTCTTCTGTTTTCTTTAATCCACTTTTTAAATTATCATTTAAATTTTGTACAATTTGTGGATAAACTAATGTAAAAATATTGGCTATTAAAAGCCCTTGAAAAATACCAACAATCTGATTGGTGTTAGATAGTATTGTAATTAAACCTTGACCGAAAAAACCAGCGAGATAATTTGTAATTATGATTTGAATTTGAAATATCGCTGAACCTGCTAAAATTGGTAGAGTATTCTTTATCATTTTAATAGCTTTTTCATCTTTTTTTATATCTGCAATACTAGGCAAATAGATTTTTTCAATCCCCTTACTTTTATCAAATAGAAAATATATAAACATTTCACCAATATAGGATAACGATAAAACAATCACAAAATGAACAATTTGGATTTTTCCAACGAAAAAAATGTACAGTACAGGAACTATAGCAGGTAATAAGTTAGGAAGTCTCGAAAGAATATACTTTCCTTTAATTTGTAAATTTGACATAATAAACGTTGAAACAATTCGAAAAAACTGACTTATAATTAAAAATGCGGTCATGATTAAAAATCTGTTTTGAATATCTTCAGAGAAATTCGAGTTAATGTTACTATTGAACAAAAATAGTAGCAACATCATTACAGCAGAAAATAAGATTGTAAAAAGCATTATTATTATAGTATAATTCAAGTTGCTATTGTTTTTTGAATTTTTTTTTTCGTTAACCATATTAGGTATTAATACTGTGGATATAGCTGAAGTAACAATACTAAAAATACTTATTGTAAATATATTTGATAGATAGAAAGCATCTAATTCAAATGAAGCTCCTAAATCTTTTGAAAGGTAGACACTTCTCAAAAGTCCAAAAATTTGAATTAATAGTGTTAATAATACTATAACCGGGAAGCTTTTTAATATTTTTCTCATATAATTTAATCCTTTAATATTTCATCAAGAAATTTAAATTGATTTTCTGCCAACCTAATCATATTGCTATGAATCTGACGTGGTATTCGATTTACTTCATTTTCAATAACATTAAAATCATATTGATTAATTTTTTTTATATTAATATAAGCTTGTTCTGGGTACCACTTGTCAATTGTATTGTTTATTTTTTTACTATAAGATATAACAATCGTTTTTTTTCTATAAAGCCAACCTAAAATCATCGCATGAAATCGAGTTGCAATTATCAATTCTGAGTTCTTTATATAATATAGAGACTGTTCAATGTCTTTATGAATGTATATTATGATATTTTTCCTATCGTTACTTTCTACTTTATTAACTACTCTTTTTATTGCTTCTTCGTCATTTTCACTCTCACAAAACCCCATTAAAACAACCTTTTTACCTTTTTCTATAAAACTATTTACCACACTAGTAACCCATTCTTCATAATTGTCAGCCTGTTCATTATCAAAACCAGCTCTAGAATATAAATCTATAATTGAGATGCAGATAAACAGTTCAGAGGACTGAATATTATCAACGGACAGATTAAACACAACATCTGGAGCAAGAGAAACATTTGAAATTTCTTTAAAAAGATCATAGGAATCTTCATCACGAAAAACAGTACCATCAATATCTTTAAAGAAATTGTAGTAGTTATCTAATTGTACTTGTGAAAAGAAAGGTCCAAAATTACTTCCAATCACATAATATTTCTCGGATATTTTTTTTATTTTCATACGTTTTTTATAAGCATTATCTAGCTGCCCATTTTTAGGTAAGATAAAAATTGATCCTCCAATTTCAATAAAAATATTAACAATTTTACTTAATTTAAAATACGATGAAAAGCCCAAAATTGGATACCTAATTTTTCTATATAATTTTGAAAAAAAGTCGGTTCTAATTTCGATCAATTCTAAATTACCAATGTCCTTAAAAACACGTAGATTTTTACTTGTAGCTTCGAGAAAAAAAGTTATGTCAGGGTATCTTTCACATACTACTTTAACAAATAAATCATCTCCTAAATTCGTTTCCCAATAACCTTTTAAAAAGACTTTCTGATTCATTTCATACCTCATTTCGTTAATATAAAAAAGGATTGATTTTCTCCACTTCTTCTAATTTCTTTTTTAGAGTATTTCTCACGAACGGAATTTTTAATAGTAATTCAACTAAGCTATAATGAATAAATGAATTTCTCTTTATAAAATTATCAACTTTTGGAACTTTAACTTCTAGAACTTTATAGAGGTACATAAATTTTAAATAATTTGGTAAATTAATTATGCGAGTTATTATAGATAACCTTTTTTTTATCATTATCCTAACAATCATCTCATACCCTGTCATATTAACTCTATCTCTCATTGTATTATTCTCATGAATATTAACGATAGCGCCAATATAGTCATACTCAGTATATATTTCTGACTTACTTAGATTATCATACCAGAACAGCCAATCCTCATTATAATCAAACTCAGTATTAAACTTCTCATCTATTATTTCCTTATTTATTATTACTGAATTAATTGGAAACGGATTCCATAAATACAAATGCTTTTTCCAATTTAGATCAGCAAGCTTGACATGCTCACTATTTTCCTTGGTATTTCTATATAAAGTAGCATAAGAGAAACCATTAACATTACCTTTAATAAAAATATTATAAGCTTTAAATAATAACATATCATCTATTTCATCATCAGCATCTAAAAAAAGTATATATTGGAATTCGGCATTATTAATCCCAATGTTGCGAGCATTACTTCTACCTTTTAATGGAGTATAAATATAAGAAATTCTTTCATCAGAAAATTCCTTTACTATTTCTTTTGTCATATCAATGGACGCATTATCAACAATTAAAATTTCAAAATCAGGATAATTTTGATTCAAACAAGATTGTATTGTTTTTTTTATCGTCTTTTCACCGTTAAAAACTGGAATGATAATGGAAAACATTTTCTCCCTCGCTATCCTATAATATTGTAAAATAAAACAGAAGTGTTCGCATAGTACTATATGCATAAAATTTATTTTTTAATAATACATACATTTTTCTAAATCTATTATTTTCAAGAGCTGATAAAAAAGTGTAAATATATTCTTTATCAGTAGGAACGGTTAATTGTATATCTATTAATTTTTGTAAAAAACTAAGTAACACAAATTTGTTTTCTCTTTTGTTCATAATTATTTTGTTCAGATAATTGAATCTTCTTAATAAGGGATTTGTATTACTTGTAGTGACGTTGTTCTCATGAATTCTATGTAGAACTGTAACATCGTCAAGGTATTCAATATCACCGTATATTTGAGCCACATTCACTATCCAATTGTCATGATTTATTGCCTCATTTGGTATTTCTTTGGTTATATTTAATAACTTATTGTTAATAACCATTGTGCAACCATAAATCCAATTTTGAATTACTAAATTTTTATGATTTGGTTGAAATGTTTCTGGATAAAATTTACCAGATGTCATTTCTTTAGTCCCAAAATTTTCAAAATTAGTATAAACCAATCTATACTCATTTTTCATATCCAAAATTTTACTCATACTTACTTCAATCTTGTGCTTTTTCCAAATATCGTCTTGATCACAGAAAAATATAAAATCGTAATTTTCAACTCGCCTCATAAGAGCTTCAAAACTTTTCAATGGTCCTATATTGCCTAAATTGTCATGAATTAACTTTATTCTACTATCTTTTTCTTGATAAAAGTTAATAATTGACAGTGTAGAATCTGTAGAACCATCATCACGTATAAATAAATTCCAATTCTTCGAAGTTTGATTAATAATTGACTCAATTTGCTCAGAAAGATATTTATCACCATTGTAAGAAGAAAGTATAATTGCTATATTTCTCAAAAATGTTCCCCTCTTTCAGATATAGTGCTAGAATACTTATTAATATATCCTAAAACAAAGAATATGATCCACATGCCATCAAAAGATGTGATGTACGGATTTGTACCATGAGCTATCATTATCGATACATAACTTAAAAAAATAGCTAAGTATTGAATGTTCTGAGTAAAATAAAACTGCTTAAATAATCTTAAACCTAACCATCCATATAGGAAAAAGTAAATAGTAAAACCGATAATCCCAGTTTGGAATAAAAGAGCTACATAACTTAATTCATATAATCCTGGAACTGTAAAAGATCTTATTACATGGGCAGAATTTATGCCAAATCCCACACCAAAAATCGGAAATTTTTTCCACGAGTCTATCAAATCAACAAACTGAAGTTTTCTTTCTGTATCTGATATATCTGCTATTATATCAAAATTAAATAATCTTAAATTTAAATTAAAAATATTGATCACATAATACATAAATAAAGATACAACTATTAATAAGAAGCAATATTTAAATATTTTTCTTACTCCAATTTTGCTCACCAATATTTTGTACAACAATGCCAAGATAAAAATAATTCCTGTAGTAATTAACAATGCTCTTCTTCCTATTAATAAAGAACACAAAGTCATAGATATTAAAGAAATGAAATTTAAAGCAAATAATTTTTTCTCTTTTGAAAATAAAACATATGCAATTGATATTGGCATAAGACAGAAGAAGGAGGTTATATTGGGACTAAAGTAGCTAACATATCCGCCATATGAATTAATATTATGAGGTATTAATACACTTAACTCATTTATTACAGGCACCCTTCCTGTGTAAGATAGATAAATATATATAGTTAGTAGGGATAAAACAAGACCAATCTTTGGAAAAAAAGAAAAAAGATCAAACATAATTTCTTTTAATGAGAATGGGAAAATAAATACTAAAAAATATAGCAGTGGCCAAATTAAATGAATTGGTGCTAATACTCTGAATATTTCTGGATTTTTTGCGGAGCCTAGTAATAAAAAGATTGCATTCGTTATAATATAACTAAAACCCCAAATCAAAACTCTATAATTAACTGTAATTTTTTCTACTGAGATTAAAAAATACAAGAAAGCTATAAATACAATTATAACAAGCTTCTGAATTTGAAATACTGTAGGAAAAATAAGAATCATAAAAATAAGAAGTTTAATTGCATTTTTCATAAGAATAAGTGGTAAACTTTTTTTCATTCTCTTTCCCTCATCGTTGTAAAATTATATCAGACAGAGATATAATATTTTCTTTTGTAATAAAATTAGTATCTTGTTGATTTAAAAAAATTTTATTATTCGAAATATTAGTCATGAAGTCAGCTAACTTTTTTGCGTCATCTTTATTGAAAAACACTGAATTTTTATAATTATTTAATATTTCCCGTGCAAATGAAGTATCTGCTGCAATAATAGGTGCACCAGCTTGTCTAGCTTCTAACAACGGTAACCCAAAGGATTCTATATATGAGGGAAATATGAGAGTTCCAGTTTTATAAAATGAGAATACTTTTTCTCTTGAAATTTTGCCCACACAAATTATCCTACTATCTTTATATTCATTCGGAATATCATTGTCTTCTATTGTTAAAAATACTTTTATATCCTTATTATCAATATATTTCAAAGCTTTAAATATCGCTTCATGATTTTTATAAAGAAAATTTGAAGCCGGGAAGAAAAAAGTATTACAATCATATTGTTTTTCGATATTATAAAGGTAATTATTTTCAACAGAAGGTGTACATAAATGGACTCTATTTTTTAGTTTTTCCTTTATACTTTCCTTCATCCATTTAGTTTGAACAATAATCTCCGCATCAGTTTTTTTTAATAAGTAGTTAAAAATCCTACCTATAATCTTTTGGTAGCAAGCGAATTTTATCTCTTTTATTTTAAAAAAAGAAAAATTTTTCTCTTTTTGATATGGAAGCGGTTGATGTAAATATACGTATTGTTTACATTTTACTCCTAAAGTTGCTGTATTTTGAAGGGACAAATATAAATCGGGCTCAAAATTATTAATCAATTTCTTTCCCGAAAATAAATCAAACCACAATCTTTTTACCCAGCTTTTTTTTATTTCTGGGAATACTTCTATCTTTATATTTTCTGCTTCATTGAAATGTTTTTCATCCAATAAAAATACCCATTCATGATTCTCACCATTTAAATGTATGTCTGAAAAGAAATCGGATAGTACAGAAAATGCCCCTCCAGAATTCTTCGATGCTGCGATGTCGTTTACTACTATTTTCACTCCTGCCACACCACCCGTTTTACATAATCCGTGTATGACAATATAATTCTCAATACTTTATGCGATACGTTTGAAACTGAGTAATTAGAAACTAACAATAAAGTGTCAGTATTCTGAGTCTCTAAGACTTTTAGTCCTTGCAATATTCTTTCCTTTTCTAAACCAACCATCATTACACTAGCTTCTTCCATAGCTTCTGGTCTTTCATGGGCCTGACGGATATTTAAAGCTTTAAACCCGAGGATCGATGCTTCTTCACTAATCGTACCACTATCACTTAAAACAGCTTTAGCGTTCATTTGAAGTTTATTATAATCATTAAAACCCATAGGTTTCATAGTTTGAATCAATTTATGGAATTGAACTCCCTCTGCTTCTATCATTTTCATTGTCCGTGGATGGGTACTAATAATGATTGGATATTGATACTCTTCAGCAATTGAGTTTAGTGAATCCACTAGATCATGAAAATTTTCTTTTGAACTGATATTTTCTTCCCTATGTGCCGATACTAAAAAGTACTCATTTTGCTTAAGGCTTAGTTTTTCCAAAATAGGTGAGTGCTCAATATCTTTTTTTCTAGAATTCAACACTTCAAACATGGGACTACCGGTTTTAATGATTCGATCCGCTGGAAGCCCTTCTCTCAATAAATATTCTCTGGCGATATCACTATACGTTAAATTAATATCAGCTGTATGGTCAACAATTTTTCGATTTGTTTCTTCTGGTACTCTTTGATCAAAACAGCGATTTCCAGCTTCCATATGAAAAATAGGAATGTGTCTTCGCTTCGCGGCAATGGCACATAAACAACTGTTGGTATCTCCCAAGACCAAAAATGCATCTGGTTTTACTTCTTCAAGAATTGGATCTATTTTGATCAGTATATTCCCAACGGTTTCAATGGCTGTACCTGTTGCTGCATTCAAAAAATAATCTGGCTTCTTTAATTTAAAGTCTTCAAAGAAAACTTCATTTAGTTCATAATCATAGTTTTGACCAGTATGTACAAGTACATGGTCAATCGCTTCAGAACTCTCTAAACGATTAATAACTGCAGATAAGCGAATGATTTCTGGACGAGTCCCAACGACTGTCATAACTTTTAATTTTTTCAATGCTAGACCTCCACGTAATAAGTATCAGGATTTTCAGGGTCAAACGTTTCGTTTACCCACATAACAGTGACCATGTCAGTATTACCTAGGTTCTCAATATTATGAGTATAACCAACAGGTATATCGACTACTTCTAATTTCTCACCAGAAACAAAATACTCGATAATTTCTTCAGAACCAATCTTTCTAAAGCGGATAACGCCTTTTCCACTTACTACCAGAAATTTCTCATTTTTGGTATGATGCCAGTGATTTCCTTTAACAATCCCCGGCTTTGAAATATTAATTGAGACTTGTCCGCGATCTTCAGTCCTCAAAAATTCGGTGAATGATCCGCGATCATCGATATTCATCTTTAAAGGATATGAAAACTCATCCTCTGGTAAAAAGCTAAGAAATGTACTATACAGATTTTTTTCTATTCTACGATTTAATTGAGGTACAGATAGATTTCTTCTACTTTCTTTAAAAGAAAGAATTATATCTCTCAAAGCGCCCACAGTTACTGTATCCGTTTCTCTTACTGAACAAAAGTCATCGACAATAAATGGTTTTGCTTGAAGGCAATGCAGCAATTCCTTAATAACATCATCAATATAGCAAAGTTCAATTTCTGCATTTTTATCATTGACGGTTATTTCTTCACCTCGAGCCACTTTATAACAAAAAGTCGCTACTACCGTATTATAATTTGGTTTCGACCATTTTCCATACAAATTAGAGAATCGATAAATGTAGACTTTCGCTCCAGTTTCACTTTGATATTTTCGTAAGAGATCTTCTCCAGCTTTCTTACTGCGACCATAAGCATTGTTAAGAGCAGCTTGAATAGAGGATGATATCATTACTGGACATGTATTGTTGTATTCCTTTAGTTTATCTAGAAGAACTGAGGTGAAACCGAAATTCCCTTCCATAAACTCTTCTTCTTCCTTGGGTCGATTCACGCCCGCTAAATGGAAAACAAAATCTGCTTTTAAGCAATATTCATCTAATAAATGTGGAGGAGTATCTATATCATATTCAAAAACATTTTCATAACCTTCGTTTCGAAGCTCTGCAATTAAATTTTTACCTACAAATCCATTGGCTCCTGTAACTAAAATATTCATCGATTTTTCCACTCTTTCAACTCTTCTTGAACATAATCTAATGCTAATAATTTTTCCTTGATTTGTTCTACAGATAGTCGTTCCGTATTATCAGAATTGTATTCGCCTTCGTGTGTCAATTCGGTACTGCCTTCGCTAAAATATTTCTCGTAATTAAGATCTCTAGTATCGGCTGGTACACGATAGAAGCCGCCCATATCTTTCGCAACGAGATATTCTTCTTTTGTAAGAAGCGTTTCATATCTTTTCTCACCATGACGGGTGCCTATAATTTGAATCTCATTTTCAACTTTAAAAAGTTCTTTCACTGCTTGTGCTAGATCACCTACCGTTGACGCAGGAGATTTTTGAACCATGATGTCTCCTGCTTTTGCATTTTGAAATGCAAAAACAACTAATTCAACTGCTTCTTCTAAACTCATCAAGAATCTAGTCATGCCCGGGTCCGTAACAGTTAACGGTTTTCCTGCTTTTATTTGCTCAATAAATAATGGAATCACAGAACCTCTGGATGCCATGACATTACCATAACGAGTTCCGCAAATCATTGTATTTTCATCTGCCACAGTTTTTGCTTTTGCTACAAAAACCTTCTCCATCAT
Organism: Enterococcus sp. NPDC086594; assembly: GCF_044746145.1. NCBI lineage: Bacteria > Bacillati > Bacillota > Bacilli > Lactobacillales > Enterococcaceae > Enterococcus > Enterococcus sp. NPDC086594. The sequence goes on from NZ_JBIVBP010000010.1 coordinate 85,372, forward strand.
TGCCTTTGAAATCCCCATTGCGTTGATTGGATAAGCTGCTTTATCTGTTGAAAGACAAATAACTTTTTTTACCCCCATCTCAACAGCAGCTGTCACAACATTATCCGTACCCATGACATTTGTTTTAACAGCTTCCATCGGAAAGAATTCGCATGAAGGAACTTGTTTTAAAGCAGCCGCATGAAATATGTAATCTACTCCGTGCATTGCATTTTTAACACTATTTATATCGCGTACATCCCCAATATAAAATTTCAATTTGTCATTGTTATATTTCTTTCTCATATCATCTTGTTTCTTTTCATCTCGCGAGAAGATACGGATTTCTTTTATATCGGAGTCTAAAAATCTTTTCATTACTGCATTACCAAATGAACCTGTACCACCTGTTATTAATAACACTTTATTATTAAACACTTTTATTCCTCCAATATTCTTTTGAATAATTTAATGTATTTTTGAATTTGAATATTTCTACAATAGTTTTTGGAAACTTTGTTTGACATATTCTTACTCATAGAGCGAAGTGTTGTTTTATCATTATTTAAAGTCAACAAACTACTTATTAATTCTTCCGAGTCTCCATTATCCACTGCGATCCCTGCATTATTTAATAATAATTCACGAGAAATGTCAGTGTTCGTATCCATGATCGCAATTACAGGTTTTTCGGCTTGATAATAACTGTATGTTTTACTAGGAACTGCTAATCCAGAGAGACCATCTTCAAGTGAAACAATAAATATAGAAGTGATGTTTAAAGCATCATTAAATTCATTCCCACTTAAATAATCAAACATAAAGCAATTCTTTAGACTTTTTTCTGTGATGACTTCTGATATTTCTTTTTTCTTATTGCCGTGACCAGCAAATAAAAAGGCGATTTTTTCTTTAGCAATACGTTCATCAGAAATTGTCTTCAAAATGGTATCCATATCCTGTGCCGTTCCCATATTACCAAAATAAGAAACTATGAGTGGATACTTATTACTTATCTCTATGAACTCCGGTGTCACTAGTTTATTCAATGATTTTTCTTCTGTTGCCCAATTTGGTATTACTATTATTCTTTCTGGATCAATGTTCCTATTTTTTTTAATATACGATTTCATGTCATTTGACAAAGCCACAATATTTGATGCTTCCGGATATAATCGTTCATTTATTTTTCGCATAAATCTAGAAATAAAACTATTCTTCCTAATCGTATCTGTTCTTTCAGCAATTTCAGGATAAAGATCATATGCAACAAAAACAATTTTACTTCCATAAAGTTTTTTTGCAACAATGGAGATTAACGGCAAAATAGGTGGGTTTGAATAGACAATGATTGTTTTATAATTTCGGCACATTCGTACATTCAATAGTATTGTGAATGTAAATGAAAAGTAATTTATTAGTCTACTTAAAAAATTCTTTCTGCCAAGTTGGATATATTTTTTTCGATAAACCGTCATATCGTCGATTTTTTCGTTAACTGGTATTTTTTCATTTTTTTGTGTGTATTCTCGAGGATAACCACATAGGACATCGACTGTTAGACCTGCTTTACTTAATCCTTGAGCAGTCTGATAAGGTAAGAGTGCCGAAGAAACATACTCTGGATAAAAGAATTGGCACATAAATAGTATATCTCTTTTCACTTTTCACTCTCCTCAATACTAGCCTTAAAATCTCTGATTTGATAATCAAATTTCACATTATTAAAAATCGATTCTGGATAACCCTCTAGCGTTGAATCATAGAAGAGCGTGCCAAAAACTTTTTGAAGTAAGTTGCTATGCTCCGAAAGTTTGGAAATAAGGGTATCAAACCCTTTTATTAAATATATTTTTCTTCTATGAAATTTTGCGATTTCATTTACCATTAAAGACGTGTTGACAAGCACTTTGTTCTGGGGATGGAACGTTCCATTTAACTGATTATCTATAATTACTTTGACAAAGCAATGGAGATTATCAATATAAAGCATGCTTCTCTTGTTGTTTACTTTAGGAAATACAATAATTTTTTTTGCCACATTTGATAATCTTTGGTAATTTCCAACACATTGCGGACCGTAAATCATAGGAGGTCTGATTATCGCTACATTGAAAGAATCAGTTGCTAACCTTTCGATCTGTATCTCAGCTTCTCTCTTAGATTTACCATACGGTGTTTTAGGATTTATTTTAGTCTTTGCAGAAATAGCTCCGCTTTCTACTCCGAAAACAGACATCGTGCTAAAAAAAATAAAATGCTGTACATGTTCTTTCTTTGCTTTTTCTGCTACTTTAATAGCTAAATCACGATTTACTTTGTAATACAATTCTTCATTTGTTTCTTTGACGTGAACAATAGCTGCAAGATGAATCAAAACATCATATACAGAAAAATCAACATCTTTCCAAGTACTCTCCCTAACACTAATCGTTTCAATTTGATAATAATCTTTATATTGCTCTATCCATGTTTTAAATGATGTACCAATATAGCTATTTTCTCCTGTGATGAGGATACGCTTCATTGCCCATCCTCCTTCTTAATACTACTTGTTCCGCCTTCTATAACACCCTCACTTTTAAAAACAGAAACAATCGTTCCAAGAAAACACTTCAGATCCATAGAGGGTGAAATGCTTTCAGTATATTTCCCATCTAAAAGAGCTTTTTGTTTAATTTCCAACTCATCTCGACCACTAATTTGAGCCAACCCAGTCAATCCTGGTCGAACATTATTTGCCCCATACTTATCACGTTCTTCAATCAAATCATATTGATTCCATAGCGCTGGACGAGGCCCAATGACAGCCATATCGCCTTTAATAATATTGAATAATTGAGGCAGCTCATCCAAACTGGTTTTTCTTAAAAATTTCCCGACCTTGGTGATATAAAAATCAGGATCTTCTAAAAGATGTGTTGGCATTTCTTTTGGTGTATCAATCTTCATTGTTCTGAATTTATAAATATTAAAATGGGTTTTATTCTTTCCAACCCGTTTTTGTTTAAAAATAATGGGACCCTTTGAATCGATTTTTATCGCTAGACATAATAGTAATAGTACTGGTGATAAAACAATTATCCCTATTAGCGATAATAGAAAATCAATAATTCTTTTCATTCCATCCTTATACAACAAAACCCACTCCTATTTGTTTGAAGCATTTGCAAATTTCACAATTTCATTAGCCAATGTAGCACTGTCTTTAGGAAGTGCTTCTACAAAACAAAGTACCTCTTCCAATGAATATCCTTTGATATTCCCAACAAAAATTTTCTCAAAGACTGCTTTATCATTTCGTTCTTTATCCAGCAAAAGCTCTTCATATAATTTTTCCCCAGGTCGAATCCCAGTTTCAATAATCTCAATCTCTTCTTCGCTATAACCACTTAGACGAATCATATTCTTCGCAAGATCAACAATTTTCACCGGTTCGCCCATATCTAAAATGAAGATTTCGCCACCTTGAGCAAGTGCCCCTGACTGAATAACCAAGCGGCTAGCTTCTGGGATCGTCATGAAATAGCGGGTCATACGAAAATCAGTTACTGTGATCGGTCCACCTTTTGCTATTTGCTCACGGAATACTGGAATCACACTGCCTCTTGAACCTAATACATTGCCAAAACGCACAGCAGAAAATTTCGTGCACCCTTTTTCATTTAAGCCGGTAACAATCATCTCGGAGATGCGCTTTGTTGCCCCCATGACGTTTGGTGGATTATTGGCTTTATCCGTAGACACCATTACAAAGTTTTTCACTTTCGCAGCTTTGGCAGCTTCAGCGGTATTTTTCGTTCCGTAAATATTGTTTTTCACTGCTTCTTTAGGATTGTATTCCATCAACGGTACGTGTTTATGTGCTGCCGCATGATAAACGATATCCGGTTTGACTTCCTTCATGATTTCAAACATCTTTTCTCGATCTTGTATATCGGCTATAACAGGAACGATTTTGGTAATATTATCTTTAAAATTGATGTTCAACTCACGGTCAATTAAGTAAATCGAGTTTTCTCCATGTCCTAACAAAACTAGTTTTTTAGGATTGAATTGAATCACTTGGCGACAGATTTCGGAACCGATCGATCCACCAGCACCAGTCACTAATATCGTCTTTCCAGTAATTTGATCTTTGATGGAGTCGATATCCAATTTGACTTCGTCTCTGCCTAGCAAATCAACGACATCGATTTTCTTCAAACGTGAGGTGCTGATTTTTCCAGAGGCGATTTCTTCCATTGATGGCATCGTGTTGACTTTGACATGCAAAGGTTCAATTAAGCTAAAAATACTCCGCAATTTTTTCCGTGACAAGGATGGAATAGCGATCGTAACCATATTGATCTCATACTTTTGAATCAAATCAGGTAAATCACTGATATAACCCAAGACTTTTTTCCCAGAAAGATAAGTGTTTCGTTTATTCGGATCATCATCGACAAATCCGATAATATTAATGTCACTTGCCGTTTTCGAACCTACGAAGCTATTGTAAAGAATACGGCCGCCTTCTCCTGCACCGACGATCAGGGTATTTTTGACAACCTCATTGGACGTACCCCTCATGTTTTTTCTTTCAATATAGATCCGCCAAATCAATCGACTAGCAATAATCAGAAAGAGCGAAAGAAAGTACGTAAAGATCACTAAGCGCACGCTATAGGTTTCATCACCGAAAAACAAGATCACGTTACAAGTAAAAGCGCTGCATGATACAGCCAAGAAGATAGCGATCATTTCTTTCAAGTTCGTGTAACGATTGATCCGAGAAAAAACACGAAATACGGAACCATAAAAAAGGTAGAAACCTACAGACAGACTCACCGACATCAATGTAAATTCTTTTGGAATCGCCACAAAGGGTTTCATAAAATAAACTGCTGCAATATTTGCTGCTATGATCAATAAACTATCTACAACTATCAAAGTTACAATTTTTCTTCTTCTCGTTAATTCAAACAACCCAGTTGCCCCCTAAAATAACCCGAATTTCTTTTTTTTCACTTCTGTAAAAGCTGGAAAACTGATTTGATCCCCGTTTATCAAATCTTTTGCTACTTGTTTCATCAAGGTTACTTTGAGCATGCCAAAATCTTGCTCAATTTGCTCATAAGCTTCTTTTAAATTAAAGGTGCGTTTTGTAACGCCATGGGCATCCGAAGCGACCATCTGAACAAGATTATGTTCAACCATTGTTTTTGCTGTTTTTTGGATTTCTTTTCCAAATACGCCGACATAACTTGGCGCAGTTAACTGTGCCAAACAGCCCATATCCAAAAAAGGGATGAGATTGTTAGGGTCTTTTCTAAAATGAGCATTCCGCTCGGGGTGGACAATGACTGGAATCTTTCCCAGCTGTAGTAAATCGAAGAATATTTGTTCTGTATACGTAGGCACTTCAATGGTAGGAAATTCTATCAAGATATACGTATCATCAAGATCTGTAAAAAGGATGTCATTTTTCTGTATATCCTCAATTAAATCTCCTGTTATCCTAACCTCTTGCCCCTCAAGAACTGTCAAGGGCAGGTTCCGTGCGTCTAATTCTTCTTGTAAAGAGGTAACGAGAGAAATGACCTCTGACTTCGGATTGCGGTATTTTCCATTGTTATGATGTGGGGTACAAAGGATATGCGTAATTCCTTGGCTAATCGCTTTTTCAGCCATAGCAATGCTCGCAGTGATGTCTTCTGCACCATCATCAATTCCTGGTAAAATGTGGCAATGTAAATCAATCATTTCTCTCGTCTCCTTCAAATTAATTAATTTCCATAATAATAGTAGTAACCTGAATCTTTCGAGTGTTCGGCACCGTTATAGACCACCCCAATGATTCTTGCTTGAACCATATTCAAAAGATCTCTCGCTTTTGTTAAGGATTCTTTACGTGCAACATTTTCTCGAACCACTAAGATCGTCCCATCTGCTTTAGATGCCATGATTTGTGCATCGGTGACTGCTACAACTGGTGGCATATCAAAGATAACCACATCGTAAAGGTTTTTCGCTTCTTCCATCACTTGGTTCATTCGTGCTGACCCAAGTAGCTCAGATGGATTTGGTGGTTTTGGTCCGCTAGTTAAGACAGATAAATTATCAATCACCGTTTTTTGAGCTGCTTCAAGTACGCTCGTTGAGGTACTTAATACGGTACTCAATCCACTCGCATTGTTTAAGCTGAATGTTTTGTATACAGTAGGCTTTCGCATATCGGCATCAACTAACAATACTCGTTGTCCTGATTTTGCAAAAACAACCGCTAAATTAGCTGAAGTTGTCGATTTTCCTTCACCTGGACCAGAAGAAGTAACAACAATGGTCTTGATTTGTTTATCTGCTGAAGACGCAAATTGAATATTTGTACGGATCGTACGATATTGCTCTGAGATTGGTGAAGAAGGATCAATTAGCGTGATCAAACTTACTGCATGTGTCTGTGTCCCAGTACGTTCTTGTTTTTTTGCCATCATTGTTCCCTCCTAGACCCGGCTACGACTACGGCGTGATTCTGCCGTTTTGTCGCCTTGCGGTTTCTTAATAAATGGTGCGCTTGGCTTTTTCTGAATGGTCGCAGCCAATTCTTTTGGTGACATTTGGGGTACAGTACCCAATACGGTAAAGCCTAATGTTTCGGTTACAAATTTATCATCTTTGACAGTTCGATCTAGTAGCTCCAATAAGAAGGCTAAACCGACACCGACCATGATCCCTAATACCAGACCAATAGCTAGATTTAGTTTGTTGTTAGGTGAAACGGGTGTAGTACTAGCTACCGCACTTGAAATGATTGAGATTTTATCAACATTCATAACATCTTGAGCATTTTCTTGAAAGACCAATGCTGTCGTATTGGCAATATTTTGCGCTGACACTGCATTTGTACTAGTTGCCTGAATGGAAAACATTTGTGAGTTCTGTGACTGGTTGATCGAAATGGATTCTTTCAATTGTCCGACAGTCAAGTCAAGGTTATTTTCAGACTCCAAACGATCCTTTACTTGTGTCATAACCAAGTCACTGACAATCATATCTTTATACGTATTGATCATTTGCAAGTTTGTATTCACATCGTTGGCATTGGTAGTTTCGGATTGAGGCAATGTCACAATCAACTGAGCTTGTGAACTGTATTTCGGTGTAATGACAAAGAAGGTGAATATCCCTGCTAAAGCTAAACCAGCAAACATTGAAATAAAAATAGCAGCTAAGTGTTTCCGTAGAATTGCGAATATTTCTTTTAAGCTAATTGTTTCTTCCATCTTTTCTCCACTTTCCTATTCATTCTCTAGATTTAGTTGAGCTTTCAACTCTTTTTGAACTCTTGCTAGTTCTTCGTCACTCACACGCTGATATGAGATGCCATCTTGCATGAATCCTTCCCCTTGCAACTGATCTTGTTTGATCGTTTGAAAGGCACTGCGATAGTTAAATGCTAAGGTTCGCATGTCATCGAAACTCATATCTGTCTTCATGTTTTGCTCAACGGCATTTAAGATCGTTTGATATTGGGTGATTCCATCAAGACTCAAGACTTTCTTAACGATCCCTTCAACGATTTTACGTTGGCGTTCTTGACGCCCATAATCGCCGTTTGGATCTTCATAACGCATTCTTGAATAGGCAAGGGCTTGTTCGCCATTTAGTGATGTACGTCCGATAGCAAAATCAAAGCCGTCTTGCGAAAAGGTGATTTCATTATCAACTTCAATGCCGCCAACCGCATCGACTAATTCTTTCAAACCAGCCATATTGATTGATACATAATGATCGATCGGAATATCCAAGAATTTTTCTACGGTATTCATTGCCATCGCTGGTCCACCAAAAGCATAGGCATGATTAATTTTATCTGTCGTCCCATGTCCAACGATATCAACATAGGAATCTCTTCCAATACTCACCACCGTCGTCTGATTGTCTTGTGGGCTGATGGTCGCAACCATCATGGTATCAGAACGTCCTTGTTCGACTCTTCCTAAATCACCGGTATCGATCCCCATCAGTAAAACCGAGAAGGAATCTTTTTGGGATAGGTCGACATCATTTTCACGTAGACGATCTTCTCGATCACGTTCGACTGATTGATAGGTTTCTTGAATTGAGTTTGATACATCAAAATATAATTTTGCAGCGACACCGATCATTCCGATGACTAACACTGCAACGATTGAAAAGATGATTAAAAAGATTTTTTTTCCTTTTGACATTTGCTTTCCTCCAGTTATCTAAAATTTCCTTCAGCACGTTTCATCTTATTTAATAGTAAGACGCTGAACTTGTCTCTGTTCCAGTACCGTCTCCTGTTGATGTATCGTCAGAATAACTTTCAGTTGAAGCTGAGGGAATATAACTGGTATAGCCTGTATACCCCATTTGAGCCGCAATTGAATTAGCGGACTCTGTAAAAGAATCTTTAAGTACTTGATTTCGCACTTGATTGATGCTGTCAATCAGAGCTAAATAGCCATCCAAAGTCGCTTCGCTAGTTACAACATTATCTTGCAGCATAGCATTCAAGCTGGCTTGAATTTGTGTAATGCGATCCAATTGAGTGGTCGCAAACTCTAAATAAGCAGAAACAAGGTCTTTCCACGGACCATCTTCAAGAAAATTTAAATCCTCACGGACATTCCCTAAGTCCGTTTCTTTTAGATCCTCTTTAATAGTGACATTGTTCTCAGCAACTTGCCAATTCGAAACACCTTCAGTAAACAGCGCTGCTGTATTAGCTTGTACTTTCACTTTTGCCTCGATCTCTTTTAGTTGATCATCCAGCGCTTGTTTCTTTTCTTGAATCTCAACAGATTCGCTCGGTAATGCGCTCTCTTCGATTCCGTAATCATCTGCAGATACTTTTACTGCTGATAGTTTCGCGACAGTTTTCAAAACCTCTTCTTCGCTAAGATCACTTCGTAAAAACGTTTGCTCTTCGTTGCTGTACATACCAGTAATTTCTCCGGACAGTTCATTCAAGCGCTCTCGCTCGCTTGCAATCGCTGTCTGTGCATATTCGACTCGCTGCTGATATTGCCTTTGGTTATTTTGTCGGTAACCAATAAAACAAATTGCAACGGCGCCAATACCAACGGCTAAAACAGTCAAAGTCTTTATTAACGGCTTTCCCATGAACACACTCCCTACTTCAATTGTGCTTGTTTAAGCATTCTGCCTTCCTCTCACATAATAAAGGCAATTCTAGTTTATTATAAGAGAAATGTATCATTAAATAAAGGAAATTCCCGTTTTTTATTTATTAAGGTATATTTTTCGTCAATAAAAGACTTATATAATGCCAAACATCAGTTATTTTAAAAAACCATAAATAACGACTACTTTACTTGACAGTTTTTTTAAACCCTCATTTTAAATAATGAATAATTCAGTTATAATCGTTGTTCTCATCACCTTTGAAGGTTGTCACATTATAGAAAAATAACCTTAAGAGATTATATTCGTTCACTTTCTCAACATCTTTTCATTATAAATAGAAAAGATAAGAAATTCAGAAAGTATTTTTATACACTTTTCTTGTTATTATAAATTAATTTGGCAAAGCTGAATTCTTTTCTTGGCACACTTAGGGTTTCCTTTGCGGCTGCTATTTGTTTACGTCAATCGTTCCTGTTAAAATTATAAGTTGTCTTTCCCAAAGTGACTTTTTTCTTCAATTCTGTTCCCCTTAATATTCAATCGCCCCCCGAAAAACAATAATCATTTAATTTTTATTCCACCACTAAACACTTATCGTCTCGCCCCCTCTCTGGCTATTCAATTTTCATCAATCTTCTTCGACATGCTGGAAAAAACGTGTTTCTACCTATATATATGCCGATCGTCAGTTGATTTATAGAAAATGCAAAAAATCTCGCATAGACTCAGGTATAGATTTCACCAATCGATGAAATATGTGATTTGTTTTTTCTTCCCTATCTTCTTTAAGATGAATAAGTAAGATTTGCGATTTTGTTCATGAAAGGAGCCACGTCTTGAGAAATTTTCAAATAAATTTTATTACTAATACTGCAACGATTCGATGGCTGAAAATTTTGAGGGCATTCGAGAAAAATTATCAATGTTCGACTCAAGGTTTGGCAAAAATTTCAGGAAGTACCACGCGAACGATCGTTACGGATGTGACGGATCTAAAAGAGTACTTTGGCGATTGTTTATCGATCGACTCTTCTCACAAGGGGTATATTTTTTCGATCAAACGTTCAGCTGTTTATTTAACGAAAAAACGTGCGCTGATTGCCAATGAGATTCTGTTCCATATTATCGAAAGTATTTTCCACAATGATCTTTATAGCTCATCTGAATGGGCTGAGAAATACCATATATCAGAAAGCACTGTTCTTCGCTATTTGCGGAAAGTGCAACCGATTTTTTCTTTCTATCGTTTGGAGATCCAAACCAATCCTATTTGCTTTATTGGTGAGGAGATCAATATTCGCAAGTTTTTCCATGATTTCTATTACGAATCGGAAATTACTGCCCATACGATTTTTCCGCCGATCGCCATCCAAAATATCACTGCTAGCGCTTTTTCTAGATGTTATCAACTTGACCAGCATGCTTGTTCGTTTGGTGAATTCAATTATTACTTGTATATCACCTTTGAGCGCCATTGTGCGGGTCAAGGTATCGAGTTGCCTAAGCAAATAAAAAAAATATTTGAGCAATATAATGATTTTCGGCTATTTTCTGAAATCAACGAGGCAATGAGTGAACAATACCAAAAAGAACTTCCCTATGAGGAAGTCCTTTATTTGTTCTTATTGGTGAAAACCCGTCGCTCGATCAGCAATTTGGCGATCGAACAAACCTTTTGTAAAGAGTATAATCATTGGCCTGAAATTAAGCAGCTTGCTGCAGCCTTTGTCAAGGATTGTTTGCCAGATACTCAAGATAGCGCTCGTGACCGGCTCTTAGTAGAATCCTTTTTTACGGTAGCAAAAATCAAGCAATTATTATCCCCCTTATTAAACCATATGATTTCGGATACCGTTCATTTTGTCGAAGAGGCGTATATGGATGATTACCATCTATTTAAAAACTATCTGTTGACGCAACCATTAGCCAGAGAAATTTGGGACAGTATCACACTGGAACACTTAGGAACGAGTCTTACGATGTACGTTACCTCTATTAAATCTTTGTACTGGCAAGCAAAGAAGAATATCGCTTTTTTGTTTGAAGGCCCCTTTTATTTATGCCAATTATTAAAATGCAAATCTGTTCGTTATTTGCGCAGCTCTCGGACATTTTATTTTCCAGACTCCAATGAATTGTCGGCAGGCTATTTGGAAAAAAATCAAATTGACTTGATCGTCACCAACTATACGGAATACATTACCGAATATGCCCAAGACATTGATTATTTGCTATTCAAAACTTTTCCCGATGAGCACGACTGGGAAGCTTTAGAAGAAAAACTGAATGCCAACTTCAATCCTTGATAAATGAAAATCTTGGCTCTTTAATTTATGGGACTGAGGAATCATAACTGATTCTTCAGCCCCATTTTCATTTTAGGTATTAAAAATATATCGTTCTCTAGTATGATTAGATCACCCAAAATAAATAACTGAGAGAACGATTGTAAGGACTTATGGGCAATTTAAATCAAAACAGAGCGTATCCGTTAGGGTCGGCACTGACACAGCGATACGCTCTCTACTTATGCCTTATTCTATTAAAAGCAAAAAAAAAGCAGCCACTTCATTCAGTGAGCTGCTTCTTGCTAGTTGATTGGTTAATCGAGAATCGTTACTTTTACTTGACGACGTCCCCATTGGATACATTGTGCTACGTTATCAAAGTGAACATCAATGATATTTCCTTTGATCGCGCCACCCGTATCAAGCGCTAGTGCTACGCCATAACCTTCAACATTGACTAAAGTGCCTAACGGAATCACGCTTGGATCCACGGCAACTGCCATTGGATTTTTACGTAAGTCTGTACCACTTGCTGTAAAGAAACTGGAGCCAGCTTCTTTATAAGAGTAAGCAGTTGATTCCATCATCAATGTCCGAGCACTACTTGTATTGCTGTTGTTGCTATTGTTATTGTTATTGTTTGTATTGCTTGAGCTGCTATTTGAGCTATTGTTACTGCTTGAAGAGCTGCTCGATGATGAGGTGCTGCTTTCAGTCGTATCGCTGCTCGATGAAGCAGCCGCTTGTGATTCAGAAGCGCTTGAACGTTCGGCAGCTTGGGCTGCTTCTTTTTCTGCTTTTTCTTTCGCTGCTTGTTCTGCCGCTTCTTTAGCTGCTCGTTCTTCTGCTGCTTTTTCAGCAGCTAAGCGGGCTGTTTCAGCTTCTTTGCTTGAAGCGATTTGTGCCAAGGTTGATTCGTTTTCTTTCAATTGGGCTTGTAGATTCGCAATTTTTGAATCCAGTGTTTTGGCTTCTGATTCTAATGCGGTTTGATTTTCTTTCAATGATTGCTGTGTTGACTGTGCTTTTTCTTCTAAAGCTTCTAGCTTTTCTTTTTCAGCTGTTAATGAATCGATCTTTTCTTTTTCCAAGTTTTGTAACATCGTCATCGCATAGGCACGATTGATAAAATCTTGGATGTTTGATGATTCTAACAGTACCGTCCAGTCTCTGGTAGCCCCGCCATTGACTTGGATGTCTTTCATACGTTCCGCAACGACTGCTTCACGCTTTTCAATTGTTTCTTGTGCAGTTTTGATTTCTGCTTTGGTTGTTGCTAATGATTCTTCATTTTCAGCGATTTGAGCTTTTAGCTCTTCTACCTCACTGTATTTCGCATTCACATCAGTCAATGCAATCTGTACTTCCGTACTGATTTCCTGACTTTGCTGCATGACGGCACTTTCTTGCTCTTGCAATGATTCAAGTGACTCAGCCTGCGCAAAGATTGGAGAAACGATTCCTGCCGCAAAGACAGCGACAACGATTGTTCGTAGTTTCTTTGCCTTCAAAAAATTCCCTCACTTCTCACTATGTTTTCCAACATATCCTATTATACAAATTCTTAAGAAGAATTTTATTGCAGGACCTTTACAATTTGTTACAAATTATCGTAAAAGTGGGTGTTTTAATCGTCTTTTTCAACTGAAATCAGTCAGAAGTGGGAAGAATCAGCATTGATAAGGGTTTATTTTTTGTAACCTTACCGTAACAAACCTATTTTTTCTTACGGATCGCTTCAATAAATCGAGACAATTCCTGACTGCTTTTTATCTGATTGATTTCTAACTTTTGAAAGTTTTTTAAGAGTCTTCTTTGATGGAAATTCAATCTCGGTAGATTCTGTTTTAATACGCGCCATTCTTCTGGAAACGCTGCGAAGCGCCCTTGCCAATCGTTTTTATATAGCTCAATATTTTCAGCCAATTCTTTTTTGTGCTGTTCAAAGGCTTGATTGACCTGTTGCACCGCTTTCTGAAAGGCAACCAAGTTAGCTAGGGTATAGCCCATATCAAAAGAGAGAACCATCAATAAGAAAACTGGCAATAAGAATCCTACGCGAGCACTCAATGTTTGAACAATCTCCAGCATTTGCGGATGAACAAATCGAACAATGAGCACACAGCACACGCCCCAAAAAAGAGAAATCGGCAATGCCACCCGTCCATTGATATTTAATGGGACTTCTTTATAATCCCACCATGAGGCATGAAAAAAACGCTCAAGTAAATAACTTGTCACATATTCAAGCACGGTAACCAACAACGCTGCCGCAAAGAACAGTGGAATCACTTGCTCATGCAATGGCCGCAATAAATAGACAACGCCAAGAATCCCAAAGCCGTAGATGGGTGTGATGGGACCAACAAGGAAGCCCCGATAAACAAAGTGCTTGGCTTTTAGTGAGCAATAAATGGTTTCCCAAAGCCAACCGATAAATGAGTACAAGAAAAATAATAAAATGATCCGTTCAAATTGAACCATACCTATCCGCTCCTTTTCAAACTGTCACAATGATCTGTGCAATCGTACTTGTCATCACAATCATACCACAAATCAATCAGTCTTATTTTGAATCAGTGCAGTAGCTTATTCCCTGTTTGAACGTTCTTTTTTCGTTGCTTATTGATCACCAAAAATAATTGATGGGTGCACTTGTTCTTTCAAACTATAGCCACACAGTTCTTTGTTAAAGGTAAAATGATCTTGTTCCACATTTGCAATGATCTCATCTTCGGAAAATCCGTGAAAATCGTAGTCATTGATATAACTGCGAAGTAATACTAATTTTGCATCGATCAAGAGAACTCTTTGGATATCCATCCAAAAAGCCATGTCTTTATTTTTCAATATTTTTTTCAATTCTGCTTCCTGTGCTAACCAGTACGCATAGACTGATGGCATTTCACCTTTAATGGTTTCAGCAGATAATCCTTCTCTCATTTTTACTAGATACTCATTTACTGATTGATAAAACAATTTCCTTCCCCCTAGTTCCATTATTTTTAAACGTAGATCTTATGTTTCTTCTATTCCTCGCCGCTTTGAGCTATCTTTCTCTATCCGGCTGTCGCTGATGTCGCCCTACTTTTTGTATCGAAAGAAGCCATAGTATTTCGCAACAAAATTCTGACAATTATTCAAAACAAATAGATAAATAAAAAACACACTATTATTTTATAGATATAACCGACACAATTTTTAACTTCACTATTCTTTTAATGCTTCCTTTCTTTTCTAAAGCATAGCAAAAGTCGCCCCGTATTTATAATCAACTTTTGCATCAATCTAAGAAAAAAGTGAAAATAAGCGGTAACAGTCAGTTATTTCGGCTTCATTTTTTTAAATTTATTATTTAACAATCCTTTATTTTTTTCTTTTCATGTAGTAACTGAGAATATTTTATTGCGTTATTTCCTTTCCTATTATACGATTAACTAAATAATGTTGGTTATTTGAAAATAGAAAACAAAGGGGAACGTGAGAATAATGAGAAAAAGTGTTGTTTTTAGTTTATTGGGGTTCACACTTCTTTTTGCTGGCTGTACGCCAAAAGAGGAGAAACCAGCTTCAGAAAGCACGGAAAATGCAAGCGCTACAAGCTTATCTATGACTTCGTCAACAGAAGTCGCGCAAGAATCGACGGGCTCTTCCAGCGAAGCGGCTTTACCGAGTTCGGAACAAACCATCACAGGCGTGAGTGGAACAAACTATACCATCGATTTGCCTAGTAATTGGCAAGAGGTACCCGATTTCACTTCATTGAATCCTGACAATGATTTCATGTTGTCAGATGCGTTAGAAACGAAATACTTAGCTGCAGTCGTTGAATCGAAACAAGATTTTGCCGATTTAGAAACTTATCTCGGATTGGTTCAAGAAAATTTGGCAACAAGCTTCGATACGACCGCCACCTTTTTACCAATTCCTGACACGAAGGCCTATTTCGTTGATTTCCCAGCGACAGTTGAAGGGCTAAATATCCACTATATTTATTATGTACTTGAAACCGATAATAATTATGTTCAGTTGTATGGTTGGACGTTAGAAAGCTTATACGACTCTTCAAAAGACGAGCTAACAGCGATCATGAACAGCTTCAAAGAAGAATAAACAAAACATCTGGAACCATTTTGGCAAATAGCCGCAAAAATGGTTCCAGATGTTTTTTCATTTTATCTACGGACTACAAGACGCTGTCCTACAAGAATCAATGAGCCAGAAAGATTATTCCACTGCATCAACTGATTCACAGTCACACTGTAGCGTTGCGAAATGCCCCATAGAGTGTCTCCCGAACGTACGGTATAGGTGGTGCTGTTTGATGAGGAAGTGTTCGTTTCTTGAACATACGCTGCACTTACCCAGCCACGCCCTTCAATTCGATACCAGACGTTGTTGCCATTCACACTGGTTCCGGTCTTTTGCGCAACCGCGCGAAAAGAGGAGTTGTTTAACAAAGAACCAACTATTCTGGCACTGGTAGACGCATCAGAGCGAATATTCAATGTTGCGGTTGTACGAAACTCTTTGTTGATGCTTTGCTCAGAGCTATTACTTCCAGCGTTCACTTCTGTCACGTACGTAGCACTCACCCAGCCGCGTCCTTGAATTCGATACCACACATTGTTTCCGTTGACACTCGTTCCCGTCTTTTGAGCGACTGCTCGAAATGTCGCATTACTTGCCAAGGAGCCAACAACAGAAGCGCTAGTCGATGCATCTGAACGGATGTTCAAGGCAGCAGTTGTGCGGAACTCTTTGTTGATGCTTTGTTCGGCATTGTTGTTATTGTTGTTATTGTTGTTGTTACCATTATTATTGTTGTTATCATTCCCACCCGTATTCGATGAGATCTCCGTCACGTGAGCAGCACTTACCCAGCCACGTCCTTGAATTCGATACCACGTCGTATTGCCGTTCACACTGGTACCAGTTTTTTGCGCTACTGCTTCAAATGTTGCATTGGCAGCCAATGAACCAACGATCGAGGCGCTAGTGGAAGCATCCGAACGGATATTGAGTGCTGCATTTGTTCTGAATTGCTTATTGATCGCCTGCTCAGAATTGTTATTGTTGTTATCATTTGAACCGCCACCACTTGATGTATCGTACTGGGTCAAATTGTGCGTTTCAATCAAGTTGTTTAGCTTACTTGCATAAGAAGTATCGGTGGCATAACGTCCTTGCAGCCATTGAGTCGCGTCACGATAAGAATTTGTATTAGACTTCCATGCCCCATGGTAGAAGAAAACACCCGGCGAAAATGAGGTAGTTCTCAAAACGTGTGCATTGTCTTGAAAAGATTCTTTTAATGAGGGGTATTTACGAAACCTAGCAATAATCGGATAGAGATTGCCATTCCCGTCATCTTCCATGGTTTGCATCTCTACAAATTGTCCATTGTAAGATCCCTTGATACCAAACATATTATTTGCAAGAGTGGTCAGCGTGGATTGCCCCCAACCCGATTCTAAGATCGCTTGGGCAATCATGACCGAAGCGTAGAGGTCATTTGCCCCGGCAACTTCTTGTGCCATTGGTCCTACTTGCTGAATAAATGCTTGCTGATTGTTGGAACGTGCCATTGGATTGTTGTAGTTGGGCATGACCTTCGTTTCAATAGCGATCCGCTCTTCTTCTGACAGAACAGGAATATCACTATCGGTTTCTGCTTCATTCTGTTCAGAAGCATCATCTGCTGGTGCATTTTCGGGTACCTCTTGGATGTCTACTCCATCCGCACTTTCAGCTTCTGATGGATCGGTACTATCTTGAGTTGCTGGTGATCCCTCGTTCACTTCTTGATCTTCTACAATGCTCACTGAATCATGCGTCGATGTGTCTTGGGTTGACTCTGCTGTTTCAACTACTTGAACACCATTTTGGGCTTCTGCTGACTCGAGTGTATCTGCTAAAACATTCATCGGCAAAATATTCACCGTACTAACAAGTGCAGCGGTTGCCGCCGCACTTTTACGGTAAAGAAGCCCTCTTTTTTGTTTCTTCGCACGATAACGAAGTTGTTTTCTTTCTTCCATTTGTCTCTCCTTAAAACTACAGCTAGCTACTTCTTACATTCTTACTGCAAAGCTAGGTGTAAAATGAGCGGTGCTGCCAACAGAAACATTTTGTCCTGGGCGTGGTGCATGAATGTATTGTCCGCCACCTAAAGCAATGGCTACATGATAGGTGCTACCTGATGAACCCCAGAATAAAAGATCTCCTGGTTGTGCTTGGCTAACGGAAATCACTGTACCGGCTGTTTCTTGTGGCACCGTCCATCCACCAATATCTCTCCCTGTTACTTGTAAAAAGACATAGCGAGTAAACCCAGAACAGTCAAAGCTGTCCGGTCCTTTGGCACCCCACACATAGGGTTTTCCGATATGCTTATAAGCTTCTGCCACGATTGCAGCACCATTTGTTGATGCTGGTGCAGAAGGTGCTGGCGGCGTCACGATCGGTGCAGGTGACGGAGCAGGCGTTGGCGCCGGTGTTGGTGTAACTGGCGTCGGTGCTGGCGTTGGTGCAGGAACTGCAGGTGCACTGTCCGCTGGCGTCTCCGGTGCTGCAGGTGTCACTGGTGTTTCTGGCTCATGAATTTCTGGTGTATCTACTGGTGTTTCCTCTGGAACCTCTGGTGTTTCAACCGGTTCAGATTCTTGCGTTTCTTCTGGTTGCGTTTCTGCTGGTGCTTCTGGCTCTTCCACTGGCGCTGGGCTCTCTGTTTCTGCGTCAGGTTCTGTGCTCTCTACTTGAACAGCTGCTTCATTCAAGGCTGCTTCTTCCGCTGCAGCTTGTTCTGCCTGCTGTTGCGCCGCTTGTTCCGCTTGGGCTTGTAAAGCAGCTACTCGGGCAGCTTCTTCACGAATTCTCGCTTGCTCCGCTTCATAGGCTTCTTTTTCAGCACGCAGCTGTTCTTTTTCTTCTTCTTTCGTTGCTTCTTCGTAGGCTAAATTACTAACTAAGACATTTAATTCTGCTTGGCTTGCTTCCAAAATACCTTTTTGTGCTTCTAGATGGCTCTGTGCTGCTTGCAATTCTGCCACTTTTTCTTGTGATTCCGCACGCTTTTGTTCAACAGCTTGTTGGTCGGCTTTTTGCTGTTCGATCACTTCATTATTCGCTCGAATGATCGTCGTCATCGCATGCAAACGACCGACTAGATCACTGACAGAGTCCGCCTCTAGTACCGCTGTTAGAAAATGGTCGCCTTTTCCATTAACTTGTGTTTCTCTGGCTTGCTTTTCAATGTTTTCTGAGCGTTTGGCAATGCGCTCTTCTAACTGACTGATTTCCTGATCCAATCCTTCGATCGCTTGCAACAAATCACTTTGCTGCGCTAAAATGATTGCTGCTTCTTGATTTAACGAATCAATTTCTGCAGACAATCCGTCAATTTCCCCTTGTACGCTTTGACGTTGCTGTCTCAACTGATCAATTTCGTTATTTTTTTGTTCGATCAATTGATCGTGATTCGTAGCAAAAACGGTCACAGGTCCGCCGAATGATGACAATACAATGCCGCACATACACACTGTTGCTAAGATTTTCTTCTTCATCTGATCCTCCAAATTCAATTTTAAAACTTTTTTTTCATTTATTTGACCATTTTCATTTTACCATAGTTCAGCAACAAACCCAATCCGTAAGCGATTTACATTTTAGTTACATAAATAAGCTCTGTTTTTTTATTACATGTTCCCCACTCCTATCCCACCGACACGCCGAGTGAATCCCTATGTATCAACTGTTCAAGAAAACTTCATAGAAAAAGTCCTTTTTCTTAAGAAAAAATAAATAATGTTGTAGATTTCACTTTTATTACATTAATTTTCTGCAAAATATGCTTGATTCACAAAGTTATAAACAGACGAAAAAAGCTCCTTCCTAGTGTTTTCTAGAAAAGAGCGAGTTTTTTTGTCTGTGTTATTCACGATAAGGGAGTAGTTGTCTCATTACGGCGATTTGGTCATCAATGGTCTGTTCTGTGATGTGACCGGTCAGAGCCAAAATCCCTAATCCTTCAATCACGAACATATAGTTTTCTGCGATCACTGCCAAGTTTTCATCTTTTAATACACCTTGCTGAACGCCCACTTGAAAAATCTCATGGATCGTCCGTTTCGTCTCAGCGAGTTGAGCTTGCTGCAGTGAACTGGAGGCTTCGGTTTTATGCGTATAGTAATACTCGTAGACGGCTCGCAGCATACCGTCAGAAATGCTGTGGAGTAGACGCTTGCGATGGTCGGAAAAATATTTGTTTAAAATCGTTTCAAAGGGTACTTGCTCCATGATCATCTCTCGTACATCATCAAATTTTCGTTTGGAACGCTGCTCTAACACTGCCAAAAAAATCTCATCCACCGAACGAAAGTACAAATAAATGCCGCCGCGACTAATGCCGCACTCTTCGATAATGTCCTTCATTGTCGCATCAATCAAACCTTTCTTACTAAAGACGACTTTGGCACTTTCAAGAATCAAATCACGCTTTTGTTGTTTTTTCTTTTCCGCTGTAGTCAATTCGCTCTGCTGCTTCTTCGCCATTTTTTTGGCTCCTTTCATCACATTATTAATGACACTCGTGTCATTTTGTTGTATAATCAACCTAACTTAAAAAAATGACACGAGTGTCATTATAAAAAAGGAGTGTTTACAATGAATACAAAAAGCAAAACCTATCGCCTTGTCATTCGTGCCATTTTGACTGCTATTATTATTTTACAGACGATGGTGCCTTTCCTTGGATTTATTCCGATCGGTATCACTAGTTTAACGATCATCCATATCACGGTGATCGTCGCTGCCATCGTTTTAGGGACAAAAGACGGGATGTTCATCGGCTTAGTCTGGGGGATTTTTACCATGATCCGTGCGTTTACCTCTCCGACAACGCCCTTAGACATTGCTGTTTTCACCAACCCAATCATCTCGGTGGTTCCCCGTGTGTTGGTTGGCTTAGTGGCTGGTCTCTTGTTTACGATCATTTACAAAAAGACCAAAAAAGTCGTCGCTGCTTCGATTGTTGCCGCAATCTTTGGGACCATCACCAATACAGTTTTGGTTTTAACGTTAATGGGAACCTTATATACTGGCTTAGTTGCCACTACCTATGGTGTCGATGCTTCGGCTTTATTCGTGACCCTCGGTGGAATCGCTGTAACGAATGGAGTCTCTGAGGTGATCACAGCTGCGATCTTAACACCCATTCTAGTAAAAGCCTTATTTGCAGCAACCAGCTTACGTCCAGAAAATCGTTAGTCCCTTCTCTTATCCTATCATTTTTTTCACGTTCTGAGTACTCTTTGCCCAAACATTAAAATCCCCCGATCGAAGAAAGCTTCTATTGTATAGAAATGCTTTCTTCGATCGGGGGACTTCTTCCTTTATTGGTTAAAAAAAGGTGGATAGCAAGGCAAGGATCGCTAGACCGCCTTGGGTCAAAATAATTTTCTTGTCGCTAGTCACACTGCCATATGCAGCCACTAAGATAATGTAGATCAACAGCAAGCGACTGATTTCCAATGGTGCTGAAGCAAAGGTAATACTATACAGTAACCCCAAACCAATCAGCCCATTGTAAACTCCTTGGTTTTTGAACAAGGTCACAACGATCGGTCGTTCAAGTTCTGCTTTCGTCACGTTGAAGACCCGCGCTGTTGCTTTGGACGTAGTGGCAAATGTTTCTAAATAGAGAATATAGAAAAATTCTAAGGCAACCAGTACAATCAAAATCGTCGATAAAATCGTCATCTTTATTCTCCTTGATGAGCGACAACGATCTCGCTCGGTTTGGCTGCAAAGTCAGGCATTTGTTGGAATAATTGTTGCAGCAGCGGGTTTTGATTGTGGACGGTGATCGCTTCTTGATTCGCCCATTTTTCGACCATGACAAACCGATTGTCCTCTTTCAATGATTCATAGAGATGATAGCCGTGGCAGCCATCCTCAGTTCTTGCCGATGCTATTAATGGCGTAACAGCGGCTAAAAAATCTGCCCGCTTTTCTTCTTTGATGTAAAACGTTGCATTGATGATTTCCATCGTTTTCCCTCCTCTTATAGAAATGTCGTAATTTGTTCTGCGTCTAACCGAACGGATTCATAGCCTAATTCTTTGGCTTTTCCGACTGAAAGGATCATGACAGGAACATAACGCTCTTTGTCTAAGCCAAAAGCTTCGGCTAATTGATCTGCTTCAAAGCCGCCGATTGGGTTGGTTTCATAGCCATGCGCCCGCGCAACTAACATAAATTGCATGGCAGCTAAACTAGCGTCGATCTTCACCACATCATTCATTTGTTCTTTTGTAAGATTTTCGTAATGAGGAATGATCGCTGCTAATTGTTGGTCACGTACTTCCGCTGGCATTTTGCCTTCTGCTACTGCTTTGTTATAAATTTCTTCTCCTAGTTCATGACAAAGCATATCGCCAAAAATCAAGACCATTGCAGAAGATGTATCATTTTGTCGGACGTTGAAACGAATCAACGGTTTCAATTTTGCTTTTTGCTCATCGCTTTCCACAACGACAAAGCGCCAAGGCTGCATATTGACTGAGGAAGGTGCTGTCGTTGACTCTTGGATCATGGTCAACATTTCTTCATGGGGGATTTTGTAGGTTTCATCATAGACACGGACCGATTTTCGGCCAAAGGTAATCTCTGAAAAATTGTTATTGCTGTATTCTGTCATGGGTTTGCCTTCTTTCATGGAACTAATTTCATAAGTAATGTTAGAAGCTGTGCTTCTTCTTCTTCGGTCAAATTGATGCCTAACGACTCCTCAGAGCTGGCATGCTTTGAAGCACAACTAGCCAAATCGGCTTGTGCTTTCGGTGTCAAAGAAACAAAAATCTCGCGGTTATTGTCTTTGTTTCGTTCCCGTGTCACAAATTGTTTTTCTTCGAGAATCTTCAAATGCCGAGTGACCGCTGCACTATCGATCTTCAATTCATTCTGTACTTGATTTTGGGTACAGCGTCCTTGCTCATTCAAAAACTGCAGCAACTGATAACGGGTCAGACTAAAGCCAGTCTCTTTTTCAAAGATCGCCGTTAATTCTTGATTCACGATTTTCATCCGATACAGCAATCCGCTTAGCTCACGTAAATTCATTGCATAAACCGCTCCTTTCATCATTGACTTGTCAACTATTGACTAGTCAAGTATAAATCATTTTCTTTTGCTTGTAAAGAGTAAGCAAAAAAGACCCGCAGCTAGGCGAACTTCATCAAGGATCGAATCAAGAATCCTTTGGCGAAGTTGCGCCATTAGGATGCGGGTCTTCGTTACTCCGGTATTGAGAAAATACTGGAGAATTTATTTTATTTTAATTGGAAGAGTTTCTTCAAGCCCATCACAATCAGTGTAGAGATCGCTGCAGCAGCGAAGATGATCCCCCACGTGCCAGCTTGAATTGGCATCGTGTCTAATAGCTCATTCATAAACGGTACATAGACTGCTGAAAGCTGCAAACCTACGGAAAGGAGCAATGCCCCCATCAACGGTTTGTTTTTCAAGATAGTTTTGTCTAATCCAAAACCGCTGCTCTTACGAACGTTGAAAATATGCATCAATTGTGCTACTGCCATAAAGGTAAAGGTCGCTGTTTGTGCATAAAGCAACTCGTGATCCGTCAACATCAAGAAATTGAAGAAGCCAAACGCCACCAAACCAATCACAACACCACTTAAAATGATGCGTCCTAAGAAGCGTTTGTTGACGAGGCCATCAGCTTTCGACCGTGGCTGACGTTTCATGATATCGTCTTCTGCTGCTTCAAAGGCTAACGCCATTGCTGGCGCAATATCGATGACTAGATTTAAGAAAAGGATATGCAGCGGTTGGATCGGCATTGGCATCAAGAAGATGACACTTAAAAAGATCGTCACGATCTCAACCATATTACAAGAGAACAGGAAGGAAACGTATTTTTTTATGTTGTCAAAAATGATGCGTCCTTCTTTGATAGCATCGACGATCGTTCCAAAACGGTCATCCGTCAAAATCATATCGGAAGATTCTTTGGCTACTTCTGTCCCACGAATCCCCATGGCGATCCCGATATCGGCGCCGTTGAGTGCTGGCGCATCGTTGACCCCATCGCCAGTCATTGAAACGATATCACCTTCTTCACGCAACGCTTCCACAAGCTGTAATTTATTTTTTGGTGAAACTCGAGCAAAGACAGCGACTTCTTCGATTTTTTCGTTAAAGCCTTCTTGCCCTACCAATTCATCGATCTCACGACCCGTCATGGTATTTTCATGGTCTTTTAAGCCAATTTCTTTGGCGATCATGGAGGCCGTCTTCGGATGGTCCCCAGTGATCATTTTCACTCGGATCCCCGCTTCTTGTGCAACCTTCACTGCTTCTTTGACATCTGTTCGCGGCGGATCGACGATGCCCGCAAAGCCTTGGATCTTGATTTCCTGCAGTGCTGCTTTCAGCTCTGCTTCGTCCGTTCCACCTTGATAATCCTTGATGCAACCGACAGCGATCACCCGCTGCCCATGACTGGCTAACGTGTCATTGTATTCATGAAGTTGTTCTTTTTCTGTAGCATCAGCTAAATCAATTAAGACATCTGGTGCCCCTTTGATGATCAATGTCCGTTGCTCTCCTTCATACACGGTCACCATGTATTTGTTGTCGGAATCAAAGGGCATTTCTGCGATTTTCTTCAGCCCGCTGTCCTGCTCTTTTTGCCGATCGATGCCGATCTTTTGACCTAAAACGACAAACGCCCCATCTGTTGGATCACCGAGGATCTCGTATTGCCCTTCGTTTTCACGTAAAGTGGCGGTGGTACATAAAGCACCGTTTTCGATCATCCCTTGCAGCGCATCATGATTGGTTGCATCGATTTCGGTTTCATCCTCCGAGTCTGCCTTGTAGAATTTTCCGTTGGGTTCATACCCATTTCCTGTCACTTTGAACATTTCTCCTGAACCTAAAATGATCTCGGCGACCGTCATTTGGTTTTCTGTCAGCGTCCCCGTTTTGTCACTGGCAATGATACTGGTGGCGCCAAGAGTCTCGACGGCTGATAACGATTTGACAAGGGCTTTGTGCTCGGCCATCGTTCGCATCCCACGAGACAATGTGATCGTCGAAACGGCTGGCATGGCTTCAGGAATGGCTGCGACCGCTAAAATAATCGAAATATGGATCATTTCGACAAATGGCTGATTCGTCAAAATACCTGCGACCAAAACTGCCACAGCAGCAAAGAGCGCTGCAATAATGATTGCTTTTCCAAGCTTGTCCAATTCGATATCTAACGGCGTTTGACGCTTTTTGTCACCCGTCAGCATGTCACTGATTTTTCCAACCTCGGTCTTCATGCCGGTTTCTGTCACTACTGCATAGGCATTTCCCCGAGTTGCCGCAGTTCCTGCGAAAACGACATTGCGACGATCGCCTAATGGAACATCTTCTTCATAAGTTTCTCGTGCATCTTTTTCAACAGCTTCTGACTCACCGGTCAGCGCTGATTCGATGCAGGCAAAGTTGCTCGTTTCAAGTAAGCGAGCATCTGCCGCAATAGCATCCCCTTCTTCCAAAACGAGAATATCGCCTGGAACGATCTTTGCCGACTCAATTTCCATTACTTCTCCATCACGAATCACTTTTGCGGTAGTGTAAATCATGCTTTGAAGTGAATCAATTGATTTTTGCGCTCGTAGCTCTGTAATGAATCCTGTCATCACAGCGATCACCACGGCAATCAAAACTGCAATTCCTTCAACCGTTTCCCCCATCGCAAAAGAGAGTAACGCAGCTGCTAGCAAGAGATAAACAATCAAGTTGTTCAAGTTATGCCACAGCAATTCCCATACAGAAAGGGATTCTTGTTGCTGGATCGTGTTTTCTCCGTATTTTTCTAAGCGTTTGTCGGCTTCTTTCCCGCTTAGGCCTTGCTTGCGGTCACTTTCAAAATGTTTCAAGGTCTCTTCAGTCTTTTGCTGGTAAAATTTTTCCATCAAATTCCTCCTTTTAATTGTAAACTTCTTGCCGAGGGTTTCCACGTTTCTGAAGGGATACATCGTTACAGATACCTTGCACAGTCATTTTTGATTTGAATTGGTTCAGGCGATCGCTGAATGAAGGGAATATAGCCAATAAGAAAAGCAAGCGCAGGTTGACTGGCTGAGGGAAAAGGTATGCGTGTTGAGCGCCGATCATTTTGCGAGCAGTGAAGTAGCTTTTTTAGTAGTCGCAAATGATCTTTCTATGTACGTACTTTGTGAAAAAACCATTCGGCCTACTTCTAACCTATCATGGATGAAGATGTTCGCAAAGGATTTTGCTTCACAAGCAAAGTAAAAAAACAGTCGTAACAGAATGAATCACCTAAAAATTGCCAGAGATTCAAAGACAATGGGACTATGGCAAACAGGCATGAGTCTCTGTCTTTTATCGATAACCTGCACCATAAATTTGTTGTGATTTACAATGTTACAACTCGGGCAAAAAAATAACTTTAAAAAGAGAACGCTTGCTGTCCTCACTTTATTTTAACAAAAAAACACAAAATTTTGAACAAAAAAACTGTTTACTGCTAAAAAAATAGATAAATCGCTGGATTTTTCCGCTTACAATCTAATTCTTGGTCGTCAGAAAAGCTTATAATTTAGAACAAGCCATTGATCCTTTGTGTTCAATCAACACGAACTCACCACTACCCCAAAAAAACATTCTTCGGTTGAATGATGAATCACCAGCCGATGAACGCTTCGTATATTCGACTTTAAGAGGTAATTTCCTCACTCTCGATATAGCAATAGACCCGCAGTTCAGGCAAGGCCTGCTTTATTTGCTGCTCAATGGTATCAATAAACGTGCTTGGTTCTTCATCCGGCGCTAGCTTCAAGGTAAGGTCGGCAACGATCAGAAGTTCCTCTGGACTGAGATGAAGGGTTCGTAAATCTTTGATTTGAATGATTGCAGGGTCGGCTAAAATTTGTTTGATCGCCAGTAAATCCGATGCGGATGCCCCTTCGCCAATCAAAAGGCTATAAAATTCTTTGGCTAAAAAGACAGCAGCAGCAATCAACAACAATCCACCTAAAATGCCCCCGAGGGAATCAAATACCGGATTGCCTGTCAAAGCAGTCAATGAGATTCCTACGATGGCGATCGTCACACTACCTAAGGCAAACAAATTTTCCGTGAAGCCTAAAAGCAGATCGGAATCGCGGCTTTCTTTTAAGAAACGGACGAGGGGCTGGTTTTGCTTGTTTTGTTCTTTGACTTCTTGCCATCCCTCTTGTACAGCCGTCACTTCAATAAACAAACTGACAAATAAGATTGCTGCCACCAGCTGGATCTGCTCCACTTCGTGGGTGGGGTCCAACAAATCGCGGCTGGCTTCGACAACAGCTAAAATGCCGCCTCCTAAAAAGACCGTCATTGCGACCACAGTACTAAAAAAATAGGTCGCTCGTCCTTCACCGAACTGATATAGTTCACTGCGTCCTCGCTGTGCTCGGTTTTCACCGATGGCTAGAAGCCCTTGATTGATGCAATCGATCATACTATGAATACTTTCGTTCATTAAAACTGCACTGCCGCTAAGGAAGTACCCAATGGCTTTCATGAGCAACCCTAAGACATGGGTCAACAAGACGATTCTTCGGGCTTTTTGTTCTTGCTGTTTTTCCATCATGGTTCCTCCTTCGGTGTCGGCCTCGCTGCAGTAGGCTGCTTCTTATCTAAAGCATAGCACTGCACTTCTTAGATGAAAACGAAAGTGGCTTGTGACAAAGATTTACCATTTGCTCCCCTCTTGAACGCAAAAAAACCAGGATTTCTCCTGGCTTGCTTCAGATAATGGCTCTATAATTTATGGGACTGATGAATCAGAATTGATTCTTCAGTCCCATTTTCATTTTAGGTATTAAAAAACATATCGTTCTCTAGTA
>NZ_JBIVBP010000011.1:0-11516 GCF_044746145.1 Enterococcus sp. NPDC086594
AAGAAGGCATCACCAACGCAATGATCTATCCTTATTCCAATGGAAAAATAGAAGCGAAGAATACCCACATAAAGACAATGAAACGAGTATCCTACAGATTTAAATCATTCGAGAACATGAGAATTAGAATCTTTTTGATCAGTCAATTAATCAAAGTGAGATAACAAAAAATCTGAGCCAGAATGAGGTTCATTCTGACCCAGATTTGATTTTGCACAACTCATCAGTCCTTATTGACAAATAGCCATTTTTTCCCTTTAGGCCTCCTTCCACGTAAGTAATCTATTCATTTGTTAGGAGAATAGTTTTTTAAACAAAAAATGAGAACACTTAATAATCCACGTTATTAAGTGTTTTTCCTTCAGGTCAATTACTGAAGAATTTTGATGCGAAAATGAGAGAGAATCAACGTTTTTTCTTTTGATACTAATGAGTAGTCTGACTATTAAAACTGTAGAAAGTGTCCTCTTGTTTCACTCATATCTCATTCCATTTGATTACTGATTTTTAATGTTTCTGTCCCTTTATATTAATTGTCCTAATAATCATAAATCTAATTTTTAATTGAACAATGATTTAGTTACGAGTTTATGTACACAAGAATAGAGCAATAAATTTCAATTATGGCATTTAAAAAGAGTGTTCAGGAAATCGTCATTTTCTGAACACTCCATATAATGAAAACTGAAAAAATCACTCAATCATTTTTGAGTGATTTTAATGGTGACCACATTTTTATAGTTTTTTCTTAATTTAGAAATCCATATCGAGATTATGTTAATTTGGGGAAGAATTAACACGCGCACTAATTTTTTATCGTTTCTTAATCGTTTTATAAATGCCGTATGCACAATATAAAATAAACAAGACGGGGATAACGACTAATGGCGTTTTTAGTAATAAATAAGGATCTAAAACACCATTGATTGTACCTTGTTTAACCAAAAGATAGTTACAGTAACTGATCAATTGTAATTGAAATAATAAAATGAATCCGATAAATAAACTATAAATGTATTGTTTCTCCATCTTTTTCTCCTTATAGGTTTTTAAATGAGTAATCCCAATGACTAAAGGTTTTTACAGTAGCGGTTCTAGCTGTCTTTGTTTTGACTCCACTTATATACTCACGCTGTACTACTTTTGTAGATTTGTACACTGGTCTAAAAATTATTTGTTGTCTTTTACCTGCGGGGATATTTATAGAATAAGATACTCCGTAAGTCTTTGATTGCCCAATTGTAATTCCCAACGATGCTCCGATTTTATCGGCACCAATTGGATAACTACCTGAAATCGAAGACGAAACAGATCTACTAGAAGTATTTGAGTTAGTGGCTGACAATGTTGCTTTTCCCTTTCCAGATGGTCCATTTCTCCATGCGCCATAAGATGTACCAGCTGATGTTTTCGATTCAATTCTCCACATTCTATATTGAGCTACTCTAGTATTTACTTGTATGCCTTCCGAGTACAAGTTTGTATCATTATCAAGATTAATTTCAGGAACGTTTAAGTACTCTGCTCCTTCGTCCGAAAAAATTGGTGCATTTTCGTCAGGAAGAATAAGTTCATTAGTTTCTTCCATTGTTTCTGCTTTAGCATAAGTTACTGCACCACCAAAAGCTGTAAATACAGTGGTTGCAACTATTGCTGTTAACATAGTTGTTACGATAGATTTTTTCATTTTGATCCCTCTTTCATTTTTTATACACTAAGTATCCTTGAAATATGAAAAAAATGAAAGAAACGAGAAGTTTACATCATCGGTTTACTACTAAAGGTAAACGAAAAGTTTACTTTTAGTAGTTACTATTACACCTTCAGAATTAAAATTGTCTTCACCATAGAATGGTACTACTCATTTAATAGTTTATCTCTTTCTTGAACTAATCCCTTTTCTTTATCAATCAGTGTCAGAAATATTTTATCAGAATACAGTTCTTCCTGAATTTTACCCCTAAATAGCAGAAATTCTTCCGCATAGTTTAATTTTTGCTGATTGACGCTTCTTCTTTCATTACAAACAGTAAGTAAATTTCGTTTTTTCATTCTTACTCCTACTGATTTTGACGTTATTCAATCTGTTCGATTGAAACTGATCCCCACCCCATATAATTTGCTAAGTGTCCGTATCCAGCATATAAATTTAACGCCAGTGCTAAAATGCTGATAAGCCAAATTAATTTATAGTATGAATTACAGCGCTTATTTCTGACAAATACGAACATACACACAATAATGCCCACTGGAAATATGAACGATGCTAGCGCTGAAAGACCAATTAAAACCAGACTTTCATCTTTTCCCAGCGTATTTCGTAAAAGTTGGAGCTTCTGTTTCTTGCTGGCAATATCTTCATTATTATGTTCAATTTTTTTCTTCAACTTTTCATTCTCATCGAGTAGCTCTCCAATAGAAACTTCATAAAGTTGGCTCAGTAGAATTAAGTTGTCGTAGTCAGGGTAGCCTCGGTCATTTTCCCATTTTGAAATAGATTGTCTTGAAACATTAAGCTTTTCAGCTACAAACACTTGTGAGAATCCTTTGTTTTCCCGATGTGACTTAAGTTTTTCCCCGAGTTCCATCATTAAATACACCTACTTATTATTTTACAACCAGTTTACCATTTGAAATAGTCGTCGTCACGCTCGCATTAGAAGTCATTGTTCCAATCTTGTGTTTGAAGTTACAGATAGCTCTTGATGAATTGCTACTCAAAGAACTTGAAGTAATACTCCCTTGATAAGTGGTCATATTTAAATTAGTTGCAGCTGTAAATTGTTTGTTCGAGTTGACAGTCACATTGTACGATACTAACCAATTACCCGTGCTTTTTTTCGAGACTTTGTATGTCCCTTTACCTACCCTAGTACCGGATGAAATATTTTCAATCATTAGTTCAATAGTTTCTCCCGAGTCATCTATATACGATGACTCGCTTCTAATAGTTGTTGAATCAAGGTCAAATACTAACTCCTCATTTTCGTGCGCAAGTCCCGTTGCTGGAAAAAAAAGAATACCTACTCCTAATATAAATAACGTATATATTTTTTTCATTTCGTTCTCCTATTCTAAATTTTTCTCTTAGTATACATTGTAATAATGGTATTTATAAGTATCGTTCTATTTACACTACGTAAACTTCAGGTTTACATCCCTTCGTAAACCTGAAATGTAAACAGATTAGTCCTTTAAAGTAAATAGATATGTGTCATTATGAAAATGTAAATGGAAAAGGAGTGTGAATGATGAGAAAGAGAATATTTAAAAATAAAAAAACACCATTATTATTTGCCATACTTTCAACAGTTGCATTATCCATAATTATTTTTTTAGTTTTGCCCGGCCTCTTATTAACTAATCCTAAGTCCGAAGAAACTCAAACTATTGTTTTCGAAAACACCATAAGTTATGGATTACGTGATAGTAATGGTCAGATAGTTGATGTAGGTACACAAATAAACCAAAGTGGCTCATCTTCATTTTCAGGGGATCTTGAAATTATCCAAGATATGGAGGGACAATACCTTTATTACTTAAACATATTAAAGGACTTGCATGAAATTCCCTATGAAGTTAATGGAGAAGAAGTTACTTCGGCAAACATATTTTCATTGACCAATAAACAGAAAATAAATATAGACCTTTCAATAGACAATATTTCTGAGGGAAACGAACTAATGATTTTACTTTTTAAATATCCGAAATCGAACGACTCGATGACCTTAGAAAGAAGTTTAGAATACTCAGTTATGGGACTAAGATTCAATTTGACTAACAACAGTACCTATCCTCAGTCCATTAAATTTCTTAATGATAATGATACGAACGATTACAACGCCAGAATTTCAATGGTAAATGTTCAATCTTCAAATGAAGCGATCCTCGAACTTGAAAAAAGATCTAATGACAGTGTGGAGCTTCTTTTGGGACAAACTAGTAATGAGAACAGCAGACACTCAATTCTTCCCTTTGTAAATGGCTCTCTCATAGAAAAAAATGAACTGCCTCCAAACACCGTGTATGAAATCTCTGATAATAAATTGTATAGGATTCCGATTAAAATTCCCGTCACAAAAAAAGAAAACAGTATTTTTCAATTAGTTGATGTTCTGTCGCCATATCAAATGGACGATGGGATATATTCTATTACTGAAATTGATTTCTCAAATCCTATACTCATAAAAAATAGTAAGTAGGTGGAAAAATATGAAAAAAACAGCAAATCTCGTAAATAACTTAATTTTCGCATATTTCGTATATTGTATATACGTCATAATCTCGCCAATAGTTGTTCCGTTTATTTTCCAGTTATTGTTAGCAAAAGAGGTTCCTCTGGATACAGTAAATCACAGTTTCTCTTTCGTGAAAGCAGTATTATTTATTGTTTTCATCTTGAAGGGTAACTTTGAAAATAAAAAGAAAGAAGGTCATCACAATGAAAAAAGCACTATATAAAATGGGGGTACTGGGTCTCTTACCACTTACAACACTACCAGGTTTTGCATACGCCTCTGAAGAAGGTGGAAATATTCAAGAAGAACCAATTTTAGAAGAAATAGTCATCTCGAATAGTGATTCTAGCTCCATGACAGATGGGGTTTCACGGTCTTCCATCAAATGTACTACGACTGCTACAATCCATTACACACTCGCTCCAATAAGTGCAGCGTCCTCTGCAACTGGAGAAGCGGCTAAAATGATGGACAGTATCTTTGTACGATCACGGCTCTACAATTCAAACGGTGTACTGAAAAATGATAAGTCTTCTACTAAAACAAAAACAGCGTATAATTCTGTTAAAACAAATCATGCCCCAGTAAGTGTGTCAAAAAACTATACCTATGCAAATTCAACATTTAAGAAATCAGGTTATTCAACGGTCACTCATGAAGTTAGAGCGAATCAGTAAAGGAGAATCAATAATGAAAAGAAAAATTATACTTTTTACATTCTTGCTAAGCATCTTAGGATTCAATGTCTCGACGACAGCCCTTGCAAGCGAACAAGGAAATCTACTTGAAGTTGTTGACTCAAACGAAGCAACAATGTCGAATGCACTCACACGCTCTTCTATTTCAGTAAAAGGAAATCTATCAAAATCTAATCTAGTTTTTGTGGCTACTTCAACTGCTAGTCAAACACAAGATTCTATCTGGTCGAAATGTGAGTCTTATACATCTGGAAAAAAACTCATAAACAGCGATCAGAATACAGTAAAAAATAGCAAATATGGAAGCGCACAAGCAACGTTTGGTATACTGCACACTAGCCCTAAATCTTTAGGGTATCATCAGTTTAAAAAATCAGGCTACAACACTGTAACATTAACAACAAAATATAATTGGTAAAATGAGAATGCTTTTAATTCAATCACTGAATTAAAAGCATTTTTTGTGAGTATGGAAAATAAGAAATTCTATTTTCAAACTATATCTGTATAGTTACTTACAATAAAAAATAACCATCACTATGAGCAAGGTATCAAATACTATTAAGTATCTGACCACATCCAAGGTTTGTCCAAATACTCATAAATCTAAATTTTCATTGAACAATGATTTAGTTACGAGTTTATGAACACAAAAATAGAGTGATACATATAAATTATAGTATCTAAAAAGAGTGTCCAGAAGTTCGTCATTTTCTGAACACTCTTTGTCGAAAAATTAAGAAGGTCAAAAGCTATTAAATTTCTGCCCATCATATAGCTGTTAAAAAAATCATGAACTGAAATTCTTATAAACACTTTTGTTAATTATTGTTTTTTGTATATCTTTTCAGATGCTTTGCTGTGTATGAATCTTCTAACGTTAATAAGTCTATTGGGTACCCTTGAAACAATACTTTACCTCCAAAGTTCCCCCCGCCAGGTCCCATTTCGATAAGCCATTGAGCCTGACTAATTATTTTGAGATTGTGCTCTAGAACAATCAATGTATTTCCTTTTTGCAAAAGTTTATTCAACAATAATAACAGCCTGTCAATATCCGCCTCATGAAGGCCGGTAGATGGTTCATCTAATATTAGACAGTTAGAAGTATTTTGAGCAATTATTTTTGCTATCTTTAAACGCTGAAGTTCTCCACCAGAAAATGTATCTAGCGACTGCCCCAACTTCATATACTCTAGATGAACATCCATGAGAATTTGCATCGTTCTGATCAATAAGCGATCATCAAACAAATCTACTGCTTTTCGAACTGATAATTGTAAAATATCGTAAATAGTGAAACCATGCCATAAAATAGATAAGGCTTCATCGTTATATCTTTTTCCTCGGCATTTCTCACAAACTTGCTCTGCATCCCCCATAAAAGCCAAATCCATTTTTATCACTCCTTTGCCTTTGCACAGAGGACATGCTCCTTTACCGTTATAGCTGAAAAGAGAGGCACTTTTACCAGAACATTGCGCGTAGATGCTCCGAATTTTATCAAAGACATTTAGATACGTGAGAACATTTGAGCGAATGTTGCCATTTATCTGACTCTGGTCTAATATACTTGCTTCAGGATATTTTTTTTTAAAAAGATAGCGAATGAGTGTGCTCTTCCCAGAACCAGCGACTCCGGTTACAACCGTTAATGATTGTTTTGGCAACACCACAGAAGCGTTTACAACATTGTGCAAACTAACCTCATTTAATTCGTAATAGGAAGAAAATTGTTGTCTTTGTGTATTAACGTTCAACTGATCTGCCAACGCTCTTCCAGTGATGGTGTTCGACTTCAGTAGTTCATCATAGGTTCCTTCAAAGGTGATATTTCCACCGCTATCCCCGGATCCTGGACCGATCTCAATGATATGGTCTGCAATTTGTATAATATCCGGATCGTGGTCAACAAGAACAACAGTATTTCCTTTATCTTTTAACCCCCTAATTATCTTTGCTATTTTTTGAATATCTTCTGGATGGAGTCCAATACTAGGCTCATCAAAAATATATAGAATATCACTAAGGGCACTGTTAAGATGCTTAACCATTTTTATTCTTTGAGATTCTCCACCAGATAATGTTGCTGTTGGACGGTTAAGAAACAAATAACCTAAGCCAACTTCCTCCAAACTCTGTAGTTTCTTACTTAAATCTTTCAAAATCACCTGAACAGCAGAAGAATGAATCCCTTTAATAAATTTGCTTAGTTCAGGAATAGGCATCCTTACACAGTCTGCGATCGATTTTCCATTTATCTTTGCAGAGCGAACAAGTTTACTTACTCTAGTTCCTTGACAATTGGGACATTCTTTCACTTGCAGAATGTGATTTAATGGTGCACTATATTGCGTGCTCTCTTTTTCGATAAAATTTTTGGTAATTCTGGGAATGATCCCCTCATAGCGTGCAGTTTTTGGCCATTTATTCGTAGGATTACTTGGAGTGCTACCGAGATCATTTAGTAAAAGGTCCAATTCTTCTGCTAGGTAATCTTTAATTTTTTTATTGTTATCGAAATTACCAGATTCTGTATACCTAGACAGGCGCCATCCTCCCGATTGAAAAGTAGGAAATTGAATAGCTCCCTCTGATAAAGATTTGTCAAAATCGATTAACTTATCGACATCAATCTCTTTGACCTCACCTAATCCCTTACAAACTTCACACATTCCCTTGGGATTATTAAACGAATAATTCATAGAATATCCAATAAAAGGGGTTGCAACCCTCGAGAATAGCAGCCTTAAACTTGAATATATATCTGTTACAGTTCCAACTGTGGAACGTGCATTTCCTCCTAGTTTCTTCTGATTAATCACAATAGATACTGGTAGATTTTCTATTTTATCAACGATCGGTTGAGAATAGTGAGGTAGTAGCTGTTGGATATAACTCGAATAGGTCTCGTTTAGTAATCGTTGGGATTCAGCTGCTAAGGTATCAAATACCAAAGAAGATTTTCCCGAGCCTGAAACACCTGTTACGACAGTTACTTGATACTTAGAAAGTTTCAGAGAAAGATTTTTTAAATTGTTTGTTTTAGCTCCTTCGATAGAAATGAGATCATTCATCATACCTCAGCCTTTCCGTTTTAAGCGCTTCCAAATATTTCTTTGCTAGTTCAGCGAACTGCTCTTTTTCCTTCCGATTAAAAACTGCATTTGCGACTTCAGATAAGTGTGTATGTCCATTATCAATAGTTGTTAATAAATGACTTCCCTCTTTTGTCAAAAAAGTGAGTAGTTCTCGACCATCTGTATCATTGGGTTTCTGTTGAATATAATTCATTAATTTTAGCTCTTTTAACGCCTTTGAAAGTTTTGTCCTACTAATTCCTAGCAAAACACTCATTTTTGACGGGCGCATCTCAGTTTCAGAATTTAGAATATTTAAAATATCATATTGAAGCCAACTAATTGTTTTAGGATTTAGTCTGGTTCTTTCCGCCACCAATTCACATTGTAAGTTTACTAATACCTCTTCTAAATTATTCATTGAAAACTTCCCTTCAAATTGATTTCTATTTGGAAACTATATCATTTAGGAAATCAGATGTCAAATAGGTAGTCTATCCATCTGGCGCTTATCATTGTTGCGCGTTGATTCCTGCTTAGTCAAGCAGCCTCTTTCGTAGAAAAACGACAAGTTATTGGAATGGCTAAAAAGGAGTCATAATCCAATGAATTTCTGACACTGGAAAACTTAATTATCGGAAATTCATCGGCCCAAACTAAAAATAGAGTACTCAGAAAATAGATATTTCCAAGCACTCTATGTATTAAAATTCTTTCTTTCACTATCAAAGCAAATGATTTAACTCAAACGATCAATTTGAGCAGGACATGCGTACTTGAATTCATTTGTTCAACAGGTTTCCCTCGTTAACCATGGCTGCTTTTCTTAGTGTATGATTCTAAACTAAATTCAGTTTCTTCATAGGGAACATCTTCCGCATGTATGCGATTGTATCGCTGCTTAAATTTTCGAAACCCAAACACCACTAACACTTTCACGATTGCATAAAGTGGTATACCGAAAATCAACCCAAACATGCCGAAAAGTTCACCCATTATCCATAGCACAAAAATAATTGTTACTGGATGGATCACCATATGTTTTCCCATGACCTGAGGTTCGATCAGCTCCCCATTTAATAATTGAACAACGATCCAGACAATGCACAACTGAATGAACATCGTAGGAGACGTCATGATTGCAATGATTGCACAAGGGAAAAAGGCTACAACCGGTCCGATATAAGGAACGATAGCTGTTGCGCCAACAAGAAATGCTAAGCTTCCAGAAAAAGGCATGTCGATAATTAAGAAGCCAATAAAAGTCAATGTTCCTATGATCACACAAACGACTAGTTGTCCCTTTAGATAGGCGCCCACCTGATTTTCCATCGTCCGAAGGATTTCTTTGACTTCATGACGTAATCTAGGGGGGAAGATACCTAAAGAATACTCTACAAATTGACGGTCATTTTTCAATAAAAAGAACGTGATGATCGGCACTGTCAATAACAACAATAGGACATGGGTAATCGTTGAAAACACTTGTGAAGCACCGAAAATAATATTGCCCAGATATACGCCCACATTATTAGAAACTTGATTTATCCAATTCGCCAGAACCTCGAGTCCCTCATGATATGCTTGTTCATATCTAGTATTTTGTATAAAAGTTTCTATTACTCGTTCAGCTTCGATCAAATAATTTGGGAAGTTTTCGATCAATCGTTCAAATTGTTGGATAAGTAACGGCAGTGCGAGGGCAGTTGACAAGATGAAGGCAGCAGTAAGTGTGCATAATGTAATAATAATACTCAGTACTTTTGAAAGTCCTAGCCCTACCAAAAACTTTACAACTGGTTTAAGTACAAAATATAAAACGAGCGTCATAGTTAACGGAGGAAGAACCACCTGAAATACTTTAACTACTGGCTCAATCAAAAAGGTAAGATTTTTGAACAGCAATAGTGTTGCGCCACCTATAAACAGGACCGCTAAGATGTATAAGAGTGTAGCCCCACCCAACATTTGTATCACTTTATGTTTCTTTTTCATTTCTTCTCCCCGTTCTTTCATTATCTAAATCAACCTTCTTTTCTTGTAAAGATTAGCTCACCCCAAATGGACCTTTTCATTTACTAATCTCCCGCACTTGAGGATTCGATGCGATTTGAAATGAAGACAACTTTTATTTAATAATCTTACCATAATTAGTCATAAAAATACCTCTAAGCTATATCTCTAGCCTAGAGGTGTTTTTCAGATTGATTAATGAGCTATCTTCTCTATATTATTTGACAAACTCCCTTTATTATTTTAGTATTTTCAGAACTTTTTATAATCATTCACAATAAATAAATTTTAATTATCAATGAAAAATCAGCCTCCAAAAAAATTATACCGTTAGCTTAAATGAACATAATAAAAAGAGCCTAATCAAAAATGAAAAACAGGTGAAACATTAATGAATCAAGAACTTTAAAGTTTGCAATTCCTTAAATGAATTATTCTTATATTTAGCGACTCCTATTTTATCTAGACATAGATTTCATTGTAGGTTTCTATACACAATATCGAATAGTATTATTAGAAATTTGATTCAAAAAGAGTGTCCAGAAACGATCATTTTCTGAACACTCTTTCTTCCTCTTATCGATTACTTCTTTTACGTTTTTTAATTGCTACAAATACGAGTGTGACTAACAAAGCTCCGACACTACTTAAAATCAGTTGTCCTTTAATCTGTTGTCCAGTTTTTGGTAAATGATTATTTGAATTACCATTGTTCTTAGGATTATGCGCTTTAGTGTTATATACGTACACGACTTCTTCAGCTGCGTCACTGAAAGTACCTGAAGCATTATCTGGGGTTTCTACTACATACCACCCTGGGATCTCTTTGGCTTCGCTTGTATATGGTAACCCTACTTTTCCGCTTAATACCGTTGGGTCTGCCAACTGATTCCCTTCGGAATCTTGATATTTCACTGTGACTGGTGCTGCATCGCTGCGTTCGTACACGTACACGACTTCTTGCCCTGTATCACTGAAGGTGCCTGAAGCATTATCTGGGGTTTCTACTACATACCACCCTGGAATCTCTTTGGCTTCGCTTGTATATGGTAACCCTACTTTTCCGCTTAATACCGTTGGATCTGCCAACTGATTCCCTTCGGAATCTTGATATTTCACTGTGACTGGTGCTGCATCGCTGCGTTCATATACGTACACCACTTCTTGCCCTGTATCACTGAAGGTGCCTGAAGCATTATCTGGGGTTTCTACCACGTACCAACTAGGGATCTCTTTGGCTTCACTTGTGTATGGTAACCCTACTTTTCCGCTTAATACCGTTGGGTCTGCCAACTGATTCCCTTCGGAATCTTGATATTTCACTGTGACTGGTGCTGCATCGCTGCGTTCATATACGTACACCACTTCTTGCGCTGTATCACTGAAGGTGCCTGAAGCATTATCTGGGGTTTCTACCACGTACCAACCATGGATCTCTTTGGCTTCGCTTGTATATGGTAACCCTACTTTTCCGCTTAATACCGTTG
>NZ_JBIVBP010000011.1:11614-24932 GCF_044746145.1 Enterococcus sp. NPDC086594
GGGATCTGCCAACTGATTCCCTTCGGAATCTTGATACTTCACTGTGACTGGTGCTGCATCGCTGCGTTCATATACGTACACCACTTCTTGCGCTGTGTCGCTAAACGTGCCTGAAGTATTTGTCGGTGTTTGTGCTACATACCACCCTGGGATCTCTTTGGATTCACTTGTGTATGGTAACCCTACTTTTCCGCTTAATACCGTTGGATCTGCCAACTGATTCCCTTCGGAATCTTGATACTTCACTGTGACTGGTGCTGCATCGCTGCGTTCATATACGTACACCACTTCTTGCGCTGTATCACTGAAGGTGCCTGAAGCATTATCTGGGGTTTCTACTACATACCACCCTGAGATCTCTTTGGCTTCACTTGTGTATGGTAACCCTACTTTTCCGCTTAATACCGTTGGATCTGCCAACTGATTCCCTTCGGAATCTTGATATTTCACTGTGACTGGTGCTGCATCGCTGCGTTCATATACGTACACGACTTCTTGCGCTGTATCACTGAAGGTTCCCGTCGGATTACCTTGAACTTCTTTTATAGTATACCCGTCTACTTCTAACTTATACTCTGGCGTTGTTGCATCAAAAGATTCACCAATATTACCGCTAATTTTTTGAGAAGGCTTCAATTCATTCCCTTCAGTATCAATATAACTCAACGTAACATCTGCAGCGGCTTCTTGATGATTGATCGAAAATTGGTGCAAATAGGTTCCTGAAGAAATGGCGTAAAAACTATATCCATCTGGTTGAGCATAGGATCCGGCAGGATTATTCAGTCGTGCGTTATACTCCATTGTTTCGATACTTTCAAATTCACTTTGAGTAACCCCAGATACAGTAATCCCATCTTCTGTAATACTTAATCTTGAGGAGGGTACCTGTACACCATTCAAATCAAAGTACGTCTGACTAGTACTATTCGATTTTGTAAAAGGAGGCTGATATCCATCAAAATTTGTTAAACGATTAGGCATAATGGAAAATGGAACAAAAAATGATTGATTATCGGGATCGTAATTTAACTCTTTTGCAGATAATGAAGTAATCGCATCATTTCTTCCTGTGTTTTGGCCATAAGCAGCTAAGTTTGATAATTTGGAAAACTCATTTATCACAGTAAAATCTGTCACGCCACAGAACTGTATTCTTAATTCTGTTAGATTTGGTAATGCAACCAGAGGTGCAATTGTCGTAATATTCATATTGGACTCGAAACTTAGCGACTCTAGTCCTTTCATATTAACTATTTTTGAAAATACAGCATCGGTTACATTTGCGGAACTAAGATTTAATCTAGTTAAATTGGCACCAAAGTTTGGTACATTATCATCCGTTACATTAGCACCCATCAAATATACATAAACTAAGTTATTTAACGAAGTGAGAACGGAAAAGTCAGTAACCTGATTTTGGCCGCTCATATAAAATGATGATAGATTTGTTGCATATTCCAAGCCTGTCAAATCAGCAATAGCGGAATCTGCAGCGTAGATATAGAGAGTCTGAAGTTTGCTCATCTGTTCCTTCGTGATTTCGGACACATCTATACCTAAAGATTTAGCAACTACGGATTGTAGTGCTGGATCCGGAAGCCAAGCTGCAAAATCTTCTTGATCATTATTTACTGCGACCTCAGATGGATTTGCTGAACTTTGACTTGTCGTCTCATTTTCAACTTGGCTATTCCCCTGATCTTCGCCAGAATACTTTGCGTTGTTAGAAGAGCTTTGCGTTGTTGTTTCTTCCGTGGATTCATTATTATCTTCTGTCGAAGTATCAGAAGATTCACTTTGCGTTGTTGAAGAATCCAGCGTTGTAATCGAATTACTCATATTTTCAGATTCTTCATTAGTTGCTTGTGCTACACTTTCTTGTTGCTCATCTGATCGAACATTCACAATGGGAACAAAAAAAGAAGGTACTATTAAACTTGCCAAAGATATGTAGGAAAAAATTTTCTTTTTCATCTGCCAACTCCATCGTGGTATTTTTTTAACCACCTATTTTTATATCTCATCTATTGTAGTAATAATGTATTCTATAGTAAATACTTTTCAAGCAAGGACAGAGTTCCTTCAACCAAAAATAATCATTATTTTTATAAGATACTTGGTATTATGTAATAATAGTTCCTCTTTGTTTTTTAACAACCCCAGAACAAAATTTAAAGAATGAAAGTTTCTATCTTTGTTAAATGATAGTTAGTGAAAGTCTTCCCGATGTGGACCAAACGTCGAAGAGATGCCCAGATTCATGATAAGATAGATCATTTCTGCATTACCTTTGACCAATTCTGCTTTTCCCGTGTCATAGTTGGTAAGTGCATAGGATTCAATAAGCACGTTTAGCTTCTCGCAATTTTTCACGTCTGTCCTCTATCGTTCGGTTAGAAATTTTATTACGTCTTCATAGGATTCCATCCCTGACTTCAAAATATATTATAAAAGACTACTTTTCCTTGATTCTTTTTCCAGATCACTTTATTTTAAAAATTAGTGAATGGCTAGTTACATCATTCAATTTATATCCACATAATTCTTTATTGTAGTATGGATAATCTTGTTCTACTATTTTTAACACTTCTTCGTCTGAAAAATCAAAATCTTCAATAGTGATAATGAGTTCTCGTAATAATACTAACTTAGAATCTATTCCCATAATTATTGGAATATCAATCCAAAAATTCGCGGACGTTAATGCTTCTATCAATTCTTTTAATTTTTGAACTTGATTTTCAATATAATTTTTTATCAACGGATGTGCTTTTAACTGCTTTTCTTCAAATTGAAATTCTTTGATATATTCAGATAGATTACTGATTTCGATCATAATTTTCGTCCTTTCCAAAATGAAATCAATACTATAAGCCGGTTTCATTTATTGTTTTTCCCTAGATGAAAGCCTCTGAAAGACGATGCTTCCTTTACAGGTGAACAATGACCTATTTGAAAATTAAAAGAAAA
Source organism: Enterococcus sp. NPDC086594 (assembly GCF_044746145.1). Taxonomy (NCBI): domain Bacteria; kingdom Bacillati; phylum Bacillota; class Bacilli; order Lactobacillales; family Enterococcaceae; genus Enterococcus; species Enterococcus sp. NPDC086594. Next base: position 14,588 of record NZ_JBIVBP010000011.1, read on the forward strand.
ACGCAAGTTGTTTGTTGCGCTGAACTATACACATTAAAGTTGGTTTGAGGTCTAGTTTTTAAAAGCAATCGTCCTCTTAATAAATAATTGATATTTCACTCGTTATCCAAATGCCAAGTACTATAAGATCTATAATCTAAGTGGATTGGAAGAACCTTTAAGTATTTGTAAATTTTTATTTATCCTTAGGTAAGAAAGCTCAATTCAATGACAATGCTTTTTTTATAGAAAATGAGTTTCTTTATTCATTTCCTACTACAGCTTATTAATTTCCCTTGAATCTATACCTCATTAATACTACCCTTCGCTTTATTTCAAAATACGAATTTGTTGATTTTTTAAACCTTCAAAATCAACAGTTGGTGATTTATACAAAATAGAAGAATTGCGTTTTTACTTTCATAATGTCCTGACTGATTAGTTGATAGAATTAAAATAATGCATTACTATTCTTTTAAATAGAGTTGAAGAATATGGTCTATTTGTTTATAGTATTTTAGAAAGTTAAGATTACTTTAATCAAATTTCAAAGTCGAAGATGATGTGTTCTACTACTTATATATCTCTATAAGTTACAAAAAAGAGGAGGAATTGTTATCTCAAATAAAAAAAGAACGATAACGGAAATTGCTAATCTATTCAATATTGAACCTTCAACTATACGGTTTTGGGAAAAAAAACAACTAATTTCGTTGAGTAGAGACGAAGAGAATAACTACAGATATTTTGATGCTCATTCTATATTACAGTTAGTTGATATTACTTTTTTTAGAAACTTAGAAATTCCCATTACCGATCTAACCCTTCATTTAAATGGTGATTTGGATCAAAGAAACCAAATATTAAACAATACTCTTATTACCGTTGACAACTGGATCAAACAATTAAATGCTGTATCAAAAGTACTTAATACAAGAATAAAGGATATTGCTCATATCAATCATTGTTTAAACGGAGAGAAAAACCTAAATCTAGAGTTTCCTTTTTCGAAATTTGAACCTCTTGATCTTTACAAAAAAGAACACATTTCTTCTTTATTAAATAATCCAACAAATTTTTTATTATTATTTACTGGAGATCATTTTGATACCATAACAGAAGAAATTGGCATTATAGACATTCCCAATAACACTATTCCTAAAGATCTCCTTGCGGAATCAAGTGAAATATACTTTGGTGGGGCGTTAACTGTTGATAGATACGACTATAGTGAAAATAACTTGAATCAGTTATTGGATGATATACAAGATTCTGCCGATTACTCCAGTGTAGTCGCACAGTACATCGTCGGAGGTTTAGAAAATAATCGGCCTATTGACTACTACTTTTTTTGGCTTCTGTAACTGATCATTATCTATGAAAACAATCAAAGCAGAGGGATTAAAATGAACATTTTCTAAGTAATCATTCCCAAAGTTTCATCATGTATGTAGTATTATTTATCGTAGGAATGATTTCCTAAACACTACACTTTTGCAATCTATTATTTCTCGATTATCAAGATATTCCTTTATAAAATGATGTTAAAACTACTACGTTACTTTAATTGCTTATTATTAAGATATTAAGGTACTATATGTTTCTATTATATTTTTTCATATTGTTAAACACCAAAACATATAGTACCGAAAAAAATCAACTTGTCTTTTCTTTCTTTTTTATTAACCAAACTATTAAGATTACGCTGCCTCCCAAAAAGCTCATTGAAGAAATTACTCCTCCTGTTTGTGGCAGACTCTTCTGAATATCTATTTCTGATGGTTGACTATCTAATTCATTTTGTTCAGAACTTACTGTCTCTTCTCTCTGATAAAATTGTACCCCCGCTTGATTCTCATAAGTAGATGCTTCTACGCTTGGCAAAGAATTTGAATAATTCATATAAAGAGAAATTATACTGAAAAAGAGTGCGATTAGTATTTTCTTCATTCGCTTCCTCCCAACGTAGGATCACCCACTAGTTCCCAAGTGATCACTGAGCGATACGTCCCATCATCCACTGGCGTATTCGCCGGCAATCTCAATTGAACGCCTGTCAAAGATCCATTCATTACTTCCCCAATTTGAATCTCTGTTGTACCATGTTCTCCTTCATATAATTCATTGGGATTGCTCATTGCCCCAACTAACTTCGGAGTGTGGCTCAATACAATGTCTTTTGACGGAACCGTTAACCCCGTATGGACCGTTTCTTGGACACTTAAATCTTTGAGTATCATCGTTGCCCCAGTCAACACTTGCTTTTCTGAATTCACAAATGGACTAGCAGAAACAAAAATGGACCATTGCGTAGTATTGCTGTAATCATCAATCGTAATGGTTGGTGCGTGTTCACCCTTGGCCGCTACCTCTTGATGGCGGCTTGATTGCTCAATGATTCCAAAATTAAAATTTCCATTCGTTACATTAGCCAGCTCCAGCCGACCTGGTTCAACCGTAAAAGGCACTTCATAATCACGTAGAATAAATTTCCCAGTACTCAAACGTTCTTCAACACGAATAATTCCGACTACTTGTCCGATTTTGGATGTATCCGGATATTCTTGAAAACCGCTAATCGAGACATGACTGGTGTCAGAAAGATCTAAATATTTTGATATGTTTGCCTCCAATTCTTTTTCAGACATTCCTAACTGAATAGTGGTAGGATTTGGGTGTGCTCGATCAAATGTCAATAGGCTGTATCCATTACTTGTCAATTCAAAATATGCACGATTATTCAAGCTATTTACTCTTTCAGATTCAGAATGGGGGGCGTCATATTTTCTGAGTCGTGTAGGTTCACGATGATAGACTTCGACAATATCGCCAACTTTAGCATTTGTCTCCCCAAAACCGTTCCCAAAGTCAGAAACAGCTGAAGCAATCGTTTGAGTTCCTCTTACATCATACGAATAGGTCAACGTATCAGTGCCTATGACACGCCGCGTGTTATCACCTAAATCATGTATGCTAAAGTTATAATAAATACCAGAAAAATTGTTGTGTACATTTCCTGTCGTGCTTGTCGTTCCTCTTCGAGCAGTGATAATTCCAATGTCGGAATGCCAAGTGTAGATCCCAGCACTATAGTCATTAAACCCACTGAATCTTATGGCGTTTCCGAAAGTAACTGTAATTGGTATCTCGAGTATTAATTGTTGACTAGTTCTGTTGTGGTTTAATACTACAGAAGCACTGGTTGTTGTTCCGACAATACTCGTATCTGGAGATTTATTTATATTAAGGGTATACTCATCACTTGATAACAAGCCTCCATTAAGCGAAACATTGGTTATGGCCTGGGTAAGCTGACTTTCCGTCAATCGACCACCTAAATCAATTGTTTGAGGCACAACTTCTGCTGTCAATGCACTCTTCGCATAAACGTAGGTCACTTCGATGACTCTTCCTAAAATATAGTTTCCAGAAGCTTCACCTCTGATTTCTAGAAGATAAAATCCGTCCATATTTAAAGCCTCTGTTGTATATTCCGCCCCTGGCATCCCAAGATTTGACTCAGCATCACCTATCTCCTTTCCAGACTCATCAATATGAGTTACATTGAGTATTCCCCCCAAGGCCATTAAATGTGTACTGGATGTCACATCCGGTTCTCTTCTAACCATATCGCCACGCATATTTACGACAAATATTCCGAAAGTAAGTTCCCCAAAATCGAAATATCCTCCTAAACCGTCAAAGATAATATCTACAGGCGCATGTTTATTAACAAAACCAAAAATTTCAAGAGTAATCCAACCATTTCCTGGAGAACTATCTGCTCTCGTTCGAAAATCTACATAATCAGACCTAATGTCCGTAAAAAAGGCAGCACTGATATCATTTCCATGCGCATCAACCGCTCGAACACTAAATCTTGAAAACTGATTACTGATTCCATAAACACGTGCCGCATTGTACGCTCCGGGATTCACTCCGTTAAACGCAGTCGTAAGTTCCATATTAATAGTAGCGATTAGAATTGGTTCATCTATGTGCCAATCACTTATTGTGCTAGTGACAATGCTAGTTAATCTTTGATTTCTTTGCAATTGATCTTCAATAACTCCCTCGACAGTATCTTCAATTGATGACTCTTCCAGATTTTTTGCACTTGTTTGATCAGAGGATCCATCTGATTCTGTCTCCGATTCTTCTCCCTGCTGCTCCTGATTATTACTAGTTTCTTGGATCTCTTCTTCGTAAACAGATTCACTCGTAGACTGTTCGATCACAGTGGCCACAACGATCGCGGGAAATAAAAAATGAGTTGATAGAACTAGGCTCAACACAAAAACAAGTAATACTTTTTTCATTGGACTATCCCTTTCTCTTTGGTTTCTGTACTGGAGAATAGGGGACATCCCCTTATTCTCCAGATGCGTTTGTTGGATCCGCGACCAACTCCCAAACTAGTGCAGTTGAGTAAGCCGTATCATTTTTTGTGGTATTGGCTGGAATACGTAAGACAACGCCATCAGTCTGTCCTTCTGCATTCGCATTCCCCAGAGCTAGTGTCCATGCACCGGCACCCTGTGAAGCATTGGCGGTTGCCAAAGTTTGTGCGGCTTCTCCTAATACAATCTCGTTTTGATTCGCAATGGGCGTAGCTGATGTGGGATTCACATAACGCAGACCACTCAAGGTGATCGTTGCTCCTTGCAGCTCATGTCCGCTTGCATCACTCAATTGTTTAGGTTGTGAAACTTGCAGCTCCCAGCCTAATCGATCACTCCCACGACGATCTTCTGTTGCGACAAATGGTACCCGTCCTTCTTCTGATGTACCAGAAAATACATGGTCCAATCGTGCCTCTTGAACGATTTCACTTGAAATATTCGGAATCTTACCAAAATCAAAGTTTGAAACATAATTGATTCTTAGTCGGCCTGGGTGGGGGTTAACTGGTACTTCAGGATCTACTTCTTCTCCTGGATTTTCTGGATCTGGAATCACCGGATTAGATGAATCATTTTCTAAAATAATCACCGTTCCCTCTGTCCTTGCGTTCGTCGCATCCTCATACTCTACTTCTGCTGCCTGACTAATTAATGTACCTAGTCCCATACTTCCCGCTAAAAGTGCTGCTGCTATTGTGATTGTTGTTTTCTTCATTGTTCATCCTCCAATTTTTTTGTTTTTTCTTTGTTTTGTTCGTACGTGTTGCTTTCTTATTCTCCTTTATTCTCAATTGATTTAGTATTTTTCCCCTTCCGGTTTCAGCTGGATGAACACTATAAACCAGCATTTTTTTAGAGCGATTCAGCCTTCTTTCTCCCATTAATTCTAATCCATCTGCCAATAATCAGGAGAATAAGAAGTCCAATTCCACCTAAAATCAGATAAGATAGATAAGGCGTCCTCTCATCAATATTCACTGCACTTTGGTTTAACTGGCGGGCTTCTGACGCGGCAATCGTGAAATTTTCTTCAAAATGATACTCCTTCCCATCTGCTTTTACCCTCATTTTAAGAACATAGTCCCCAGCCTTTATGGGTCGTTCCCCCGTTGGTATACCAAAATTAAAATTAGAATTGGGCGCCATGCGAAGATCGTAGACATCGTACGTATAAATCGCTGCTTTCCCCCCTTTTTCAGTCACAGTAGATTCAACACTCATATTGCGAACAATCGATGCTGCACTATTTTGAATGTTAGCTTCAATAAAGTTTCGATAATTTCTTTGTCCTGTTGTAATGTCTTGTAAATGCAAGTCATTTTCAACTGTTTCCCCGTCTTTTTTGTTTAACAAAATACCAACGGTGTACGCAACTTCATGAACTACTGTTTGTTCGCTTATATTTTTAACTTCTTCCGTAAACCGAATCCCTCCGAGAATGTCTCCCGCCCAGTCTTCTTCTGGGAATAAAACTACTACTTTCATGGTGACAAAACCTAACGCTGGAATCGTACGTTTTGCTTCGTCAATCTTGACCAATTGATCCATTCGATGCGTTAATGAATCATCGTACGTGTCTTCTGCCAAATAACCAGGGATACCATTTTCATTGGTGGAAGCGGGATTCACCGCAGCTTTTACCGTAATTGCTACATCAGACGCATTATAAATCCTAATAGAAACTTCACGTTTTTCTCCCGGCAGACCGTCGAAATGGTAATAGCCTTGCGCATTTACATTTCCATCCTCATCTAACGTTTGAATCGAAAAATTATTTACCTCATCTGCATAGCCTGTTTGATAAAAAAAACCAAGACTTAGGATTACCGTAAATAGAATCCATCGGATTGCGTGTTTCTTTCGTTCTTTTTTTGTTTTCAATATAATTTCCTCATTTCATAAAAGTGAGATAGTTCATTATTAAATATTTAATTCACAAATTAATATACGGGTTAAACCAGGTTTAAGGTCAATGCCTTTTTTTCAAAAAAAAACTACAAAATAAAAAAAAATTCAAAAACAGACTTTTAAATGCTGATTTATTAGGCGTTTTCCGGAAAATAAATTAAAATGATTTTTCTTAATTTTTATAAATCAGCATTTATAATAATCAACAGTCTTATTATTTCCTTTCCCACTTGAAATATATTGAACAATTGATTTAATAAACTCAGCTCTATAGAATCCTTCTCTCTTAACACGTACAATGTACTTTCTGATTGCTTTCAATATCAACTTCTAGCAATCCGTCAAAAATAATCCGAGCGCTCGCCACTTTTTTCTAGAGGATCTTTTTGATTTACCGATAGGTTGAATGATAATCCCATCTTTCATTATGTTTGTTGAATTTTGTTCAAAAAACAATACAAAATACGCAACGGTAGTTACGTATTGTTACATATGTTCTTTCCGCAACAATTAAAGTGTCTCTATTTCTATAAACTTTCTTTTTAAATGAACAATATTTTTTATATCAATAGACACAAAACGAAAGCTACGTGCTTCAATTGTCATAAAAAAGAGGGTCCAGAAACTAGTCATTTTCTGAACACTCTTTTAATAGTTTCATAATGCACATTCCATTATCCGAAATTTATTTTTGCGCAACATATTTAGCTGCCAATAATGATTTGTATATTTCATTCGGCAAAAAATCCATGGAGTATACTCTACTGTTCTCTGAAATAATACCTTTTTGATTTAGTTATTGAATTACTTAAGGAGTTATGAAATAAGTAACTAAAAAGGATCAAAACCTTTTAAGTTTCTGTTCACTTTTGATGAGCTGTTCTAATACTCACAAATCTGATTTTTAAGTGAACAATGAGTTGTATCCGATTCTATAGATACAAAAATAAGCTACTCGTTCAGAAAATAAACGAGTAGCCTTGAACTGCCAAAATCTCTAAGGTATAAATTCTTTAATTTTGTAAAAAATGATTATTGATACAAGAGAATTTCCTTAACAATTTTGATTGAATCTACCATAAAAAACGATCTTCCTACTTAAGTACATAAAAAAGGTATCTAGAGAGGATTCATTTTCTAGATACCTTTCTTTATAAATAGTTCCCAGCGAAAGGAAACATTGCTCCTAAAATATAAGCGTATGTTCACTCGTTTTTCTATTATACACTCAAAAAATTATTCAAGCAGCACGACTATTGCAGGGAAAACCGAATCTATCTTAGAGATTCTATGCTATTTTGCTTTGTTTGCTTCATCGACAGCTTGTTGCGCTTTTTCCTTACTTCCATTGCTGTCATTAGCTTTACTAATTGCGGCTTGCAGTTCACTGTCCACTTGACTCAACGCATCATTGGTATTATCGACGTCTATGGAGCTATCGCTTAAACCGGCGTCCGCAGCAACTGCGTTCGCATAATCCTTTAGCTTCGTATTTGCAGATTCTAAATCTTTTGCATATTGCGCTACCTTATTAACATTGGCGTTCGCACCACTTACAGCAGCAGAAGCTTCACTATTTTGGGCTTGCACGTTTTCGATTGTTTCATTGGCCGCTTGTAAATCACTTTCCGCTTTTGCTTTTGCTGCTTCAGCTTCCGCTTTTTCTTGGACTAGTTGTGCTATTTGGGCTTTTTGACCTTTAATCTCTATCCCCAAAGCGCTTAAAACTTGTGCAATTCTTATGGAATCGTCTTTTGTCCCCAAAAAATGAAACGTCGTTGCAATCGCTGCATAGGCGCCCACACTAAATGAAAAGATCATTCCCAGTGCAGCAAGAGCTAGGACACACCCTTTCTTATGCTCTTCAATATACCTTCCGATCCTTGTTTGTTTCCTTCTTTCTCTCATACACTTCTTCCCTCTCTCATTTTAATTATTTATACTTCTATCTTTCGATAGTTTTTTTATATTGTTTGCTAACTTAGACGATGATAGTCTCTACTCACTCTCTCATTACCCTTTGTTGAAAAGCAACGAAAATAAACTCAGTTACAAATCGACTCCATCCCATCCATAATTGAAAAATGGCCAATGTCAATGTCCTAGATTTGATTACAAAGTAAATCATCAGAAAACCAGTTCTGCCGCGAAAACTTCCACTAGATCTCGATTGTGATATTAAGCACAATGTATAGTTTATCAAACCTCGTTTGTTCGAATCATTTTGGTCTGGTATTTCGGACTTTCCAGATTTGCTGAATTCCACTTTCCTTTTATAAACCTATGAAAATAAGCAATAAAAAAAAGAGTTCAAAAACGTTTTAGTTTTTTGAACCTTTGCTTCTGTAATCCCCTATACTTTTTGAACTATATTTACACAAAGCGCCTATCTATGAGTCACCTTGCATGGCGCTGTCTTAAAAATTATATTTAGTAGCTTCTAACTTCAACATAGATTTAATACACTGGAATCAGCATGTTACTCCAACAATAACGAGAACATTTTTGATAAAGGTGCTTGATCAAGTTCAACCATGATGTCTAGCATTCTTGTTGCCATTGTTCTTCCCTGCTCCTCATTGACTGTCCTCATAATCAGTAATCCTTCAAAAAATTTGTACAGCGTTCTCGAAAAAAAGTCTTGGAAACTGGTGGATAACAACCCCAATTGGGTAAGTAAAACTTCTGCAAACTCATACTGATTTTTTACAAATGTATATTCAATAATATTAATCAGGAGACCACAATATACTTCTCTGCCTTTCTCAAATTGAATATAATACTCCAGCAGTTTAGAAACTCTTTTAAAAAAGATAAATATAAATTCGTGATCTAAAAAATCTAGTGTATTGGCAAATAAATGTATTTCTTGAAGCGTCCAGCTTTCAATCCCCATTAAATAGGACAAAATCAGTTGCTTATCTTCTTCTAAAACGACAGCGGTATTGTATACTCCATAAACTTCTAAATGCTGTAAAATTCTTATTCTCGAGCGTACCTCAGCCACTCTGATCGCATTTATTTGTCCTGATTTTCTTTCTAGTTCTTTTAAAAGTAACGCTAATCCTTTTATGTCTTGCTTATTAGATAGGTTGGCGTAATGAGAAGTGTAATGATTTTGTTCATTTAATTTATAGCCATTGGCAATAAACAAGAACTCGCTAATATCCATAGACAAGTTTTCTAATATCTTAATAAGGACATCAGAAGATATATTATGTTTCCCTTTCTCAAATTCAATCGCATATGATTTTGAGATAATATTTCTATAGACTTCTTTTTGACTAAATCCTTTTTTTAGCCGTATTTCTCTAATCGTTTCTCCAAACATGCATTATCCCTCTCTAAAAACGTGATACATTTCTAAATAAAACTGAGTAATACTAAAGTGCATATCATAAAAAACCATTTCATAAATTATTCTCCTTTTCTATTTTTGATGTTCTATGGCACCTAAAGATTATGCTTTCACTGAGAATCTAGACAAAGACTGATCACAATAGCTTCAGTCTTTGCCTATTTGATTTCTATACAGTTTCTGCGTACCCGGCAGATGACGTTTGGAGAAAATTATTATCCAAATCAATTAATTAAATTGATTAGTTCTTTGTTTTCTTCACTCTTATGCTAACTACACCTAGGACACTTATAACTAAAAAACCTACAGCTTGTAAAATATTGGAAAATAGCGTACTTTCACCAGTCTTTGGGAAAGTATGACCGTTGTTTTTAGATAAAATATTAGAAAAAGCAGTGTCTTTTTTGATAGCTCTCATGGGAACGCTTTTTTTAGCTGAACTTAAAAACCTAACAGGTTTCGCTACAACATCCGTTTTTGTCTTTTCTTTTGATGTTGATCCATTTGTTCGGTTCGATCCTTTTCCACTAGTTTCGGCTATCCTTGTATCTTCTTCGGACTTTGTTGCTTCTGTTGTGGTTGGTACGGCTCCTTTTTTAATCGTTGTCGTTCCTAATGTCGGATCTTTTGTTGTTGGTTGTTCTACAGTTGCTTCAACGGTCATTCCCGTTTGACTTTCTATTGTTGATTCATTTGT
>NZ_JBIVBP010000011.1:25028-101385 GCF_044746145.1 Enterococcus sp. NPDC086594
GGCTGTGTTGCTTCTGTTGTGGTTGGTACAGCTTCTTTTGTGATCGTTGTCGTTCCTAATGTCGGATCTTTTGTTGTTGGTTGTTCTACAGTTGCTTCAACGGTCATTCCCGTTTGACTTTCTATTGTTGATTCATTTGTTTGGTTTGATCTTGTCTTTGTGGTACCAGCCATTCTTGTATCTTCTTCGGGCTGTGTTGCTTCTGTTGTGGTTGGTACAGCTTCTTTTGTGATCGTTGTCGTTCCTAATGTCGGATCTTTTGTTGTTGGTTGTTCTACAGTTGCTCCAACAGTCATTCCCGTTTGACTTTCTACTGTTGATTCATTTGTTTGGTTTGATTTAGATTCTGTGGTACCTGCTGTTGTTAACATTTGTTGGTGTACCGATGTTCCTTCATCTTGCACTTGTATTTGAACTAATTCGTTCGGTTTGTCTGAGTCAGGTTCCTTTAGTTCAGGGTAATATGATGAGCCTTGTATTGATTCTAATGAATCGGAGACGATCTTGCCGTATTCTCTTGTTTCATCATTGAACCAGACATTGCCGTCCTTAGACCATCTATCTCCCTTATCATCAACTGCTCGGCTTTCACTTAAACGTGTAACATGATGACCATTGATTGTATCCGCATGAGCTTCCGCTGCAAACACTAGAATAAATCCCGCAGCTAAAGTAGTAGTTATAACTCTCTTTTTCATTATTTACTCTCCTATAAATTTCTAAATAAATGTTTCAGCTGAGCATCATTGTGATAAAAAACACAACCGAAAGCAGTTTTAAATTCATTCCTAATTTTCTGAAATTATTGTTGCGGTTTTCATTATAGTCTCCTTTAAATAAAAATTGCATTAGGTCTTATATTTGAGACCATCTTATTGGCCATATTTAAAATATCTTAAATATAGCACTTTTATAAATAATTCTGTTTATAAGTTATTCTTAAAAAGGGTCATAAACTATTAAGTTTTTGACCCTTTTAGTTAAAATATGACAAAGCAACAAAATTGATTCTGCACCTTAACTAGGTCTTATTGAAAAGCTTACTGTTTAATGAAAATAGTGAAATAAGACTACCCAAATAGTTTGTTTATTATAATGTCCTTATACGTATTTTCTCCAGTTATTATAGAGACAGTTCCCTCAAGTCCATGTAAAAATTCATCTTGGTTTCCTTTAACCGTAGCATATGCCCAATAAAAATTTCCGTTTTCCGTTTGTTTTGGTTGTACAGAAAGACTCTGAATCTCTCCAAGAATTACCTTTCTTCTATTATCATTTGTGCTATTAACTGTAAATCGTATTTTTTGACCTTCATATATATTACTTATCTCACTACTTGGTATTGATATATTAAGGTTAACATTAAGATTATCACCCGCATTGATCATTTCTCCTAATTTTGTACCCTCAGGTACAACAGAGCCAACTTTTATATTTTCTGAAAGTTCAAATGTCCCATCCGATGGTGCAGTTATCGTATTTTTGTCTAACATATGTTCATAATTAACTAAATTTTGTTTTTCACTTTCTAAATCTGTTTTGACATTTGAATTCTCAATTTCAGCTTCAGAAATTATATTGTTCTTTTCATTTTCAAAATTTATTTTGTTTAGTTCGATTTGCTTATATCCTGTTTCTATCAATGTACTTAACTGATTTTTTTCGTCTGATAAAGCTTCTATCTCAGTGCTTAATGTGTCTATAGATGAATAACTAGCAGACTTGTGTGAATTTTTTACAGATTCCAGGGAATCATTACTACTATTTTTGACTGCTTCTTCGAAATTTACCAATGATTCTTTAAGCTTGGGATCCGTAGCGGCGTAGGTATTAAACTCTCCATCAATGTATTTAATGAATTTTTTGTAGTCATTAATTTGGGTATTCTTCATACTTATACTATCATCTATAGTACTCAATTTATTATTTGAATGATTAATTTCATCATACTTCATACTATCTTCCAAAGAATAGCTTTCTACTTTATTTAAATATTCTTTGAATTTACTATGGTATCCGAACTTATTATCTTTTAATTTATCTTCGCTTTTACTAATACTAGTCAAAAAATTATTTAAATATACTAATTTTTCTTCTTTTTCTTCAATTTTTTTATAAATTGAATCTATTTCTGTCTTCAAAGCAGTAGTATCGAATTCTATTAAAATATCACCTTTATTAATAAAATTTCCATTCTCTGCGTTTATATTTGTAATTTCTGTATTAGATGGACTTACTATTTGGGTACTTATATCTGGAATGTCTAAAACACCGTACGTTTCTATATAAGTTTCTTTTTTTCCAAGAGAAAGAAATATAGCAATAGATACAAGAAGGAATAGAAATGGATAAACAATAAAAGCACTCGTTGATCCTTGTTTTTTGGCTAACAATTCAGCACTCGTTTTTATATAACTCATATCGTTCATGGAGACCACCTCAACTTTTTTATTTTAATTAAATATCTTCCACATACTTTTATATTTACCACCATGATTTATTAAAACTTCATGTGTGCCTTCTTCTACAATAGTTTTGTCTTCTATCACAAATATTTTGTTTGCATTTTTGATTAGAGATAATTTATGGGCTATTGCAATCAAAGTTAAATCTTTTATTTTAAAAAGGTTATTAAATATCAATTTCTCAGTAAAACTGTCAATATTGCTAGTCGACTCGTCTAAAAGAAGGATTTTAGGATTTCTTAAAATTGCACGTGCAATTGCTAGCCGCTGTTTTTGTCCACCAGAAAAATTCGAACCATTCTCCTCAACTAAACTCCCATATCCCAATGTTAAATTTTCAATTTCTTCATGAATACAAGCTAATTTACATGCTTCAATTATATTTTTTAACTCAATTTGTTCTTCCAAACCAAAAGTTAAATTTTCATATATGGTCCCATTAAACAAAAAGTTTGTTTGAGGTACCATAATTAAAGATTTTCTTAGAGCTTCTTTTTGTATATTCTTTATTGAATAACCATCAAATAGAATGTCACCTTCACTTATATCGTAATAACCAACGAGCAGTTTAGCCAATGTTGATTTTCCCGAGCCACTTCTCCCTACAATTGCTATTTTTTCTCCTTGTAATATCTCTAGGTTAATATCAGATAAGCATTCTCTTTGCATCGGATAGTGAAAATTCAAACCTTTAACTTGAATATTTCCAGAAATATTCTTAATACTAATTCTTTCTTCATTTTGATTTTTTTCTTGCTTTAACTCCATTATTTCGGATAAACGATCAGAAGCTACTTTGGCAGATTGTAATTGAGGTTGTAGATTTATTATATTTAGCAATGGATTTGTGAAATAAGAAAGTAAAATATTAAATGTAATTAATTGTCCTACACTTAATTCCCCTTTAATAACAAACTGGGATCCGATCCATAAAACAATAATATTCATTGTTAATTGAACAAGTTGCTTGAAAAACATCTGAGTAGTATCCAGTTGTACTGTTTTAAACGAAGCATTAATATATGATAAAAATAAATTATCGACTTTTTTACTCGCTGCCTTTTCTCCTTGCAAAGACTTTATTGTTTCTATTCCATTGAAGCTTTCGATTATAAACGAATTTAGCAAAGCATTTTCTTCCATTTCCTTATGGTTATAACTATCATATTTTTTCAAGAAAAACGTTATTATAATTGTATAGAATGGTATCGATACCAAAGCTATACCAAATAAAGTACTATTTTGGAAAAACATGATTAAAGAAATGACGATGACCATATTTACATCTAATATCATTGTAAGTATTGAAGATCCTAAAGTATTAATTATTTTATTAGCATCAGAAAACCTAGAGATTATTTCTCCAGACGTTCTAGTAGAAAAAAAGTTATATGGAAGCTTTAATACATGATTGTAATAACTCAGCATAATTCTGATACTCATTCTATTTCCAAAAATAACTAATAGATATGTTTTTATAAAATTAAAAACCACTTCAAACACATGGACAATTATGACCCCTAGCGAAATTAATGCTAATGTTTTAATCGATCCTGAAGGAATTATTGAATCTATCAATATCTGAAAATAAAACGAGGCTATAATTCCTAGAATCGTTATTATAGTAGCTGCAACAACTATCTGAGCAATTAGTCCTTTATCTTTCAATGTTTGTTTAAAAAATGTTCCCAATGAATTTTTTTTATCTTTTATTTGAATATATTGTTCTGTTGGAACAGTAAATATGATATATTTCGTCCATACTTCTTTAAACTCTTCTTTTGAAATTTTCTTTAAGCCTTCTGCAGGGTCTGAAATCAAAATTTTATCTTTATAAACTTTATGAATAACCACAAAATGAAGAAGCATTCCATCCTTCAAGATATGGGCAATGGCTGGATAAGGTAAACTATCATCTTCAAAAATTTCCATATCTGCTTTAATGGCCTTTGCTTCAAAATTATACTCTTCGAGACCTTTTACGATCCCTAACAGATTGGTACCTGTATTACTTGTACCAATAGTCTCTCTAATTCTAGATATACTTACATCAGATTTATACTGTTTTAATACAGTTAAGATACATGCTGCCCCACAATCCTTTAAATCATTTTGTTTTACCGACTTGTACTTTTTCAAAAAGTATTCCTCTACTTTCCGTTAAATTAACTAAAATGTCTTCTAAAAGTAAATATCTCTGGTCCTCTAAATCTTTTAAGATACTAATATAGTATTCTGCTTTTGTCGTATTTTTAGATGTACCTTGAAATAAATCATTAATTTCATTAAAAAATTTCACACATAATTTCTCATATATTTGATTATTCGAAATTTTAATTTGATTCAATATTTTCACACAATTTCCTATAGTGTTCGTTTCTCCAATTTCGAATAAGTAAGCAATTCTTGCCATAATTATGTGAATAAAAATATTCTCATTTTTTTCATAATTATAATAACTATTACTTTTATCAATTAATTTTTTAAACATATAATGATTAAACTCTGGAGAATATATATTCATTGTGTTAGCTAAAAAAACAATATCAAAATAGGCTAACTCGTCTAACTCGTAGAAGAATGAGGTTAGATAAGTCAATTTATTTTCATTTGAATTTCCATGTTTTAATAATTCCAAGTATATTTCACTTAAATAGAGTACGTTTTTTTGTTTGTATGAAAGATCTTTTAGTTTTGAACTATTACGGATAAAATTTTTTAAATATTTCAAATCGTTCCTTCTATAACTACTTATGATTGCAGTTAATTGATTTATAAACTTATCATCTGTATAATTATTAGCAGTGAAAGAAATTTCTTTCAAAGCGATATCATTGTATTTTATTAACTTCAGAAATTTTGATAGGCTAATATCGATTTCTCCATTAACAAATCTATAATAATTAGATTTAGACATAACGCCATGTAAAGCTTTCGTGATCGATCTGTTTCTATTTTTTATCAACGAATCAACTATTTTATTAATATTATTAACTTCCAAAACACTCCTCCTTTAATTTTTGCATATTTGCAACCCTTTTCTTTTTGGTAATATTTATAGTATACAATAAACTTGTAACTAAAAAAATACCAAAAAGGAGGAAATGTAATGAGTCAATTAGGATTTTTAGAAAATCAGTATCAAGTTGTTACTTTAGAGGATATGTACGACATCAATGGTGGAATTATAATTACTCTAGGTGGTGTGACTTTAGTATTAACCGCTAAAGCGATTGCTGGTGGAGTTGCTCTGATTAGCGCCATAATCGGTGGAACTTATGGAGTTGGTTATGTTCTTGGTAAAGGTTGGGCTTACGTAAAATAAGAGAGGACGAGTGAATAGTATGAATAATCTGAATTTTTTAGATGAGCGTTATGTCACTGTTGATAGTGACGAATTATATGATGTTAATGGTGGTTTAATCATTACAATTGCAGGCATTACATTTGTCGGTTGGAAAGCCGCTGCTTTAATTGCTGCTGGTGTAACAACGCTTGCTGGAGCTGCTGCTTTAGGATTTTGGAATGGCTACAATGATACAAAAAAGAAGTAGGTGATCTAGGTGCTTAAAATATTTAACAAAGAGCTCAACATTACTAATATACTCTCACTAATTATTATGATCATGGGAATACTGATTGTGTCTCTACAAGCATATTATTATTTTAGATATGGCTCTCAGTTTGTGGATGGTATTACAATAATTGGTATAGGAATTCTTTGTTTAGGGTACTATAATCTTTTTATAAAATAGCTTAATAAAAAAAGTTACTCAATGTTTAGAGTAACTTTTTTCATTTATCTGCTGGGAATACTTGATTTATAATAGTAATTAACATAAATTTATTTATTAAAGAGTTCTCTGTGTATTTTTCAATTTTTCCCAATCATATATAATAACATCGGTGTCAAATAATATAGAGCTTTCTATATAATTGAAACCATATTAAATGCCATGAAAACTAATTATTTTTAGTGTTCATTGTGATGTTGTCAACGAAGTAAAATGGTAACCTAATAAAAGGTCAAAAACTTTTAAGTTTCTGATCCCTTGTTTATTATTAAAATTGATTTTCAGACATACATGTATCAGTTCTGCATTATTTTATGGAAATGTAACTTCTAAAGAAAGTGTATATGATGTGCCAGACATTCCCGAAACTGAAATTTTACAGTCCATCCAAGCTCTAGGGCTATTGCCACCTTTGATAAGGACATTATACCCCCATCCAGTTTTATAGCTGAATGAATTTGAAGTTGGTTTATCCTGTCTATTCTTTCCGCCTGTAATTAATCCTGAGTGTACACCAGATACTCGGCTACCAACTACATAAAGCTTTGAACTAGGAGTCCAACTACCATTGTAACTATTTACTCTGATATCTTTGTTTTTGTCAGTTCCACTAATATCGTAGTTTACATTAATTTTTGCGGTTACGCCGCCACCCGTTTTATTTCCACCAGAACTATCAAATGTAGTAATGGTTCCATCTGGTATTTCAGTAAATACTTCATAGGTTTTAGTTAGATTGGTTTCATCACTAAAACTACGAAGCTGAAATTGATTCAATAAATCTTCTGTTGGAGATACATCTTTCACATTCAACTGTGTTTTCTCTCCAGTTTGATCATTAATCAAATAAGCAACTGCTTCAGGGGGGGACGTTTCATCTGCTTTGACCTCCGACGTTCCAAAAAACGCAAATACAGCAAGAGCAAGTACCGGTAACAACAACGCTAGTTTTCTTTTCATTCTACATTCCTCCTTGTCTATTTAAAAAACAAAACATACAAAATAAATAGGACAACAATAACTCCAATGTAAATTAAAGTATCAGTCCATTTTGTACCGATATTAGGATCTCCTGCAGGCATACCAGTTTCTATTCTACGATTTTTTTCGATGGTAGAAAAAACATCATTATCTTTTTTCTTTTCTTTATCCTTCATAAAAACTCTCCTTTTCTAATATGCCAAATAGTATCAATAGGAATTATCAGAATTATACAATAACTCTTCAGTTAAGTAAAATGATAACAGTATTTTTTAAAACATTAATATTTTTTTATTACAAAAAAGGTGATCTGTTATACTGATTTTACAAGGAAAGAATGAAATACCAAGGTTTTCATTCTTTCCTTGATCGGTTCTAGTAAAACTGTAGTCTAATATCAATCGCATTCTCGGCCAGTTGGTAACCAGCTTCATCAACACCAGAAAATACTTCTAACGGCGAAATATTATACTTCTTGCCGTTTTCGAATTCATAGAAATCTTGATTGGTAAACAAGTTATAGGCTAAAGCAACCAGTCGTTGTTCACCGCCAGACAACGTGCCATCAAACCATAGGTCACTATTGATTTCTTTTTGGACAAAATTAACCATCGAGCGACGTTGGTTAAATAATCTTTCATCACCAGTGAAGATAAAAACCAAGCTACGCCAATAAGGATCTCGAAGATCTGTAAAACCCAATTCTTCCATCATGTAATTAAACCTAGCAATGTGTTTCTTGTTTAGAAATAATTCCTCCATTGTTGTTCCTCCTCTAATTGGTTTTGACCATTCCTTCAGTGATTATTCGAACGTTACTTTTGCAATTTCAAAATCAAAATACTTTCCAGATACCCAGTCTACATGACCGCTATCTGTAAAAGTTTTGCGGATCACATCCTCTTCATCTTTTAGCGCAAGTATGGCATCAAGGATTGCCTTTGCTTCGTTCTCCTTAAAAATACCTAACTCTTCTTTTCTTTGCGTAAAGTGCAAATTTTCAACCGTCGCAGCGTTACTCAAATATCCCATCAGTTCCTTAGAAAAATGGTTGAAAACGATCACTGTCCAAACCTTTTCTCCTCTATCTTCAAGAGAAATTAGTTTACCTCCTACATCATTCTTCATTTGGTTTGACCAGGATAAAGTGATCTCTTCCATCGACCTTCTGATACTCTCGTTGACACTCTTTACATAAATAATGACAATTAGGATAAAGAACGTCCCCTTTTCTGACACGAACTTGTTTTGCTAACTCACCACAATCACATTTGATTCAGCTAGGCGGCCAGTATAAGCGCCGATTGTAGGGCGTTATTGGTATTTTCCATTGTTCATTCAGTTTCTTCATGCACATGAAAGATATTTCAAGTACCCGATGGATTAATAACACCGAGAAAATGTGTTATTAAATTATGGAACAATGGTAGCACTTAGAAATTTATAAGAAAGAAAAGCGATCTTTTTTACCTCCCCCTTCCAGCTGCTCCCCACCACTTAGGAGGACAAAAAATAGACGTGCAAAGCACGTCTGTAGCGTCAATGATTGATATCTTACTGAAATCTTGCTATAATTACTGTGTAAAGAGGAGTTGCGTCAACAACTCCCCTACAGCACCGTTTAAGACGGTGGCAAGTTTTATATTATTTTAGTAATCAGTCAACTCGCCAAAGTTTAGTGACTGGTTACTTTTTTTGTCGTTTTTTGCTGCAGTTAGGATGCCAAAGATAATCGTTGCGATTAAAGAACCGAAACTAATCATTAGCCCTAATGCTTTAGCTACAGACAAAAGGCTTCTCCTTTCTAAAGAGTTAGCACTTACTTTCATAAGCACCACCACCTTTCAAAAGATAGCCACCGTCACAAACTTTACTGTCCTACTATTATACCAAAAATCCACGTTAAAAACCGATAGTTATCAAGGTTTTTAGCGTTTTTTCATGCGATAAGAACGGTCTAAGTAAAGGGATTTTTTTCTAGTTTCATTGGTTAAAGGAACCATCCATTCGTCTTGTCCCGCATTGAAAGATCCCTTTTATTTCAACATCCGAAGAACACGCACCTGCACCATTTTTCTCTGACCTTACCTCAAGAAATCCCCACTCCTCACCTTTCCTCCTCCCAAGACAGCTCATCCAAGATCCTGATCAACTTTTGGACCTCTTGATTCAACATCGCACTCTTTAAGTAGGCATATTGAATATAAAAGATCTCCTTATCTTCAGGGACCAGTGGTATTTTCACTAAGCCTTCCATTTCTTGAAACACGGGAAATTCCGTCATCAGGGTAATGCCGATATTGGAACTGACCAACTGACCAATCGTCTGAACGTCTGAAAAATAAAAGGGGACTTCTGGCTTCTTCTTTGATTTCTCACTTAAATTCTGAAAGGCGCGCATATGGGTATAGCCTTTTTCCAATAGGATAAAGGGATATTCAGCAGCTTCTTCGAATGAGATTTCCTTTTTTTCTGCCAATGGATTTTCTTTTGACACAAAGATAAAAAACTCTTGCTGGTGCAGCAACTTCACCTGCAGATTCGGGTGGACGAGGGGATTGACACTGCCCAGCAAGCTAAAATCGATTTTTCCTGACAATAGTTTCGAAAGCAATTCATTGGATCCCCCAGATACTAAGTGGAAATTCGAAATAAAGCGGATGATCTCTTTTTCATCTAAGAGTTTTGAAAAGACTTTGGAACGAATGATTGGCGGCAAACCGATGTGGGTCCGATTGTTTTTGGCATGGTCGATGGCTCTGTCTAAGGTCACAAATTCATCTAAGATATATTGCGCATGAGCCTTCAAAATTTCCCCTTCCGTGGTCAATGAGATGGAGCGATGTGAGGCTTCTCGCACGATCAAATCACAGCCATAATGCTCTTCCAAGCGTTTGACAGCGTAGCTGACGGTTGGTTGACTGACCGCAAATTTATGCGCCACTTGGGTAAAAGAAAGCATCTCTGCCAAAGCGTTAAAGTATTCTAAATCTCGTATATTCATCGTCTGATTCCTCCCTTAACCGGTTTAAACTAGCAGCGGTTTTGTTATAAATAATTTTTATTATACCACCGATAATTGACTATAATTCTGTCTGAGGATTAAAGTAGCTAATGGAAATGAACGAGTACTCAAAATATATCCATTGGAGGAACATAATGAAAGCACATGACATTTTAAATAACCCATTTTTAAACAAAGGAACCGCGTTTACACAAGAAGAACGAAAAGAACTAGGGTTGATCGGTTTATTGCCCCCACACGTGCAAACGATCGAAGAACAAGCAGAACAAGCTTATTTGCAATATGTCACCAAAGAATCAGACATTGAAAAACGTCACTTTTTAATGGAAATCTTTAATACCAATCGGACATTGTTCTACTATTTGTTCAATCAACATATCGTTGAATTCAATCCGATCGTCTATGATCCAACGATTGCTGATACCATTGAAAATTACAGCCGCCTATTCGTTGATCCTCAATATGCAGCATACTTAGATATCAATCATCCAGAGAACATCGAAGAAACGTTGAAAAATGCCGCTGGCGATCGGGACATTCGCTTGATCGTAGCCACAGATGCTGAAGGGATTCTTGGGATTGGTGACTGGGGTGTCCAAGGTGTCGATATTTCTGTCGGTAAATTGATGATTTATACAGCAGCTGCTGGGATCGACCCTGCTTCTGTTTTACCAATCGTGATCGATGCCGGTACCAACCGTAAAGAATTGTTAGAGGATCATTTGTATCTAGGCAATCGTCAAGAACGTGTCTACGGTGATGCCTACTACCAATTCATCGATCAATTTGTTCAAACGGCAGAATCATTGTTCCCTAAACTTTACTTGCATTGGGAAGACTTTGGCCGTTCAAATGCTGCAACGATTTTGGACAAATACAAACAAACAATTCCAACTTTTAACGATGACATCCAAGGAACGGGAATCGTTGTGCTGGGCGGTATCTTCGGTGCACTGGATATTACAGGTGAAAAATTAACGGATCAAGTCTACTTATGTTATGGCGGTGGTTCCGCTGGTGCCGGGATTGCCAGTCGAGTCCATGCGGAAATGGTCAGCGAAGGTCTTTCAGAAGAAGAAGCCTACAATCATTTCTTTATGGTTGACAAACAAGGGCTTTTGTTCGATGATATGTCCGATTTGACTCCTGCACAAAAACCATTTGCCAAAAAACGGGCTGACTTTGCCAATGCTGGCGATATGACGCAATTGATCAATGTCATTAAAGTCGCAAAACCAACGATTTTGGTCGGTACTTCAACCAATGCGGGTGCCTTTACCAAAGAAGTTGTGGAAGCGATGTGTGAAAACACTGCTCGTCCAGTGATTTTCCCTATCTCGAATCCAACCAAAAAATTAGAAGCAACGGCTGAACAAGTAATCGAATGGTCTGATGGAAAAGCCTTTGTGGCAACCGGTGTCCCTTCAGGAACAATCCAATACAAAGGGGTCGACTACCAAATCGGCCAAGCAAACAACGCCTTGATCTATCCTGGTCTAGGATTAGGTATGTTGGCTTCAGAAGCCTCTCTCTTGACCGATGAAATGATTGGTGCCGCTGCTCACTCATTAAGTGGTTTGGTTGACTTGAGCCAACCCGGTGCACCAGTTCTTCCACCATTTGAATACGTTGCGGACGTTTCTATAAAAGTGGCTGAAGCAGTTGCCAATAAAGCCAAAGAACAAGGGTTAGCCCAAGCGCAAGAAACCGATATGGCAAAAGCTGTCCAAAATCTTAAATGGTATCCAACATACTAGGAAGGTCTGAAAAATGAATAAATTAAAAACGATGACGATTTCGGGAATTAGTCTTCCCTTGTATCTCTTTTTCATGGTAGTCATATTCAGTGCGATTGCCTTAGACAAGTTGCCATTAAATATGGTTGGGATCACCATTTTACTGGTTGCCTTAGGACACCTGCTGTATTTCATTGGGGAAAAACTTCCGATCATGAATTCTTATCTTGGCGGCGGGTCAGTTTTTACCCTGCTTGGTGCCACCCTTTTAGCCTCCTTCCATCTCGTACCCACGAAAGTCATTGACGCGGTCAGTGACTTCATGGGGGGCGGTTTTGGCTTTCTTGATTTCTATATTGCCGCTTTGATTTGCGGCTCGATTTTAGGGATGAACCGTAATTTGTTGGTGAAAGCTTCTACGAAATTCATTCCCGTTGCTTTGATCACTATGGTAGTAGGCTTTTTCTCCGTCGGCCTTGTCGGTATGCTGCTAGGCAATGGCTTTGCTGATTCGGTGATGTATGTGTCTCTACCAATGATGTCTGGCGGGATGGGGGCGGGAATCACCCCACTTTCACAAATTTATGCTGATGGCTTGGCAAACGGCAATCAAGCCGCCATCTTTTCTCAATTAGCGCCAGCAGTTACTTTCGGGAATATTCTTGCCATTATTGGTGCTTTATTTATCGCAAAGGCCTTTGCTAAAACCAAATACAATGGCCATGGCACCCTAATCAATGCCACGAAAGAAGAATTAGAAAAACCAAAAATAACGCTTGATGCCCAACAAATCGGGGTCGGGATGCTGTTTTCCTTTTCACTGTTGGTCGTTGGTGCGATTTTAAGCGACTTTTTCCCTAAAATTCACGAGTATGCCTTTATGATCGTGATTGTCTTTATTCTGAAAGCCTTGAATATTGTCCCTAAGAAACTCGAAGATTCTGTGGTGATGTTCAACAATGTTGTAATGACGAATTTGACCCACGCGGTTTTGGCGGGGATTGGTTTGGCATTGATCGATCTGTCAACACTGGCCTCTGCCTTTACTTGGCAATTTGTCGTGCTTTGCCTAACCAGTGTCGTATCTATGGGGGCTGCCAGCTGGTTCTTCGGGATGGTATTAGGGATGTATCCCGTTGAAACCGCAATTGGCGCCGGTATGATCAACAACTCGATGGGGGGAACAGGTAATATCGCTGTATTGTCTGCCTCTGATAGAATGGAAATGATTGCTTTTGCCCAAATGGCCAACCGTTTATGCGGTGCGATCGTGCTGATTCTAGGTGGAATCTTGATCCGTTTCTTCTATTCTTGATCTAAAACAAAAAACAGGTGCTGCTACGCATGATGCATAGCAGCACTTTTTGTATTCTTCAAACGAATTCGTCCAATTGGTTGCACGAATCAAACAAAGGTCCACCCATTTCCTCATAAAAGAGCCAAAAAGAGCAGTGCCTCCGCACTGCTCTTGCTTTCCTGATTCATTCAAGGGTTACAGCTTCTTAAACAAGGTTGGTGCTTGATCAGGAGACCAAGTGGTGTCCCCGTAATTTGAGTGGGTGTTAATCACGACATAATTGCTGCCTTTATGGCTCACGATTTCACCACTTGTATACACTTCTGGTGCAGAGAATGTACCTAATTTCCACACACGGTATTCTGACTCCCCGCCTCCAGGTGTTTCAGTTTCTTCTTTGGCATTGGTTTTCACGCTCAGCTGGTTACTGAAAGCGGATTGTTCGCCCGTTTTGCTGATTGCTTTGATTTGGTAATTGTAGGTTGTATCCGCTGCTAGATTCGTGTCTTCATAGGTTGTTCCTGTGGCCGTAGCAATTTTGACGCCATTGCGGTAAACATCATATCCAGCGATCCCATTTGTATGAGTCGATGCTTGCCACATTAAGGAAACGCTGCTGTCTGTCACGCTCATTTGATGCAGGTTGCCTGGTGTCGAAGGGGTTTCGACTTGATTGTCTGCTGAGGTAGTCACTTTCACTGCAGCACTTTTTTCTGAAACTAACGCAGTAAAGCCGACTGCTTCTACTTGATAGCTATAGGTTGTGTTGGCTTTTAATTGTGTGTCGGTAAAAGTTGGCTCAGTAGTCGTTGCCACTAAGGCACCATCGCGATACACGTTGTATTCTTTCGCATCGGTTTGACCGTTCCATGCTAAAGCCACCGTGCTGCTAGTCACTCGTTCTGAGCGGACATTTGCTGGTGCTGCTGGTTTTTCGGGAATGACCGTTGAGCCGGAAACGTTGACGTCGATCACGTTATAAAAGGCATTTGGCGTATCTGCAACATCCCAGACCGCTAAAATGACATGGTAACCGAGACGATTTTCTGGAATGGTAATGGTATGGCTTGGGCTATTGCTGGCAGCCGAACCATCGTGATTCACAGTAGCGATCAATTCCAAGCTATCTCTTGAAAGTGGCGCGTTTTGATCCCAACCTGGTTTCGTGATATAGTAATGCCATTTTGTGGTCTTGTGAGGCGCTGTATAATGCCAATTGACCCGCAATGGTCCTTGATTGATGTCTTGTTTGGTCCAACGATTGGTTCCTTGTTCATCAAGAACAAAGTCCCCGATTTGTCCGAGTCCACCATCTGCCGAAGCGATGCGACCATCTACTGGTCCTGCTTCTGGAAAGCCTTTTTTAGTTTCCAATGATTGTGGGTTTGAAATGACATTGCCATATTTCTCAAACGCAGCGCTCCACCCTAACGTATTGCGATCCAAAGACCCTTGATAGCCCCGACTGACCGGTGATTCCACATAACCATGAGCAAATACTTGTTTCCCCGTGAAGAACAAGCTCCCTCCAAGTAAGATTGCCACCCCGACCGACCATTTTACCAATGCGTTTTTCATACTCTGCCTCCTAAAATTTTTTATCATCGAATAAACCAATCCTATCCGTTTATTCCTTGATTCCGATTCATTGAAAAGCAAACCCTACATTTAAAAATAGTTTATTTATATATGTATGATAAACGACTTAATCATTATAAGATTATAATGACTAGTTTTCCGTCCTTTCAGTTAGAAATACAAAAAAACTTGAAACGATTCTCCTCCTAATCACTTAAGAGGATTCGTTCCAAGTTTCTTTCTTTATAGACGATCTTTTTTAGGAAAAAACAGCCGCTTATTTCCCATTTTCTTTCACATAGTCAGAGGATTGCGCGCCTGCTTGGCGACCAAAGACCATAATGTCGGCTACAGCATTGCCGCCGATTCGATTTTGTCCGTGGATACCGCCGGTCACTTCACCTGCTGCATACAAGCCAGTGATTGGTGTGCCATCTTCTTTCAACACTTGGGTCTTCGTATTGATCTTGACGCCGCCCATTGTATGGTGGATCCCAGGTGCAATTTGAATCGCATAGAATGGCCCTTCCGTCAAATCATAGTCCATCGCCGTTTCACGACCAAAATCTTTGTCGGCTTTGTCTGCCACTGCTTGGTTCCATGTATCTAAAGTTTTCTTCAAGGTTGCTGGATCGACATCGATTTTTTCAGCTAAGGCTTCGATGGTGTCAGCTTCTACCACTACACCTTGTTCTTTGTAGTAATCGACTTGTTTGGCTCTACCTGCTAACGCATTGTCAAAAATCAAGTAGGCATAGCTTTCTGGCAGATCTGTGATGGCAGCTGAAACATTGTCGCGGGTTTCTAATTCATTGTAGAAACGTTCTCCTTGTTGGTTCACCAAAATGGCGCCTTCTCCACGAACGGTTTCACTGATCAACATACCTGTATCTTGAACCACTGTTGGATGGACTTGGATTTGATCCATATCAACCGTTGCGCCGCCTAATTCTTCGATCATCTTGATACCATCGCCTGTACTTCCTTCAGAAGTCGTGCTGACATAGCCTTTCAGATCTGGACGATATTTTTCGATCAGTTCTTTGTTGGAGCCAAAACCACCAGTAGTAACAACCACTGCATCACCAGCGATTTCTTTTTCTTCGCCATTGATTTTCACGTTGACGCCAGTGACTTTGCCGTCTGTTTCATTGATTTTTGTCACATCAGCATTTACAAATAAAGGAATTTCTTGCTCATGAATGTTTCTCAACAGGCCATCCACCAAATACGTACCGACTGCTGAACCGTCGTGAGGACGATGGATCCGTTTTACACTGGCACCGCCGCTGTAACTGATATTGTCTAAAGTGATCCCCATTGAATCCAACCAATCAATCGCTGAAGCAGAGTTGTCTACTAAATAATGTAGCAATTCTTGATCGTTGGTTCCTTTACCACCTTTAAGGGTATCTTCAAAAAATTGTTCATTCGAATCTTCAATGCCTTGGGCTTCTTGGAATTTGGTTTCTGATGCGTTCATTCCGCCAGAAGATTTCAAGGTATTTCCGCCTGCGATCGGCATTTTTTCTAAAATGACTGGATTCATTCCAGCATCTTTAGCCGACAAGGCTGCTGCCATCCCTGCACCGCCAGCACCAACGATGACGATATCATATTGATCTTTTAACTCTGCTGGATCGGTATACTCTTGTTGGGAAGCACCTGAAGTGACTTCACTTTCTGAAGAAGAGCTTGCCGCACTGCTGCTGGCTTTTGTTCCGCCATCGGCACCACATGCACTAAGCAACAATAATGAGGCTGCCCCAATCACCCATTTTGACCATCCACTTTTTTTCATTTGTTTCCCTCCGTTTTTCTTTTTGCCCTTTTCTCCTCACTGATCCCCGTCATATATGATGAGAAAAGAAGCATTTTTCTTGCGAACCCTGCTTAACTTGTTACTTTATTAACAATGGTAAACATCTTGCGATCGGACTATTTTTCTATTCGATAGCGATAAAAACATTGTTTAAGCAACATTTCAACAGAGTTCTATTTTATTTAACCATTGTAACAAAAAAAGAAACTAAGTGTCTCGTAATAATTTGTGTATATTTTAACTATCCATTCTCATCTTTTTCTAATTTTATCGGAAAAAGATACTATATTTTCCTCGCTAATTTCTGCTATTCAAAGCTGCCACAAAGGTCCCGCTCATAGAATGACCGTTAAGTTCGCGGTCAAAAAGATATTGCCGCGATTGTTCTTTCACTGTTCTTTTCCCTTTGTCCTGCGCCTTCTTTTGTATAATAAAAGAAAAAGCAGAAATGGAGTGGCAAATGGAAAAATTGACCCGGATGTTCGAGCGAGTGATCAGTATCTGTATTGATAGCATGTTAGCGATCTTAGTCGTTGTCGTCTTGATTTTTATGGGAAAAGCGATTTTTATGATCAGCACGACGCTCTTTCCTTTAAGTGAAGCGCCCCACCTGTCCTTTTTGATTGAAGAAATTGCCACGTTATTCATTTTGTTAGAAATCATTTTGATGTTGCTGCGGTATATGAAGGACGGACACCATATTCCCGTCCGTTACTTGATTTTGATCAGTATTACTGCGATTTTGCGCGAGCTATTGTTAACGCAAGGCATGGCGAACGATGCCCTATTTTTTGCTCTAGCGATTTTTGTCTTGGTACTGGTCTTGCTAGTCCTGCAAAAAATCAATGCCTTCCAGCATGCCCAAGAAAAAGACCACTGAAACTAGCCCGTCGGATCAGTTGGGTTCAGTGGCTTTTTCGGGATCAGTTAGAGGAATACCAATATAAAAGGTGGTTCCTTTAGGCGTACTTGTAACATCGATCAACCAGTCGTTTTTTTCCACGATTGAAGAGACAGTGAAGAGTCCTAGACCAGTACCGCCAGTGGCACTCTTGGTCGTGAAAAAGCGGGTAAAGATTTTTTCTTGGATTGCTTCTGGTATGCCGGGACCGTTGTCGACGATTTCGATCAAAGCAAACTCCTGTTGTGCGGAGAAAGCTTGCTTACGAAACGGAAAGGTGGCGCTCTCTGTCGAAGTGTGACTCAATCGAATGCTGCAATCGGCATTTGCTTGGTACACATTCATCAACAAATTGTAAATAATGACTTGCAGATCGATCTTCTCGTAGACGGCATATCCTACTTCTTGGATATCATACGTAAGGGAAAAGGCTTTTGGCAACAGTGCGCGCATAGTATCGATGGCTTCTGTCAAGGTAGTAGCGATCGACTGCACAGTTTTATCGGCACTTTCGAGTTTCGAAAAACGCAGCACATTGCTGGATAACTCTTTGCCTTTTTCCGCCGCTTTGCAGACTTCTTGCAAGTCCTCCACTAAGACTTCATCGTGTTGGTTTTCCTCGATCAGCAATTGCAGATGACCAATCATAGGCGTCAAAAAGTTGTTTAGGTCATGGACGATTGAGGTCGTTAGCAAGCCAATGGTTTCCAGTTTTGATTCTTGCAAAATGTTTTTTTCGATTTCGTGCTTTTCTTTTAACAGCCGTTGTCGTTCTTTCAATGCTTGGTTTTCGACATAGGCTTGATTGCGTTTCATGTAGTTTTTGATCAGGACGGTCAATAAAATCATAATGACAAACAACAAACCCAGCAGGCCGATCAAAATCAAGTTGTCTTGTAAGAAGAGACCGCTTTGCTCCAAAAAATCGGCATTGCTGGCGACGATCAGCCGACTGTCGCCGATGGTGATCCATTGATAAGCAGCCAATTTCAGCACTTTTTGCAGTGTTTCTTCGTTCCACCAATAAGAATAATAGACGGAGGTGCCTTCTTCATTGTCGATTTGTTCTTGCTCCAAGCGCTCAAGATCGGTGAAATCCAGCTCTGGAAATTCTTTTTTGCGGCTCTCAACGATGGAAAAACCAATTTGTTCGTCCGATGGGTGCATAACGATCCGCATATCGGCGTTTTTGACCATCGTATAGCCGGAAACATTGCGATCGGTGGTAAATTCATGATGATACATGCGCTGCAGATTCAAAGGCATCACAAGAACCGCTTCTTTGTCGTCAAGGGTTAGGGACTGATACACATTTAAATAGGCCTCTTTACCATCGAAATAGACTTGCCCATTTTGTACCTGCCGACCCGCCAATACTTTGTCTAAGGATGGATCTTTAAATAACAGTTCCTGCATCGTTGGATCTTGTGGTTTATTGATAGACGTTGCGGTATTTTGGGCGATGACCTGACCCGTTTGGTCGATCAAAAACAATCCGACCATGGCATTGTTCGCGGAATTGATCACTGGTAACGTTAAGGGGCGCTGCAAATCAGCCAAGGCGGCACCTTCGAGGTGGTCATCGGCATAATTGGCAAGAGCCATGTGGTACGATTCGATGCTACGGCTGATCAGCTTGATCGCCGCTTGGTTGACCGTTTCTAACTGCCGCAACCCGACGGTTTCAGCTTGTCTTTGTGCGCTTTTATAACTTGTAAAGGTAAAAATAAGTCCAATCAATGTAATGAATAAGGTAGCGACCACGCTTAAATACAGCCAAAACTTTGATGGCGGTTTCATTGTAAACCCCTTTCATATTTACTATAATACTATTGATACAGGAGGCGGATATTTTGCGAGATGAAAAAATTTTAATCGTTGATGATGACCCTGCTATTCGGCGGCTGATTTGGAAATCTTTACAATCGACGGGCATTTTGATCTACCAGACTGATTCCGTTGAAAAAACGATTGCGATCAATTCTCGTGTCAGCTTTGATCTTTTTTTACTGGATATCAGTTTGGAGCATGAAAATGACGGCTATCATTTGGCACAACTGATTCGAGAAGAAAACCCCACGGTGCCGATCGTCTTTTTGAGCGGTAAAAGTGACGAAAAAGATATGATCAACGGCTATGAGATCGGTGCCGATTACTACATTACGAAGCCTTTTTCACCGGCACTCTTAAAAGCACAAATCGTTTCGATTCTTGATCGCCGCAACGTGCTGCGAGAAAAAGGGATCGCCAAACCGGAAGGGGATCTGTGCAGCGGCATGTTTCGTTTTGACCAAAAACGCTATCAGTTTTTCAAAAATGACCAGCCCATCAAGTTGTCTTCAAAAGAAATCATGCTGATGCGCTTTTTCATGGAAAATCCGGATCAAGTGTTCTCGAAAGAACAGATTTACAGCAATGTTTGGCAAGATGGCCAATTCGATGCCAATACCGTGATGGTTTTTATCAATCATCTGCGAAACAAAATTGAAGATGAGCCGAAGCAAGCCCGTTTTTTGAAAACCGTTTGGGGGATCGGCTATACCTTTTTACCAGAAGGAGACGCCTTCTAGCTGCAAGAAATAAAGGGCCAAGGCTAAAAGATCCGCCGAGCCTCCGGGACTCAAATGGCGTGCAATCAATACTTGATCATAGGTCGTTAATTCACGAAGCAAGTCTGTATCCGACAGATTGGCTTCGTGAATTTTTTGCATCTCCTGCTGTACGGTCTTCATCGCCTCGTAGCCGCCTCGGTGGACGAGGTTGCTGTCTTCGGTTTCACTCATTAGATAGACCAACCCTCGTAACAAGGAAACGGAGGTTTTTTGTGGTTGCTGCCGTAAGTACTCCAGCAGTTTTTTAACCGTTGGATAACCAGCTGCGGCTTCTCCACGAATCCCCATCGTGCCGTAGGTTAAATAATTTTTTTCTCCGTAAGACAACTGGTCTTTGTGGGTGATTTGCTGCAGGTCTTGCTTGACCAAATGCTGGCAGATGTCGGCGGCAAGCTGCAGGATCTGATTAGTATCTTCAGCCGTCAGCACAGCCTTGTCATGCTGTTGATAATAGACTCCTGTCGCCCCCAACAAAACTGCAAAGGAAAAGTTCGCCCCTTTGTGGGTATTGATGCCTTTGGTTGCCTGAAGCATCGCTTCTTCTGCTTCTTGACCGATCCCACGTAACTGGTCAAACAGCTGGATCAGGGCGCCTGTATGGGCAAAGCCAGCTTGGCTATAGCGCTGAAAAAAAGGCGCCAAACAAGTGATACTATTGATAAAGGTAAACACATTCATGTCCTGATGCGCACCAGAGGAGCAAGGATCTACTAAACCAGGCTTGGGTGCTAACGCTACCTCATAATGCAGCGCATTGACTGCATAGCTGCTGGCGATAAAAAGACGGGAATCAGTCAATTTTTCTTCGCTCCATTTCAGCAAGAATAAATTGCAGGGAGTGATCCAAATGTTCATGGGTCAACAACGTGATCTGTTCCGTGTCATTGGTTCTCATGCCGCGATAAATCAGCCAATGTTCCGCCAATGCCGCATCCCTTCTTCTAGAAGAGCGAATCGCAATGTCACGAAAATACACGAGGTACGCTTGCAGATCCAGCACGATACTTTTTAACCGCAGCATCTGGCTTTTTTCGTAAATAAACGCATTGAAGTCAGAAAAGTTTTTCAAGACCCCATCCACATCATCCTCACGATTCAGCTGCTCGCCATGTTCTAACAAGCAGCGCATCTCCCGGAAATCCTCCTCACTCATCAAGGCCATTGCTTTGATAGTCGCCAATGTATCCAATGATTTGCGGATATCGTAAATCTCATAAGCATCTTTGATACTGATCCCTTTTACGACGATGCCGATTTTTGGTACGTGTTCCACCAGTTTTTCAGCCACCAGCTGCGTCATGGCGTAACGAATTGGGGTCCGGCTGATGTTTAACGTATCGGAAAATTCTTTCTCATTGATGCGAGAGCCTGCGGGAATGTCTCCTAAAATGATGGTTTTTTTGAACGCTTCATAGATCAAATCTTTTAATGGTTTATTTTTGGTCAGATCCAGATTTTTATTTACTGCATCAATAATTGGATTCATGATTTACTCCTATCATACTAAAAACAAATGAGATTTTTGGGAAAAAATAGATATATCGATAAACAAGGAAAACTACCGAGCAAAATGGCAGCCTGCTCGATAGTTTCTTTATGAAGTTACTGTGGAATATAAAACGGCATATGACCTAATAGTACGATCGTAACGACAAAGATCACGAAAATCCCCAGTGCGTATTTCGCCGCTTCTTTTTGCCATTGCCCCATATCTAAGCCAGTCAAGCGCAATAGCAAGTAGATGAAGGCAACCAATGGACTTAACAAGTGGAACGCTTGGCCCATTAAGGACGCCAAGGCCATCTGCATATTGGTGAAGCCATACGAACGACCCGCTTCTGCTAAGACCGGTAGAACCCCAAAGTAAAACCCATCATTGGAAATAAAGAAGGTCCCAGGTGCAGAGATCAGGGCGATAACTATGCCCCAGAAACCAGCCAATTGTTTAGGAATGATTTGCGTGAAACTATTCGCTAAGGCAGTAGCCATCCCAGAGCCTTGGAACAAGCCCATGAAGACGCCCGCTGCAAAAACTAAAATTACTACTTGCACAGCGTCGCCGCCGTTGGCACCGATCCGTGACGATTGATCTTTCAAAATTGGGTAGTTGACCATCAATGCGATACAAGTACCTACAAGGAATAACAAGATTGGTGGTAAAGCGATACTAGAAATAAAGGAGCTTGCTACTAACCAGCCAATCAAGACGATCGTTAAGATACCGTTGAAGACAAAGTTTTTCGGACGGCGGATCGCTAATGTATCAGGATCAGTCACAGTCGTCATTTCTAATATCTCATCGTTCGTCAGTTCCGTAACCCCTAAACGTTTCCGTTCTTGGATCCCCATTCTGCGAGCCACGAAGAAAATCACATATAACAGAGACAAAATCATTCCTGGCAACAAATAAGAAAGGATATCCGCATCAACTTCCAGCACGGCCATTGCTCGGGCAGTCGGTCCGCCCCATGGCAATAAGTTCATGATGGTGTTTTGCAAAATGATCAAGACACCAAGGTTCATCATTTTCATATTCAGCTTCTTGTAGATGGGAATAAACGCAGAACAACAAATCAAGGTAGTGGTCGTTCCATCACCGTTCAAAGAGACCGCAGCGGCAACGACTGCCGTTGCCATCAAGACTTTCATCGGATCGCCTTTAGCAAAATAAATCATTTTTTTCGTGATTGGATCAAACAAACCGGCATCCAACATAATGGAAAAGTACAAAATCGCAAACAGCAACATGATTCCTGTGTTGGCTGTTGTCGAGATGCCCTCAAGGACAAAATCACCGATGTTGCCTTTTTCGGAAACACCAGCAACCATCGCAACGAGGGTAAATAGTAATGGGATAATTACTAAGGATGTAAAGGGTGACATTTTTTTCTTCATGATGACAAACATGAAGACAATAATCATGGCATAGGACAAAATTGTTAAGAACATTTTCTTCTTCCTTTCATGCATCGAAATGTGTAAGCGTTATCAAAAAACATTTTAAAAAAATTACAGGCCCGTAATTTGTTAGCGACAAGCGTCACTAGTTTGTGAATATTTTTCTTTTCTTAAAGGAAATAATGTTATTGAATGCTTTACACGTCTAAGAATAAACAATCAAGAAATAGAAAAAAAGACCCGTTTAAAAAAAGAACAGCAAAAAAACAATTTCTCTTTTCAAATCTTATTTTTCGTTTAAAAAGTTCTTAACAGAATATTAACGCAAGAAAAACCTTGATAAATCAACGTTTATATCGGTTTTTCACTCTTTTCTCAAAAAAGGAACACTGAAAAAACAATTTTCAGCCGAAATAAATCTCGCTGATTGAACGGGAGTTTCTATAATGAAAGGGAACGAATCATTGAGAAAGGAGAAACCCATGAATCTTATTAAAAGATTGTTCAAAAAAACGCATGATGAACCAGATGCGCCTGTCAGTCCTCCTCTGAAGCCAAGGGAAATGATAGCGGACCCACCCGCGTCTGATTGGCAAGAAGTGTCGGGCTATCAGCCGGCGCCTGCAGAAGATTATCCGTTAGTCAGTCTGATAGCCGCCGCACTAGGTGCCGAGTCTTCCCCTGAAAGTCAGTTTGTCATTCGAAGAATTGAGAAACGCAATCCTGAATTTAAGCGAGTCACCCTGATTGCCGCCAGTATCGCCGCCGGAGAGCTATCAGATTCTCAGTTCACAATCAAAAAAATAGCCAAAAAAAATGAAAACAAGTGAGGGAAAAACATGTTACGTAAATTTAAAATAGCGATCGATGGGCAAGAATACCTTGTCGAAATGGAAGAAATCGGTGCCCCGCAACCTACCGCTCCTGCCCCAGCAGTGCCAACACCGGCTCCAGCAGCGGCACCCGCTCAACCAGAACCAGTCAGCACACCAGAACCAGAAGTAGCACCACAGCCAGCGCCAGCTACGCTTCCTGCTGACGGCGAGCCGATTCATTCTCCAATGCCGGGAACGATTTTACGCCTCTTGGTCAATGTGGGGGATACTGTGCAAGAAAACCAGTCATTGATGATTTTAGAAGCCATGAAGATGGAAAATGAAATCGTGGCACCAAAAGCAGGAACCGTTGTTGCCATTGCAGTCAATGCGGGCGACATGGTCAACCCAGGAGAACTGCTGATTACGATCGGCTAATTTATTGAAAAGGAAGTGACGTAGTGGAAACGTTAATTGAAGGTGTAGTCGGGTTAGGATCGGAGCCGGGACGGATCGTTATGATGCTCATCGGTGGTCTATTGATGTATTTGGGGATCAAGAAAGAATATGAACCAACCTTGTTGGTCCCTATGGGATTGGGCACGTTGTTAGTGAACTTCCCGAACTCAGGTGTGTTAAGTGCTGGTGGAGAAGCTGGCCCGTTCCAAGTATTGTTTGATATGGGGATCTCAACTGAATTGTTCCCTTTGCTTTTGTTTATCGGGATTGGTGCGATGATCGACTTCGGTCCATTGCTGCAAAATCCATTTCTTTTATTGTTTGGTGCCGCTGCGCAATTCGGGATCTTCTTTACGATCATCGTTGCCGTGCTGCTTGGTTTTGATTTAAACGACGCAGCTTCCATCGGGATCATCGGTGCCGCTGACGGACCAACGTCGATTTTTGTCGCAAATACGCTGAACTCGAAATATATGGGTGCGATCATGGTAGCAGCTTACTCTTACATGGCGCTAGTACCGATCATTCAACCGGTAGCCATCAAAGCTGTGACGACCAAGCACGAACGAAAAATCCGCATGACGTATCGTGCCGGTGAAGTTTCGCAAACGGCAAAAATTTTGTTCCCGATCGTGATCTCGATCGTAGCAGGGTTGATTGCTCCTGTTTCATTGCCATTGGTCGGATTTTTGATGTTCGGAAATCTCTTGCGGGAATGTGGTGTCTTAGATCGTTTGTCCATCACCGCTCAAAACGAACTGGTGAATATCATCAGTATCCTCCTAGGTTTATCAATTTCTGTGAAAATGCAATATGAAGAATTTTTACAAGTCGATACATTGATGGTTATTGGTTTAGGGCTGGTTGCCTTCATTATGGACTCGGTCGGCGGCGTGTTGTTTGCGAAAGTGCTGAACTTGTTCCGTAAAGAAAAAATCAACCCAATGATCGGCGCAGCCGGAATCTCTGCGTTTCCAATGTCTAGCCGTGTCATCCAAAAAATGGCGACAGATGAAGATCCGCAAAACTTTATCTTAATGCATGCAGCCGGTGCCAACGTTTCAGGACAGATTGCTTCGGTCATCGCCGGTGGCTTACTGCTGGCACTGATTGCTTAGGTTACTAGAAAGGAGAGGAAAACTATGAGTCAAGATTTACTGACTTCATTTGAATTGTTGTTATTCGGTTGGGGCGGCGTCTTTGTCGTGATCCTGATCATCTACTTCGCATCCTTGCTTTTGTCGAAGCTCTTCCCAGTAAAAAAATAAAGAAGGCATTGTATGTATACCCTAAAAAGAATCTGGCTGCAAAAAGATCCGGAAGTCTTTTTGCAATGGCAAAAATTGATCACCCGTGCTGGCTTAGCCGTCGGTGAAGAAGTTGCCTATACCGTGGGCATTTTTGACCAGCAAACCTTGATTGCTACTGCTTCTTGCTATGCCAATATCATCAAGTATGTGGTGGTCTGTGAAAAAAAACGCTCCGAACATCTGTTGACGCAATTGATTTCGCACCTTAGCGATCATATCAAAGACGAGGGCTATACCAAGTCCTTCGTCTATACAGCACCGAAAAATCGTCTGTTTTTTGAATCTCTCGGGTTTCGTGAAGTGCTCGCTGCGCAAGACATCTTGTTCATGGAACAAGGCGTTCCTTCTTATGAAAGCTATGCCCAACAACTGCAACGGCAGCGAATCGGACAAAACAACGGCGCGATCGTAATGAACGCCAATCCTTTTACCAAGGGACATTTGTACTTAGTTGAAACAGCTGCGAGTCAAAAGGAGCAGGTTTATGTGTTCGTTTTGTCAGAAGACCGTTCACAATTTTCTGCCAGTGAACGGCTGCAGATGGTGACGGAGGGCTTGGCTCACCTGTCAAATGTAACGGTGCTGCCGACCAACAACTATCTCGTCTCTTCAGCGGTCTTTCCCAGTTATTTCTTAAAGGAGCAAGCACCTGAGGCGATTGCCAAAAAACAAGCCGCCTTTGATGCTACCCTCTTCAAAGAAAAAATTGCCCCGCTGTTGGCGATCACCACGCGTTTTGTAGGCTCAGAGCCTTACTCACCCGTGACCCAACTCTACAATGAGGCAATGGCTGCCGTTTTTTCTCCCGAGCTTGAACTGATCGTGATCGACCGTCTGAAGATCAACCAATCAACCGTTTCGGCTACAAACGTTCGGAAAGCGATTGCAGAAAAAGATATACCTTCCTTGCAGCAATTTTTGCCAGAAACAACGTTCTCATTTTTAATGCAGCATAACTATATTTAGAGGTGATAATAAGTGGAAATCAAAAAAAGTGCGGTTGCCGGCTCCGTTGAATCCAGTGATATCTTGATCGCGATCGAGCCCACCACAACCCAAACCATCGAGCTGACCCTCGATAGCAGTGTCGAAAAACAATTCGGCAAACAAATTCGCGCCGTCATCCTTGAGACGCTGAACCATCTAGGCGTGACACAGGCCAAAATCACCGCCACCGATAAAGGCGCATTGGACTGTACCATCAAAGCCCGAACTCTGACCGCCGTTCATCGGGCAGCCGAACAAGAACAGTATGCTTGGAAGGAGATCGACACATGGAACGTTTAAGAAGAACGATGATGTTTGTACCAGGAGCCAATGCTGCCATGCTACGGGATGCACCATTGTATGGCGCCGATTCCGTTATGTTTGATTTAGAAGATGCGGTCTCCTTGAATGAAAAAGACTCCGCTCGGACACTGGTGCATTTTGCCTTAAAAACCTTTGACTATTCTGCCATCGAAACCGTCGTACGCATCAACGGCCTCGACACGGTGGGTGCCCTTGATATCGAAGCGATGGTCCTAGCGGGGGTCAACGTCATTCGTCTACCGAAAACCGAAACCGCCCAAGATATCATTGACGTTGCCGCTGTGATCACACAAGTAGAAGAAGAAAACGATCTGCCTGTAGGAACCACCAAAATGATGGCTGCCATCGAGTCTGCCGAAGGCGTTTTAAATGCCCGAGACATCGCTACAGCTTCCGATCGTTTGATCGGGATCGCTTTAGGGGCAGAAGATTATGTCACCAATATGAAAACCCGTCGCTACCCAGATGGGCAAGAATTGTTGTTTGCCCGCAGTATGATTTTGCATGCAGCTAGAGCTGCAGGGATCGCCGCCATCGATACCGTCTTTTCTGATATCAATGACACCGATGGCTTTATTGCTGAAACGACTCGCATCAAGCAGCTTGGTTTTGACGGAAAATCAGTAATCAATCCACGGCAGATTCCCCTAGTCAATGGGATCTATGCGCCTTCAAAAGCCGAGATCCAACAGGCCAAAGAAGTGATCTGGGCCATTCGCGAAGCCGAAAGCAAAGGCTCTGGTGTGATCTCCTTGAATGGCAAAATGGTCGATAAGCCAATCGTTGAGCGAGCGGAACGCGTGATCGCCCTTGCCAAAGCAGCGAAATTGATTACCGAGGAGGAAGTGTAATTATGGTGTTAAACAAAGCAGGAAAAGACATCCCTGAATGCTATGCCACCCAATACGGGGTCTTTGAAAATGAAACAGCCAATATCCATGCCTACAAAGAAGCGAGTCGCAAGATCGAGCCAGTCCTGCCGGGCAAAAGCAAGGTCGTGGGCAGTATTCGTGAAGCCATTGAAAAAACAGGGTTAACGGACGGCATGACGATCTCCTTCCACCATCATTTTCGCGAAGGGGATTTTATCATGAATCTCGTTTTAGACGAGATCGCAAAAATGGGCATCAAAAATCTTGCGATTGCCCCTAGTTCCATCGCCAATGTCCATGAACCATTGATCGGACATATCAAATCTGGCGTCGTAACCAATATCACCTCCAGCGGTCTGCGGGACAAAGTCGGTGCCGCAATCTCCGAAGGCATTATGGATGCACCGGTCATTATCCGTTCTCATGGCGGTCGGGCTCGTGCGATTGCCGCCGGCGATATCCACATCGATGTCGCTTTCTTAGGGGCGCCTAGCTCAGATGCGTATGGCAATGCTAATGGCACCGTCGGAAAAGCAACCTGCGGCTCATTGGGCTATGCGATGGTCGATGCAAA
Source organism: Enterococcus sp. NPDC086594 (assembly GCF_044746145.1). NCBI lineage: Bacteria > Bacillati > Bacillota > Bacilli > Lactobacillales > Enterococcaceae > Enterococcus > Enterococcus sp. NPDC086594. The sequence goes on from NZ_JBIVBP010000011.1 coordinate 53,479, forward strand.
ATACGCCGACAAAGTCGTGATCATCACCGACACCCTTGTGCCGTTTCCAAATACCCCAATCAGCATTCCCCAAACGGATGTCGATTATGTCGTGGAAGTCGACGCCATCGGTGATCCTGCAGGGATCGCAAAAGGTGCGACCCGCTTTACCAAAAATCCAAAGGAATTACTGATTGCTGAGTATGCAGCCAAGGTCATCACCAGCTCGCCTTACTACCAACAAGGCTTCTCCTTCCAAACTGGAACGGGCGGTGCCGCATTAGCCGTCTCTCGTTTTTTACGCGAAGCAATGATCAAAGATGAGATCAAAGCCAGCTTTGCCCTCGGCGGCATTACCAATGCCATGGTGGAACTGTTAGAAGAAGGATTAGTAGAAAAACTGATCGATGTCCAAGACTTTGATCACCCTTCCGCACAATCGCTAGGAAAGAACGCCAATCATTACGAGATCGATGCCAATATGTATGCCTCACCATTAAGCAAAGGGGCGTTTATCAATCAATTGGATACCGCCATTCTTTCCGCACTGGAAGTCGACACGGATTTCAACATCAATGTCATCACCGGTTCTGACGGTGTGATCCGCGGTGCTTCTGGCGGACACTCAGATACTAGTATGGCGTGCAAAATGAGCTTAGTGATCGCTCCTCTCGTGCGGGGACGAATCCCAACGATCGTCGATACCGTCAACACGATCGTCACTCCGGGTGCCAGTATTGATGTCGTCGTCACGGAAATCGGGATCGCCATCAATCCTGCTCGCAAAGACTTGATCAGCCATTTTGAAGCATTGGATATTCCCCAGTACACCATTGAAGAATTAAAAGAAAAAGCCTACAGCATTGTCGGTCAACCCGAACCAATCAAGTACGGGGAAAAAACCGTCGCTTTGATCGAATACCGCGATGGCACGATCATTGATGTGGTCAAAAATGTCTGATGCCCTATTTTCAGGAACCCCTGTGACGCTAACCGATATGCTGCAGGCACGAGAAAATAGAAGCTCGCTTCAACGGGAGCTTCTCGCTGCGGATGAAAAAGCGGCATTGCTTGTTGCCACCATGAATATTCCCGGTCCCGTGAAAAATTCTGCCCCATTGACCGCCGTTTTTGAAGAACTCATTACGGAAATCGAAGAGGCCGTCAAGGAACTGATTCCACTGGCAAACCTCTACCGTAGTTTGGAAACTGGACCGGAATATTATCTCGTACTACCCACAGATCCTTATGAACTAAAACGAATGATGGTTCAGATTGAGACCCATCATCCTTATGGTCGATTGGTGGATCTGGATGTCTTAGCCAAAACCCAAGACCAGCTTTTACCTATCAGCCGCACCGAAATCGGACTGCCGACAAGAAGCTGCTACGTCTGTGAACAAGATGCCAAAGTTTGTGGCCGTTCTAGAACTCATAGCGTAGCAGATATGCAGCAGCAGATCCGTAAAATCATTCAGGAAAGAGTGAAAGAATGAAAAAAATCCAATTTACCGAAACCGTCTTGCGGGACGGCCAACAAAGTCTGATCGCTACACGAATGCCTACCAGCGATATGCTACCGATTTTAAAAACCATGGATCAAGCAGGCTATCATGCCCTTGAAATGTGGGGCGGCGCAACCTTCGATGCTTGTCTGCGTTTTTTAAATGAAGACCCATGGGAAAGATTGCGCGCAATCCGCAAAGAAGTGAAAAAGACCAAACTACAAATGCTCTTACGGGGACAAAATCTCTTAGGCTACAAAAACTATGCCGATGACGTCGTTGCTGACTTTGTTACCAAATCGGTTGAAAACGGCATCGACATTCTTCGTTTGTTTGATGCCTTAAATGATGTCCGCAATTTAGAAACCGCCATCCGCGCCACAAAAGCAGCCGGCGGACACTGTCAAACGGCAATCTCTTATACTACTAGCCAAATCCATACGGTGGATTACTTCGTCGACCTTGCCCATAAAATGGCAAACCTCGGCGCCGATTCCATCTGTATCAAAGATATGGCAGGCGTTTTGACACCGCAAACTGGCTACGAGCTGGTCAGCCGAATCAAAGATGCCGTCGATCTACCGCTAGAAGTCCATACCCATGCCACCAGCGGCATCGCTGAGATGACTTACTTAAAAGTTGCGGAAGCCGGTGCAGACATCATTGATACCGCCATCTCCTCCTTTGCTGGCGGCACCAGTCAGCCAGCAACCGAATCTGTGGCAATCGCCTTAGAAGATTGCGGCTTTGCTACGGGACTTGATTTGCAGAAAGTCGCTGAGATTGCTGAACATTTCAATCCCGTTCGTGATCGCTTCCGTGAAGAAGGACTGCTGAATCCAAAAGTCAAAGATATTGAACCTAAAACCTTGATCTATCAAGTACCTGGTGGCATGTTGTCAAACCTACTCAGCCAATTGACGGAACAAGGATTGCAAGACAAGTATGAAGAAGTCCTAGCAGAAGTGCCAAAAGTCAGAGCAGACTTGGGCTATCCGCCACTAGTGACCCCATTGTCGCAAATGGTCGGTACCCAAGCCTTGATGAATGTGATTTCAGGAGAACGTTACAAACTTGTCCCAAGTGAGATCAAAGATTACGTCAAAGGACTTTACGGTCAATCGCCAGCACCCATCACCGACGAAATCAAAGAAACAATCATCGGAGATGCTGAAGTGATCACCGTCAGACCAGCTGATCTACTGGCACCACAACTGCCAGCCTTTCGGGAAGAAATCGCTGAGTATGCCAAAAGCGAAGAAGACGTGCTGATGTACGCCCTCTTCCCTCAACAAGCCCAAGACTTTTTAGGCCGACGAGAAGATCCCTTTTATGATGTCCCCGTACAGACCGTGTCTGTGAGGATTGCGGTGGATTAACAACGAAGCCAGAAACAGAGAAAACGACTGAAAGTGCCCCTCACAAATTCGCTTGCTTGAGCAGATTTGTGAGAGTTGTTATCATTTACAGGCTGTTTATTCGTTTTTACTAATTAGCAGCGCAAAAATACATGCGCCATAGCCACTCCACCAATAAGCTTGCATTCGTCGTTTCTCGCTCACGTATTTTGGGTAGCTGAGAAGCCAGGATTGTGCTTCCGCTCCATCCATTCTATAATCAGCTAAAAGAAGGGGTTTAAAGGAGGGGTTATCCATGCAACGATACATCGCTTTATTAAGAGGCATCAATGTCGGTGGAAAGAACAAAATTTCTATGAAAGAATTGAAAGCCGGTTTTGAAGAATTGGGGTTTAGCAATGTGGTCACTTATTTGAATAGCGGCAATGTGATTTTTTCCAGTGAAGAGGATGATCCACAAGCCCTTGCCGAAACGATTAAAGCAATGGTCAAACGCGACTTTTCCTTTGATATCGCTATTTATATCATTCGCCAATCAGAGCTGCAGGAACGCTTGACCCATATGCCCGACTGGTCAGGAACGGAAGATAAAACCATCTATGACAACCTGATCTTTTTGATGCCTTCGCTGACCTACGAGGAGTTATCTGAAAAACTCGGGGCTCCGAATGCCGAGCTTGAACAGGTTTTCCCTTACAAAGACGTCGTCTTCTGGTCTTACCTCCGCAAAGACTATCAAAAAACCAATTGGTGGAAAAAAACAGCCAGCACCAGCGTCGGCAAACAGATTACGATTCGAACCATCAATACCGTACGGGAGATTGCGGAGCTGTGAGGACATTCTAAAAAATATTCCTGTTTCAGCTTATAAGAAAAACCGTCAGCAGGAGTCCCTCTGACGGTTTTTCTTTGACTATCGAATCGTCTTTTTCGCTTGATGGATTTCAATAAAAAGTGCCAGCAGAAACGTGAAGGTTACGATCCAAATTGAATATTTTTTCAAAATAAGACTGATAAAGGCTAGTAAACAAGCACCAATGACAAATGAGAGCACGACGATCGTATAGTTATGGGCATTGCGTTTTTGAAGCGACGTTTTATTCCGTGAGGTCAGATACAGATACCATTCATTTAGCATTTTCCGATAATTTCCTGAGGTCATCATGATCGTATAAGGATTTCCTTCGATTTGCGTTCCAGTAAACGTCAGCATCAGCAAGCCACTGCCAAAAGCAAGCAGACCAATTTTAAAAAGGTGCAAGTTTTGAGACAACAATGGAATGATCAAGCTCGATAAAATAACAGGTAGCATGGTGTAACTGCGCCAATAATGACTGAAATTGCTGCGCTTTAGAAGAATACCTAATAAAAATCCTACCGTAAACAAAATGATCGATACAATCTTAGGCAGCATTTGCTGCCAATTATATTGGGATAAATTCGAAGCCATCAAAATAATGTTCCCCGTCTGGGTAGCAACTAATCCATGAAAGTAATTATGAGAATAGACATCTAATGCCCCACCTGAAAAAGCCATTAAAATCGCAAACAGACGACTGTTATTCGAGATAGAGACAACTTTATAAATTTTTTTTTGCATAGTAGATTCCTCAATCGCTTGATAATTTTGCTAATAGCATTTGTTTTAGACGCTTTTCTTCTATTGATACATGAAAAAGATCGTTTATCCTTGAAATGGAGTTTTTTTCAATAGTAAGTATAACAGAATCAACATCTCCTCTTACTTTAATGAAAAGGAAATATATAGCAAGTAAAGAAGCCCAACAAAGCAAACTTCGTTGGGCTTTCCTTATAGGATGTTCGAAAAGAAACCTTTCGTTTTCCTTTCTTCCATAAACAAATATTCCGAATGTATCTGATTCATATACGTTGTTGGTTTTGCATGGCGGGCAGATCATTCTTATTTAGTTTATTTAGATAAGGAATCATCATTAAGACACCCGCAACAAACGCGATACCTTCTGTAATCGTCATTGACCAAATCAATCCATCCAATCCATAACAATGATGCAGCAATAAAACGATCGGAATAAAGAATGTTCCTTGAATCGTGGACATCACTCCGGTCTGAGCACCTAGTCCAGATGCCTGAAAGATGCCCGTGAATAAACCAGAGAAACCATTAAAGATCGAAGAAACCAACTGGGCCCCTAAAATCGTTAAGCCAACTTGGATCACACGAGAATCACTTGTAAATAACCCCAGCACAGGCACTCGCAACCAATACACAATCAAGGCAAAAAAGATGGAGATCCCACCTATCCACAAAGATACTTCTTTTAGTGCTTCTTTCACTCGTTTCGTGTTATGGGCAGAGAAACTGTAAGCAAATAACGGTATGACGCCCAAAAATAGACCCATTGTTAAAAATTCCGGTAATTGCGTGATTCGAACAGCGATACCAAAGCTAGCCACAACATTGTCCCCATACTCAGCAGAAAAATTGTTCAACAATAATGTGGTGACGATCATGAAAGCTGATTTAAACAGCTCGGATATCCCTATTTTATAAACTTCTAGCTGATCTTTGATTGAAAGTTTCATGCTCTTTAAAAAGCCCTTCAATGTCTCGCTTTTCGTTTCTAGGAACCAGACATAATACGTTGTTGAAGCGATGTTCGCAATCACCAGTGATAGCCCTGCACCGATCACATGTAGGTTAAAGACGAGAATCAATAATGCATCAAGTAGGATACTCACTGCAACACTGACAAACATGCCATACATTGATTCTTTTGATGCCCCTTCTGAACGCACCAACTGTTCCAAAGCAAAATTTAAAATGAACGATGCTCCACCTACAAACAAAATCAGTGAATATTGTTTTGTATACAAAAATGTCTGCCCACTTGCTCCTAGTAAATGAATAAACGGATCCATGAAAATTACTGCGACAATCCCTATGATCACACCGAGCAGGATGCTTGAGTAAAACGCATAGCCGGCAACTTTCTTGCCCTTTTGAGTGTCTCCATTGCCTAGTAGTCGTGTGATATAGCTTCCTCCACCAACACCCAGCATGTTCCCAACGGCCATCAACAGAATCGTAATGGGCATCGCCAAGGTAATCGCCGACATCATATTGGTATCATGGATCAACCCAATAAAATAGGCATTAATCAAATTATAGATCGTCGTGGTTGAAATACCAACCATCATCGGAATCGATAAATGGGCAATTGCCTTTCGCACCGGACTTTCGCTTAAGTAGTAAATATTGGATTCATTCATTGTGACTTCTTCCATGATGATTCCTCCTTCTATTAGATAGTTAACTGTTAGATTTCTAACTTTTAGGCAATAAGCAGTGATTGGCTGCTTATTGCTCATAGACTTTGATCGATTTTTCTTAACAAACGAGTCAGTTCTTCGACTTCTTCTGCATTCAGTGCTTTGACCAGTTCTTTTTCTGCCGCATAAAAAGCTTCATTGGTTTGATCAATCAACGCTTTTCCTTTAGGTAAAACGTATATATTTTTTTGCCGCTCATTATTTTTTGGGATGCGGCGTTCGATATACCCTTTTTTTTCTAACCCTTGAAGCATACTTGTGATACTGGCATCACGACGTTGAAACACTTGGGCCAAATCCTTCTGAATCAATCCCTTGTCTTCATTTTGTGCGATATACGCAATCATTCTTCCTTGCTGCTGACTGATATCCAGGTCTTTTATACGCAGTTCCATCGATTCCCGTGACTTATTCATAATGGAACGCATCAAATTCGAAACGATCAGTTCCTCCAAAACGACTCCCCCTTCGCCAAATGTTAGATATCTAACTATTCGAAAAGAATATACACCGGTTAAAAAGGAAAGTCAATAAAAAGATTCGCTACCTAATAATTAGATCTCTAATTATTTTCAAATCCAATAATGGTAGTAAGGCTCAGGGAGTTCCACACTGTGGAAAAGTTACTCACAAAAGCAGACAACAAGGGACTTTTTATTGCCTTTGTAGTAAACGTGTATAAAAGAGTCTCTGGGTTCATCGATTTTTTCCCTCATGGTATCAAAGCCAATTAGAAAAGTAGGCTTTATTTTCCGCTCTTGCTAGCGAAAAAAAGAAAGCTTATCCAGAAATCATTTTCCGAATAAGCTTAAACTGATTTATCGATCTAATTAAAAAAATTTTCGTCAACTAAGATCGGCTTCAATACTGTAGTAGGTATTATGAACTCTTGTGTCCCCATGTATCCAGCCGAAACTTCATATTTATCAAACGAAATAACTAGTTCATGATTTTCATTAATATAAAAATTCGGATCATTCTCCAACCAATTTGTATCATTATAGTCTAAAACCCAATATTTGATATCGCTATTTACTCTCATCCGCTCTTTCATTTGGTGCTCAATTTCCTGAGCCAGCACCTCTAAATAGTTTTCCGTTTTAAATAACATCTTTAATGATAATAAGACCTCGTTCTTTTTATCGAATGTATCAAATCGATGTTCAACATTGGTGCTCCCCACTGTCTCTTCAAACGTACGGTCGATTACTAAAAATCGATTATCATTGACTTTCACATCATAGGTACCACTGACATACATTTGTTTTTCGTCCACCCTATTTATTACGTCTATATAACTTTGATATGCTCGTTGTCCTTCACGGAGATATTTTTCATTTAATTGCGAATACACTTGATTTTCTTCTGTTATCTTAGGCACATCAATAGTGATTTCTGCTTCCTCTTGACTGAACAGAAGCGTTTCCCCAGTTATAATTGATACCAAATCCCCCAAAATAGGTATTTCTGATGCAAAACCTCTAAAGGTAGTATTTTGAAGCATAATCAAAAAACTAAAAACCACCAAGATCACGCTTTCGACGCCTCTTCTAAGTACTTTTCGTTTCTTTTCTTCGTATACCTTTGCCTTTTCTATTTGAAAACGCGCAACTATTTCACGCTTTAATTGTTCTTGGTTTTCTCCATCAAACGTGTGCTGTTTCATTTCGCTCATTCTCCTTTTCATATCTTGTTTTTTTAATTTAAAAGATGCTTAAATTGAACAAGAGAACGGTACATCTTCGTTTTCACCGTATTCTCATTTAAATTAAGTATTTGAGCAATTTCTTGCAAGGTAAATCCATCAAAATATTTTAAAATGATGATATCTCTTTCCGGACTAGGCGTTCTCTCTAGAATTTCCTTTAGTTCAAGAAATTCACTTTGATCGAAACGAAAATGACTTAGTTCTATAGTTTCTTCAAAGGCTAACCCAAATGGTCTTAGTCTCTTCACTCGCCATTGATCAATCGCGGTTCTTACTAAAATTTTATAGAACCATGCTTGAAAATTATCAATTTCTACTGTGTTTCTAAAGCTTTTTAACGCCTTTTGAAAGCTATCTTGCAGGACATCTAAAGCATCTTCATGATCATAAACATAACTGTAGGCAATTCGATACATTTGATCATATTTACCTTCTATCAGTTCTTCTAGTAGATGCTCATAATAGCGCACTTTTTTTGTTTGACTTCTATTCTTAAAAATAAAGATCACTCCTTTAACAACTCTCCAAGGGACTAGAAAAGACTGCTATTTAATTTCTCTTTGGTCAGCTAAACCAAAATACTGATTTAGTGGTTTTTGTCCATAAGAGAGCAATTCGCTTATAGTCACAAACTCATAGCCTCTTTTTCTTAGTTGACTTACCATTTCTGGAATGGATTCTACGGAACGTTCATGGATATCATGAATCAAAATGATTGATCCATTTTCTACAGTATCAATTACCTTATTTACAATCAAATCTTTATTTTTGACTTGCCAATCTTCAGAGTCTACATTCCATTGAATAATAGGCAATCCGATGGTTTTGGCAACGGCGCCGTTTACTGCTCCGTAAGGTGGTCGAAAGAGTTTTGGCAATACCCCTGTAGCATGAAATATTGCCTTATCAGTCTTCAGTACTTCTTCTTTGACTTTATCCAGGGTTACTTGAGTCAAGTCTGGGTGAGTGTATGAATGACTGCCAATTTCATGCCCCTCTCCCACTATTTTTTTCGCGACCTCTGGGTTCTTATCAACCATCTGACCTAAAACAAAAAAAGTTGCTTTGATCTTTTCTTTTTTTAACTCTCCTAGTAATTTTTTCGTAGACGTATCATTAGGTCCATCATCAAAGGTGAGCGCGATATAGTTTCTTTTTTGGTCTAAGGATTTTTTCGGCAGATTATTATCAGAAACGATCGCTGGATTAATAAAAGGCAGAATTTTTTCAATGTCGACATTCATCGTTGTCAACCCTAAAACCTCTTTATCAAAAGCGATTTGTATTGAGTGGGGGAGAATGGTTATCTTACTATCCTTGCTTAAAAAGTCATTTGTTAACACTTGATCTAATTCTTCCTCATCAATTGTTGATTTTAATTTAGTTCGAGTACTAAGTAGTTGTTCTTGTACAACTCTGTTTATCGCAAGCAAGTCTGATTCATCGTTGACAATATCTTTTAATCGAGGCTCATTTCGATTTTTGGATAAGAGTATTTCAGATAATTCTTTTAATTCACCTAAATATTTCAAAGACTTTGTTTTATCATCCCAAATATATTCCTTTGTTACTAATTGTCGATTAATAAGGGCATCATTCACCTTTTCCTCATTGACATAGGAAAGCACCATTGACCGAGAATCCTTCAATTGTTTCGAGGCAACCTGAGTTTGAGCTTCCAATTGTTTTATAATATTTTTATTTTCAGTCGCAGAATAGTACAGGTAATATTTATTGTATTGATTATCGCCACTCTTTGATTCTTCAATCTGAGTGATATCACGATCAAAAAATTCAGTTTTAATTGTTTTTTCGACTTGCGTTTCAAAATTTGTTTGTTCTTCTCCATACACTTGACTCATTAGGTACTTATACATGGCACCCACTACTAACGTAAGAATCAGTGCACAGAATATAGCTATTAACAATAATTTTTTTCTCATAGTATTTCCTCTCTTTCGTTGTTCTATAGGGTATGACGAAAGAACAGGTCAAATAGTTTCATTTATTAGCAAGTTTTTATCAATCGTGAACTTTCTTAATCGTGATTCTTTTATCTCCATAATGTTGCTGTCTAAATTCATTAGCGAAAAATAGTAACTTCCAAATTATTCGTTTTTTCCTGTCTTTTCCTTTAAGGTTTAGCTTTGACATCAGACCTTTACGTTTTCCCTTAACTATGTCATTAGACAATAGCGTTAGTTCTTAATCTTAATACTTGCGGAAAACAAAAAAAGGCTTCAAAAAATTTTTTTTGAAGCCTTTTTTAAGATAATTTGTATTTATGCAAACTCTATGACACATTGAATACGATAGAATTCTTCTTTTCTACACTTAGATCATAACCACAGATTTCTTTGAAATATGTCTTGATTTGTTTGATATTTCCTTTAACTATTGGTGGCATGACGCTTAGTTTCTCGTTTAATTCTTTGTTCGTCATGGCTTGACTTTCTTTTGAATGAACCAGGATCATACACGAACTATTCATCTTTTTTCGAACCAATCTAGCGGTCTCATTAATAAATGGCAGAAAAAGGAAAAAAGAAATTTCTCTTTTAATTGTCAGGAATAGTATTCAATTCCCATATCAGGGTTGTGGAATAGCTTGTGGCTTCAGGATTTGAACCTTTCGGTACGTTGAGCGTAACACTTTCCCTTGCGGTATGCTCATCTCCAAAACGATAGATCCATGTGCCTGTTCCTTCAGTATCTTCCGCACGAATCAGTGCTCGCTTGTTTCCTGGTACCAACGTTAACGGGTTGGCTGTCTGTAAAGAAGGGGTATTGCCACCTTGAGCGGTCACTAATTGTTGATTTGAGAAAGTAATACTCGCACCTGTAAGCTGTTGATTTTTTAATCCTTCAAATTGTTTCGTCTGGGTAACCGATAGCTGCCAGCCGTTACGCTCAGTAGCTGATCGACGATCGCTGATCTGAACATAGTTAGGGCGCTCTTCCATCTCATTTACAGTTCCGTCTTCATCCAATAAACGTTGTGGTTGCGCGTAATAGGTTTGGTCATGAACTGAAATAGGTTGTGAGCCAAAGTTAAAGGAGGAAATGAAGTCAATACTCAGAAGCCCTTGATTTTCTGGCAGCTCTGGTTTATTTTCTGGGTTCACTTCTATTTCAGGATCCAATGGATCTACTGGTGGCATGGAGCCCTGTAAGATATAAACGAGCCAATAATTTTGTTGCTCTCGAGTAAATACCGTATTCAATAATTGATTGTCTCTTTCAAATAAAAACTTGTAGTTTTCTATTTCTTTAATCGTTACTTCTAGCTCCTCATTCACATAACCAATGATTGTATCAGATGGCGAAATAACTGTCCCGGCATCATCAATGTAATGAATTGTCACCTCGGACTCAGCACGATTAAAAAAGTAAGTAACATTCCGACGCTCAGCCTCTGGTTTTATCGTATTGTTTGTTTCATCGAAATAAAGTGCATCTGTCTCAACATGACTATAGTCATAACCAAGAAGGTACGGTTCATCATCAATCCCTGAATTTGGATTAAGAACTGCCTCTGATTTAAAAGGAATTTCTAACAATTGACTAGGTATTATTTCTTCATTTGTAGCTGCATCACGATAACTGACTTCAACTTCTCCTGTCCCTATTACATAGTCCATCTGTTCAAATATAAAGCTATGAACATTGTTTCTTGCACCTGTACTTCCTGAGATTAAAAAAGATAATGCAGTAGTATCGATTCCTTGCCAATCGGATATATCTCGTTCCCAGGTTTCTCCTTTATAGTTAATACGGAAAATATTTGCTTCTTCACTTGGCAGATACTCAATGACTATATCATCGTAAGCGCCATTCAATGTCCCTGTTCGCTTTGCTGGAGCATCGCTTCCCATATAAGTAGTCAATAAACCATTCGTCTCATGATAAACGTATCCAGCAAAAGGAGCCCCACCTAAAGCAGCCGGATCTCTAGCTGCACCCGCTCCCTGAGTTGTATTAAAATTTGAATCCAATTTGAATCCAAAGCCTCCTGTTAGGCCAGCAATCCCCATACCGTTTCCACTATTTCCAACAGCAGAATTTTCAGATCTATGGAAACCAAAAGCCATACCATCTGCACCATTCGTATTAGAACCAATATTTGCCTTCCCTGTCAAAACAAATGGATAATTTACACTTAATTTTTCCTTCAATGTAACATTTCCAACTTGATTATTACTAGCTGTAGTTAAGGTTACTTCCCCTGTTTCGGAATCATACGTTGCAGAACCCTGTAAGTCAAAATGCTGCAAAAAATTATCTTTTGTGACGGTAGCATTTGAACTGTATTCATTATCTAAACTTTGTGATGGCTGCTCCTTCATTTGATTCTCTTCTACTGCATTCTCTTTCGCTTCCAGATCCGCTTGTACTGTTTGAGAATCATCAGAAGCTTCTATTCCTTCAGTAGGGTTCTCCACAATACTATCTTCTTGTTCACTGATTTCAAGATAAGCCGTTGCTCCTCCCACAGACAGTTCATAGCGTCCCGCCTGTTCAAATACTAAAGGAAGAACAAATGTATTTTGCGCCCGTTTTGACTGAACCAGCCATTCCTGAGACTGCTCTATCTGTTCGACTGATCCCCCTGCCGGTAACTGCTCGTTGATAAGCGTTGCTTCTTCAGGTAAAAATACTCGTGCCTCTGACACTTCTTGATCAGAAAAGAAGGTTACTTGTATGGTTTCTTCTACCGTGCCTTGCATCCGCGCCTGAGTAAAGAAAAAGCGCGCATCACTAGCCTGTTCTTCTTTTAGAAGATTTTTCATGGATGGGTGTTCTACCTGTTTTTGTTCCTCAGTGTCCATCGTTGTCTCAGCGTAGACCATGCCAATCGATAGAATCAATGCTTGCATCATTAGAATAGACGCCCCTAATAGAAGCAGCGGTCTTCTTAATCTCGTGGTCATTCCATTCACTCCTTTTTACTACTCTTGTTCGCTTCGGTTTGCTTTCTTTTTTTGAATAAGTAGATAAAGAATGACCCCCAGTAAAAGAACAAGTAAAATGATTGCGCCAATCATCCACCAATTCATACTTGAATCAATGGTCACATCTGCTTGATTCAATGCCCTGGCTTCATCTGCTTTAATTGTGAAGGGTCTCTCCCATACCCACTCATCTTCACCAGATATTGCTCTTAATTTCAATACATAGTCGCCACTTTGAAAGCGATCGCCTTCTAACGAGATTGGAAAATCAAAATTAGAATTAGGCGCCATTTGCATCATTTCTTCACTCGCTTCATAAAGAACCTCGTTTTCTCCTGCTCGTTGTACTGTCGCTTCCACCGCCATTCGATTGACAAAGGTAGGCGTGAAGTTTTGGATCGTTGCACTAATCACATTCCGATAATTCAACTGATCTGCAAAAACAGCTAATAAATCGAGATCCGGTTGAACTGAATCCCGAGAATTGCTGACAACAATCCCAATCACATAGGCAAATTCATTTTTGATCGCTACGCCTTCTTCATTGATTGCCGTTTCTTCTTGCTCCTCTTTGACTTCCGAAATCCGTAGACCTCCCGCTAAAAATCCCTCAAACGATTCTTCTGGCATATGTAAAGGAACACTAATTTTTTGGGTTTCATTTCCTGCCAGTTCAATGACGCCAGATGAGTCAATCAATTCGTCCAATGAATAAGTAAGGCTACTATCTGGTTCTTGGGCATCTTTTCCGTACTCAACGACTCCATGAACATTGGTATACGCTGTATGAGGGGTTACTTGCACTTGAATTGGGTCACTACTAACATTTTGCAGTTTCAATGCTAAGGTTTCTGTTGCTCCAGCTGCTAGATTCAAATCGAAATAACTATTTGATCCTTCTACCTGGCTTTCAGGAAATTCAGGCGTGACATAAAATGACAGTGTTTCCTCCGCTTGAGCTACTGATGGAAAAATTCCAAAAAGAAGAAAAAGAAGCGTAAGTACCCACCAATAGGCTCTTTGAAAACGATGAGCTAAAGTTGTTTGTTTCAAGGTTACGTCTCCTTTCTTAGAAAAACAGCGTCACAATTTTACTGTGACGCTGCCGAGAGTTTCAAAACAAATGGTTACAAGGCTTTTATAGTTCGTCTCCAGGTGTTAAGTTTAATTCCCAAGTTAGCGTTGACGTATACGTTGTCGCATCTTTGGCTGTTGAACCTGGAATCGACAATTGTATTGCGTTGTTTTCTACAACGTCTGTCTCAGGATTAAAGTCCTCTGCTTCAAATTGGGCAGTCAAGTCTGCTTGGTCTCCCCAGATAACTGAAGAAGCTCCTGCACCTTGTCCTTGTGCCGCAGTCATCACTGAACGCGCTGCACCATTAGGAAGTAATGTTAGTCCAGCCTGGTGCACTGTAGGTTCGTTATCAGTATTGCTACCTTCATAACTTAACTGAGCATTAGCAAAGGTGATTTGCGCTCCCGTTAGAATTTTATTTTGTGCTTCTGGAGCTTCAAAATCACTTAAGCTCACTTTTAGATCCCATCCAGCATTGGTTCCACGAACGTCTTGTACTTGAGCAAAACTAATATATGGAACGTCAGTAGGCCCACCTTCTTCTGGATTAGCGAGTTCAGCAGTCTCTGCAACCATATTATATGTTTGATCTTGGTTGGAGATGACCTGAGTACCAAAGTTCATTGTAGGTGCCTGTACGATAGACAATGGACCTGTAACTGGATCGATAATCGGTGGAATAATCACATCCGGATCAGGTACAGGAGGGATGACTTCCAAATCACCGTCTTCATCCGCTGTAAACTGGATTTGACCTTCGGTTGTTACTTCTCTCATTTCATCGGCAAAAACAGAAGCTGCTCCTCCTGCTAAAATAGTAGTTGATAGTGCGGCAATTGTTGCTAAACGAATAAATTTCATTTGGTTATTCCTGCTTTCTTATTGTTTTAGATTTTTATTATGATTTCTTTTTTGTTTCCATAAGAGGAAGACGAAACTGATTAGAAAAACGCCTAGCCAAGCGTGCCATGAATGTCCTATTTCGTTTGTTTGTGGCAACGTACCATCTGGTTTGGCCACTTCGGTAATTGGTGGTCTGACAATAGTTTCGGGCGGCGCTGGATCAGGTGTACCAATGGGTTCATAGACACCAGTAAATCCAATGGTCCCATTTGTTTCAACTTGCTGGACTTCTGCAGCGTTTACCAACGGTAATGATAAAACTGAGAGTATTCCCATAAATATTATCCACCTTTTTGTTTTCTCAATCATGATCCTCCCCTTTGTTGTATCTCAAAATTCTTCGTTTTTGGGTTGACGACAAAAAAAGACATTCGATCGGATCGAATGTCTTGGAAAAGTTATTAGATTAGGTTTTCTATTTTAGAGAATACATAACAAATATCTATTCTAAAAAACGAAGGTTTTTGATACTTTTATTTGTAAGTTTGTATGCATACCTTTTTCTTACATGATTAAGGTTACCTGATTTTTTGGTCAAATTGGAATCAACATTTTCATAGACAGATGAAATAAATGAAAAAAAACACTCGTTAATACTTTTAACGAGTGTACGGAGATTAGAGAAATGGTTTTCGATACGGATCAATTTTTCTTTCCAGATTCCGCCAGTCATGCTCATCTGGGACAGCTTTCAATAACAAGTAATCTGTTTCAATAATATAGTCTAAGAGGTACCGATTATAGTTTGTGACAATCAAATCAATATGATCGGCATTTAATATTTCTTGTGTCAGATGTTGCAATGGCAAAAAGGTCAACGTGTGCTTTGTACCAAACTGTTGCATTGCACGAGTTCGAATCTGTTGGCAGATGAAGTGATCACCTTCTAGAAGAAAATAAATTCTTTTTGTTGGTGAATAAAAATCAAAAATCAAATCACTGTAGATCGTTAAACTCACACAAATATCTTCAAGATATGGTGCAGCCAAAAAGTCTTTTCTTTGATGCTTCTTTAAAAATCGTAAATTCCGTTGATAGTTTTCATTGTCAGAACGCATGAGAGATTCTTTGATATCCTGTGCCTCTTTGTTCAATGCAGGAGCTAACGCATAGTTCACTTTTCTAGACAAAAAGAAGGATTGCATGAAAATTTTTATCTTGGCATAGCTCTCATTTGTGAGCTCAAACTCTTGTAAGTAAGCCTCCGTAAGTTTGGCAATTTCTGATCCTTGATGAAACTGCTGGTAGAACTTTTCCTCCGATGCTTCTCGATCTAAGGTACGTTTACAAATAGTAACTAAATAAATCCATGCAAATTCTTCCTTCGCTAGTTCTACGCCGTAAAGCTTGTTGATTCCGTCTTTTAAAGAATACAGGAGGGAGAAGCTATTTCCTTTGTAGGCTAATTCAATCAAGTATTTCGGGACTGTTATCGGAAAACCAAGGCTCGCCCGTTTGATTGCAATAAAAAAAGTATAGTAAAAAGCAGCTGGTGTTGTTCCAGAGCCAATATCATATTGTCCTAGTTTGTTGTTTAACTGGGTTAAGACCAACTCATGCAATGCGGGATCGGGAACAAGGGTATGGGCAGTATCAATCCCTTCGTAATAAAAGTCTTTGAAGAATTTCCGTAAATCCGCTTCGCTCCCTTCAATTGTCAATGGATTCGACACCCATTTTAACCGATAACTGCTCAATATTTTGTTCGATTGACCCAACAACCGTCGAAACGTGCTCTCAGAAAAATGATAATGATGGGCCAACTCGTCAATATCCATCAATTCCCCTTGAAAAATATGACCGATGATTTCAAATAAGCACTCATTTTCTAGCAAATCTTGTTTCTTTTCTTGGTACACGGAAGGTTTTTTCTCTTCAAAAAGAAAGCCACTATTCCCCGAAATTAGGGTGATACAATCACCAAAATAGTCTTTCACATACTTGAGATCATTTGCAATTGTGCGTTGTGTGACTTGCATCTTTTCTGCCATTTCACCAATTGTAAATAAACGATCTCGTTCCATCACACTCAAAACTCGAAATAAGCGCTTAGTTGTGCGATTACTGATAAATGCTAACTGTAAGTCTCTCATATTCTCCGCCTCATATCTCACTACGTCTTTTGTCTAGATGTTACATACATAACACAACAACAAAAAATGAGCAACACACGGCTCTTAACCACTTCATAAAAAAATAAGCTGCTTCTAAACACAAAAAGGCTCAAACGCTCTTATGCTTTTCCATTATTATCTATTTGCTTACAAAACATTCTAATCTCCTTAGCGATGGTGGAGAAGAGGAATGCTCTCGAGCTTCTTTTATTGCAAAAATCTCCTTTAAATGGTTTAATGGTTTAAACTTTTAAACGATAATGGAGAGACAATTATGATAGACTATGCCAATCTGCAACAAGATTTTTCTGAGTTAAGTGATTTTTTAATCGCGCTAGGTGACAAAAAAAGACAAGCTATCATCATTCGGTTGCTAGAAGCGGAAAATTGTGCTGGCTTACAGGTCACTTCCTTATTAGAGGCCACCAATTTATCTAGACCCGCCATTTCACATCATTTGAAAATCTTGAAAGAAGCCAAAATCGTGAATTTCAGGCAAGAAGGAACAAAAAATTATTACTATCTCGATCATGAGCAAACAGAAATAAAAAAACTCCAATCCTTTTTAACAAAAGTCCTTC
Organism: Enterococcus sp. NPDC086594; assembly: GCF_044746145.1. Taxonomy (NCBI): domain Bacteria; kingdom Bacillati; phylum Bacillota; class Bacilli; order Lactobacillales; family Enterococcaceae; genus Enterococcus; species Enterococcus sp. NPDC086594. Next base: position 70,969 of record NZ_JBIVBP010000011.1, read on the forward strand.
ACATTATGAACGAGAGGGACCATTCATGAAGAAAGTATTAGTTGTTGAAACAAACATTCAAAAATATGCTGGCACGAACGAGGCTACCGGACTTTGGTTAGGAGAAAGTGCCGAGTTTCTAGATGAGGTCTATCAACAAGGGGTTGACGTTGATTTCGTAAGTCCATTAGGAGGCTTTGTTCCTCTAGATCCAAGAAGCATGAAATATATAGATCAAGCCATTATGAACATTTATCTGGAAGAAAATTTCATTCAAAACGGCTTGATTCAAACGAAAAAACCCGCAGAAGTAAATCCAAATGACTACCATGCGATTTATTTTACCGGAGGGCATGGTGTCATGTGGGATTTTCCTGATAATAAAGAGCTGCAAGAACTCGCTTTAGCCATTTATGAAAACAATGGGTATATTTTATCTGTTTGCCACGGAATCGCTGGTTTACTAAATATAAAAGATAGAGAAGGAAGCTTTTTGATTTCTGGGAAAAAAATCACAGGATTTACGAAAACCGAAGAATTTCTCGCCGGGAAAATGAACAAAGTTCCTTTCTTTAATCAAACCGCCGCAGAAGAAAGAAACGCTCAATTCAAAAAAAGACGCTTTTATAAAGCATTTGCCCTAAAAGATGGGCGGATCATCACTGGCCAAAATCCTTTTTCTGTACGTGCTGTAGCAAAACTATATCTTGAGGAGGTACAGTCATGCAAACAATTTTAGGAAGCAATGGACAAATCGGCTATGAACTAGCAAAAGAACTATACAAAAATTACACAAATGAGCTTCGGCTAGTTAGCCGGAAGCCTCAAAAAATCAATCCTACAGATCAGATCGTTTCCGCAGATTTGATGGACTTTTCGCAAACGAAAAAAGCGATTGAACATAGTGAGATTGTTTACTTCACTGTTGGGTTACCGATGGATGCAGAGCTGTGGGAAACCAATTTTATGAAAATCACAGAAAATGTCATCCGCGCTTGCCAAGAAGCACAGAGCAAACTGGTTTTTTTGATAATACTTATATGTATCCAAAGGATCGTACACCCCAAAAGGAAGACACGCCATTTTTTCCAGCAGGCAGGAAGTCCCTCGTGCGCTCTAAAATGGCTCAATTGGTTTTATCCGAGATGGAAAGTGGCCGTTTAGATGCGGTGATTTGTCGAGCCCCCGAGTTTTACGGCCCAGGCAAGACCCAGAGCATTACCAATACACTCGTCTTAAACAATATAGTCCACAATGCTCCCGTCAAAATACCTGTCAATAAGGACACTTTACGCACACTTATATGGACACCTGATGCTAGCCGAGCAATGGCCCTTATCGGAAATACGCCTAGTTCCTATGGCCAGACTTGGCATTTGCCCTGTGATACACCTCATAGTTTCCAAGACATGATCGATCTCGCCGAAAAAATTGAAGGCAAACCATTGAAATACCGTGTCATTCCTTTGTGGCAATTTAAACTTGCTAAGCTATTCAGTAAAAACGCGCGCGAACTAAGTGAGTTATTACCTAGATACACGGTGGATAATCTTTTTGTCTCTGATAAATTCAAAAAGGCATTTCCTCATTTTAAGATCACAACGTTTGAAGAAGGCATTAGGCAGGTACTTGTTGAGAATAGGGCAGGATGACTGACAACACTTTATTAACCCCAATGAAGAGAATGACTGATGAGAAGCTACCCAGCTTTTAGTAAATCAAATTCAAAGGATGTTCGCGTTTGTAGAAAGTTGAATCTTTACCGTTAGCAAAACCGTTCATTACACCGTCACTATTATTAATAAAAAGGATATTCATCCCACCCAAACACAATTAGCACAGGAATATAGAAAGCCAATTAGGCGTAGGCCTAATTGGCTTTAATAAGACATTCTGTTTCCTTTTTCTTTGCTCGGGCTAATAGAAAAAAACAAGCACTAAGAAGTAATTTTGAGGCAGCTAGACAACAATATAACTGAAGACGAGAACGAAAGAAAAAATTCTTATTTGCGACATTCGATTACGCAAAAAATATATATGAACATCTATTATTAGCCATCCTTTTTTCTAGCTCTCATTTTAGTTAACCTTTTTATCTATCCTAACTGCTATAAAAACTCTCTCACACGTTCTTTAACATGCTGCTATTGTTCCAACTTCTTTATTGCTAAAGCTAAGCAGCCGATCAAACCTGCATCGTCAGCAAGCATTGGAGTTAGTAGGTATTCTTCGAGAGTGGGCGTATCTACGTAGGAACCCATTTTTTCTTTAAACGCTTGGCGAATCAACTCGAGTAGTTGCGGCTGTTTCATTACACCCCCGCCTAAAATTATTACTTCCGGTGCATATAGTAACGTTGTGTTATACACACACTGAGCAAGATAATCTGCCTCAATCGTCCAATAAGGATGATCAAATGAAATGGTCTGGGCTTTTCTTCCAAAGCGCTTTTCAATCGCGGGTCCTGAGGCTAACCCTTCCAAACAATCATGATGAAAAGGACAGATTCCTTCAAATTGATCTTCATTATGACGTTGTAAGAGCATATGTCCCATTTCAGGATGACTGAAACCTGCGACTATTTTCCCACCCACTACAGCACCACCACCAACACCAGTACCAACGGTGTAATACAGAACACTGTTTTTACCTTTTCCATAACCTGCCATATATTCTCCATAACAAGCAGCATTTACATCGGTAGTCCAATAGATGGGAACCGACAAGGCGTTTTCCAAAGCTCCGACAAAATGATAATTTTGCCAAGCTAACTTCGGTGTGTTGGTGATATATCCGTAAGTTCTTGATTCGATTTGAATATCAATTGGCCCAAATGCTCCTACACCAATTGATGCGATATTTCCTTTGTACTTATCAAAGAAATCAAACACTTGCTTCATCGTTTCTTCTGGTGTTGTGGTAGGAAAACTTTTCCGTTCTATCACTTGTAATTGTTCATTACCAATCCCACAGACAAACTTTGTTCCACCAGCTTCAATTCCACCATATAACATTTTATCTACACCTTTCATTCACTTATCTTCAAAAAAAGAAACGTATTTGCACTAAGCAAAATCGTTTCTCACTAAAGGTTTCGTTGTGCCACCTTCGCCAAATTCAATCGGCAATACGGTACGTTTTTCTACTGTCTCTCCATTAATGACAGCAATTAATTTTGCCACTGCCACTTCCGCCATTTGCTTTGTAGGTTGGGCAATCGTTGAGACTAGATAAGGATCTCCTTCTGTCATCTTTTGACCATCAAATCCGATAACTTGGACATCCTCTGGTACGTTTTTCCCTATTTTTTCAAGCATATCAATGACAGCTAATGCCATTGGATCGTTGATCGTAAAAATCCCATCGATATCGGGATTCTCTAACAAAAAATTTGTTACACGTTCTGAGAGATGGTCTAAAGGTTCTAACATATCTAACGCTTTATAGGAAATCCCCAGTTGACGGCACTCGATCTCAAAATATTTTCGACGACTCTTCGTTTCATTCGGTGTTTCTTGGTACCCACCGATATATGCTACATTCTGACATCCTCGGCGATAAAGTTCATTTGCAGCCAAACGTCCACCGGCCGCATTGTCAGCGGTCACATAAATCACCTCTTCAGTGAAATAACGGTCAATACTAACAAAAGGCAGATTACTCGAAATGTATTCATCGATATCTGAATAAGTAATTCCAATGATGCCGTCTACTTTATTTTGGCTGACCATCTGGATATATTCTTGTTCTTTTTCACTATTCCCACTGGAGTTACACAAATAAAGCTTGTAGTTTTGTCTTTCTAATGCTGTTTCTACATGGTAGGCAAATTCGCCAAAAAATGGATGCCATACAGTGGGTAGAATCAAAGCAACCGTGTTCGTATGCTTCATCTTTAACCCCCGGGCATAAAAATCTGGTTGATAGTTTAACTCTGTCATTGCTGCTTCAACTTTTTCTCTAGTAGAAGCTTTAACAGAACCGTTATTCAATACCCGGGAAACAGTTCCTACTCCGACACCTGCTAATTTTGCGACATCTTTCATTGTTGCTTTCATAGTTGATCCCTCACATTTCTGCACAAGTTTAGTATAATGAATTTTGTCATAAATTACTAATTTTTTCAAAATACTAATAGCAAATCCATGGGAAATCTAGCTATCTGTTCTTTTCTAAAAAATTATCCTTCAAAACCTATTAAATAATTGATTCATCGCCTAAGCAATCAAACATTTATTTCACACTCGCTGTTTCAAAAGCTTGAATACGACTTTCTCCGATCGAATGAAACAAGATATCTCGAGCTTTTTCCAGCTCATAGAAAGTAGCCGTCATAACTTCTAACCCATTAATAAAGACTTCAACTGATGAGGTATCTCTAAAAATCTCAAGAACGAGCTGATTATCAATCAAAGGTACTTCAACTTTTCGGACATTCAGAGGGTCTTCTTCCGCCCCTGTAAGCTCTCTTCCTAGTTTCTGACGATCCAATTCAAAAACCTGTGTAGCAGTGTCATAGGCTAGTTTGAGACAATCCGTCTTAGACCGCAGTAATTCAATTGTAAAAACTTCTGCTTTCTCCAAATCTGCGACTAGATGTAAATATGAAGAATCCGACAGTGCGTTTCGAAATACGACTGATGTGTCAGTCACTGCGATATTTTCACTGCCTTGTTGATAAACTAAATGACTATATACAGTTGAGATGGGTTTTTGTACCAATCGATTTTTTTTCACTCTTAACTCTCGGGGCAAACTCATAGAGCCTGCCCAAAGATGGCCTAACTCATGTGTAGGCAATGTACGATCCCACATCTGCATCCAAGCAATCATCACCCGTCCACCATTAGGATCTGTTGTTGTTTGTGGTGCATAAAAATCCATTCCAAAATCCATTTCATGGAAATTATCAACTATCATCTGACCTGTTTCCCAGTCTACCTCACCAATACAAGCCATGGTAGAACTGATATTATGATATTCCAGTCCGTTCTTCTTGATTTGTATCGGTGACATGATTAAGACATCTCGTCCGTCTAAATGGAATAAATCAGGACATTCCCACATTATTCCTTGCTCTGAAGTCCCTTCTAGCAACACAGAATAAAAGTGCCAAGTATACAAATCTGACGATTGAAACATCACTATTCTACCAGTAGACTGTGTAGATTTAGTAGCTACTACCATATAGTAAGCATCGTTGTGAACAATTACTTTAGGATCACGAAATTCTTGTATCAGCCCATTCTCACCTAGCTGTTTTTCTGCTACCACAGGATTACCACTGTATTTGCTAAAATGAATACCATCTTCAGAGACCGCCAAACATTGATGCTGATGGCTAATACCATCAATTTCTTGACAGCCTGTATAAAATAAATATAGTTTTCCGTCTCTTTCAATTGCACTTCCTGAGAAACACCCGCCGCTGTCATAAGGTTGATCTGGGGCTAACGCTACTGGTAGATCTTCCCAATGGACCAAATCACTACTGCGCGCATGCCCCCAATGCATGGGCCCCCATCGACTATCGTAAGGATAGTATTGATAGAAGAGATGGTAATGCCCTTTGTAATATATAAACCCATTGGGGTCATTTATCCACCCGATGGGTGCGGAAAAATGATAGTTTTGTCGATACTGAGGGTTAACTTTTCCTCGCATCATTTCAATAAATCGATTTGCTTTATCCAAAATCGCCGTTTCTTCTACTAACACTTATTGTGCTCCCTTCAAAAAATTATCATAGCCAGTTTGCTTTATTTGAACCCATTCTTCCAAACCTACACGTTCCAATTCAGCAAGGTATTCTTCCCATTCTTCATCGATTTTACCGCCGGTGATCCACTCTGCTCTTTTGCGATAGATGTAATCCCACATATCTGTTTCAATTTTTGCTAATCGATCTGTTTCTTCTTTTTCTAAAAAGACACGCGGATAGATATTGTCTTCTGTAATATATGGCAAATACGTGTCATGCATCAAATCTAAACGCCACTTCGCATCATCTGGCATAGTAGTGACTATGCCGTAATAAGAATCAAGAACTGCTAATGGTCCTCCAGCTTCGGTTTTTTGTCTTAGTTCCCCCGGTGCTGTCCCCTCTAAAGGCAAATGTTTTAACATATCATCCTTTAATTCAAAAATATTCGCCTGTGCTTCATCACCGTAGGTTCCCCAGTTATTTTGGACAGACTGTAACGGTTCATACATTTTATCTATCCACCTAGCTGTAAGTTCCAAGTTCTTATTCGCACTAGTAATTACGAAACGATCTCTTGAGAAACCCATGCCATTCGTACGAGTAACGTGTTTCGTTCCATCTGGTCCCGCTAAGACTGGCAAGACGTCATAACTATCATCTGCACCCGTGATATTTGCTTTATCCCAAGTAAAGTACACGCCATACTTATGTTCTTTCCCTTTGGCAACATACGTATTCCAATCTTGTTCGAAAGCCTCTTTATCAATAAGATCTTTATTATTCATTTCATTGAAATATTTGATGGCTTCTTTATACCCTTCTTTGTTAGCAGTAAATTGTACCTGGCCATCGTTATCAACGACTAAGTGGTCATCATTATCACCTAGACCGAATGCCCCCATTAAAAATTTTAAGTCTTCGTTTCCTCCATTGTTAATAAAGCTAAAAGGAATTTCATCTGCTTCACCATTACCATTTGGATCTTGCGTCTTGAAAGCCTCCAACACAGTCATCAACTGATCAGTGGTTTGCGGCATTTCAAGACCCAAATTATCCAACCACTCCTTGTTGATCCAAGCCATCCCATTTACTGTATGAATCGACTCTTTTCCTTCGCCTAATTCTTCAATCCAAGGCATAGAGTAAATGTGACCATCAGGTGCAGTAGACATTTGTCGGTATTCGGGGTTTTCATCAAAAATTTTCTTCAGATTTGGTATATAATCTTCGATCAAATCTTCAATTGGTACAATAACACCACTTTCCGCCCAGTTTAATAAATCATAGTCACCTGCAGCGGCGTTGAAGATGGCATCTGGTAAATCACCACTAGCGATATCCAAATTTCTTTTTTCGGCAAAATCACTACTGTAGTTTGTCCAATCAATATGGAGATTGGTCTCTTCTTCTAATCGTTGGAAAATCAATTTGTCATTAGGATCATTGGGAGCCAAAGGGGCACTTTGAGACATCATTTTTAAAGATACTTTTTCTTTCAATGGAAAAGAGACATTTTCTAGTTCATAATCAGGGCTTGATTTACTCTTTTCTTTTGAGCCTCCACAAGCCCCCAAAATTAGTACGGAAGTAAAAACGATTGGCAGCATCCATTTTGCTTTCATCTTAAAATCTCCTTTATAATTTTTATTCATACAAATAGTGAACAATTCTTACCCTTTAACAGAACCAACTAAAACACCTTTATCAAAATATTTTTGGAAAAAAGGATACATTATGATTAATGGCAGACTAGAAATGACGATCGTTGCGTATTTGATCAACTCAGCAATTTGTTTCATTTCTGCCATGGCAGTATTGGCTCCCACCATGTCTTGTGAGGGTTGGTTTTGGATCAAAATATTTCTTAATACGAGTTGCAACGGCTGTAAGTCGGGATCTTTGATGTAAATCATGGCATCAAAATATGAGTTCCATTGCCCAACAAAGGCATATAAAAACAATACGAACATAATTGGTTTAGCTAATGGAAGCATGACTTTGAACAGTATTTGCAAGTCATTGGCGCCATCGATAGTAGCAGCTTCAGAAAGTTCTTTTGGCAAAGCACTAAAATAGGTACGGGCTAAGATAATATTCCACACATTTATAGCACCTGGTACGATAATCGCCCATACACTATCTAACATGCCCAAGTTCTTTACCAATAAATAGGTAGGTATCAAGCCGCCACCAACGAACATTGTAATGACAAAAAAAGTCATAATGATCTTTTTCCCCGCCAAGTTAGGTCGAGACAAAGGATACGCAGTGATCATCGTAATAAATACAGTCAATAAGCTGAAGCTAAAAGAGTAAAACAACGAATTTATAAAACCGCGTAAAATGGAGTCATCTGCAAGTACCCGCTGATATCCTTGTATTGTCCAATCTTTCGGATTGAAGCTTATACCTTTATTGATCAAAGTAGCTGGGTCCATAAAAGAAGCTACCAGTACATAAATCAGCGGAACAATGGTGATGACGACTAAAAAAGTTACAATCACTCGATTCAACCATAAGATTTGACGGTCGATTTTTGATAAAGCACTATTCATAATTTTCTCCTTTCATTACAAGCCTTGACCATCGTTTAGCCGCTTGGTTATATTGTTGACAATCAGTAATAAAACGACATTAATAATCATATTGAACAGACCAACAGCAGCAGAGTAGGCATAATCACCTGATTGCAAGCCGACTTTGTATACATAAGTGGAAATGATTTCTGAGGCAGGGATGTTCATTGAAGTTTGCATCAAGTAGGCTTTTTCATATCCTACATTCATAATACCGCCGGCGGCCAAGATGAAGCTGATCACCATCACAGGCCTCAATGCAGGCAAATCGATATGCCAAATCTTTTGTAAAATATTTGCCCCATCGATATTTGCTGCCTCATATAAATCGGTACTGACTCCCGCCAGTGTTGCGGTGTAAAGAATGGATGACCAGCCGATTCCTTGCCAAATTCCCGATAAAATATAAATCGTTCTGAAATAAGCTGGATTAGACATGAACATAATTGGTTGCCCCGTAACCTTTTCTACTAACCCATTAATAGGTCCATTTGCGGATAGGAACAAAAACAGCATCCCCACGATAATAACTACTGAGATAAAATTCGGCGCATATAGAATCAACTGGATTTTCTGTTTTATTTTTTTATTGATAATTTGATTCAAGCTCAGTGCTAAAATAATTGGTGGAAAAAAACCTAACAATAAACCATAAATGCTAATTTTTAATGTGTTGCTTAGCAAAAGCGTAAAATTTGGTGAACTGATAAATTCCCTAAAGTGATCTAGTCCTAACCAAGGACTTTCCAAAATTCCTAGCATAGGATTATAGTCTTTAAATGCAATCACAGCACCGTACATTGGCACATACTTAAAGATAAACGTCATGATGATACCTGGTAAGAGCAACAAGTACATCCACTTATCACGCCGCAACTGTTTCTTTAATTTTTCCCACTTCGAGATATTTTTTTTATCCCGTTGTGCCGCCCTTATCTCACCACCTGGTCCCAATGTCTTTTCCAATTCAATCTCCTCCCAATACATTTTAGAAACGTTTCCATTTTCGTTTAAAAAAATAAAAATTTAACGAAGATGCATTTTGGAAACGTTCCCACTATTTTCGTTTATAGATTACCATAGCCATTTTTTTAAGTCAATATTTTTTTGTAATTATTCTTTCACCCACACTAAGCTTCCTTCAATTCATTTATGGTTTTCGAAAATTGTTAAAAAATAAGGATCTCGATTATTTCATTAATCCTATTTTTTCTCTACTTTTCTAGCATTCTTCTTTTATGAGTTTACTTATCACAACTTGCATTCCCTAATCTATTTTCTAACAATCATTCACTGTTTAACCGTTCCAATCGGAAGATTATCTAGTTAATTATTTAAAAATAGCTCGGATTCACATTTATTTTTTGCGTTTTAACTAACTAAAAGCGAAAAGATAAGAGTTAGATATGTAAATGTATATAAGGTTAGGAGCTGTTAGATGAGCTTTATAGGGGAATCTCAGAAAACTAAGATCGCCAATCAGGATTGAAAAAAAATGCAGCACCTAAGGGTATCCACTTTTTCATCCGCCAACTGAAAGAAATTAGCGAAAAAGAGTAAACTCACAAAAAATGAGTTTACTCTAAATCAATATAATAATTAACTGCGCCCTTCCTCATCCATCTCTCGATAATCAAATTCATAAAACACAGCTTTTGTGTCATAGCCTGCATAGTCAACCGCTGCTAGTCCGACAAATGCTCCGGTGAAGAATCCGCCGCAAGTTTGTAATACATAATCATCCGAGAGAATAGCAGAATCAAATTCGATTGGTAAATCTTGCCATGTTTCTCCATCAAAGGAATAGGCATATCTATAGGTCTGCTTGCGGACTTTTGTTTTGAACCAGACAAAATCCACATCATCTGCAATGGTAATCGCATTTTCTCTTAAGTAGGACGTATAGGTTCCTTGATTGTTTTCAGCTACTTCAATTACTTTTCCATTTTCTTCATTCCAAGTGATAAAAATGAAGGACCAGTGTTGGTCATTATAGTAATTGGTTAGTCCTGCCATTTGTTGGTAAGAAAATGGATCAAATTTTACTTTTGTTGTTGCATCAAAATAAAAGGTTTGCCAACGGCGTGCGATCATTGAAAGATCATGGCGATTTGTTAAGCTTCCTTTTCCAATTAGTTCTAGTTTCTCATCGCCTACACTGCCCATCTCTGCTGAAAATGGTACACGAAGGGTCTGCCAGTTTTTATTGAGCTGCTTCTCACTAAAGTCATCATAATGAGAGCGGCTACTCAAAACTTCGGTAGGTGCTGCATCTTTAGGTGCCTCCACGCTTGTTTGTCCCCCATGTCCACCAACGATTCTTGGCCAGTCTTCCGAATCCCATTCAACTTTTTGAATGGCGGTCTCACGTCCTAAAGTTGACCATCCGCGAGGATTTGTCACCGACTCGTTTTCTCGATGTAAGGGTCTTGCACATAGCGATGCATAGTACCATTCGCCTGACGGAGTAGACACAAGTGCCCCATGTCCTTGCTTTTGCAAGTATGAATGAGGCGTATCGTAATTGGTTAGAAAAGGACCATGAGGATCGGTTTCGAACGAATCAGCTTCCAGTGAAGAGGACCTAGCTACGACTTCTTGATGGGTAAAGACAGTTCCACCTTCTGCCACAAATAAATAGTAACGCCCATTTATTTTGTATAGATGCGGCCCTTCAACTAATCCTACATTCGTTCCTTCATAAATCATTCGAGCAGTTTCTGGTTTCAACTGCATAGTTTCTACATCAAATTCGGTCAGTGTAATGCCATTGAAAGGATTTTTATACTCTCGATGATCCCACGTCTGTTGCACGAGGTATTTTCTGCCATCCTCATCATGAAACAGAGAGGGATCAAAGCCAACGCCATTCAATCGAATCGGTGTAGTCCACGGTCCATGGATGTTCGTTGCGGTAGTCAAATAGTTGGTCATGTCCTTAAATGCCCCATCCACAACTTTGACGTCGGTAAACACCAACCAAAATTTGTTGTCTGCATAGGATAAGTCTGGTGCCCATATTCCACCAGACGACGGATTTCCCTTCATGTCTAGCATCTCTACTGAATCGAGAGGAGCATCCAGCAGTTTCCAATGGACCAAATCTTTTGATTCGTGCAAACGAATTCCAGGGAACCATTCGAACGTTGAATTAGCTATATAGTACGTATCTCCTACTCGGATGATGGACGGATCAGGATGAAAGCCGGATAAGACAGGATTTTTTATTTTCATAAGAACACCTCTTTTTTTTAATTTAAGCTACAGTTTTTGATTAGTATTCATTTCAAGCCGTTCGCCCTTGTTGCCCCACTCCTCAAAAAACAAATCAAGTGAAAATCGTCGAATCAAATTACGATACACGCCGTAATTGATTGCACCACTAAGAAAACAAAGATACGCCAAAGAGAAATACTGCATTAACAAAATTGACAGTCCAATAAATGCACTATTATAAACCGTGACTAAAGGCAAACGGTAGCTTATCAGCAACGACCATTCTATTTTCTTCTTAAATGGGATTTGAGTGACGCGAGAATCGCTTGAGATCAGTAAGACAAAGAGCATACTGCTTAATAAAAAACAGCTCGTAAGGACAAATGGCAAAAACATAACAGATCGTTGATATACTATCAGTATTTTCAGTCCAAAGAGGATCAAGAGAATGATCAGAGAATACAAGAAATATACTCCCCAGTTTTTCTTCAAGCATTCTCGATAGTACTGAAAGTAGTTCTTTCTATTCGATAAATGCTCTGGGTTATTAAATAAGCCGAATTGAGCGGACAGACTTGCCATAAAAAAAACTAGGGGTACCCAAAAGAAGACAATATTATTCAAAGTCAATCGAAGAAAAAACAAGTGCATCAGGAGTAAACTATTCGACAGGATGAAATACAGCTGATAAACCAAAAGCCGATAGGCTGAGTGGACAATGGCAACGGTCCACTCAGAAATAGCGTGAAAGAAAGGATTCATACTTACCTCCTATCCTTTGATACCCGAACTTGTGACGCCTTCGACAAAATACTTTTGCGCGCTGAAGAATAAGATGATTGCTGGCAACAATGAGATCACCGACATTGCAAACACTTGATTCCATGGGGTATTAGTAGATGGATCAACGTTGAGCCGCAACGCAAGAGATACTGGGAATTTGTCTTGTGAAGTGATATAAATCAATGGACCTAAGAAATCACTGAAACTCCAAACGAATTGAAAAATCACACAAGAAATCAGGGCAGGTTTTAATGCCGGAATCAGGACACGCCAGAGAACACCGAAAGAAGAACAACCGTCAACGATCGCTGCTTCATCGAGATCCCTTGGAATTGAACGCATAAACTGGATCATCATGAACACGAAGAAGGGTTCTTGTCCTAAAAATGAATTGGCCAGTAACGGAACATACGTATCTAATAGATCCAAGCGATTCCAGAAGAGATACAAAGGGATTCTGGTTACGACTTGAGGTAAAAACATCGTTGCCATTAACAACGAGAACATGATTTTCTTGAATGGAAAGTCAAACCGAGCAAACCCATAGGCTGTAAGAGTCGCCGAGACAACGGTAAAAAGAATCTTTGGAATGACGTATTTAAAGGTATTGATAAAATACAAGGTGAACGTATAATCGCCCTTGGTGTTCCAACCATCAATATATGCTTGGAAATCAATCGTTGAAGGAATGAAGCCGATTGATGTGAAAATCTCTGTGTTTGTTTTGAAGGACGCTCCAACCATCCAAATAATTGGATACAGCATAATCAGTGCAACGACCGTCAACAAAACATAGCGAATCAGTGCTTGATCATGCTTATTCGAGTGCTTCTTTTTTGCAGATGCTACAGGGGTTGCCTCCATTTATATCCCACCTCCATCAGAATAATAGACCCATCGTTTTTGGCTCGTGAAAAGAAGAACCGTTGAACAAACAATCAACGCAAACAACACCCAACTTGCCGCACTTGCGTAGCCCATATCAAATTCTTTAAATGCTTTATCATAAATAAACATCGAGGAAAGATACGTGGCATTGAGGGGACCACGACCGGTGACAATAAAAGGACCGTTAAATTCTTGAAAGGCATTGTTCAGTTGCATCACTAAGTTGAAAAAAATGGTTGGTGTGATCAAAGGAATCGTAATTTTGAAAAACTGGGTCACCCTTGATGCGCCGTCCAAACTCGAGGACTCATACAAATCCTGGGGGATTTCCTTCAATGCAGCTAAGAAAATCAACATTGAGGAACCAAATTGCCACACTTTCAAGAGAATTAAGACGACCATTGCGCCTGTAGGTGTCGATAACCAGTTAATTGGCTCGATGCCAACGGTTCCTAGAAAAATATTCACCAAACCTTCTGGTTGAAACATTGATCGCCAAAGCACACCAACGGCCACGTTTCCTCCTAGAATCGAGGGAATATAATACGCCGTCCGATAGAAATTGATGGCTTTTAATTTGAAATTCAGAATAAACGCAACGAACAACGCAAACCCTAGTTGAAAAGGTACAGTAAACACTGTATAAATTAATGTCGCCCGCATCGAATCAAGAAACGTTTGATCCTTAAAGAGATTCACATAATTTTGAATGCCTAAAAATGCAGGTGTCTGTCCGACACGAGCCAAAGAATAATCGGTCAGTGAATAATAAAATGAAGACAAGATCGGCCAAGCGGTCAACAGTAAAAAGCCAATCAGCCAAGGGGTTACATAGATCAAGCCCACTTTTTCCTTTTTCATAAAATCCCTCCAATCTTTTTGACAACGATTCACGACACTTCATGGAAGCAAACAAAAGCCATTCACCCCCATAAAGTATGCGGATAGTTGTCTATTGCAATTTATAGTCTTTCGCAAGCTTTTCGGCTTGTTCTTTTGTTTTCGTGTAAACGTTGCGAGCAGCTGTTTCTAAATCCGTTCGTCCTAATTCGACAGCTTCCATTTCTGCAGTGTAAATAGTCGTTAAGGTACCATCTTCATAGAACGGCGTCTGGTTGATTTTTGCGACACTTTGGGCGTACTCAAAGCCTTCTTTCATCACACCTGATAATTGTCCATCTTCCGTCAATACTTCGATCGCTTTGCTAGAAGCAGGAATCCCTCTGGAAAGACCTAAAATTTTATTTGCTTCCTCGCCATTTAAAAATTCATTTAAAAATGTGCCTACTTCTTCTGGATGCTCGACATTTTTACGAACAGCAAAAAGCAGTGAAGGTTTTGACATTAAATTCACCTCGGTGCCGCCGTCTGCGATTGGGTAGTCAACGACGACCATTTCATCCCCTACTTCTTTCAATGCTTCATAATTAGAAGACATACTGGCATTCCAATCGATGCCACCCGCATATTGTCCTTCAATCCACTTTTTGTTGGTGGCTAAGGATACAGGTTCCGAGCCGACATTTTCTAAATAATCTTGTCTTGAAACGAAGACCCCAGCATCTGCCATTTCCTTATACCAAGTCATCGCTTCTAAATAGTCTTGTTCTGTCCAATTCATATTTCCTTGTTCATCAAACTCAGACGTTCCAGTCTTTTGTTGCAACCAAATGGTTACCGGAAAACGCCAAGTTGGGGATACGACACAAAAGGTCCCTTCTGGTAACTTCTTAGCGGCTTCCACATAATCGTCCCACGTCTTCAACGTAGTGACATCAATACCATGTCTTTCATATTCGGATTTGTTTAAATACATAACTAAAGTATTTTCCCCATAAGGAACGGCAACCTGCTTTCCATCAACTTGTCCGAATGCCAAAAAATCAGGATCATAGGTGGACAGATCCAAACTATCGATTGTATTAAGATCATAAAACCCGTCATTTTGCCCGAATTGCGGCACCCAATTGTAGAGTAAAGTCGTGATATCCGCCAAAGTATTGCCAGCATACCTCGTCGTGAAGGCTTGATCCAAATCGCCAAAGCCGCTCGGCTCTCCTTTTACTGCAATTTCAGGATGCTCCTTTTCAAAATGAGCAATCATCTCTTGGGTTGCCTGATGGCGATCGTCATTTCCCCACCAACTAAAGCTGATTTCTACTCGATCACCACTCCCCGTTGTCTCAGTCTTTTTTCTCCCAGCATTGCATCCAGCCAACACCAGTGATACAGAAAGCAAAGAACCTACCACTATCAATTGTTTTTTCCATTTTTTCATCACTCTTCCTCCTGATTCTTTTTTAGTAAGTTGGATAAACTAACTTATATGACAAAAAATTTTACCTCTGGTTGAAATCTTTTTTCTTAGTGATCTAAACGTGCTATTACTTCTTTGAAACCTAGCACCTGTTTCTCTTTTTACGCATAAATTTGACGTCCATGTGCATCTGGAATGCCGCTTTTACGATAAAAATACGTGTTGATTTGATCTCGCCAATCTCTAGCAGAACGAACTTGTTCTTGCAATCTTTCGGCGACGTTTTGATAACTTTCTTCATCGATTTGTCCCTGTAAGGAAGCCCACTCGGTAACATATTCCTCTACTTTTTCATAGCCTTCAAAATGCGTGTCATAGATGTGTTGAATGATCGTTTTGCCGCTTTGTAAGACATGGTCGTATGGCAGATGGTGGAAAAATAACACAAGTTCATCTGGGCAAGTTTCTACATTTTCGTATGTTTCACACCAAGCATCCGCATACTGCCTTACATAGCCGGTGCCGTCTTTTAACGTTCGATTGACGCCAATGCCCTTTCTATCTGCAAAGTGATACGTCCCCCATCTATCATATTCGTAGCCATCGACATCAGGCCCATAGTGATGATTGGGACGAACCATAAAACCGATACCTAGTGGGGCAGTATAATTTTCATAGGTCTGATAGGACGTAGCGAGGATTGCAAGTAGTCGTTTTTTTGCAGAATCATCTAATTCAAAGGACAAATCGATCCATTCGCAAAGGATAGCTTCTGTGCTTAATTCATTGTTCCAAATCAATCTGCCATAGCCAAAAAGGTTCGCTTGCGCTAGCTTGTGTCCGGTCCAATTATCATCCATGCCGACATTGACGACTGCTGCCACGCCAGAATATTTAGGATTTGGACTTTGCTCTGGGAGAATCTTCTTTACTGTGGCGTGTTCAAGTGGATGCTTCGTATCAAAATCTAACACATCTTTCCACATCGGTAGTAAGCAGCAAATGTGCTTTTGTTGTCCGGTATACTCTTGCGTCACTTGGAATTCCAACATTTGATTGGTGTGTTTTAACGCGCCAAAAAGCGGCGTCACGGGTTCCCGTACTTGAAAATCAATCGGTCCATTTTTAATCTGTAAAATAACATTTTCCTCAAACGTACCGTCTAATTTCATGAAGTGGTCGTAGGCAGCTTTGGCACGATCAATTGAGCGATCTCGCCAATCCTGTGAACAGTCATAAACAAAGCAGCGCCATATCAGTAGTCCTCCATAGGGTTGCAACGCTCGTGCCAGCATATTGGCACCATCATTATGGTCACGCCCATATACAAACGGTCCCGGTTCCCCTTCAGAATCGGCTTTGACTACAAACCCACCAAAATCCGGCATCACTTGATAGATTGTATCTGCTGTTTTTTGCCAAAACGCAATAACTTCCTCAGCTAACGGGTCGGCGGTCGTTAGTCCTCCAACGGATATAGGTGCCGCAAAGTTGATACTTAAAAACGTCCGAATCCCATAGGCAGCGAATGTATCTGCGATCTTTTTAATCTCGATCAAATACGGTTCCGTAATAAACCATTTGGCATCTCCGCGAACATTCACGTTATTGATAGAAACCGCATTCATTCCGATGGAAGCTAAGAAACGCGCATAGTCGCGTACCGTTTCATGGTCTTGCCGAAACTGATTGTTTGAAAAGAAAATCGATTCTCCAGCGTACCCACGTTCGATCGTCCCATCAAAATTATCCCAATGATTGACCATACGAATGGCTTGATTGGGAATCGACCTCAGATTTTCTGGCAACTCAGTGGTTCGAATCACATGCTTGTAAAGTTCAAAGAATCCATATAACCAGCCTTTACTAGCATTCGCATAAACGACTGTCTGATTGTGCTCATAACTGATTTCAAATCCTTCATCCCCAAGCAGCGCATCCGTTGCCTTTTTAAAATATAACTCTGCATTTGCCTCTTCCACACAGCGGCACATTGGAAATAATGTCTGCATCTCTCGTTTGATCGTATCCGTCAATTGGTCCGACTGCTCGAAACTATATGTCGAAACTACATCAGTTGCTACACGCTTTTTTAGCCAACACTCGTCTTTCTTTCTCATTTCTTCATCCCCTCTTTTATCTAAAAAATCCCTTCCGGCAGTTTCCAAGCAACTTCACTTTCTATGTGAATCCCTCCTTAAATCTTTTTGATAGACGAATAGAAGTTCACTCAATTACTCAATTTCTTAGTCAAGACTGAGGTAAATATCCAAATCACTCTCCTTTCTTTTTCTATGTATGGAGGTAAAAAACATTTCCTCTAAGAGAATCTCGAATTATACTCAACTATCCCAATACTTTTATGCGTTTATTGCATATTAAAACATTCTGTAAATTTCCTCCCATAAAATAAAAGAGAGGTGATTTTTATGTATCATAGAATTCGTGACTTACGCGAAGATAAAGACTTGAATCAAGAACAACTTGCTAAACTTCTGAATATCAGTCAAACAACTTACTCCCGCTATGAGTCAGGAAAATTAGACATTCCTACCCAATCTCTGATTAAACTTGCAGATTTTTATTCTACTAGTGTCGACTACTTGCTAAATTTAACAGACCATCAAAAACCCTATCCTCGTAGCTAACAACATAATATGCGTAAAACGCATAAAAGTCAATATGCGATAAGAGCATAATTTAGAATAGTATCGAGGTGACGTGAATGTTTCAGCGAATCCGAGATTTGAGAGAAGACAACGATTTAACTCAACACCAGATTGCTACTCTTTTAAATATTTCACAGTCAACGTATTCTCGGTACGAGAACGGCGAGCTGGATATCCCTATTCAAATGTTAATAAAGTTAGCAAATTATTATAATACTAGTCTTGATTATTTGGTAAATCTGACTGATGTTAGACCTCCTTATAAAGCCAATGAGCAATGATAACGAAATTTCATTGTAATAACACTTTTAAATCATTATAAGAGATGAGTAGACACTCATTAATCAGTTTCTTCTCTCCTATGTTCTGTTTATATTAATGACTGGATGTGTTTTTAGCTTAAAAGTAATAAATAGGAAGAACTCACTTAATGTTTGCTAATAAAGCAACAGATTTGTTAACATTATACTCTATGATACTTACATAAACATCAATAAAGAGGTGATTTTTGTGTATAAGGAAAAAGTGTTAGTAATCCATATACAAGAACTTGTGAAAAAACATAATATTTCTTTACGAGAGCTTTCTAGGCGTGCGGACATAGATATTGCCCGGCTAAGTGAACTATCCAGTGGAAAACGGCAACGAATCAATATTGAATACATCGAACGAATAGCTGAGGCTTTGAATATAGATGATATTCGTGAGATTTTGACGATTGAGGATAAATGAAAGCTTTCATAGACAGCACAACATTAGTATATTATTTTTACCGATTCTATTCATGTTAAACAGACAGTATAACAAGATAGGCTTAAAAAGCGAAAATTACTTGAATTTCAATTATGATTTTCCATCCATCGACTTTTAAATTCATAATAAGCACGAAGTGATACTTATATAGGTATCACTTCGTGCTTATTATACTTCATGTTACTCTTATAAGCAACGATTTTTTCAAAAAAATTTGTTTACCAACAATAAAAATTTAATAAGCATAAGAAATCAAGAGCTATAATAAAATTAAGTACACAATGTGTTCCCTTAGTACGTTCATCTTTACTGTACAAATCAATAAAGAAAACTCAACAAATATTATTTCAAGCCTGATTAAAAAATACCGCGTCGCTTCATTCGCTTAGCGTATGACGGTTATGTTACTCTTTTATTAATCATAAAAGGATGGGGATAATAAAATGAAGCATAGAAAGTTAGAAACAGATGCAGCAACATCTAAAAGGATGGGGAATGTCCATTTGAAAGGAAGCAAAGCTGAGAACCTCTTATCGCTCTCCTTGTGGCACCAAGGCATACGTTATCGGAAAAACTATAAAAAATTACCTGGTTCTCCTGATATTGCAATCACAAAATATAAAATCGCTATTTTTGTTGATGGAGAATTTTGGCATGGACAAGATTGGGTAAATCGAAAAAAGAAATTGAAACGAAACAGAGATTATTGGATTGAAAAAATCGAGGAGAACATCAGACGTGATAAAAAGAATGACCAACTTCTAATTGATAGTGGATGGTTACCGATTCATTTTTGGGAAAAAGAAGTTTTAAAAAATTTGGATAGCTGTGTAATCAATATTTTAAATAGGATAGAACTGCGCAAATAAACATAGAGTTGATTCATTGCATCTCCTCAATAAATCAACTCAATTTTTTTATTTATCCTTATAGGAAGGGCATTTTGTTCAACATATCTACAAGTATTTTGCCTTTTATCCAGAGATCTTGGCGATACATTGAAATACCATTGATCTCTACGGGTTTATCAGATGAATCCGCACCAGATCCCCTAAAAAATACAGTATTAGTTGCTGATTTAGGGAAATTTATCGATGTCATCACCGTTCCATTTTTATTGACACGCACTTGTCCATCTTTCTTTTTTTTCACAGTTTCAACTAGCTTGTTCTCAAAAATCAAATAACGAACAGATTCCCAAATCGGGCGTACCTCTGTCTCAATAAACTGTTCATCGAAAGACAAACGTTTAAACCCTTTAAATCGTTTTTCAAGTAATTTATCTTTAGAAGAACTTTCCTCGAAAATGATAAATAAAAATTGTTGCTCGTTGAATTCAGCATAAACGGTAGATTCTTCAAAAAGTATATCTTTTTGCATCCATTCATCAAAATCGATTGGGAACATTTTAGTATCTTCTGTTCGATTTCCTATAGATGTTTGTGTAATAGTTTTTGCTCTCAATCCAATTTCACTGAATAATTCGATTTTCTTCATTTTATTTGAAGAAGCACCAAACATACGTACAACTATTTGCTCAGTCACAGATTTTGCTACGTCATTTTTATCATTCAATTTGATTGGAATATCAAAATGTTCCATCAATTGTAAAACCGTCATTCCCTGATAATTCAATGTAAACTCTTTAAGCTGTTGATTGATCTCAGCATATGTACCAAAATCCTTATCCAATTCTTCAAATCGTTTACCAAAATACTTTTGAACCATAGTAGTGACCGTCGACCTTTTCAAACGAAACCTAGGTGGATTGGGCCATTTAGGTGCGGTATCTATCAACATCAAATGTGGTCTAAGTTTAGATGAAATCGTCGGGTAATGTTCTTCCGGAATTTCCTCTGACTGCAATTCTACGATATAGTTTTTTACTAGAGACCAATCATTCGACAATCGTTCTTTATCTGCTTCATCAAATTCATGAAAATCATAACCTTTGATCGGAAAATCAGCATATGCGGCAGCTGGTACTGTCACATCAGAATCATATAAATAATAAACTAAAAGCATTTTTTCTAACTTTTTCCAAAAATGCGAACTTTCAAAATCTTGTGTAATGATAGATTTGGGAGAAACTGCGGTAATAGACATCGGTTCTTTCGCTTCAAATTGACCTTTGACCTTTTTAGACATTCTAAGTCCTGTAGTTTTCAGTTCCACTTCCTCACCGTCAACTATCAAATCAGGTTCTTGTCTTGAATCAGCAGGATATCCTAAAACAGACTGCTCAATCACGTCGCCAGCAATACCTGTAATTTTGGGATGGACTATCGTACGATCAAATACGCGGTTTTTATCCACTTCACCTAATGTCTTTTCCAAAACATTATCCAAAATCATTACTAAATCTTTTTTTGTAAAACAATGCAAATTTTTTTCCAAATTCTTCATCCTTCTTTAAATTATTTATATACATATTTCATTCATATCCTGGATTTCTTCATATGTTTATTATAACATCAATAAATTGAATTTAGATCTTGATCTTTTTTTAATTTTAGTGTATAATGACCAATAGATATATCGAAAGGATGTTCGTATAATGAAACAAAAAATGAAAGTATTAGAACTTTTTGCAGGTGTAGGCGGCTTCCGCGTTGGGCTCGAACATTCCGATCCCGATTTGTATGTAACTAAGTGGGCAAATCAATGGGAACCATCTCGCAGATCCCAAGATGCGTTCGAAGTTTATGACTATAACTTCCCAGATAGTGAAAATTTAAATATAAACATTGAAGAGATTTCTGATGATGTTTTCGAAAAAATGGATGCAGACATAATCGTAGGTGGATTTCCTTGTCAAGATTATTCAGTCGCTCGGAGTAAGAAACATGAAATGGGGATCCAAGGTAAAAAAGGCGTTCTTTTTTGGCAAATCATACGTGCTACTAATCATATTCGCCCCCAATATTTGATCCTTGAGAATGTTGACCGTCTGTTAAAATCTCCTTCCAAGCAAAGAGGACGTGATTTTGCTATCATGCTTACCGCGTTCAACCAACTAGGATACTCAGTTGAATGGCGGGTCATCAATGCTGCTGACTACGGTCGCAGCCAAAGGCGCAGACGTGTTTTCTTCTTTGTTTATCGAAACGACACAGATTTTGCAAAACGATTGGATAAACGTTTCGAAGAAAATTCATCTTCTGAGGACTTATTTGTTGCTGAGCATCGCTATGATGAGTATATATTCAATGATGGATTATTTGCTCGGCAATTTCCGATAGTTAAACAGCCTTATAAAAATAGAGAGGCTTTTTACGAACTTTCAGAAGATATAGTAGAAGTTTCTGATGGATTCACTGGGAAAGTTTGGAATACAGGTGTTATGCGTCATGGGCGTTATTATACTATAGACACCTTACCACTAGGTGATGAACGTCCTATAACCTTAGGTGAAATCATTCAGCCATCTGAGATGGTAGACGAAAAGTATTATTTGACAGACACAAATAAACTAGAAAAATTTCAGTATTTACGCGGACCAAAAAAAATCGAACGAACTTCTGCCGAAGGTCACAAATATATTTTTGCAGAAGGTGGCATGTCTCCATATGATGATTTGAGCATGCCAGGAAGAACGATGCTTACCTCTGAAGGATCAGTAAATCGCTCTACTCATATTTTATTTATCGATGGTCGATATCGATTATTGACACCAATAGAAGCAGAGCGGCTACAAGACTTCCCGGATGACTGGACAAGATTCAAAAAACTTTCAACAGGTGAAATTGTAGAAGTCTCTGATCGTATGCGCATGTTTTTCATGGGAAATGCATTAGTGACAGAGATAGTAAAACGGATCGGTGATGGGCTAAAAGATATTTTAGAAGCATGATCTCCAACTGTTTGTTTTCAAAAACTCAAAAATATTTCTAAAAAAAGCGTCAATCGTACTCAACATAACAGTATGGTTGACGCTTTTTCTGATTTATTTTATATTAGTTTATTATCTAACAATATTTTATTTATATACTCAGAATTAGCCCAAAACGTTCGTCTCGTTATAAATTCACCATCACTAAACTGGAACGTATCCTTAGAATTTGCTGCTTTAGGACGAACATGGAATCCAATATTTGAACTTACTTTAGGAAATCTCGTTGAATCCCCTAGCAAGAAAGCTTCTCTCACTAAATCGAAAGCTTTCTCAGCCTTTTCTTCCCAATCTTTAGCCATTGTAACTGAAAAAGTTGAGATAAATTTAACGTTCTTAATATCATTATTCTCATTCAAAAAAATAACATAGACAGGGTACTTCCTTCTTATTTCTTTTAAAAATAGGGAGTCTTCAAAAACTGGGTAAGCGTCGTCTTCCATATATTTTTCTCGTTTATAAAATTCTTCAAATGTAGAATTAGGGAAAGGAAAATTTTCTTTAACTTTATTCCCTTTGTATGAAATAGTACGGAAATACTCCATATCGATACCCTGCTGTTCATTAAATCTCTTGATTATCGATGATACTGAATAATTATTTTGCTTGTTCTTGATGACATAATCGCTCAAAGCTCTATCGTCATTACTTTCATTCTCCTTAATATTGATAGCTTTTGACTTAGATAGTTTCCTTTGTATCTTCATAAAAGATTGATTTGATTTATAGTCATTGATTTCTATATTCATTTCTTTTGCTAACGATTCAATCTCTTCATAATACATTTCTAAATCAGTTTCTATAAAAGAGACTAGTCCGTCGTTCTCATCGAGCCTCCATACTACAAAACTCTGAAAATAATTCTTCCCATACCTTAGAAAAATAGACTTATCATCAGCATTACGATATAAATCATCCCACCACTTCCCAATCTGCAAAGCTATATCTATTTTCGTAAGTAGTACCTCATTATTCTTGATTGTTGCAACAGCCTCCCCTATATCCTTTTCTAAGTTCGTTTTATTAAAGTTTTTACTTCTTCCTGGGTCACCTATTGCAATATAGAATAATTTTATAAATTCCAAAGAAGATAATCCCCTATATATTTTTGAGATTTCTCCAGTCTTTAATACTTTTAATTGGTACTTCTTTAACATTTTATTCAGTTCATCAATATCTTTCGACACACCAATAAAGTCTTCTTGAGTTATTGGAATTTGGTTATTTAATCCCCAAGTGATAGTTTTAGATAAGTTTCTATCTCCTTTTATGAATATCGTTTTAACAATGATTGAATCTAAAACTGCATTTATTTTGATATCTAAATTTGGGAGTCGAAAATCACTTATCACCAATTCCTTAATAAGTTCATCGTTAGCAATAAAAAAATTCGTCAATGTTTGGGCACCGTTAATAACACTGACCAGTTTAGGGTTTAATTTAACAAGATGCGTTGAAGTATCCAGTAGAGCATGTTCATCCATATAAATATTTATACCGTTATGTTTATACCAAAAAATATCGGGATTAAATTTCTGTTTCGTACTTTCTGTGATACCAAAGTAATTCGATAAGCTATCCAATAGATCCGTGTCAGTATTTTCTTTAGCAACTTGATTAAAAAGTCCCACTTTTAAATAATTTTTAAAATCTTCTTTTAATTCTAAGCCATTTTTTTTATTTTCGATTCCGGTTCTCACATTTAGTTTAAATAAATGTTTTCCTCTAATATTGAATAAGCCTTTTAAATCCAACATAGATACATTGAATATTTTCGCTTCTAAGTTTAATTCTTCGATTCTATGCATCTCTAAATAATTTATACCTTCTTGATCAACTTTGAGATGTAACTCTTCTGGTGTCTCATAGTAGATAGAGGTGATAAAACTATACATGTCATTAACTATTTTACGCTCTTTTGCATTATCCGATTCTTTCAAAAAGATTCGTAAAGATTCTCTTTCCTGTGCCCAATCGTTGAAAAATGCATATAGCTCGTATATTTTTTCCCCTTTTTCAATTTCATTCCTTAATTCTAATAGATTTTTTTTCAGTAGCTTGATTTCATTTTGATCAATATTATTTATATTTCTGTAATCTGCTATCAAAATAGTAATAATACTACTATCAGTTTGTTTTTCTATAGAATAAAATTTGAACAGAGATTTGAACTTTTCGGCTTTCAAATCTTCAATCGTAATGATCTCGTTATCTATCAATATAGATCTTAATTCATTTTTCATAAACCCACTCCTGATTCAATAATTGTAAACTTATCTTCGATAATTTTTCTCTTTTTATATTTTTCTGATTCGCTTTTATAGTTTTTATCAATATAGGTGAATAAATTAGCTTTTTCTTTCCGAAGAAACCTCAGTATTTTTTTTGGATCTTCCTTTTTCAAACTAGTTTCAAATACGATCCTCCGGAAACAGTATTCCAATTCAATATCTACAAAATCGCCTATATTCGCTTTATTTCTTTTTATGTAGGAAAGTCTCTCCATTATAGGATCTTTCCGCTTGTCTTTCTCTGGAAATATAGTTGATTCATTTAAATTAAAGTATTTTGACAATTGTGCTCGAATCGTTACTTTATCTTCTGCTGATATTCTCGTAGGTTCACAATAGTATTCTTCAGGAATTTTCGAAAAAGCTTCCCCTCCAAATAGAATAAAGCCACCGCTCTGCATTTTTAATCGTTCATTATTATAGCTATGTGTGATTACTTTGAAATCTTTCGAATATGGAAAAAATTCATTAGCAACTAGGCTATCATAATAATGATTTAAATAATCTGAGTTAGGAGAAAAAGACTCTGGAAATACAAAAGTATATACGAACCCATCTTCTTCTTGGTTGTCACTAGCAAAATAAAGCGCTGGTAGAATACTAAACGTTATATCCAGTAAACGACTGATTTGTAAAAAATGCTGTCCTGCAATTGTTTTTGAAAGTTTAGTATTATCTTTTGATTGAGGAATATCATAATCACTTAGCAATTCAATAAGTTCTTTTTCTAATAAGATTCCGGAATCATTCCGAAATAAAGACGGCATCAACTTGGTATCTCCATAATCTATGGACTCTCCACGGAAACATACTAACGGCTTAGTAGAATTGTTATCATTTATAAGTTCCTTTTTTATATCAACATTTTTCATGATTTTTTCCATATAATACAAAATTTTATTTTTCATTAAACCCTCCAACTATTTTGAATTAATGAATTTTAGTTTTATAAGTATTTCACAAAACAGTTTGTTTCATTGACCATTACACATTCATGACTTGACTCTCATCAATAAGCTAAGCGCTGTTTCTACTTATATACAACTAAACCGCCGCATTATGAATGCGTTTACATATAATCGTAGTTTCTTCTTACTATAAAATTATACACTAAGTTATCATCGAATTGGCTAACAAATTTTTTATTTATCCCATCAGTTTGCATTCCACTTGTATAATCTCATTTAAACCTACTAACATCATTTTGACTACCACTCATACTACAATCAAATTGCAAAGAAAATGATATCCATAGAAGTGGAATTTCTTGAAATTATAATCAGCCGTATATTTTTATGATCATTCAGAAATTTATTACGATTAATAGAAGAAGCAATATTGATACATAAAAAAAAACACCCTCCAAAAGGAGAGTGTTTTGAAATCTTCGATAAAAAGATTAACGTTTTGAAAACTGTGAAGCTTTACGAGCTTTCTTAAGACCTGGTTTTTTACGTTCAACCATACGTGCGTCACGAGTAAGTAAGCCAGCACGTTTAAGAGCTAAACGGAAATCAGGATCAACTTGTAACAATGCGCGTGCGATACCGTGACGGATTGCACCTGATTGTCCAGCGTATCCACCACCATTTACGTTTACAAAAACATCGTATGAACCTTTAGTTTCTGTAACGCCGAATGGTTGGTTGATTACTTCACGCAAGTCTGCGTGTGGGATGTATTCTTCAACATCTTTTTTGTTAACAGTAATTTTACCAGTACCTGGTACTAAACGTACGCGGGCTACTGCATTTTTACGACGGCCAGTGCCGATATATTGAGCTTGTGCCAATGAAATTCCCTCCTATTAGATTAAGTTTGTGATGTCCAATACTTCTGGTTGTTGTGCAGCATGTGGGTGTTCAGCGCCAGCATAAACATGAAGTTTCATTCCTTGTTTACGGCCTAAAGTGTTTTTAGGAAGCATGCCTTTTACAGAAGTTTCGATCAAACGACGAGAATTTTTAGCACGTAATTCTCCAGCAGAGACTGATTTCAATCCTCCTGGGAAGTTTGAGTGACGGTAATAAATTTTATCGCTTGCTTTGTTACCTGTTAATTTGATTTTTTCTGCATTAATGACGATTACGAAATCGCCTGTATCCACATGAGGTGTGAATGTTGGTTTATTTTTACCACGTAAGACAGATGCTACTACTGCTGAAAGACGACCCATAGGAACATCTGTTGCATCTACTACGTACCATTTACGTTCTACTTCGCCTGGTTTGGCCATATATGTTGTACGCACAATTTTTTCCTCCAATTCAATTTCACGAATGTTTGACATACACTTGAGTTTCCGGGGCTCTTGTGGGGCAAACAATACCATATAACATAATACCTTCTATAAAGCCTAATGTCAACGTAATTCCGCCTCTTTTTGAAAATTTTCTCCATTCATTTTCTGCCATTTTCTCTGAAAAACGAAACTTGTTGTTGCAGACTTCTCAAACTGAATACCAAAATGAATATTATGTATAAACTTTCATTAACGAAGCGAGCATCCACTTCTTTTCCTCAAACACCGATAATAGTATAAAAACCTGATAATCACCACTTTTATGTATAAATATTTAATTTTTCCCTTGATTTATTATTTTTATTCTGATAAGATAGCTTCAATCACTTGAAAACACGCGGAAAAGGAGTTAATAAGTATGAAAGAAAAAGTAATATTGGCCTATTCTGGAGGATTAGATACCTCCGTTTCAATTAAATGGTTAACGGACCAAGGATATGATGTGGTGGCTTGCTGCCTAGACATCGGTGAAGGTCGCGACACCCAATCCATTAAAGACAAAGCATTGGCAGTTGGCGCGATTGAATCTTATGCCATCGATGCCCGCGAAGAATTCGCCCAAGATTTTGCTTTGATCGCTTTACAAGGCAATACTTTTTATGAAAATTCTTATCCTCTTGTTTCCGCTTTGTCTCGCCCATTGATCGCCAAGAAGTTGGTGGAATTGGCATTAGCGACTGGCGCAACAACCGTCGCCCACGGCTGTACTGGTAAAGGCAATGACCAAGTTCGGTTTGAAGTGGCGATTGCCGCTTTAGCGCCTCACTTGAAAGTCATCGCACCGGTTCGGGAATGGAAATGGTCCCGGGAAGAAGAGATTGCCTATGCAGCTGAAAAAGGAGTGCCGATTCCCGCTGATTTGGACAATCCGTATTCCATCGACCAAAACTTGTGGGGACGTGCCTGTGAGTGCGGCGTCTTAGAAGATCCTTGGGCAACGCCGCCAAAAGGAGCCTACGCCATCACGCAAGAATTAGAAGATACTCCTGACGTACCGACGATTGTTGAGATCACCTTTGATCAAGGGGTACCGACGGCCATTGATGGTGAAACGATGAATCTAGCAGAATTGATCATGAAATTGAACCGGATGGCTGGCGAACATGGCGTTGGTCGGATCGACCATATTGAAAATCGTCTGGTGGGGATCAAATCACGGGAAGTTTATGAATGTCCAGGAGCGATCGCTTTGATGACGGCTCATAAAGAATTGGAAGATTTGGTCTTTGTACGGGAATTGGCGCATTTCAAACCAATCATCGAGCAGCAATTAGCCCAAGTCATCTATGATGGTCTTTGGTTCAATCCATTGACGGAAGCCTTGATTACCTTCTTGAAAAGCACGCAAGTCTACGTCAACGGGATCGTGCGTTTGAAATTGTTCAAAGGCAACGTCATTTGTGAAGGACGGAAATCTGAAAACAGCTTGTACGATGAAAACTTAGCAACATATACTTCTGCAGATACCTTTGATCAGCATGCGGCTATCGGCTTCATCAAATTATGGGGACTGCCAAGCAAAGTGCACGCTGAGATCCAAGCACAACAGCAACTAACAGAAACATTGATTTAAGTATGCACGGCTGAAGCTGCCGCTTCAGCCGTAATCTTTTTTTGAGGTGAGAATATGGCAAAATTATGGGGCGGACGTTTCGATGGGAAAAACGAAGCATGGATCGATGCTTTTGGGGCTTCCATCACGTTTGATCAAAAGTTAGCAAAGCAAGACGTTCTTGGCAGTTTGGCACATGTCAAAATGCTGGTCCATACGGGCATCATCAGTCAAACCGATGGCGAAGCGATCATTGACGGCTTGACCACGATTCAACAGCAATTAGCCGCTGGCGAATTGACCTTCACGATTGAAAATGAGGACATCCATTTAAACATCGAGACATTCTTGCATGAATTGATTGGACCAGTGGCAGGCAAATTGCATACTGCCCGTAGTCGTAATGACCAAGTGGCAACCGATATGCATTTGTATTTGAAAGAAGTCGTGCAAGAGGTGATCGCCTTGATCGCTGAGTTGCGAGAAGCGCTGGTTTTACAAGCCGAAGCCAACATCTATACCATCATGCCCGGTTATACCCATCTGCAGCATGCACAGCCGATTTCTTTTGCCCATCACCTCTTAGCCTATTACAGTATGCTGACGCGTGACCAAGAGCGTTTCAGTGAGAGTTTGAGCCGCATCGATGTGATGCCTTTAGGCAGTGCCGCTTTGGCAGGAACTACCTTCCCTATCGATCGTGCTTTCACCGCTCAAGAGTTAGGATTCAGCAATATTTACAGCAACAGCCTAGATGCGGTCAGTGATCGTGATTTTATCTTGGAATTTTTAAGCAACGCCTCTTTATTGATGATGCATCTGTCTCGTTTTTGTGAAGAGCTGATTCTTTGGTGCAGCCACGAATACCAATTTGTGGAACTGACCGATACCTTCTCCACCGGCAGCTCCATCATGCCTCAAAAAAAAAACCCTGACATGGCGGAGCTGATCCGTGGAAAAACAGGACGTGTCTATGGGAACCTCTTTGGCCTTTTGACGGTCATGAAGGGCTTGCCGCTGGCGTACAACAAAGATTTCCAAGAAGACAAAGAAGGCATGTTTGACAGTGCCGAAACCATCACGAAAAGCTTGCAGATCATGACGGGCATGATCGCAACGATGAAGGTCAATCAAGCACGAATGCAAGAATCCACTGAAAAGGATTTTTCCAACGCAACAGAATTAGCGGATTACTTAGCCGGCAAAGGTGTGCCTTTCAGACAAGCCCATGAGATTGTCGGCAAGCTCGTCAGTGAGTGTTTGAGCAAAGGCATCTATCTGCAAGATGTTTCCTTGGAAGACTACCAAGCGATCCATCCTGCCATCGACAGCGATATTTTTGAAAAACTTGACTCCTATACCGCCGTCAAAAATCGTCATTCTTATGGCGGCACCGGTTTTGATCAGGTGGCACAGCAAATTGAAGCCGCCAAAGGGTTATTAGCAAGCAAGTAAAAAAAGGCTCTTCGACATTTAGTGTTGGTAGAGAAAAATACAACTGAAAATTTAGTCATAACCAGTTAGGCAGCGTGCTTAACTGGTTTTTGTTTTACTT
>NZ_JBIVBP010000012.1:0-95678 GCF_044746145.1 Enterococcus sp. NPDC086594
ATTGCTTGAGTTTTCTACGCCCCTGAAGGAGGCGTATCCCTTTTTTCATGAATTAGTTGAAGCCTTTCGAGACAAAGACCCTGACTTATTTTTCTGCATATTGGCAGAACTTCCCGAAACGTTAGATGACGGCTTTCGGGAGAAGCTTCAAAACCTTCTGACTTATGAAGAAGGCATCACCAACGCAATGATCTATCCTTATTCCAATGGAAAAATAGAAGCGAAGAATACCCACATAAAGTCAATGAAACGAGTATCCTACGGATTTAAATCATTCGAGAACATGAGAATTAGAATCTTTTTGATCAATCAATTAATCAATGTAAGATAACAAAAAATCTGAGCCAGAATGTGGTTCATTCTGACCCAGATTTGATTTTGCACAACTCATCAGTCCTTATTGACAAAGAGCCTGTTGTCGGCCTTGTCTTTTTACTTAGAATCATTTGAACTTTATTTAAAGCTTTTCCTTATTTTATACTTAACTCTTTGCAGGAAACTTCTCGTTTGATACTCAAATTGCGCCAGTTTGCTCTTTTTTTCATTTAAGGTCAATAAAGATTTTATATGGCGAATCGCTTTTGGCGAAGCAGTTACGGAATCGATCGCTTCGATTAAGTCTTGATAAACATAATAAATCTGGTACTTCTCTTTTGCTTCAACGGAGAAATTGACTGTTTCGCTTTTGAAGTCATCAAAGTTATCTAATCGAACGCGGATCATTTCTACTAATTTATCTATATCACCTAATGGATAGACACAACCGTGATTAAAAAAATCATATGCTGACATGTGCCCTGGATTATTGGATATAATAACTGGTACACCGTTTAAAAGAGCCTCAACATAAACTAAACCGAATGTTTCCATTGCTGAAGAAAAAACGCATATATCTTTCGATGTCACATGCTCCCATGGATTGTCTACATTTCCTAGAAAAGTTATATTTTTTAAACGATTTTTTTTGATATAATCGAGACATTTTTCTTTATACTCATCATCCCATGCACCAATAAAAACCAACTCAATATCGTACCTGTTCAACTGATGATATGCTTTAATTAATTCTAATTGATTTTTTCTTGGGTTGATACGTCCTACTGAAACGATTCTTTGAACATCTCCCTTTTTAAGGGAAACTTGTTCTAACTCTGTGTAGGGAGCGAATGATTTAATTTTTTTCCTTGTAAACAGCTCTTGCAAATTATTGCTCAACTCGCCTCTAACAGCAAAAATTTCATCAGAAAATTCTTCTATAAACTCAATTTTATCCTTGTAGTAAGCAAATTCGCCGGAAGGAAATTCATGAATTAACCAGATATGAGAAACGTCTTGAACAGCCGCCGCCATCGCACCTTGGAACATGTTTGCTGTATTTGTGATTACCAACTCAATATCAAACTCGTCTATCTTTTTTGCAATGAGATCGATAGTATTTCTAAAAGATGCCGCTCGTTGTTCTTCACTTCCAAATAACATTCCTGGTGCATCCTCCCACCACCACCGTTGATTTGAAACTAAAAAACATTTGATCCCATTACTTTCAAAAATTCGCGAGTAGTCATTTACTTCGACGTCTCCACTAACCGGTGCAATATTTACTACTTCATATCCTTGCTCAACTAGATATTTCATTAAATTAAATATTGAAATTTCTGCCCCGTTGTCCATTGTGCCAGTTGGTGAAAGGAATAATATTTTTCTCATTAAAATCTCCTTTTCTTATTCTTATAAATAGCCATACAGTGCGACACAAGAATTAAAAAATGTAATGACATAGATTGTTTTAACGCAAAAGCTAGTAATTTTATTTGAATCCAAATGACTCATTACCTTTTCACTTTCAAAGCCTAGTTTATTAAGAATAGGCCCTAGAAATAACGGCAGGAATGCGAGTAAATAAAAATGATACCTGCCTTGTACACCTGGGACTCTTAAATCACCAATTGAAAATACTCGTGGATCACCTGTTATTGCCAAGATCGTTCCTGAAATAATCACAAAAAAAGTAGCCAAAGTAAGCACACGTGTCTTCTTAGGGATAGTGATTTTAATAAGCATAGCAGAAAGAGTAATCATCAAAGTATAGTTTATCAAATTGATGAACCCCGCGGCTTCACTAGCCATAAAGTATGGCATTGGATTCTTCAGAAAATAACCGATAGAAGCAATTACATCCGAATATGATCGTAAAAACAAAGTAATTGTGTATCCAATATTACTGATTAAATACGAAAGAACATCTTCATTTTCATCCACTGCGACAGTATTAGCTGCAGGAACATCCTCGAATAGATGGAAAATCGCACCGTTCATCAACCATAAAAAGCCTAATGAAAAACATAGAAGTACTGCAAAAACCGTAATTTTTTTTGTTTTCCTCGTATCAAAATATTTTGCAGGCACAAATAAAGGCAGTGCAGCCAACAGAATCACTGGTGCCTTACAAAAAACCAGCCCAAGGCAAGTAAGCATATAAAGTATGATTTTTCGAAAATTAACTTCGCGTTCACCAACAAAAAAATTGGTGAATTGAGCCAATATCAATAGTACTAGACCATAATAAAGATTATCGTAGGTAAAACCAGATGAGATCCATACGGCAAATGGGGTCGTAGCTGCAACGAAAAGCGCTAATTTATAAACTTTGCTTACCTTTATAGCCCAAAAAGCCAACAATGCATAAAACAGAACATTAAAAATTCTCCCTAAATAATAGTGAACAGATACTCTTTGCGAGAATAATCGTCCAATGGTTATGCCTATAGCACTTGGTATATAAGCGGGATTATTAAACCCGCTTTTTTCAAGCCAGTCTTCATTATAGGTAGAGGGAATAGATTCAATTTCAAGGAATTCTTTGTGGTAAAGATTAGTATTCAGTTCATTTCCATACTCGGGTTTACTAGGTAATTTGGTAATAGCTAAGAAATCCGGGGATATGGCAAGAAAATTTCTTTCATCTGTTTGATTTCTGACTTTTCCATCTGCTACTTCTAATGCGTGGTAATAATGCGTATTCTCGTCATAGTTTTGTCGAATTGGTAGAATCAGTGCATTTAATGTACCAGCAATAAAAATTAAGACAAACGCATTTCTGGCGATTTTCGTTTCATCACTTATTCTTGAAACTATCAGTAAGAGTATAGCAGCTGCTAAGGCCAAAACAATATACAGTTTAGGCCAAGTTAATTCTATATATTGTAAGAAAAACTGAGCAGTCAAAAGAATGAATAGAAAAAGAATAAGCAGCTTGTAATTCTTTTTTAGTTCAATTAGATTGTTTTTAATAAATAGCATTAATGGATACTCCTTAAAAAAGCACTTAGTTCATCTTCATGCTCTGATGTTGTACAATTTTTAATTACGTAATTATAAGCATTCTCACCGATAGTTTCTCTAAAAGTCTTATCGTTTATCACTTTTTCTAATTGGTTGAACCACTCATTATCCTTGACGAGTATGCCGTTTCTGTTGTGCGTTACCATCTCTTTAAAAGCACCAATTTCACTTGCCAATGTAGGTATTTTCACTAAAGCAGCCTCCATCCATTTGATTTCAGACTTTGCCTCATTAAAAATCGAATGTACCAGCGGTGCTAAATTAATGTCCACTTGGCAAATCAGTTTCGGCAATTCTTTCCAATCAACAAATGGATGAATGACCAGTTGCGATTCTACCCTTTCCATTTCTTTCGGGACATCTAAATGCCCAACTAAATGCAATTCCACTTGCGGAAAAGTTTCTAAGATTTCTAGAATAGCAGGCTTAATCAATTCGAAATTCTCATTATGGGTGATAGATCCCGAAAAGTACCCGATTTTCACCTTTGTACTATCTTCCATCTTATTTTCAACTGCATCATGACTGATCGCCACCAACTCTTGGTTCGCAAGATTTCGATTAAGCAGTACGTTCTGGTGATAATTCAGAAGTTCCTCTTTTAAGACACCTGTGGAAGCTATCGCCCCATCACACATAAGCATCATTTTTTTGTAACTGATAACGCCGCTATCGTAATTATTTTTTTCAACTTTTGTAAGATTTTGGACGTACGTCAACTGATCCGTGTACTTGGTATCGATCACTAAATCGTCAATATCATACAGCACAGGTTTATGGTACTTTCTTGCTAAACGAATCAGTTCTGCTAATCGCTCATCATATGGTGCACGGTAGATAATGATATGACTTGCGTGCTCAGCTAATCCCATTTGAAATGTAGAAAGATTAACATGCCAGACATCAAAGCCTAGGTTTTTTAACTGTTCAATCTTATTTTGTACACGGTATTTTGTTAACTGCGGAATTGCATTTTCGACACCATCTATTATGAGAATATGTTCTTTGTGCTTTTTATTTTTGATATCCTCCATGATTTGATCGATCACAGCACCTGGATACTCCGTTTCATTTCTAATATATTCAATTAATTCAGGAACTTCTGTTTTCCTCTGAAGTCCTTGCCAAGCAAATTTCTCGTCTGTATCGTTTGCAAAAGCTGTGTATTTAACGATAGGTACACCCTCTCGAACCATTTGAAGGGGATGGATATACATTGGACTATCCGTATTCTTTTCGGTTAAAGCCCCGTGTTTAAAGCCCAAGTCGCTGAAATGTTTTGTAAAAACCGTTTCATGCTTTCCGATTGCTTTTTCTCTTGAGTTCGTATCTCCAAGATTTTTCCAATAGTCATAAAATGATGGATCGTGAAACATTGATTTCTCAATTACTAAAAAATAGGACTGTAAATGAATAGGGATATATCCATACTTGTTATACTTGGTAAAATCAGGTTGTTCTTCTCCATAAGAAACTCCCCAGAAATCAAGTTTTTTAGCTGCCATTTTATTAAATGCTTCTGTTAAATCTGAGACTGGACCAACATTCGTATCATTCACCAATAACAATTCATCATACTTACTTAATTCCTTTTCGCCAAGAAAATCGATACCGTTTTTAAAGGCTGCCGTATCATATCCATCATTAGATCTAAGAACGACCTCCCCAAACTTACGAAGCTTTTCTAAGTCAGACTCCGGTAATTTACCATTCACTACGATTAATACTTTTTCTGAAAAAACTGCTAATGAGGAAAGAAAAATGAGTTTATACTCTTGCAACTGGGATTGGCTTTCATAGATAACATATACCAATA
This sequence comes from Enterococcus sp. NPDC086594, assembly GCF_044746145.1. Lineage (NCBI taxonomy): Bacteria > Bacillati > Bacillota > Bacilli > Lactobacillales > Enterococcaceae > Enterococcus > Enterococcus sp. NPDC086594. Next base: position 5,159 of record NZ_JBIVBP010000012.1, read on the forward strand.
CTCTTTTTGGATTTTGATAAACATTTTTTTTGCGTGTTGTTTTTCGTTTGCTAGATAAAACTAAAAATTGCAAATTAGGGATTTTTCTGAGTTTAACCAATAACTTTTGTTTTGCTTTATCAACAAGTACTAATCCTTTACTAGGATTTCTTAAAAATCTTAGTCCATAACTGAAAGGCTTCACAATAAGTTTACCAACCCTGTATGACTTAGATGACATCAACGCTTGTTTATCGTTTTCCAGCAACTGAATTAATTGCGCCATAGATAAATTCTGATTTTGCAAGTCATTTTTTTCAAGATTTTCTTCAAGTAATCGCTGATCTATCGCCTGTTTTTCATTGTTTAAGTCTTCCACTGATACTTTTAATTCACTAATTTCTGCAAGCAATAATTCATTATCTTTGTTTTGTTGTTTTATATAATTAGTCAAATCTGCAAGATGATTGATTAATTCTTCGTTTCGGTCTTCCAGTTGCATGATATTATTCTTAATTGCTGAAAGAACCAGTTGTGGATATTGTTCCTGATGCTTGCTCAGGAGATAAAGATAAATCTCATAATAAAATTTTTCGGTCCCATGCTGCCCTTTCCTTGATATTGATTCTTGTAGCACTCGATAATTTAATTTTGTGGAAGAACATTTAACAGCTTTCGCATGGTTGGTAAGAATCAGTCGCATAAAAAAGTCATAGTCGACTAATTTTTTTCTGTTTAACGCTAAATCATATGTTAGCTGACCAACAATTTCTTTTCTTATCAACGAGCAATTATCAATAAAGTTACTAGAAAGAAACTCTTCCAATTGGAATGGTTTGGCTTCCATAAACAACTCACCTGTTTCAACATTTACAAGATCAGTATATACAATATCTGCTTCTTCTTTTTCGGCAGTTTCAACTAGCTTTTCAATATATTGATTATCTAGATAATTATCACTGTCGACAAATAATAGGTATTTTCCGACAGCTCGCTCAAGTCCTTTATTTCGTGTCACACAAACGCCTCGGTTTTCTTGAACCAAATACTCATGTTTTAGCGAAACATGTGATAAATAATCTCTAATAATCTGATCTGAATTATCTGTCGATCCATCATTGATAATCACTAATTCTAAATGTTTATAGGTTTGGGAAGATACACTTTCCAGACACTGACCAACATATTTTTCATGATTATAACAAGTTATAATCACAGAAACTAATGGTTCCAATACGACTCACCTTTTTCTATAAGTAGATTTTTCTGATCACTTAAGCTTCTGCCAGCTTCCATTGCTTGTAAAAATACCGCTTGAGGCGATCCGCTCGCTTTTTGATCGATTTTTTCTTGGAGAAACGATTATTACGGGTGAATTTTCTTGATCTGAAAAAGCAAATGGTTCGTCCGCGGCGTTTCGAATTGATACGCCTAACCTTAATTTGCATTCATTGATATGATTTAACTCGCAAGCATATTTAAAAGTCTTTTTACCGATACCTTTTGTCATTTCATCATATGAATTGTCGTTGTACATCCAAATGTTGCGATCGATATCTGTCATTGAAAAAGCAATATACGTCTCCATATCTTTTAACACTTCATAAGAAATCAAAAACTCTACTCGTCGATTCTCATCGGTAAGCATTTCATCAGATAATAAATCTACTGTAAAGTTTCGAATTGTTTCCTCTTCTTTACTTTTTGTTTCAACTTTTTGTGGTTCTTCTAAAACCTCTTCCTTTTCAATAACGGTGGAGGCCCCCGTCTGTGTAACATTGTCTAAAGAATATTGATTTGCTACATCATCTGGGGTCCCGATGATTTTTACTTCCCCTTTATCGATCATCAGTGCTTTATTACAGTATTTACGAACAGATTCCATTGAGTGAGTCACGAGGATAATGGTCTTTTTCTCATCTTTGGCCTTCATGAAATAGTCATTGCATTTTCTTTGGAACGCTTCATCTCCGACAGCCAATACTTCATCTAAGACTAAAATATCGCTTTTCGCTTGAATCGCTACAGAAAACGCAAGCCGAACCTGCATGCCGCTTGAATAATTCTTTAATTTTTGATTCATAAATTCAGTTAATTCCGCAAACTCAACGATATCGGAATACATTCCATCCACTTCTTTTTCGGAAAAACCAAGCATAGCGCCATTCAAATAGACATTCTCTCTCCCAGTTAATTCTGGATTGAATCCAACGCCTAACTCGATGAAAGAAACCAATTTTCCGTTCACTTCAACAGACCCTTTTTCAGGTGTATAAATTTGGGAGATAATTTTTAATAAGGTTGATTTTCCACTCCCATTTCTTCCGACAATTCCAAAGAAATCTCCTTTATTCACTTGAAACGAAATATCTCTTAGGACTTTTTGCTCATTGTATCCTTTGATTCCTTTAAAATAATTAACGATCGTTCTTTTTAAACTCGTTGTACTTTCTGTAGGAAGTCGAAACGATTTTCCTATATGATCCACTTTCACTGCTATTTCATTATTCATATTAAATAATCTCCGCAAATTTTTTCGAATTTTTATTAAAAATCATGTAGCCGGCAACTAATACGATCCATGGCAAAATATATGGAATTGCGACGATCCAATTCGTATTTATTAATTGCCATACCGTAATATTGCTTGTACTTGTTAAGATATGCCGCATATCTTGAATGATTTGAGCCATTGGATTCATCATCAAAAGTTTGGCAATGTTCACGTCCATATTCATTACAAGTGTCAATGGGTAAATTAACGGTGTAAGGTAAAAACCCGCTTGAAGGACAACCTCCCAGATCGGTCCAATGTCTCGGAACCTAACATAGATTGTTGCCAAAATAAAAGACACGCCCAATGAAAAGGCATAGAGTTCAATCAGAAGCAGCGGTGCTAAAAAAGCATAGATTGAAATATCCGCTCCATTGATCATCGCAAATAAAAGAACGATCACAAGGCTGATTACTAGATTGATTAAGGCGTTGATCGATACAGCAATAACAATGATATGTGTAGGAAAGCTTAGTTTTCTAAGCAGATCACCTCGTGTGACGATTGATGACATACCTAAATTTGTCGTTTCGCTAAAAAAGCTCCATAGAACGGTTCCCAAAAGTAATGCCACTTCAAAGTGAGGAACATCTTGTCCAAATTTAAGAAAACGCACAAAGACCACATACATGACAGTAAACAACATCAAGGGCTTCAAAACAGACCAAACATAGCCCATAATACTTCCTTGATATCTTAGTTTAAAATCGGTTTTTACTAATTCTTTCAATAAAATTCTATTTTTACGCTCGAACATCATTTTCTCCTTTAAGGTTCCACTAATCTTTTTTACGGTAAAACTTTTTAAAGCTATCCTTAAAAAGTATACTCGACATTCCCCTCTTTCTCAACCTCTAGCAGATCATTTCAAAAATTGAGAAAAAAAATTAATGTTTCATTGACAGATTAAACGAAAAAAAGAAAGCCGCATTCAACGAACGAAATTTGGCCTCCTTTTTCTCAAAGTTTTTAGTCTCTTTCAAACAAATCTCTTGTGTATACTTTGTCTTCTACGTCATGCAGTACATCTTCCATACGATTTGCTACAATAACATCAGAGATCTTTTTAAACGTCTCAAAGTCATCAATCACTTCAGAGTTATAGAAGGATTTCTCTTTTAAAGAAGGCTCGTATACTACTACGTTGATTCCATGGGCTTTGATCCGCTTCATAATTCCTTGAATGGAAGAATAGCGGAAATTATCAGAATGAGCTTTCATAGTCAATCGATAGATGCCCACAACTTTCGGTTGTCGATCAAGGATCTGCTCCGCGATGAAATCTTTGCGGGTCGTATTTGCTTCGACGATCGCTTGAATGATATTGTTCGGAACCTTATCATAGTTAGCTAGGAGCTGCTTGGTATCCTTGGGCAGACAGTAGCCGCCGTATCCAAAAGACGGATTGTTGTAGTGGGAGCCGATTCTAGGATCCAGTCCGACGCCTTCAATGATTTGTCGTGAATCAAGTCCCCTCACTTCCGCATAGGTATCTAATTCGTTGAAATATGCCACGCGCAGCGCCAGATACGTGTTAGAAAACAGTTTGATTGCTTCAGCTTCAGTCGGATTTGTTAAAAGAACGGGAATTTCATTTTCCCATGCATTTCGCTTGAACATCTCGGCGATCTCTTTCGCTCGCTCACTGCATTCTCCAACAACAATTCTCGAAGGATGCAAATTGTCGTATAAAGCTTTTCCCTCACGCAAAAATTCAGGTGAAAATAAAATGTTCTCTGTGTTAAAACGTGCTTTAAGATCTAATGTATACCCTACAGGAACTGTTGATTTAATAATAAACACAGCATCTGGACGCAACTCCAGCGCTTTTTCAATCACCGATTCTACAGTCGACGTATCAAAATAGTTTTTATGCTCATCGTAATCTGTAGGCGTCGCAATAATTAATACATCCCCAAAGTCAACTGCTTCATCAAAAGCTTTGGTGAAACGAACGGACAAGTCTGTCCGCTCCAAAAACTGGTGAATTTCTTTGTCTTCAAGAGGTGAGATGTTCTTTTGCAATTGATCGATTTTTTCATCCACAATATCATAAGCAAGTACTTCTTCTTTTTGCCCCAATAACAAAGCGTTTGCTAATCCTACATAACCTAAACCAAAAACGGAAACTTTCATCATGATCCCTCTTTTTCTAGTTTTCTTCTTTCTCTAAAGATGCAGTCATATCAGCCAATGCTTCTTCCCAAGTAGGAATAACAAAACCGGTATTCTTTGCTTTTGTAAGATCCAACACCGAGTATTGTGGTCGTTTTGCTTTTTGCGGATATTCTGCTGAAGTGACAGGTGCAACCTCAACATCAGTTTCTTTCAGAATTTCTTTGGCAAATTCGTACCATGAACAGCTATTGTCATTTGATAGATGGTAGATCCCATAGTCTGCATTGTTTTCGATAATATAGACCATAAATTCAGCTAATGTTCGGGTCCATGTTGGACGGCCATATTGATCATCAACGACGGTTAAGCGCGGGTGCGTTTGCGCTAAACGTTTCATTGTATATACAAAATTATGTCCATATTTACCAAAAACCCATGAAGTTCGAATAATGAAGTATTCATCTAAAAGATCTTTCACTGCTTGTTCACCCAGCAATTTTGTACGACCGTATTCATTTTGAGGATTCGGCTTATCTGTTTCTTTGTAGACCCCCTCTTTTTTCGTTCCATCGAACACATAATCAGTACTGATGTAAACAAACTTTGCTCCTACCGTTTTCGCCGCTTTCGCAACGTTTTCCGTCCCGTTGACATTGATTTTTTCATCAAGTTCCTTGCCTTCATCTTCCGCCTTATCTACTGCTGTGTATGCAGCACAATGATAAATAACGGTCGGTTTTAATTCTTGAATAAACGCAAGAGTTGCTTGTTCGTCCGTAATATCCATTTCCTGGGCATCCGTTGAGACATATTTTAATCCTTTTTCATCTAATAGATGTCGCAGCTCCGTGCCCAGCTGCCCATTTCCGCCTGTCAGTAAAATCATATTTCTCATCCCTTCAAAAAAAGCAGGTTTCCCTGCTTTTATTTATTGTCCATTCGCAGCATAATTTTTCTCTACCGCTTCTTTTTCTGTCTTCCACCATTCTTCGTTGTTGCGATACCACTCAATCGTATCGGCTAAGCCATCTCGGAAATTGGTGAATTCCGGTTGCCAGCCCAATTCTTCTTTCAATTTTGTCGAATCAATTGCATAGCGTAAATCATGACCTGGTCGATCATTTACGTGCTCATACGCGTCTTTGGGCTGATCCATTAGTTCTAAAATCAGTTCAATTACTGCTTTATTATCCTCTTCACCATCGGCACCGATGAGATACGTTTCACCCATTTGTCCCTTTGTTAAAATCGTCCACACAGCTGATGAATGATCATTTGTATGAATCCAGTCACGGACATTTTTCCCGTCACCGTACAATTTCGGCTTGATGCCGCTCAAAATATTGGTAATTTGTCGAGGAATAAATTTCTCAATGTGTTGATAAGGTCCATAATTATTAGAACAATTGGAGATCGTCGCTTGGAGACCGAATGAGCGCACCCAAGCTTTTACCAAAAGATCGGAACCAGCTTTTGTTGAAGAGTAAGGACTTGATGGGTTATACGGCGTTTTGTCCGTGAATTTTTCTCCCGCTCCTTCGCCATGTCCCGGAAGATCTTCTCTCAAAGGAAGATCGCCATATACTTCATCGGTTGAAACATGATGGTATCTTACATTATACTTTCGGCATGCTTCTATCAGCGTATACGTTCCTATAATGTTGGTTTGAACAAACGGAAAAGGATCTTTCAACGAGTTGTCATTATGAGATTCTGCAGCATAATGAACGACAGCGTCTGTATCCTGAACCAATCTATCTACCAGCTCCTGATCAGCAATGTCGCCGACAACTAATTCGAAGCGATTCTTTGGAAGACCATTAAGATTGTTCTTATTTCCCGCATAGGTCAGCTTATCTAAAACTGTTACAAAAACATCAGGATGATTATTGATCACATAATGAACAAAGTTAGAGCCGATAAATCCTGCTCCACCGGTTACAATAATTTTTTTCATCACTTTCACTCCTTATACTTCACCATAGACAAATGTATTTTCTATTTCAAATTCTTTCAGTGTTGGATGTTTTTTATCTTTTTCTGATAGAATCGCTTTTTTCACATCTATAGGCCAAGTAATTGCCAAATCGGGATCATCAAATGCAATGCCGCCATCAGCTTCAGCATTATAATAGTTGTCACACTTATACAAGAAGTTCACATTTGGGGTCAGTGTCATAAACCCGTGGGCATATCCGCGAGGTACTAATAACTGACGATGGTTGTGTTCGGTTAACAAGTACCCTTCCCACTCTCCATAGGTCGGGCTGCCTTTACGAATATCTACGATAACATCAAGTACCGCACCAGTCACCACACGAATCAATTTTGTTTGTGCTGCTTCACCTTTTTGAAAATGCAGGCCTCTTAACACACCTGCTCCAGCAGATAATGAGTGGTTATCTTGAACAAAATCAAAGTCAATTCCTTGTGCTGAAAATTTTTCTTTTGAATAGCTTTCAGTAAAAAAACCTCGATGATCGCCGTAAACGTCCATCTCTATTAATTTTACATCTGTCAATTTTGTTTCTATAACTTTCATCAAAGCGTCTCCTCTTTATTCAGCAGCTAGTCGTAATAAATATTGACCATACTGATTTTTTTTCAATGGCTCAGCTAAAGCAACCAACTGCTCTCTTGTGATATAGCCCATTCGGAATGATATTTCTTCCAAACACGCAACTTTCAAGTTTTGCCGTTTTTCAATCGTTTCAATAAAAGTAGATGCCTCAAGCAATGTTTCATGTGTTCCTGTATCAAGCCAAGCGAAACCTCTTCCCATGACTTCAACAGAAAGTTTATTTTTTTCTAGATAAACTTTATTGATATCGGTAATTTCTAATTCTCCACGCGCAGACGGTTTGATATTCTTGGCTATTTCGACTACTTCGTTATCATAGAAATACAGACCTGTTACAGCATAATTTGATTTCGGCTTCTCAGGTTTTTCTTCAATAGACAAGGCGTGCATATCGTCATCAAACTCCACTACACCAAATCGTTCAGGATCATTTACATGATAGCCAAAAACAGTTGCACCTGATTCTTTTGCAGCAGCTCGTTGAAGCATTTTCGATAGACCGCCGCCATAATAAATATTGTCTCCTAAGACTAAACAAACACTATCAGTGCCGATAAACTTTTCCCCAATAATGAATGCTTGAGCGAGGCCGTCAGGACTTGGCTGCACTGCATAGTCAATTTGCAGTCCTAAGTCTTTGCCATCGCCGAATAACTCTTGAAAGCGAGGAGTATCTTGAGGAGTGGAAATAATTAAAATTTCTTTGATCCCCGCCAACATCAATGTAGACATTGGGTAAAAAATCATTGGTTTGTCATAAATAGGCATCAATTGTTTAGAAGTTGCTTTTGTTAATGGATAAAGGCGTGTTCCTGAACCGCCTGCTAAAATAATCCCTTTCATTCATTACGCTCCTTAAATAATTTACTTGTATTTCTCACCACAGCATTATCTCATTTCTAGAAAGCTTTGTCATTCAAATCAAAGTTTTGAAATGAAAATGTAACTTTTATTTATCAAATACCTTTCTCATGATCAGGCTTCTGATTAAACCCCAGCGCCACACGAATTGCTGGCCAAATGAAGCGGATGTTTTGATTTCACTAGCATTTTTTTCATGTCTTCGATACAACGTTAACTGCTTATCGATAAGTTCGATACGGTTGCCTGCCATTGCACCGATCCACATATCATGCATTGGAATTGCTTGCGGAAACGGAAGAATAGATGGCTTCAACTCTCTTCGAAAAGCCATGCCTGCTCCGATGTACTTATTTTTAAGTAAATTTCGTAAAAATCCGACTTTCACATTCCGATAGGCAAAATAGGAGGGTTCAATCAGTTCAAGCTGCTCATCGACAATTCTCAAATCAGAAATGACTACCTGTGTCTCTTTTTTTTCATTAAATTTTGCTTTTGTATCAGCAACTTTATCGGGAAGCCACACATCGTCTTGGTCGGCCAAAAAAATCAGATCGCCTGAAGCCTGGTTAATTGCGTGTTCAAAATTTTTGATAATGCCTTTTTGCGGTCCTTCCAAAAGTTTGATTCGGGGATCTGCGCGATAAGAATCGAGGATATTTCTTGTCTTGTCAGTAGAGAAGTCATCCGAAATAATCAGCTCATCATCAGGTGCAAGTTGAATTAGAATGCTGTCCAGCTGTTCTTGAAGATACTTTTCTCCGTTATAAGTGGCTACACATACTGATATCATAAATGATCCTTCCTAAATGACAAGTATTCTTTCCATGTTCTTCGACTGAATCGGCACATTTTGGGTGAAAGTGCTTGTTTTATTGTTCGAAAAAAAAGCTGTTTTTCATGTTCCTTTTTCTTTTCTTTATCGAAATCCCTATAGAATTTCGATTCACTGGTAAGAATCTGATCATATCTTTCCCTAGTCATCGTTTTATAATGCATGACTGAAAGATCATGATTCAGCTTTTGGTTTGCAATCAAAAACCGAAAGCCTTCTTGATGTAAGCGAAGAAAAAGCCAATGATCTAAAAAATCCAGTGGAAAAGCATCATTGAATCCGCCGATTTTTTTTATAGCCGCGAGAGTGACTGCGGTGCCGGAATTGATTGCCATAATCCGCTGTTTTTGCTCACCAATAGCAGGATATGCCAGATTTCGATTGATGTAACGATCAGCTAAGACCGGCGATACCTGTGTTGTGCCACTGTAAATCAGCGGCACAACAGCACCTATTTCAGTTCCAATCGTCTCAGCCATAAGAAAGTTTAGGTAGGCTTCTGTCAGCTCCGTATCTTGGTCCAAGAGAAGCAGCAAATCAAAATCGCCCCTAGACGCAGACTTAAACCCTTTATTGTATGCTTTGGAGAGACCGGGATTGGCTGGATCATGGAAATAGCTCACTAATGGATGCTGAAAAAAAGGCTCATCATGACTTTGTGGACTGTTATCATAAACCAGCAATTGGATCTGCTGGTTCTTCACCGCTTTTTCCAAAAGCGGTGAAGCCGACGCTTCTTGCCAGCTTCTTTCATACATTACGATCGTCACAAATAAACGGTTCATCAAAACAGCCTCCAACCCCATTTATTAAAAAATTTCATCATCGAATGCATAAACACCAAAAAGAGTTTTGCACTTCTATGAGCTCCTTTACCGTATAAGTGCACGACTTTTTCAAAGGGCGTATACAAAATGCGGTACCCCGCTTTTTCATATCTCAAACACAAATCATTGTCTTCAAAATACATAAAGAACTGTTCGTCAAAGCCGCCGATTTCTTTAAAGTGAGCGATTTCTACCAACATAAAACAACCAGAGCCCATTCGGATATAACTGGTTTGATCTTGTGGAAGGTCACGGCACTCATAAGCAGACAGTCTTTTTTTAAATACTTTTTTTACCCAATGAAACGGAATAAATCGCAAGAAATAATCGAATACAGCTAATCGTTTTCTTACTAAATACTGAATAGAGCCATCTTCGTTCAAAACCTGAGGAACTACGACAGCTGCTTCATTCTCTTGAATTCTTTTTAATAATCCTTCAATTGATTCTTTCGTGACAAGAATATCAGGATTGCAAATAAATCCGTATTCTTGCGTTGCATTCATTAATAATTGATTGTGTCCATGACCAAATCCAAGATTTTCATTGGCTGAGATGACAGTGACAAATGGATAGTCTTGCATTTTAGCAATGTATTCTGCTTTCGAATTATTATCAAATATTTTCACTTCAAAGCGTGGATCCTCTCCTATCTCTTTCTCCAGATGATCCAATGTTTTGAATATATCACGACTATTATGTGTCACAATACTGATGATTATTTTATTCGTTTTTCTATTATCCATAGTGTATTGTCCTTAATGTTATAAAATGAGAGATACTAGTCAATTTGTTATTATATCACATCCCCGCGCGTAAAAAAAGCACACTCGGCAAGCAAAGCGATTTCTTCTGTTCAGTCCCAGCCGCCCGTTGGATTGCTGCTTGCTTCTTTTCTGAAGTAATCCCTCATCATCAAGAGCAGATAAAAACACCAGCCCCGCTAGAGACTTTCTAGCAAGGGATGGTGTGATGAGTGAATCGTTTACGCTTTTGCACAAAATCTTTTTAAATTACGGATAAATCCGATTCAACAACCGTGGAAACGGAATGGATTCTCTTACGTGCTCGATTCCTGATAACCAGGTAACGGTCCGTTCTAGTCCAAGTCCAAAGCCGGTGTGAGGAACTGAGCCGTACTTGCGTAGGTCTAAATACCATGAGTATTCGTTTTCGTCTAAGCCGTGGGCGCGGATTTGTTCTAGCAGGTATTCATGATCGATAGCACGTTCAGAACCGCCTATGATCTCGCCATAGCCTTCTGGTGCGATCATATCGGCACAGATCACGACATCTTCTCTCGTTGGATGTGGCTTCATATAGAAGGGTTTGATGGCTTTTGGATAGTTTAAGATAAAGACGGGCTGATCGAATGAATTGGCAATAAAGGTCTCATGTGGTGAGCCAAAGTCATCGCCCCATTGAATATCATCAAAGCCGTTCTTTTGTAATAATTCCACTGCATCATCGTAAGAGATTCGTGGGAATGGTAATTTGGTGTATTTTTTCAAGACTTCACGGTCACGACCTAAGACGTCTAACGCATAGTCACAGTTATCGAGCACATTTTGCACTAAGAATGCCACGTACTGCTCTTGGACTTCTAAACTTTCTTCTTGGTGCATAAAGGCCATTTCTGGTTCAATCATCCAAAATTCAATCAAGTGACGACGTGTCTTTGATTTTTCGGCACGGAAGGTTGGTCCAAAAGAAAAGACTTTGCCAAACGCCATAGCGGCAGCTTCCATGTACAATTGACCGGACTGAGATAGATATGCTTTTTGATCGAAATAGTTGGTTTCAAATAAATCGGTCGTTCCTTCTGGTGCTGATCCGGTTAGGATCGGTGGATCGATTTTGATGAAGCCATTCTTGTTGAAGAATTCATACGTTGCCCGGATGATTTCGTTTCTGATTTGCATGATGGCGTGTTGTTTTGAGGAACGCAACCATAAATGACGATGGTCCATCAAGAAATCTGTTCCGTGTTCTTTTGGTGTGATTGGGTAATCATGGCTTTCCCCAACAACTTCTAAACCAGAAATGCCAATTTCATAGCCAAATTTTGAGCGGCTGTCTTCCCTGATTTCCCCAGTGACCAGTACGGCAGTTTCCTGATTTAAATTTTTCGCTAATTGGAAAACTTCTTCCCCTACTTCACTTTTCACAACGATTCCTTGGAAATACGCTGTTCCGTCGCGAAGTTGTAAGAAGGCGATCTTGCCGCTGGAACGTTTGTTAGCAACCCATGCGCCGATTTGAACGGTTTCGCCAACGTGTTTTTTTGCATCTAAAATTTGAATAGATTCCACTTGATTCTCTCCTATCTAATTAATAAAGGCACCATAGAGCATTTTAAGCTTTTTGGCGCTTCTTTTCAACAAAATCATGGATTCGTTTGGTAGCTTCCGCTAACGTGTCCCAATCAGTTGCATAGCTGATTCGTAAATAATCCGGTGTGCCAAAACCAGCACCAGTCACTACTGCCACGTGGGCTTCCATTAGTAAAGCTTCTACGAAGGCATCAATGGTTTGATAGCCGCACATTGTCATGGCTTCTTTGACATTTGGGAACAAGTAAAACGCGCCTTGGGGTTTCGTCACCTGAAAACCAGGAATAGCGGCAATTAGCGGATATAGTTTGTTCAAGCGTTCTTCGAAGGCCTGACGCATCACTTCGATCGATTCTTGATTACCAGTCAGTGCCTCAACTGCAGCGTATTGGCTAGCAGCCGGCGGGTTGCTGGTAGCTTGGGAAGCGATATCGACCATCGCTTTGATGATTTTTGCATCGCCGACAGCAAATCCGATCCGCCACCCAGTCATAGAATAGGTTTTAGAAACGCCGTTGATCACGATGGTTTGTTTGCGGATCTCTTCTGATAGACTAGCGATTGATGTAAAGGTATTGCCGTTATAAACCAAACGACCATAGATATCATCCGCTATGATCCAAATATTATTTTCCACTGCCCAGTTGCCGATTGCCGTTAATTCTTCTTTTGAGTATATCGCCCCTGTTGGGTTGGCAGGCGAGTTTAAAATGATGGCTTTCGTTTGCTCTGTACGAGCGGCTTCTAATTGAGCAACAGAAACTTTAAAATCTGCTGATTGCTTAGCTTCAACAAACACAGGTGTCCCTTCTGCTAAACGGACTTGTTCCGCATAACTGACCCAGTAAGGAACTGGAATAAGTACTTCATCCTCTTCATCAAGAAGCGCTTGAAACAACGTATACAAAGCAAATTTCGCGCCATCTGTCACGATCACTTGGTTTGAATCATAGTCAGCACCATAAAACTCTTTCATATAAGCAAGAATCGCCTGTTTTAGCTCTGGAATCCCAGCAGTTGCTGTATAAAAACTAGCTTTGCCGCTCTCAATCGCTGCAATCGCTGCTTGGCGAATGTTCTTCGGGGTAATAAAGTCGGGCTCACCGACGGTTAGACTTAATACGTCTACACCTTGGTCTGCTAATGCTTTTGCCTTAGCAGATGCCGCTAACGTAGCGGAGGGTTCTAATTTTTCTGCTCTTTTTGAAAGTACCATGTTTATCATCCTTCCTACGATCCAAATTTCTGTCTATCAAAAGCGCCTTTTTATAGTTCAGTGACCGCTTTGATTTCTTCTCCATCTTTGAAACCAATCAAATAATAGTTCAAGCGGCCTTGGTCGTCTTTAGTCATGACTTCCCAAGCGGGCTCGCCTTTAAAAATACCCAATGCTGCTTTTTGGATTTCCTGCCCTTGATGGTTGTCGCGAACGAAGGCCTTGGCCTGTGCTTCCGTCAATCCATCCCCTTGATTAAAAACGGAAACCTTTTCGCCGCTTTTAGGAATGATCACGACGATCTCATTGTTATTCGTATCTTTTCCAACAATGCTAAAAGATGTTTCCTCACGGGTGAACCAATAAAATTGTTCGACCTCTGCTAAATCGGTGTATCTTTCTGCTATTTCGATCGCTTCGTTTCTTGCTTGCCGCATTGGACGAGAAGAACGGAGATAGAAAATAGAAGCGAAGAGAATAACGACCAGTAAAACCGTGATCGCACTCAGCAAAATAATCACTCGCCGATGTTCTTTGTCTTTTGTTTTCACACTTCGTACTCCAATCTTAAATAAAACTCATTATATCAGATGTTCGACTCATTTTTCAAAATCAACCGCCGCTTTTTCCTCTTGCGCAAAAAAATGTTGAATATCTTCGGCAATTTCGGTTGGACTAGCTTCAATCAGAGGTAAGTTTTTAGGTAGACCTTTGACCATCCGTTTGCCATACTTCGTTGATAACAAGCGTCGATCAAGGACGACCATCACGCCTGTATCCTCTTCAGAACGGATCAAGCGCCCCAACGCTTGGCGTAGCCGTAGAATCGCTTTAGGTAAGGCATCTTCTTTGAAAGAATCGATGCCTTCTGCTTCCAAGAAGGCATGCCGTGCTTGGACCATTGGTTGCTTAGGATTCTCAAAAGGTAAGCGAGTCACCACAGCGATCTTCAAGGCCTGACCTGGTAGGTCGACCCCTTCCCAAAAACTGCTAGTCCCTAATAAGATGCCATTTTCCGCTAATAAAAATTTCTTTAAGATTTTCTCACGGGTTCCGCCAGTTCCTTGAGCAACGATTTCTCTGCCATAATGCAGGGCTTTTTTATTCAATCGATCATAGACATTTTTCAAAGTTTCGTGCGCCGTAAACAACACAAGCGCTGGTTGCGGATTGTCAAACAAAATTGGGACTAACGCTTCGACTAAATAATCCGCGTATTCAGCAGCTGATGCTTGTTGGATCGAGAGTCCTTTTTTAACTACATAGAGTCGAGTTTGTTTGCTGTAGTCATAAAAAGCGGGGATCGTTTTGACTGGCACATCGGTCAAGCCGATCTGATGGGCAAAATATTCTTTTTTTCCTGGGATCTTCAATGTCCCCCCAAGATAAATGATGTGCTGATAGCGTTGATACCACGTGCTTTCCACGATCGAATGCCCTTCTAGATCAGCTAATTCAATCACAGCATTTCCTGACTGGGGATGCTTTTTCAACCAATGAACGTAACGAGGATGCCACCAAGTCAACCATGCGGTCACCGTTTGTTCCTGGGTTTCCATTTGACCAAAGAAATCAAACAAACGAGCAATCACGATTCGTTGTCTTGCATACCACCGATCATTGGTCAACTCGAATCGCTGACGCAACTGTTGTTGGATCTCATTGATTTCTTGATAGTAAAGGCTCAATTTCTGATGCAGCTTGTCTTGTTCTAACGTGCCATCATAGAGGTCGTCATGGTGCACGACTTGTAGCTCTGGCGCATCGATCGACAAACTGCGAAAATACTGTTCTTGTGTTTCGACCAAGATCGACAACGCGTTTCGATACAACGAGAACATCCGTTGCAGAAAGTCATCCTCGGTAATGATTTGGGCAATTTCTTCAAATAGGCCTTCTTCATTTAGCTGTAAAAACTGCCGCTTGAAGTGAGCAGAGTCAAAGACATGTTGACTAAAGCCTTCTGCTTGCTGCGGCAACTGTTGGGCTTCATCAATCAATAAGTAATCACTCGTTGGCAACAGTGGCTGCGCTCGCCGGTTTTCCTGCATCAAAAAGGCATGGTTGACGATCAAAACATTGCTTTGCGCCATCCGCTTATATAAATGTCGAACAAAATCTTGTTCATAGAAGGGTTGATCTTTGGCTAAAAAAGCAACGCCGCGATGGCGGATGTCGGTAAATAAAGGATGATCAAGTCGAACCAAGTTCAATTCATCGAAATCCCCCGTTTCTGTTTTAGTCAGCCAAACTAAGATCCCCATTTGGTATTGCGCATATTGCTTTTGCTCTATCGGTTGATCAAGGGTCGCTTTAAAACGCTGCAAATCAATGTAATGACGATGGCTTTTGACCAAGACCGCTTGCAAAGGCTGCTGCAGTACTTGGTTCACCAATGGAATGTCTTTGCTAATGATCTGATTTTGTAAAAGAATCGATGAGGTGCTAACGATCAATGGATTTTCTGGCGTCGCTAAATAAGCGGCTGGAAACAAGTAACCGATGGTTTTTCCCATCCCCGTTTCTGCTTCAATAATCAAATTTTTCTCTGGTTGGGTGTAATGCGTATACACCGCATTCATCAAGCGTGCTTGTTGTTTCCGATAGACTAAGTGCTGGCCAAAGCGCTGTTCTTTTTCCGTTTTAACTTTCGGATACGTTTCTTGAAAATGCGTAGATTCAAAAAGCGGGACGGTCTTTTTCCGCAAGACGATACCGTCGATCACTTCTAAATCTTCTGCCAACTCTGGGCCTTTTTCTTTTAAGATCCCATGGATATAGTCACTCGTTTGCATACCCATTTGACCGCTTAAAAGCGCAATTTGTTTAAGGGTCGTCCGTGGCAGTTCTCGCATGATCGCTTCGATATACAAAAATAAAGCTGCGGTCACTTCTGCATCACTATCTGCTTGATGCGGGTTATCATGACGAAAGCCAATGCTGTCTGCTAGGTCACCTAAACGAAAGCTGCTTTCTGTTGGTAAAAACACTTGTGCCAATTCCACCGTATCGATTCCGGGAAGTGATAAAGGTGGCAGCCCGCAACGCACAAATTCATTGCTTAAAAAATGATAATCAAAATAAATATTATGCGCCACAAAAATCGTGTTGCTGAGTAAGTTATAGATCGTATCAGCTACGTCTTCGAAATATGGCGCTTTGCTTACTTGTTGGTTTGTGATGTGTGTCAATCGTTGAATTTGCTTAGAAATTCTGCGGTCAGGGTTGATATCTGCGGCAAAACGATTGATGATCTTGCCATCTTGGACTAGGACACAGCCAAATTGAATAATTCGATCAACCGTCGAATCGGTTCCTGTTGTTTCAAGATCCACCACAGCGTATATGGGTTTCATTGTATTCCTCCTTGCACACTGTCTGCATTATACTACAAAATCAATGGCGATTACATCTGTTTTCCCACTAGATACAAGGGTTCTCAGGAGGTAAAACTAGAAAGATAACCGTTCGCGTGTCCCATATGAAAGAGTTTGTTGCTGGTCGCTGATCGCTTTTTTCGACAAAAAAAGGGATCTTTTTTATAATTTACTATAAGGAGGCGAAAAAAATGAATGATTTCAAAAACAAACGAGTGATTGTAACGGGGGCTGCTTCAGGAATTGGAAAAGCAGTGGCAGAACAATTTCTAGCCCATGGTGCTCTTGTTGGGTTGATTGATCGCAATGAGAAAGAGCTGCAGGAGTTTCTTGCTGACTATGACGCACAAACCCACTATCGTGCCGTTGACGTCACTGAAGCAGAGAAGCTGCAAGAAGCGATGAGTGGTCTTGTGGAAGAACTAGGTGGTCTCGATGTACTTCACGTCAATGCCGGCATCAACGGTACTTGGACACCGATCGAAGAATTGACGGTGGCGGAATGGGACCAGACAATCAACACAAATTTACGCAGTACCTTTATTACCGTCAAAGCTGCGATCCCATTTATGAAAGCAAACGGCGGCAGCATTGTCATTACGAGTTCAGTCAATGGAAACCGCATCTTCAGCAATTTTGGTGCGACTGCTTACAGTACGTCTAAGGCAGGTCAAGTCGCCTTTACAAAAATGGCTGCGCTGGAACTTTCTGGTTATAATATTCGGGTCAATGCCATCTGCCCTGGGGCGATCGCGACGAATATCGATGCCAGCACAGAAATTGAAGAAGAGGTTGCTCGCGTTGAGATCCCCGTCAAATATCCAGAACGTTCTCGACCATTAAAGCAAGAAACAGGCGTGCCAGAACAAGTCGCCAACCTTGTACTTTTTCTATCTTCAGAGGCTGCCGGCAATATTTCTGGAACGGAAGTCTATATTGATGGAGCGGAATCTTTACTTTAATCCAACAAAAAAACGAAAAATCAAACCTGATCCCCTCACTTGTTTCATTGAAGCCCTTGAGATGAATCATTTCTTGATTTTTCGTTTTTTCGTTTTGGTTATTTTTCCACCAAAGCCGCGATTTCTTCTAGAAAAGCAGTTTTGCCATAAAAATCTGCATTTAGTAACTCTGGAAAAATGGCTTCAAAGAAATAAGTGACACACGGACGATGCTGAAACTCTTTGACGGTTAAAACGGCCTCTCGAAACATTTCTTTGTATACTTTATCTGGGTTGCTTTTTGAGATCTCTTCAAAAGATTCGTACAAAAGATCGATCTTATCCGCAATTGCTAATAGCTGCCCTTCAAGGCTGTTGTCTTTGCCATCCGCTAAGCGTCTGCGATACGTTGCTTGAAAGCTTCCTGGAATTTCTTCTTCGATGAAGGCATCGGTCATTTTTTCTTCAACGGTTGATAACATTGCCCGCAATTCTTTGTTCGCATATTTGACCGGCGTTTTGATATCACCGATGAAACGTTCGGTGTAATCATGATTCAAGGCTTTTTCGTAGAGAATTTGCCAATTGACTTGATTCCCCGCCTTTTCTTCGATATCAGCTAAGGTCTGGGCAATCATCGTTACTCGAAATGAATGAGCAGCGACACTGTGCTCAGTAAACTTAAAAAAACCCGGCGCTCGTTGGATCTTCTCTAAATTAGCCAATCCGAGAATAAATTCATTCAACCCCATAAATGTGCCTCCTTTTTTTAAGAGTATAACAACTCCTTTGTCTGCAAGCAACTATCTCGCGCACAAAAAAAGAGCAGCTAAGCTGCTCTTAAAAGGCATTCACTAATTATGCTTTGTTAACGTTAGTCGCTTGAGGGCCACGTTGTCCGTCTTCGATATCGAAAGTCACTGCTTGACCTTCTTCTAAAGTTTTGAAGCCTTCGCCTTGGATAGCTGAGAAATGAACGAATACATCGTTACCGTTTTCTGCAGTGATGAATCCAAAACCTTTGTCTGAGTTAAACCATTTCACTGTACCTGTTTCCATAATAAAAATCCTCCTTGTGTTTATACACATATTTTGCAATTACTTGTATAAGGTGAAAATGTGGAAGATGTTTAAGATGAAACAAGCTACCATAATTTACCGTAACAAAAACTACACTTTGTATTATAGCACATTATCTTCATTATGACTAATAGAAAATCAAAAAAAATGAAAACGCCTTTATTTTTTTATAATTCGCAAAAAGACTGCTGCATTAAAGATCTGCAACAGTCTTCTCTTTTTTGGAAACGATTTATTGGCTAACGACGCAACTGCGTTTAGTAGCGCAAAATCGCCGTCAAACTTTTTTCTCCAGGGGCATCTTTTTGTTCCAAGATAGATACCTCACCGCCGTTCTCTAAAACATCGATTGCCAGTGTATTTAACACTTGCCGCCGATCGTACTCTGTATCAGGATCTTCTCCAAAACCATCGGCGAGATTTGAGGTAGCCACAAACAGATAGGCGATCCGGCCTTCTTTGGCTGCAGGCACGATATCAACCAATTGGTCAATAAATTTTCGATCCAACAGCTTACCGTATTCCCCAACTTCTTTTTGTGTCAACTCTGCAATCAACTTATGCGTACACGTTTGGATCTCTTTCAAGGATAACGATGCTGGGGAAGAGGAAATACTTGGTTCTGCTTTGAAAAAGTTCGTTTTTGCCACTTTTTTAAACAGCGTTTGATTTTCTGGTAATGCAAACAGATACATTGGTAAATGCTCTTCATTTGAAAAATCATTCTTGAAAAATGCATCAACTGCTTGGTAGTAGTTGACGTGATCGATCTCGACTTCTTCATCTTTGGCACTAAAGCCGTGATAAGCAACGCCTTCTCCCCCTGAGTTAGGGCCACCTTGAGCACTGTAATTAAAGTTACCACCACCAGTGACTTCTTCCCCCAGCGCTTTTTCAATCGTCGTCGGTGCCTCTTCTGGCAACTCGACTTCACGCACTTGATTGTTTTCAACTTGATAGACTTGCATTGAATCGCGATTCAACGCTAAGAGATAAAATGGGTAATTAAATTGTGCATTTTTGATGACAGCTAATACATAAGGGGTTTCCCCTACGTAATATTGATCATCCACACGAATACTTAACCGATGGACCAGTACCTCTTCTGGGGTGATAATCACCGCCACACTTGTTGTACTGTTGCGCCAAAATGATTGATCTGCAAGCAGTTCATCAATTTTCGTTTGAAAAAGATCCCAAGAATGTTCTGGGTATTTCTTTTCAAAGCGGCGCTTCGCATCTTTGGCAAAGTTCTTAAATTTGATTTGATCCTTTTCGACATTCTGGTGGCCGACATGCGTATTGAGCATGATCGTGACAAATGGTCCTTTGATTCCGTCAGATATTACCTGCGATAAAAAACTTTTTCCAAATTTTCCCATTCCACATTACCTCCTGCTTAATCAAATACAAATAAAGTGTACCATGCTTATTTTCTTCCATAAAGTAAAACGATTGCACGATTTTATTTCCTCATTCGTCTTTCTGATGACTCACTATACCGACTATTCTTCAACGGATCTGTCAATGTGTTTCTGGTGGCCCATAGAAAGCCTCGCTTGGTCCAAGTCTGAATGGTCGGCTCTTTCAGCTCTTTTAGACTGTGTCCAACAGATTGGAAAAAGACTCGGCCCTTGCCCCATTTTTTGATCCACATCATTGGCAGTATGACTTCTTGGTTAGCTGCATTCGGATGATCTTTAGCGGCAAATGTTGAGGTAGCTAACACAGTGACGGCTGGATCAACCAGACAATAGTATTGCTCCGTTGTCAACTGAGGGATCGATTGCGTATTTGCCGTAATATAGTGATTTGTCGTAAGATCGATGCTATAGGTCGTTTCCAAGCCGCCAGGATGTGCCAAAAAACAGCCGCCAGTCAGAAACAACCAGCCTTTACTGGCTTGAAAAGCCGAAGCAAAGCCGCCATGAACTCCTGCTAATCCTAATCCTTCTGCTACAGCCTGAGTGACATTTTGCAGCGGCTCATCAGGTAATTCTCCACGCGTCCAATTCATGATCAACAGATCCAGCCTTTTTAATTCTTCTTTATGATAGAGAGGTTCAAAATCTGAGGCGAGTGTCACCTGATATCCTTCTGACTCCAGCAACGTTTGGTAAAACTGACTGGTTTCTTTTGGGGCGTGTCCTTCCCATCCTCCGTAAATGATCAATGCTTGTTTCATTTTGTGTTTCCTCCTTTCTTTCTAACTTAGCGAAAAAAACGCAAAAAGCGAAGCAGAACGATTCTTCGTTTTCCTTCGCTAGTAATTTTTTCTGATTTAACGATTAATTGAACGCCCGACACGATTGATCGTATGGCGCATGCCTCTAATTGCAACCGATGTTTCGAAAATATTTTCGGTCGGTGCCATGCCGCCATAGCCGGCATCACCGATATGCTGCAGATCGACCCCACAGGTTTTGTTGATAATGGCTAATTGCCGCAACGTTTCTGGACGTGCGCTTTCTTGACTCGTTCCGATCGCTGACATCGTCAATAAGTCATATTGTTTGGCAATTTGAACAGCTTCAATCAGATCCTTTTCTAGAAAGCCTTGAATCGAGCCAACGGAAGGCAGTAACAAAATATCTGCCCCAGCTTCAGCGTAAGAAATGATGGCTTCTCGATCAACCACAGGCTCATCTGAGCCGGCACTGTGCATTTTTCCAGCGATGATCAACCCAGAGAAATGTTCTTTTGCCAATTTTACTGCTTTAGCGATTTCTCGGTTGGTCACACCTGTTCCAGGATTGCCTGTAAAGCAGAGAAAGTCCACCCCGAGTTCTTGGGCTTTTTTGATGGTGTCAACCGAACTTGTTCGGCCTTGACTGATGCTGATCTTTTCACTCATCATTTCCGTTGTATCGGGGATCGGCTCAAGATTGATACCGACAGGTCGTCCAATCAGTTGCTTTAATTGGGGAATCGGATTTTCAATCGGCTGTGTAGAATCCAGTAGCTGATCCACGGTGACATCTGGCATTCCAAAAATAGCTGGGCGATAACAATCAAACCCATTCAACAAAATTAAGTCAGCCCCAAAAGCTGCCGCGACTTCTGCGTTGGTGATATCGCCAGCTTGCGGCATGGTTTGAACCACCGTTTCACAGACGATTACTCGTCCTTCGCTCGCTTTAATGGATTGTTTCAATTCTTGCGCCGACATTTCTTTGATTTCACTATAGTTTGCACTTATCAATCGTTTGACCATGTTTTTCTTCCTTTCTTTTCCTTCTCATCTTGCGAGAAACACGAATAACAGGTAAAATATAGCTATTGTGTTCCCTTAGTTAAATGGATATAACAAGTCCCTCCTAAGGATTAGTTGCTGGTTCGATTCCGGCAGGGAACGTTTTTTGAAGAAAAAGATTCCTTATTTTTAAGGAATCTTTTTTTGTTAGAAAGTGAATGCGTCTGTGTCGATTGGCTTAGAAATAGTCTTCCAATAGTGGTTTTCCTGTTGGCAAGTTTTCCTGAATCAACACTGCAGCTTCCTGGTCCGTTTCCATTTGCTGGAAAAAGACCAGAGAATCGAGGGATTGTGCCTGCAAGAACAGCTGCACAAAACGCTGAATCGACAAGGTTGCTTTTGGCAGCTTGGTGGCCGTCGTTTTCGTGACCTGATGCTGAGCGTTTTCGATTGTCACTTCATAACACCCATTATTCCATAGGGAATATTCATCCCCTTGAATTTCTATGGCAAAACGACCAGCTTTTTTCATCGTAAATGGATAACTTTTTAGAAACCCTTCCACATCAATGACTCGCGCCATCATGTCCGGGCGCACTTGGTAGTGAGACAATGGTTTGGCCGCGTTTGCTTGTAGGACTTCCCCATCAAACCCTGGTCGATAGTTAATCTGTGCTACTGAATCTGCATGGGAGACGATAAACCGATTAAATCCTTGGTAAGCATTCGCAGTCAAATAGCCCCACTCTTGAATATCGAAACGTCCTCCCTCGATAAAGTAAATCAAGTAGCCTTCAGGGACCCCTGCTTCATTGCGATAAATCGCAAACGTATACGGTCGGCGCAAAACAAACTTGATTTCTTCCCACCAGGGTTGGCGAATCAGTCCGCCCTTTTGATGGCGCGGCAATTGATGATAAATCTCGTGAATGATCGGCTGTGCTTCCTCCCAATTCATGCGTTGAATCGTTCCATTCACTTTCTTGCCATCGGGCCATTGATGCGCATCGACTTCATAAACCGTCCGTTCAAAAGTATACTCATACCCATATCTACGATAAAAAGCAAAGGAGAAAGGTGCCAGATAGGAAAGAACGATTTTTTGTTCATAGCAGTCCTTAATGATTTGTTTCATGATCCGATCGATCCGACCTTGGCTGCGATATTCTGGATACGAAGCCACAAAACCGATCCCTGCCATCGGATAACTCGTTCCATGAAAGTTCACATCAAAAATCGTTGCCATGATTTGGCTCGCCAATTTTCCATCCCCATCGTAGGAACCATAATTCCAAGAATTTTCCGCAAGCTTGCGATAGCGCTTGATATTTGTTTCATTCAATTCCCACTGAAAGGCATAAGAAACCAAGTCCAGTACTTCTTGCGAACCAAATTCGGTCATTTTTTTGACATCTGTCATTCCTTCATCTCCTCTACTTGAAAACACACAAGAAACGCAAAAAAGGCGTCAGTCGACCCCTTAATATGCTTCTTCCATCATACTCAACATTTTTTTAAATTGCTTGCGTTTGAAATATCCTAGAATCGTACCTAAGAGCATGTCATTTAATTGCTGAATCATGCCTTCAGAAGTCATTTTTTCTTCATAATGCAAGTTGCAGTGCGACTCGTCTATCGTTTCGATCTGATAGTGTACACGGAAGGTATTTTTTTTCGTCGCCGTTTGGAACGCATAGGCTTGATTCTTCTTGACCGTTTCGATTGTTATGGTGGCATTACTATCTTTATAAAACTGTTTAAGATAGCTGTATCCTTCTAATTGCTCTTCAGTAAGTGTTTGATCTGTCGCTTGTTTAATATCATGTAACACGGAATCGATGATCGTCTTATATAAAAAGTCAGCGGGTACATTCATTTTTTTAGTGATTTCCATCTTGCGCCTCCTTGTCTTTCTTGTTGCGTTTGTGTCCAATTGAAGCCATGATTCCTCCAATAGCCATTAGAATGACTGACGTGATGAGATTCACCCAGTGGTATTCACCTGACTGCGCGTTAGCGCTGTATATAAATAACATACTACCGATGCTTATAAAAAACAATCCATTTTTAAACATGATATCACCTCACTATTGACTAACGACGTTAAAGTATAGTACTCGACCCCAATCAGTATTTTTGATTGCGTCTTTGGCAAGTTTCGCTGCTTTTTCTTTGTCTTCTGCCGTTGTTTCAAAAATCAACTGAATCCCTTTTTTTTCTTTAAAGGTATACTTGATCTCACCTTCTGTCAGAGACTCAAGTAATGCTTTGATGTTGTCTTGTTGCATCGCGGAATTTACAATAATCATTTTTTCTCCTCCTAAAAAAGATAGCTAGATGGGTGAAGCCACCCATCTAGTTTATTTGATTAGTTCTCTTGGTCTGCTGGATTGATTTTGTTGGCAGCAATAATAAATGGTGCCCAGATCAATAAAGCTACAGCCAAATTAATAATTGTCAAGATGATCGCACGCCAGTCTCCACCGGTAGCTAAGAAGCCGCTTAGGATCGTTGGCATTACCCAAATCACATTTACCACAACTGGTGCAACTAACCCTAAAGTTGTTGCAAAGTAAGCAATCGTTGCTGTAACTAACGGTGCAACAATAAATGGAATGATAAACAATGGGTTTAACACGATTGGTAGACCAAACATTACTGGTTCATTGATATTGAACAACCCAGGTCCAATCCCTAGTTTACCAACTGTCTTATAGTCGGCACGTTTAGAGAATAGCAAGATTGCGATCAAGAGCATTAAAGTCACACCTGCTCCACCAGGCCAAACAAATGCTTCGAATGAACCTGCTACCCATTTATAAGGAACAGCTTCCCCTAATTGATAAGCATTAGTATTTTCAACCATTGCCACACCGTAGATCGATTGTAGAACAGGTCCCATGATATTTGTTCCATGTAATCCAAAGAACCACAAGACATGGACAAGTAAAACAATGATAAATACGGCAAAGTACCCTTGAGAGAGACCCAATAATGGTTTTTGGATCGATTCGGAGATCCAGTCAATTATCGGCATACCGACAAAGCGTTCAAATAGATAGTAAATCAAACCTGAAGCATATAGTCCGGCAATCCCAGGGATAATCGCTGCAAAGGCACGGGAAACTGCTGGTGGCACTGAATCTGGCATTTTGATAATAATATTTTTTTGCATCAATTTTGCAAAGATAATAACTGAAACGAAACCAAAGATGATTGCCGTGAACAATCCAGAGCCACCCATATAGGCGCTAAATGGGAAGTAGCCCCAGCCTGCAGCGCTGATCGTTGAACCATCTGCTGCAAATCCTGATGTAGCACTTGTACTGTTGATCATGTCTACCACGTTTGCTGGTAGTGCTTCTTCTAACGCTAAAGAAAGAGAAGCAGATTGTGGAATACCCATAATAAATGCTGCTAAAGAGACCAACGCACCTGATAGTGCATCAACATTGTAAGCCTTCGCTAAATTATAACCGAATGAAGCTGAGAAGATAACCGCCATAATTGCTAAGGTACCTGTCCAAACTAAACCATTGACTGCGATCACTGGCGTGAAAAATTTCGTGATTGCATTGTCCGCACCAAGATAAGTGTTTGGAAAATCACGCATGAAGGCGTTCAATAAAACTGCAATTGCCCCAGCCATCGTTGCTGGCATCATTCCGATAAAAGCATCCCGCAAGGCAACCAAATGCTTTTGCGCACCAATCTTAGCTGCAACCGGGAGAATGTGTCTCTCCATCCAACTTGTTAATCCATCCATTCTTAATTCCTCCTATAAGTTCTATTCGTCAAAGAAGATTTTTTGAATCATCGACAATAACTACTTCTATCCGTTCAAAGATTATTCGTTATTTAGACGTCGATAGACATCAATGATTTCTTTCGCTAAATCGGTAAATGCGATTGACGTCATTAGGTGATCTTGTGAATGCACGGTCAACAATGTCACGGTCATATGATTGCCTTGCGCTTCTTGTGTCAACAATCCTGTTTGCGAATGATGCGCTTCCACAAGAGATGCTTCAGCATCTTTGATTTTTTGGTCAGCTAATTCGAAGTTCCCTTCTTTTGCTGCCGCGATTGCTTCCATTGCGTCACTTTTTGCATTACCACCATACATGATCAATCCCATAATGGCTTCCAAATTTTGCTCATCCATCTTTAAAAATCCTCCTTACACTTCGATCCTAAAAAATCTTAGTTCATTAATGTTTCTGCTTGTTGCAATACTTTTTCGCCGTTCATCATGCCATAGTCTGCCATGTTGATCACGTCCAAAGGAATGCCTTTTGGTGCTAATTTTTGTTCAAATTGTGATTTCATGAAACGTACTTGTGGTCCTAACAATAGAACATCGACTGGTTTTGACTCCAAATGTTGGTCGGCTTCTGAAGCTGAAACAGCAAAGATATCTGCTTCCATTCCTTTAGCTTCGGCTGCTTTTTGCATTTTTGTCACCAATAGACTGGTACTCATTCCTGCTGAACAAACCAGCATAATCGTTTTTTTCGCCATCGCGCATCTGCTCCTTTCTGTTGTAAGTTACACTTTACTATAAAGCAAAAAGCGTGCCAAAAAAAAATAAGTTCAGACCTTTATTTATCAATGGTCTGAACCAATTTCTCGTTTACACACTCGCAGTTTTTTCATTACACACTAAAATTGTGTGCGGATTCATCATAATTTTTGATTTTGTTTTCTAAAAACATTTGGGTTAAATAGGCGATCTCATCTTCAGAAAATTTGATTTGATAATTTTTTTCAATTTGTAATAAATGGGTTCGTAAAACATCCATTTCAATTCGGTACCGTTTTTGAAAAGTAGCTAAGTTGACGAAAGTACGGGAAGGCTCCTTCTTCAATAAACTTTCTACCAAAAAGGCTAAATGAATGACTAATCCTGCATCGACGGTTGGTTCTACAATCACATGCAATTGATTTTGAATCTGATGAACGATTCGTTGCAGGCTTTCGATCAGATGATAGACGGACCCAACATGAGTTATCGTATTTTCCAATGAACGCACGATCTTTTCGATCGGCACTTCATCTGAAGCGATTCGTTTTAGCACATTCAAGCGATTGTCATCAAAAACATCATAGGCGGAGAAAAACGGAATGTTTTGATAATCGATCTCGACGGTGCCGGCAATAGCTTTGATCTCATATTCTTCTAGCAAGCCGTCAATATGTTTTTTGAAGGTTTCTTTTTCAATAAATTGCATTTGGATGATCTCGACTTTTGATTGATCGACGACGGGATAAATTCGTTGATAAAGTTTGGCAGCGACACCTTCCCCAGTAAAGCAAGTAACGATGACTGCCTTTTTATTTCCTTTTGCTTCACGAACCGTACGGAACTGTTCTTGTACGATGGTTTCAAAAGAACGCTGAATGTTTTGGTAGATATCTTCTAAACTGCGCCCACTCTCTGCCATCCGCAAAGCTTCTAAAACAATCATCGTGCTGACCATCGAAATAGCTTTCGTACGAATCCCCGTCTCTTCGGAAATCAAATTCGCAAATGAATTGAGGGAGCCCATATCGGTTAAAAGCAATAAGCCATTGCTCATCTTCTCTTTGTTTTCATCGATATAATTCAACAGCTGGTCATACATTTGCCCGACTTCCATATCCAAAGACATATTCATTGCCTTGCCATGGTCGGTCTCCAGCAGCTCTTGGGCTGTCTCCAACATACTGCTGGCAGTTGCCTTGCCATGCATCAAGACAATGATCTCGATTTTTTCAAGGGGCAATGGCGAAGGCTGTTTGACTTGAATCGCTAAAAACATACTGATAAAGCCGATTTCATCAAATGGGATCTCGACATGACGTTCCTCTTCAATGATCGTCGATAAATCCATTGCCACTTGAAATTCGGATTTTAAGTTTTTTCTAATCGTGTTCAAATCCGGATGAACGATCATATGTCCCTCTTTAACACGTTCCAGCGTACTTTGCAAATGCAACGCAAAGGCAAAACGGGCTTTTTCACTATAAGTTCGATCTAACCTCTGACCTGCCAAGTCATAAAGAACATTGGTCAGTTTCCAAATGTCTTCTGGAATCAACTCTTTATGAACAGGGTTTTGGATCAATTCTTCGACATATTTTTCAAAGTAGGCATCCACATCCTTAGAGATCAAGTTTTCTAAATCAACATTGGCTACACCGGTTTCAATCAGTGTGCTGACTTTTTCTTCGATCTCATTGTACACCTGCATATTCCGTTGCGGATCACGAGACCAGACAACATCTGGGTCGCCGGGTTCGAAACTCAGAAAGTCGCCTTTGCCATCTAAAAACCGATCCAAGCGTTCTGACATTTCTTTGATCTTCAACAGCCCTTTTTGAACTTGCAGTGAGCAATCGCCTTTTCGAATCAGGAGGTGTTTTTTCCCATAGGTCCGATAATGTAAGAATGCCTTCGCACAGACGAGTTTCAGGTCTCGCTTGATTTGACCGATGTTGCCTTCTGCATCATAGAGCATAAAGGCCAATATCGCATCTCGCTCGACATCGATCCGCTGATTTAGACGGGTCGCCTCTTGCTTGATAAACAAGGAAATGATTTCATACCGTTCATCTAGCGAACGACTTTCCACATTTGGCAAAGTAATAGCCATGGGAATTCGCCGATTGAAGGTCGTCAAAAAGGTTTCTGATGATTCAGTGGTGGCACCAATGATCTGCACGGCGGCTTCATGAACTTGGTTGCTTTCCCCTAATGGGCGGTAGATCCCTTTGTCAATGAAGGTAAAGAGCATTTCTTGGCCTTCTGGCGGCAGTCGATGGATCTCATCCAAGAACAATATGCCGCCATCGGCTTTTGCCATAAGTCCTGGACTATCTTCTGCAGCACCTGTGTAGGCCCCTTTTTTGATGCCAAAGATGTGACCAAACAACAACTGCGGATTTTGTGCATAATCCGCACAATTAAACGATACGAAAGGAGCATCTTTTTCTAACATATTTGATTCAACCGCAAAGTGATACATACATTCGGCAAATAAGGATTTACCGGTACCTGTCTCTCCAAAAATAATGGTATGGAGTCCTCTAGGCGGATATAAAATTGCTGCTTTGGCTTGCTGGATACTTACTTTTAAAGAAGCTTGAACCCCAACAAGACTTTCAAAACTCACTTCAGAGGAAACATCCACATGCACCGTTTCTTCTAATGGCTCATAAACGACCGGACGGCCGGAACGTTTGCCGATTTTCTTTTCTTTATAAAGCTCACTGAGATAACGGCTTGCATTGCTGCGATCGATTTGTAAGATTTTAGCGACGTCAACTGCGGTCAACCCTTGCTTATGCAGTTCGATCGTTTGAAAAATCTCTTCTTTTCGCGAATTCATTCGATAGCCTCCTCATTTTTTTACACACTAATAATAAACAACGTTAATGGTAACACAAAAAGACGCTCAATGGCGTCTTTTTCCTTTGTCTTTTTGCTTTTTCGTCTTTTTCTTGGTCTTTTTAACAGGAGTGTGTAATTTTTCAGATGTTTTCTTGGAAATTTTCTGCACACTTACTATTTTCGTTTCTTTCTTGCTTTCCTTTTCGATAACAGGTGCTTCTGTGTGTAATTGTCCCCCATGCAGATAGACTTCCTTGAGTTCTATGGACAATTGATTCGCGATTTTTTTCAAATCCTTCAACGAATGGTCTTGAACGATCGTGACGACGGTTCCTTCTTTGCCCATTCGTCCAACACGTCCTGCCCGGTGCAGATAGGATTCTTTTTCTAACGGGACTTCCGTATTGATGACATAAGGCAAATCCACCACATCTAAGCCGCGAGAGGCGACATCGGTCGTCAATAATTCTACTAGTTTTCCTTGACGGAAGCTCTCCAGTGCGCCTTTTCGGGCAAGTTTGTTTTGGTCAGATGCTAATGATGCCACCGGCAAGCCGTGAAACAGCAGTTTTTCTTCTGCATTTCCCATTGCGCTTAATTCATTGAAGAAAACCAAGGCTTGAAAGCTTGGTAAATGAGCAAAGCGCCTTAAAGCATCCACGATTCGTCGTTGCGGATAATTCAAATAGTAGTGATGGATCACGCCTTTGCTCTGATCTTCTTGGGTAACATCAATGATCAGCGGCTCTTTTGTCACCAATGGTCGAATCTCATCAATCACTTCGTTAGCGGTTGCTGAAAAGAAACTACGCTGGATTTGTTTTGGCAATGTTTGATTGATCTTGGCAGCCAGTGTGAAGGCCCCTTCTTTCAATAATTGGTCAACCTCATCTAATACCAACGATTGCAACTGCTGGGTCTTGATTTTTTTTGCTTTGATCAATTCTAACACTCGGCCTGGGGTGCCAATCAAGACCTCGGGCTTGTCTTTCAGTTTTTCCACTTGGCGTTTTGTACTTGCGCCACCAATTAGCGGCAGAACGGTCAAACCAATGGCTTGGGCCCATTCCCGGGCCACTTCTGTGACTTGCATCGCTAATTCTTGTGAAGAAGTCAAAATCAGCAACTGATTACCTTGCTTTGCCTCGACTTTTGTTAACAGTGGCAAGAGGTACGCCAAAGTTTTACCAGAACCGGTCGGTGAGACTCCAATGACAGACTCACCATCTTTTAAAGGGCCAAAGGTTTTCTCTTGGATCAAGGACGGTGCGTGATACCCTGCCGCCTGCCATTTTTCCTGCCAGATGTCTGGCAATTGTGTCAATTCAAATACTGTCATAAATGTTCCATTCCTTATTTTTTATCTGCATCAAAAATGATGCCTGCTTGTTTACGCATAAGAGCGATGGTTTCATTGACACTGCGAGCAAGTTCCACCCATTCCTCATACCGCTGTCCTTGTTGGGGATCATTTTTGTTTTCGATGATGTCTGCAAAGTCTTGTGCTTCTTCGATCATCGGGTTTTCTAAAGCACTTACTGCTAATGCCTGGGTTTGTTTTGTTTTTCGCTCATAAAATGCGGCTTCTTCGATGGCATTGACGGCATTTAGGTCTAATGTACCGTCTTCAAAATAGATTTCTGAACGCAACTCTGAATCAGCGATTTTTCCTGTTTGGATTGTGACATCAAAGTCAGCATAGCGCAACACTGCAGTCCCGATACCATCTACACCAGTCGGTAATTTACGGGCAAAATAATGAACATCTTGCGGTTTGCCAAACCAAGCGACCGCCGCATAAATCGGATAGACGCCCAAATCTGCTAAGGCACCGCCAGAAAAATGTGGAGAAAAAATATTTGGTTCCTCCCCAGCTAGTACAGCGTCATAACGAGACGAATATTTCATATAAGAAAAGTTCGCCCCAAGAATGGCACCGCGTGTCGGTAAGAATTCGGCTACAGTAGAAAAACTTGCTTCATGGATGTTGCGAGCTGCTTCAAAGAATAATACCTGTTGCTGATTTGCCAATTCGATGATCTCCGCCATTTCCTCAGGCGTTGAAAAGGCTGGCTTCTCCACAATGACATTTTTTCCTGCTAAAATACCTTGCTTGGCTTGTTCAAAGTGCAAACTATTCGGAGACGCGATGTAGACCGTGTCCATATGAGCTAAGCCAAAAAAAGTGTCCAGATCGGTCGCATACTCGATGTCCCCATATTTTTCTCCAAAACGTTGTGCCGTTGCTAACTTTCTTGAGTATACGGCAACCAATTGATAGCGTTTGGTTTCGTGGGCTGCTTGTACAAATTGATCGGTGATCCAATTTGTGCCGATAATCCCTAAATGAATCATGTTTTTTCCTTCTTTCTTCTATAGATTAGGGTCGTCAAAGACGACATTCAAATCAAAAGGGATTGGTTCTTTGACCGTGATCATCCCTTGGTTTACTTGGCAATTATAGGCAAACACTTCGACACCCTTGCTTTGCGCTTCAGCGATTTTAGTGGCCAGATCCGGTTGCATCTGTCGATGGATCGTGGCGATTTGCACCGCTTCAAATTGGATCATAAACAAAACCGCCGCATAATAGCCAGCTTCTTTGGCATGGATCAATTCATTGACGTGTTTCAAGCCACGAATGGTTGGTGCATCTGGAAAAGCACCGACTTGCTTGTTTTCAAGGGTCATTCCCTTGATTTCTAAAAAGCCTTTTTCTTGTTCATCTGTTTCAAAATAAAGGTCGAATTTTGATGTCCCATAGACAACTTCCCTTCGCAAAAGCGCGATTCTCCCTTTGATATTTGGCAACTGGATCGTGCCATCCAAGAGGCCTTCATAGCCTAAACGATTCGGTACTTGACTATCGATGTTGATCCATTGGTCTTGTTTCTTGACTGAGATCAAGTCGTAATTGGTTTTGCGTTTCGGATTGTCCCAATATTGCAGGGTAACAAGCGCACCTTTGTGCAAGAGCTCTTTTCCTCGTCCGGTATTTTTTACATGGACGATTACTTCTTGACCGTCAACGAGACATCGGGCAATGAACCGGTTGTCTCGCACGAGAAACGTGGCTAAAAGGGTATTCGGATAATTCATTTTCTCACCTGCTCTTTTGAATCATAGCATATTTTGATAAAAACTTCTAAACTTCAAACTAAAGTACCATGCTTTTTTACCTTCTCATGGTATACTTATGGCAATTATTTTCTAGTGCGAAAAAGTGGACACCTGTCCACAAGGCACAACTTGATGAATCGTAAATGATAGGACGTGTATAAATGAAGAAAAGGTCTATTTTGATTGGTTTATCTCTTGCAACGGGCGTGGTCAGCTCCTTGCTGTTGCGAAAAGAAAAACAAAAAAATGAGAATCGCCAGAATTTCATTGGTAATTGGCGTTTTACTTCCAAGACAAAAGAAGATGTCACGATAGAAATAGCCAATGATTATTCATTGACCATCGAAGGCAAGCCTTTGACTGCTTCCATCGTTGAATTGACTCCGATGCGGTTAGTTTTACTGGACACATTTGGCTATCATTTAGTTCTTGAACAAAAAGGCTCCGTCATTACTTTATATGATGAAGCAGAAGATTGCCACTATTCTTTGACAAAAATCATCTAAAATCGCTGAGAAAGCCAAGTTCATGTTTTCTTCACATTTTCTTCGGTCAATTCTCAGACTTTTTATCAGCATTTCTTGGCAATCCATGCTATCATTAACTTAACAAGTGGTTGAACAAGGTGTTCCGTTGAGTGATGTTTGATCGTTCATAGATTAAGGTGTAGGTTCGATTCCTACCTTCCACATTTATTTTAAATAGAAAGAAGGGATTTTTATGTTAACGACCTTTATTTCACTCTTTTCCATCTTTGCTTTAGCTGCATTGTTAGCTGGGACATTCTTTTTAGCAAAATTGGCTATGCAACAAGAAACGAAGGCGGTGAAAGTTCCCGTCAGAGTCCAAAACCAAAACCCGAGAATCCATTCCAATCGTCGCTAAGTGAATCAGTTTGACCCTATGTCAATTC
Organism: Enterococcus sp. NPDC086594; assembly: GCF_044746145.1. Classification (NCBI taxonomy): domain Bacteria; kingdom Bacillati; phylum Bacillota; class Bacilli; order Lactobacillales; family Enterococcaceae; genus Enterococcus; species Enterococcus sp. NPDC086594. The sequence goes on from NZ_JBIVBP010000012.1 coordinate 38,459, forward strand.
ACAAAAACTTGCCTTCTATTTTATAGGAAGGTAAGTTTTTTTGTTAGCTATTATTTACAGTAAACAACCTTAGTCACGTAACGTCTCAGTTTGTCTACTGAGGGATCGGTCTTACGCAATTAAATGCTAAGTTTTCTCTTAGAGTATTGCAACGGTGGATACTCTTTGTTAAAATTTTTGCTTAGATACAACTTTAAAGGAGCTACTACATATATGCAGAAAATAACCAAGTTCGGGTATTCCATCGTTGCTGCTTTGGCAATCCTCTTTGCTGCTGCCGGCTTATCCGTCGTTTCGTATGCTGATGATACAGCTATGAGCGCCGAAGAGATCCAAGATTTTTCAGTCGATGCAAAAGCCGCTTACTCCATTGATTTTGACACAGGCAAAGTGTTGTATGATCAAGATGGTGAGACCGCCATGGGCATCGCCTCCATCACCAAGATCATCAGTCTCTACCTTGTAGCTGAGCAAGTAGAGCAAGGAACCATCGCTTGGGATGATCCTGTCCCTATTTCAGATTATGCCGCGAATCTCAGCGTGTCGCCAAACTTATCGAATGTCCCTTTGCATCAAGACGTTACCTATACAGTAAAAGATTTGTATGATGCCAGTTATATCCAATCTGCAAATGCTGCAATCGTAGCGCTCGCGGAGCTGATTGCTGGGTCTGAAAGTGCCTTTGTTGATCAAATGCAAGAAAAAGTGCAATCATGGGGCATTACCGATGCAAAGATCGTTAATGCTTCTGGCTTGAACAATACTTATTTAGGGGACAATATCTATCCCGGGTCAACTTCCACTGACGAAAACGAACTATCCGCAAAAGATGTCGCCCTGATTGCTCGCCATTTGCTGCAAGACTTTCCAGACGTTTTAGAAGTAACAAGTCTTTCCACCAAACAATTTGGCGAAGGTTCCTATTCGCCTGTCGAGATGGTCAATTGGAACTGGATGCTTCCAGGTTTTACGAATACTAAAGATGGTGTTGACGGTCTTAAGACTGGTACGACAGATATGGCAGGCGCCTGCTTTGTCGGAACCGCCGTCAAGGATGGTCAACGAATTATCACCGTCGTGCTAAACGTTAATGGTCATGCGGAAAATCCAAGCGTACGTTTTATCGAAACAGGTCGGTTGATGGACTACTCCTTCGATGCTTGGGAACAAGTAGAAATTCTACCAGAAAATGCACAGTTAGAAGATACACAGACGGTGGCAGTCAAAGATGGGAAAGAATTGAGTGTTCCCGTTGCCTTAAATCAAGGTTTGACCTTATGGGTACGTGGAGATATGGATGCAACAGCCTTTGAAACAACCATTGACTTTAATGAGCATTATCGTGATTCTGCCCTGCAAGCGCCATTGACTGAGGGCACAGAAGTCGGTACTGTAAGTGCTTCGATTCCAGCTGATACGCTTGGTTATATTGATGCTTCTGATCATGACGAAACTGCAGGATTGGTCACAACACAAACGGTAGAAAAAGCCAACATCTTTGTTCGTGCTTGGCGCGGTGTGTCTACCTTTTTCGAGAATCTTTTTTAATCCAAACCAAAGAAAAAATCTGTCCTGAGCAAAGATTGCTTCTCGGACAGATTTTTTTTATTCTACCGTTTCCACCGTTGCTGCTGCCAAAGGCTCAACAGGGAAAAACAATTCAACTTCCCCTTCTTTAAAATGAGGAAGATATCTTTCTTGGATCGCTGCTGACAAGTGGACATTATTTTCTGGTAAAACTTCCATCAACATTTTTTCAGTCATCATGGTCAAGTTTTTTTCATCCGTTTTTACAACGAGATAGGTCATTGCGGGCATTTCCCAACGGACCCAACCGACGGGAGGAAAATTTTCTGTATGGACTTGAACGCCTGCCAAATAACGGCCGGTTTCTTGCCAAGGCTCTAACCAATTGGTGCCATCACTCATTAAGCCCCAAAATTCCAGTTCTTCTGCCTTTTGATCGCTCACTAGAAATTCGATCTCTTCAAAATCCTTTGTTGCAAGTTCCCATAGCGCTGGTACCCAAGAAGCTCCTTCTTCCGCTAATCCCTTGCCTTCTTTTCCGATCACATAAAAAGCGGGCCGTTCAACGCGAATCACTTCACCTAATTGCATGTTCCTTCCTCCTTCTTTTCTTCATTTTAGCGAATTGCAAGAAATTCAGCAACTTTGACCTTAGCAACAAGCAATTTTTGTCATTTTTCGGTATACTAGGTGTATCGTTAAAGGAGTGAAAAACATGGATTTTACGCAATTGCTGATTTTTGCCATCAGCTATTTGACGGGTGTGATCGTCGTTCAAAAGTGGCGCAAGAGTAAAGATGAGCCAGATATTTTCTTTTTTGAGTGCTGTTGGACGATTTTAGCCCTGCTGATTTATTTAGCCGTCTCAGAATTACGGACAGGCAGTTTCTTTATTCTAATACCAGTCGCCTTCGCCGGCCTTTTTTTATTTTCTTATCGGCGCAACAAGCACCGACTCGTAAATGGCTTGCTCTTTAATTTGTTTGTCTTAGCATTTGGTGGCTACCTAGTCATTAATCTATACCGAACACAAGATATTCTTGTAGGTGGTCTATTGGCTGTTTTGCTAGCGATCTTCTTTGCTGTATTATTATTCGGCTTAGCCATTCTCGTGGTCTTTCTTTACTGGAATTCCATTATTGTTTTACGAAGAGAGTCGCGATCAATCGCCAATCTATTGACCCTGATCTTAGCAGTGGTTTTGACCGTTTTATTATTTTCAGATACCCTTTTGCACTTTTTCCCGGATTGGATCCGAACCTTATTCGGCGTTGTTCCCCTAAGTCTGATGTATCTATTTGTGGTCTTTTTGAACTTTTTATCGATTTCAGTCATTTATCAGTTCAATCATCCTCGTTACAATCAAGATTTTATCATCGTCTTAGGAGCAGGTCTTTTGAATGGCACCACGGTCTCCCCTTTATTGGCCAAGCGTATCAATAAAGCAATCTCGTTCTACGAAGCGCAATTTAAAGCGAAAAAAACCGCTCCTCGGTTACTGATGTCAGGCGGCCAAGGAAGCGATGAAAAGCTGCCAGAAGCTGTCGCGATGAAAGAATATGCAGTTGCGCAAGGAGTGCCCGAAGGAGAGATTTTAGTAGAAACAAATTCCACGACTACTTATGAAAACATGAAGTTTTCGAAAGAAATCATGGATTCCTTAAAGCCAAATGGCTACAAAGTTATTTTTTCCTCCAACAATTACCATATTTTTCGTGCCGGTCTCTATGCAGATCAAGCACAACTTAAAGCGGATGGTATCGGAGCACCCACCGCCTTTTACTATTTACCAAATGCCTTCTTACGAGAATTCGTAGCGATCCTTTTTATGCACAAAAGACGACACTTAATGGTATTGATCACCTTACTGATCCTTTATGTAGGCGCAGCGATCCTCCAACTTATTTTTGGCTAAGCAAACAAAAAAAGTTCTTTGAACCGGCTGGTTCGAAGAACTTTTTTCTTATTGAATCGTACGATGTTTCTTCCAGAAACGTTGTTGCCATTTTTCTTTCATACTTTCTGTAAGTGGTTCTGATGCTTCTTTGATCGCACAATATTTGTCAACCATTGTGACAATATAGCTTTCTTTATAACGTGGCGGCGCAATCGTTGCTCCCCACATATGTTTCAAGATGATATCTTTTTCTAGATCACTTAGTTCAGTGATTTTTTCAGCATTTTTTACTGCAATTCGTGGATGCATATACGCATGGGTACCTTCATCAAACTTTGTGGTACGCCAGTCATAGTAGAATAAATCATGAAGGAGTCCTGCACGAGCTGTTGCACGAGCATCGCCGCCCCATTTCTTGGCCAATTTGTAACTATAATAAGAGACGCTGATCGAATGTTCCAAACGTGTGGAGTTCATATGCTGCACAAAGTTGGCTAATTTTTTTACAGCTTCTGTTTCTAACAGGTCAGCCACGTAAGACATATATTCGCTATCTTCTTGCCATTTTTCTGTCATAAATTTTTGTCTGCCACCTTTTTTTGATCTGCTTGATTGTTACAAGACAAAGTATAGCACCTATTCATCGAAGATTCTAGGTGAGGTGCAATAGATTCAAATAGTTTAACAGTTCCTTAAAAATCTATCTGACAGAAAAATACATCAAAATTCCGGCTGCAATGGCGACGTTCAATGATTCCGCCTGACCATAGAGGGGAATATACACATTTTTGTCAGTCAAAGCCAACAGTTCTGGGTGAACCCCTTGTCCCTCGTTACCTAAAATGAAGGCAGTTGTTTGTTCTTTAGGAAGCTCGGTATAAGGAACGGCTTCTTTATTTAATTCGGTGCCATAAATCGTCACGCCAGCTGAGCGTAGCTGCTTTAGAAATGGCGGGATCGCTCCTTCTAAAATCGGCAAATGATAGTTGCTTCCTTGCATGCTGCGTAAGACTTTTGTGCTGTAAAGATCTGCTGTTCCTTCGCCGAGAAACACCCCGCTAAATCCAGCAGCATCCGCTGTTCGAATCATGGTACCAACGTTCCCGGGATCTTGCACATTATCTAAAATCAACCAATTACCCGTCAGTGTCTGTAAGTTTTGCTCTTGCTTTTCCACCACGGCAAAAATTCCTTGTGGTGTTGGTAAATCAGAAAGCATCGCTGCGATCTCCTCTGTGATCAAATAGCTTTCTTCCTGATAATCATCGAGCTGCCCGTTGGCTTCGCTTAACCCTCGCGGTGTCACCAACAACGCTTTGATAGGTACTTTGGCCTGCAGCGCTTCTTGCACTAAATGCCAGCCATCGATCAAATACGTATTGGTCTGTGTACGGTGTTTTTTTTGTGTTAGTTTTTTGATTTCCTTGATAAAGGTATTTTTTTTCGATTGAATTTCTTTCATGTGGTCACCTCGATTTATTATAGCATGAGTCAATCGATCTAACTTGTTCTTTTACTGAAAAAACGCTATCATTATAAGCAGAGGAGGGATTGTCCATGAAGAAACTACGAATCCATGTTCAAGGGCGTGTCCAAGGTGTCGGCTTTCGTTATACCACGAAAATGCTTGCCGATCAGTTAGGGGTCACAGGATCTGTAAAAAATGAGGCAGATGGTTCTGTTTCGATTGAAGCAATGGGAGATGAAAAAATCATCGATGCCTTTGTTGCCGGAGTGAAAGATTCTCCTTCTCCCGCTGGAAAAGTGAACCAAATCGACATCCAACCAGACGATACCATTAAAGAACGTACTAGCTTTGATGTAGTCTATTATTGATAATTGAATGTTTTCTAAGTCGAAAGATTGATTTTTCAATGAATTTCTCTTTGTACATTGAAATAGTCGGTCTTTTTTAGTATAGTTATTTTTGTCTAAATTTATTGTGAAGAGGAAGAATAGAATGTCTAAAATGAATAAATGGCTGCTTTCATCAGGATTATTTGGCCTGTTATTAGCATTATCAGGCTGTGTCAGTACCAATGCTGATGGTACGCCGAAAGAAACAGGAATGATTTATCGCTTTTTGGTGAAACCTTTAGGTGATATGATCACGATGCTCGTTGAAAACTTCAACTGGTCTTACGGCTGGGCGATCATCGCCGTAACGATCGTTGTCCGCGTCATTATCTTACCATTAGGGATCCATCAGTCTCGAAAAACGATGATTCAAAGTGAAAAAATGCAGTTTCTGAAACCTCAAGTGGATATTGCACAAGCCAATTTGAAGAAAGCAACCACTCGGGAAGAACAAATGCAAGCGCAAGCGGAGATGCAAAAAATCTATTCTGAAAACAACGTCAGTATGTTTGGCGGTATCGGTTGTTTGCCTTTACTGATTCAGATGCCGATCTTCTCTGCCCTCTACTTCACCGCCCGTTACACACAAGGAATCCAAAACTCTGAGTTCTTTGGCGTATCATTAGGTGACCCCAGCATCCTCTTTGTGGCGATTGCTGGTATTTCCTACCTGGCACAAGGATACATCTCAACCATTGGGATTCCGGAAGAACAGAAAAAAACGATGAAAACCATGTTGATCGTTTCTCCATTGATGATCGTTTTCATGTCAATGAGTGCACCAGCTGGTGTGACGCTTTATTGGGTAGTCGGTGGGGTCTTCAGTTGTATCCAAACATTTATCACGAATGTCATCATGAAACCAAAAATTCGTGCCCAAGTCGAAGCAGAAATGAAAGCCAATCCGCCAAAAACGGTGGTTACGCCTCGCAAAGATGTAACTCCTGAAAAAACAGAAGCTGTCAAAAAAGCGTTGAACACGACAAAGCCTAGTGGAAAAGGTCGTAACGCAGGCAAGCAGCAACGTTAGTAATTCTTGACCAAATCGCTCAATGAGTGGTTTGGTTTTTTGTTGTTTTCAAATGGGAATCAGTTGCTTCTTCTTCTGCCTTTCGCTATAGTAAATGAGAGGTGAGCACATGTTTCAAGCATATATCAATATTTTTGTCATTTTCAGTCTCATGTTTATCGGTTATTGGTTGTCTTACAAACAATGGTTTTCTAATCGAACCGCCGATACGTTTTCAAAATTGGTATTAAATGTCTCATTACCAGCCAATATGTTTTTAACGATTATTAAAAATTTTACGAAAGATGAATTTCTTTCATTGGTTTCGGGGATGATCATCCCATTACTTTCCATGATGATCACTTACTTCGCTGGTTATTTATGGCGACGTTTCGCGCAAATTGAAGCCAAACACCAAGGCGCATTTTCCGCCATGTTTACCTTTTCCAATACGATCTTCATCGGCTTACCGATCAATTTAGCTATTTTTGGTGAAAAAGCCGTTCCTTATGTGTTGTTGTACTATATTGTAAATACGACATTATTTTGGACCATCGGTATTTTTGAGTTAGCAAAAGACAATCCTGATTTTGGTGAAGCCCGGATTTCCTTTCATCCATTGGTCATGCTAAAAAAGATTTTTTCACCAGCCTTGATTGGTTTCATCATCGGTTTAATCTGGATGCTATTCACCTTACCGCTGCCCTCATTTGTTGATGGCCTTGGAAGCTATCTAGCAGATTTGACGACACCCTTATCAATGTTTATTATCGGAATCATCGTCTACTTTGGGGGACTCAAAAATTTGCGAATGACGAAAGACATTGTCGGTGTTTTGTTTGGTCGTTTCGTTCTTTCGCCCCTCGTTGTGTGGCTGTTAAGCAGAATCATCCCTGTTCCTGAATTGATGCTTTCTGTGTTTATTATTCAAGCCTCTATGCCCGTCCAAAACTCTGTCCCGATCCTTGTACGAAACTACCAAGGGGATGAAGAATTTGCAACTTCATGTCTAGGCTATTCCGTCTTACTGTACATGGTGTATTTGCCTGTTTTGCTTTTTTTCTTTTTTTAGCTATTTAAAACTTTGTCGAAAAATACTCGTTACCAAAGGCATTCGCTTCTTTCGGTAACGAGTATTTTTCTCCTCTTTGTATGGTAAAGGTTCGATTGATTCGCTACCAAGGCTGGCCCCTATGATTTCCCACAATAGACCACGATCTTTCTGATTTTCGTCAGATTGTGGCTGCTTAGATCGATTTCACAAACAAGACAAAAAAGCACATCATGCAGAAACTAGCTATACTAGCCATTATGATGATGTGCTTTTTTTTATCTTAAGTGAACAGCCGGTGGTTTACAACATATCAAACAACGACAACTGATTTTCATCAGGTAAATCTTTTAGAACACCGTTATCCGTCATGTATTCAATCAAAGTCTTAGAAACTTTCCCGCGATTGGCGAGATCTTCTTTCGATAAGAAAGGACCATTTTTCCGTGCTTCCACGATTTGTTTCGCTACGTTTAGTCCCAAACTCGGTACTGCTCGAAATGGTGCGATCAATTTTTTTCCGTCGATCACGAAGTTTTCCGCATCCGATTTATACAGATCGATCATCCCAAATTCATAACCGCGCTCTAACATTTCATTGGCTAACTCCAGAACGGTTAACAGATTCTTTTCTTTCGTTGACGCATCCAATCCTTTGTCAGTGATTTCTTGCATCCGTTCTTTTACGGCGTCTTTTCCTTTTGACATGGCAATCAAATCAAAATCATCCGCCCGGACAGAGAAATAAGCACAGTAATAGAGAATTGGGAAGTACACTTTAAAGTAAGCCACCCGCAACGCCATCAAAACATACGCCGCCGCATGGGCTTTCGGGAACATGTACTTGATCTTCGAACAAGAATCGATATACCATTCAGGGACATTGTTCTCCCGCATCGCTTGCAAGTAAGTGTCCCGCAAGTCGTCAGGGATCTTGTTCCATTGCCCTTTACGAACCGTCTCCATGATTTTAAAGGCCATCCCGTCATCTAAGCCAGCATGGATCAAATACACCATGATATCATCCCGACAGCCGATTACTTCTGCTAGACTGGCATCTCCGCGACGAATCAGTTCTTCGGCATTACCCAACCATACATCGGTACCATGGGAAAGACCAGAGATCTGCAAGAGCTCTGCAAACGTCGATGGATGGGTTTGATCCAACATCCCCCGCACAAATCGGGTCCCAAATTCTGGGATGCCTAATGTACCTGTTTTGGAGTAGATCTGCTCTTCAGTCACACCTAGCACGTCCGTACCACCAAAAATACGCATCACTTCCGGATCATCCGTGGGGATCGTTTTAGGATCGATTCCTGATAAATCCTGCAGCATCCGAATCACCGTTGGGTCATCGTGTCCCAGGATATCCAGTTTTAAAATATTGTCATGAATGGAATGGAAATCAAAGTGGGTCGTTTTCCATTCTGAATTTTGATCATCTGCTGGGTATTGAATCGGCGTGAAATCATAGACATCCATATAGTCTGGAATAACGATGATTCCCCCCGGATGCTGACCAGTTGTCCGTTTGACGCCAGTTGCACCCTTAGCCAATCGATCGACTTCAGCTGCTCGATAATGGAGATTATGATCGCGCTCAAAGCCTTTTACGAAACCGAAGGCTGTTTTATCGGCTACTGTACCGATCGTTCCGGCACGATAGACATATTCTTCGCCGAAGAGCACTTTCGTATAGTTATGGGCCTCTGGCTGATATTCCCCAGAGAAGTTCAAATCGATATCGGGGACTTTATCGCCATGGAAACCAAGGAAGGTTTCAAAAGGAATATCATGGCCATCTTTGTTCAGACGTGTGCCGCATTTTGGACATTTTTTCTCTGGCATATCATAACCAGAACCATACGAGCCGTCTTCGTAAAACTCAGAATACTGGCAATCGGGACAATAATAATGAGGGGCTAATGGATTGACCTCAGTGATCCCAGTCATCGTTGCTACGAAACTAGAACCGACTGATCCCCGTGACCCTACTAAGTAGCCGTCTTGATTGCTTTTATGAACCAGTTTTTGTGAGATCAAATAGATCACGGAAAACCCATTCCCAATGATCGAATCAAGCTCTTTTTTCAAACGTTTTTCCACAATTTCTGGTAATGGATCACCGTATAGCTCTTTGGCACGGTTGTAACTCAAGTCGGTGATCTCTTGTTCAGATCCGGGAATCTTTGGTGTATACAGATCATCTTTTACCGGAATGACTTTTTCACAGAGATCAGCGATTTTATTTGGGTTCGTCACCACAATTTCTTTCGCTACTTCCGGACCTAAAAACTGAAAAGCGGTCAGCATCTCATCGGTTGTTCGGAAGTGTACATCCGGTAAACTATGTCGATTCAAGGGATTGGCGCCCCCCATCGAATTGATCAAGACCTTACGATAAATGGCATCTTCTTCGTTCAGGTAGTGGGCATTCCCAGTAGCAACAACGATTTTTCCTAACTCTTCACCCATTTGGATCAAATTCCGAATAATGTCTTCTAGGTCTTTTTCGCTTTTCACGAGCTCCGTTTCTAGGAGATGGGCATAAACTGCTTTGGGCATGACTTCGATATAGTCATAAAACTTAGCAAGTTCCCGCGCTGCATCAACCCCTTTTTGCATCATTGCGACAAAGACTTCCCCTTTATCACAAGCGGTTCCGACTAACAATCCTTCCCGCAATTTCACCAATTCTGAGCGCGGGATCCGCGGGACTTTATCATGGAAGTACTTCACATTCGACATCGAGATCAGCTTGAATAAATTCTTCAATCCCGCCTGTGTTCGGGCTAAGATCGTGGCATGGAAAGGCCGAGCTGCTTTATAGGAGTTCTCGCCCCCAACGTGTCGGTTCAAATCTTCGTGCAGCAGCATGTCATGTTTTTCCATCGCTTCTTTGACAAAGATCCACGCTAAATGACCGGTTGCCTCGGCATCGTAGATCGCTCGGTGATGTTGCTCCAAACTAACGCCGAATTTTTTGGAAAGGACACCTAAACCGAATCGCTTAAACTCTGGATACAAATAACGAGCGAGTTCCAATGTATCAATGACGGGATTTTCTGCTTCTGGAATACCGTATTTTCGATAACTTGTATTTAAGAAGCCCATATCAAATGACGCATTGTGGGCAACTAGAATGGCTCCTTCAGAAAACTCACGGAACAAACGTAAGACTTCTTCTTCCGATTTTGACCCCCGAACCATTTCATCGGTGATCCCCGTCAATTCTACGGTCGTTCGTGATAAAGGATGGCCAGGATCGATGAATTCATCAAAGGAGCCTTCCACGTTGCCTTTATGCATCCGCACAGCGGCCAATTCAATGATGGTGTCGTACACTGCAGACAATCCGGTGGTCTCCACGTCAAACACGATATAAGTGGCATCAGTCAGTGGGACAGGCTTCGGATTATAGGCAACCGCTACCCCGTCATCCACGATATTGGCTTCCACACCGTAAAGAATTTTTACCCCGGCTTTTTCTCCGGCGTGATGGGCATCAGGAAACCCTTGTGCGCCACCATGATCGGTGATCGCAATCGCCTTATGGCCCCACTTGCCAGCTTGAGCGACAAAGTCTGCCACATTGTTGGTTGCATCCATCGTACTCATATTTGAATGCAGGTGAAGTTCGACCCGTTTTTCGCCTTCAGGTGCATAATCTTTGCGGGCCTCGTGTTTGACTTCCAGCAAATCTTGTGCATTCATAACGAGATCTCGCATAAAAGTATCTTCTTGAACACTACCACGCACTTTGACCCAACTACCTTTCGCAATGGCATCAAAGACTTGTTCATCTTTTTCATTATTGGAGAATTTTTTCACACTAAACGACGACGTATAGTCGGTGATTTTCAAAATCAAAATCTTCCGTTTTGAACGCAATTCTCGAACTTCTTTATCAAAGACATACCCTTGGATCGTAACTCTGCGTTCTTCCTCAATGATATTGATCATCGGTGTCACAGGTTCATCGGCAGGAATATTACGTCCCAAGGCAATTGGTCCGTCAAATTCGACTGTTTTGACTTCTTTTTTGCGTTGCTCGTGGGCCATTAAGTTCTCAGCGGCTTGCAATTGGAAGGCTGCCGTTTGTTCTTCTTTTCGTGCTTCAAGTTCTTTCAAGGCTGCCTCAGCCTGTTCTTTGTCTAGCTGCGGCAAGATCCGAAATTTTTGAAACCCGAAAGTCCCATAATTTTCCTCAATGATCGGTAAGTACTGTTGCTGCAAAATCGTGATGACCGCATCATTGTTGACGGGTAAAATCACTTTGTTCTCTTGAATCATAGGCATTTGATTTTTAATCACTTGATGAACTAACGGCCGATCACAATTTTGATTGGCTAACGCTAATGGCCAGTATTCTTGAATGAACTGCTCATCGAAGGAACCATCTTGAGCTTCAATGACAATGCGAACTTCCGCGATCTCTTTAAACGCTAGTTCAATGTGTTGTTTAAAGGATTGATACACCATCACCGGTAATAAACGTTCAAATTGGAAATAAAACGTCCACGCTTTTGATTGTCGATGCACGGTTACTTGTCTGATTTGGGCAGTCTGCATCAACGGATGCTGCCGAAGATTTGGGGCAGCTGCAATTTGGTCTAATAATATCTCAAAGGTCTCTCTTTCTTTTGACAATTGAAGATCCTCCTTTTCTCAGTACTCACTAGTATACCTCTTTTTGTCTTCACTTTCATTAAAAAATCGAGAAAGGATTTCCTCTCTCGATCTACCATTTGTTCCGATTTATTCTTGGTTGGCTAATAAAATCGTCAAGGTCGAAGCGACTTCTTCTTTCCTCACTTCAACGGTTGCGCCAGTATGCTTGATTTTGATCTCCACGATGCCTTCTACGGCTTTTTTACCGATGGTCAAGCGAATCGGACAACCAATCAAATCGGCATCTGCAAATTTGACCCCTGCACGTTCATTGCGGTCATCCACCAATACTTGATAGCCGACTTGGTTCATCATTTCTTCTACTTCTTCACTTAAGGCATTTTGATAGCTATCTTCAATCGACGTTTGGATGATATGCACATCAAATGGGGCAATTTCTTGGGGCCAATCGATCCCAAACTCATTGCCGTATTGTTCGACGATTGTTGAAAGCAGCCGAGAAACGCCCAGACCATAACAGCCCATGATGATTGGTTGTTCATCGCCATTTTCATCGACAACCGTCGCTTCTTGGGCCTCGCTGTACTTGGTTCCTAACTTGAAGATATGCCCAACTTCGATTCCTCGCGTAAAGGTTAAGGTTCCTTTTCCATCTGGGGAAGGATCGCCTTCTTGAACCAAGCGAAAATCGGCAAAGGCTAGTGGTTGAAAATCACGGCCTACATTTGCATTGAGAAAATAGCTCTGTTTTTCTGCCGCTGGGACGATCAGATTCGCCATATCTTGGACATGCTGATCCGCATACAATTGGATCGAATCAGCAAGCTCAATGGGGCTGCGAAGTTGTGTGTCACTGGTCAGATAGGACTCGGCTTCTTCAGCAGTCAGGACCTTCACTTGATCAGCCGCTAAAAAATGCTTGATTTTTGTTTCATTGAGACTGTGATCACCTCGAAGCAATACCATAATGACTTGCTCGTCAACGAGCAGCAAAAATACTTGAACGATTTTTTGCAAATCCGTATCGTATGTTTTCGCCAGTTCCTCTAACGATAATGATTCTTTATGAACGACTTTTTGTAACTCTAAGTAGGTCTCATGAGATTTTTTAGCGATATACTGACTAGTTGCTAGTTTCCAATTGGCGACATAGTCGCTTTCAGTCGAATAACAGATCAGCTCTTCGCCGATTCCAGACAATGCCAAAAACTCTTTTGAATCTCGGCCACCCATCAAGCCATTATCCCCGACCACTGCCCGATACTCGATCCCACAGCGTTTCAATATGGCATGGTAAGCCATTTCGTAGCGATTATAGGTTTGATCTAAGCTGGCTTCATCGGCGTGAAAAGAATAGCCATCTTGCATGATAAATTCACGGCTGCGAATCAATCCAAAACGCGGCCGCTGTTCGTCCCGATATTTCGTTTGGATCTGATATAAGCTCAAAGGCAGCCGCTTATAAGACGTGATCTCGTTTTTGATCAATGTCGTGAACGGCTCTTCGTGAGTGGGCCCTAAAACGATCTCTCGTTCGTTTCGATCCGTCAACCGATACAAAGACTCACCATACAATGAGGCCCGTCCAGACTCCTTCCATGGTTCATACGGAAGCAAAGAAGGCATCGCCATCTCCACAGCATCGATTTCTGCCAGCTCCTCACGAATGACCCGTTTGATCTTTTCTAACACCCTTTGAGCTAATGGCAAGTAGACATAGATGCCTGCCGCCACTTGTCGAATATACCCTGCCCTAACTAACAGTTGATGACTTAACGTCTCCGCATCGCTGGGGGTTTCCCTCAATGTCGGAATCAAACATTTTGACTGTTTCATTTTTTTCTCCTTTGCTACAAAAAATCATGTTCACCCGATCAACAATTGATTTGCTTGTGCGTCTTATTTTTAAAAGAAGAAACGTTGGATATCATTCCAGGTAACGAGAACCATCAGCAGCATCAAAAACCCAAACCCAATCAGGGTAATGATGCCTTCTTTTTCTTGACTGATTGGCTTGCCTCGCACACCTTCTAAAATATTTAAAACCAGTTTCCCACCATCTAATCCAGGAATCGGCAATAAATTAAAGATCCCCAAATTGATGGAAATCATCGCCATCATGGCGATCACCGTTGTGACACCTTGCGATGCGGCTTGAGAAGACAGTTGGAAAATCGCTACCGGTCCGCCCAATTTATTGATATCTGGTTGGGCGATCAAGTTGCCGACTGCTCTAAAAATAACCAGCGAATTGTCAATGGTCGTTTGTAAGCCACCCAGTAAGATGTCTCCGATCCCAGTTTTTAACGAAGCCGTGATCCCTAAGAAACCGATCGTGGTCTCCCCTGATTCTTGACTCGCAGGAGTTGCTGTCAAATCAAGTGTTTCCGCTCCTCGTTTGACTTCTAGAGTAATCTGAGTAGCTGGGTACTTTTGGATCTCTGTCGTCAATTCTGACCAGTTGGAAACATCGACGCCTTCAACTGCTAGGATTTCGTCGCCATTTTGCAGCCCGGCTTCAGCAGCCGGGGTTCCTGCTTCGATTCCTGTCACGACGGTTGCATCTTGATTCGCGACACCACCTTGCGCAAACACCAACCCAGTGAATAAAACCAAGGATAAAATAAAGTTATTCATCGGTCCTGCAAAATTCGTCAGCATTCGTTGCCACAGCTTTGCAGACTGGAATTGAACGTCTTTTGGTGCGATCCGAACTTCAACGCCATCTTCATGAATGATCGTTGCGTCATGATCCACAGCGTACGTAACCGCTTCTTGTTCATTGCCGTTGATGAAGCCAGTGATCGTCAACTTCTCCTCCAAGTCAAAGTCGGTCACTTCCATGGGGATCGCTTGCGGCAATTGGATCTTTTTGCTTGTATTGATTTTGATGACTCTGCCAGTTGCATCTTGAACCAAGGAGACTGGCATGCCAGGCGTTAATTCAGTCTCATCTTCGCCCCAGCCTGCCATTTGGACATACCCGCCTAATGGCAGCATCCGAATCGTGTAGGTCGTCCCATCTTTCGCTTGATGCGCGAACAATTTAGGCCCCATACCGATGGCAAACTCTCTTACTAAAATACCTGCCCGTTTTGCAAAGAAGTAGTGTCCAAATTCGTGAATCACTACCACCACGGAAAAGATAATGATAAATACAAGTATCGTTTTCATGCTCGTTCCTCTCTTTCACAGCATCCCTCTCATTCAGGGCAGCCTTTCCTTATTTTATCACACCGGTTCCCGTTGAGGAACTCACATTCCCGTTGTAACAAGAATTTAAAAAAAGAAGCGCAAGCCAAGCCTGCACTTCTTAAAAATTTTCTAAAAGACACCGAATAAATACATGATTGGAAACACAAACAACATGCTGTCGAAGCGATCTAAGATTCCTCCGTGACCTGGCAGGATATTCCCTGAATCCTTCACGCCATAGTGACGTTTGATCGCGGATTCCACTAAATCACCAAATTGCCCAGCGATCGAAAAGAGGACCGTCAATAAAATCATGATGGCACTACCGTGTCCAAAATAATCTTTCCCAGGAAATGCTAATAGATACAAACCAGCTACGACCACCGCAGCAGCAATCCCGCCTAGGGCCCCTTCGATGGTTTTATTAGGAGAAATCTCCGGCCATAATTTTCGTTGGCCGTAACGCCGTCCCACCATGTAAGCCCCAATATCCGTTGCCCACACGATAAACAGCCCGAAAACTAAAACAACTAATCCATCCGTTGCTGACCGTGCCGTCAAGAAACGTTCAAACCCGACACCGGTATATAAGCTAACGATCACCGGAAACCCAGCTTCATCGATGGTATACGTATTTTTCGAAATAACCGCGATCCCTAGTAACAAAAGAACGATCAGATAGTACAAGGCACTTTTATCTGTCCCCTCTGGCAAAAAGAAAAACCAGCGTTCTTGAGGCAAAACTAAGATCACCGCTCCGAGGATTGAAAGAATTCCTTCAAAACTGAAAATAGCTAGTCCTTTCATCCGAAATAATTCATAAACACCAATTCCTGCCATTGCTGCTGCCAGCAATTCGACGGCAATACCGCCAACATAAATAATTGGCAGGAAAAAGGCTAATGCGACGACCGCAGTGATTACACGTTGTCTCACTCTTCTTCCTCCTCTGTTTTCAAACCGCCAAAACGCCGGTTTCGTTGTTGAAAGCTCCCAATCGCGTCCTCTAATAACGCAGCATCGAAATCAGGCCAGAGCGCCTTCGTAAAGAATAACTCGCTGTATGCAATCTGCCATAACAAGAAATTACTGACACGTTCCTCACCACTCGTTCGAATCACCAATTCAGGATCCCGCAAAGGGCTTGGTAAAAAACCAGTCATCAAATGCGTCCCCAGCATGTCTTCCGTGAGCTCTGGTAGGGCTTCGCCGGAAGCCGAGAGTTCTTCATAAAGCGCTTGGACAGCTGTCAAAATTTCTGCGCGGCTGCCATAATTCAAAGCAAAATTCAAGATCATTCCCGTATTGTCTTTGGTTTGGTCGATCGCTCGCTTGACCGCTTCTTGCGTGTGTAGGGGTAAAGAATCCGTGAACCCCATCACTTTGACTTGAACATTTTCTTTGATTAGCTCAGGAACAAAGGTGTCGAAAAAGTCGACTGGTAGTTGCATCAAAAAGTCTACTTCCTCGTTCGGCCGTTTCCAATTCTCTGTCGAAAATGCATAAAGCGTCAATACCTTCACACCTAAGTGTGAAGCGTGTTTCGTGATTTTCTTTACCGTCTCCATGCCTTCTTTGTGGCCAGCTACTCTTGGCAAGCGCCGATTTTGCGCCCATCTGCCGTTACCATCCATAATGATCGCGATGTGTTGGGGAATCGGCAGTGATGGATCAAATTCATGTTCAGCCGCTTCTTTGATATATTTGTCTTTTTGTGGAAAAAAACGCAGCATCGTATTCGCTCCTCTTCCAATTCTTGAAATTCATCTTTTACATTATAACAATAATCAGATTTCTTGCCTATGAAAACCAAGAAAAGATTTCCATATTAAGAAAAAACAAAAAAACAGCTGTCATATTCAAGTACATGAGCTAGTTTCGCCCATAAAAAAAGAGCCGCTGAAGCGACTCTTCGTCATTCCTTTTAAACTTCAAGTAATTCTTGTTCTTTTTCAGCTGCGATGGCATCGATTTCTTTGATGCTGTTATCTGTAGCAGTCTGCACTTCTTTTTCAGATTCCCGCAAATCATCTTCTGTGATGTCGCCAGCTTTTTCTTGTTTCTTGTAAGCTTCCATGGCATCCCGACGAATGTTACGGACGGCGATTTTCGCATTTTCAGCTTCTTTTTTCACGTCTTTTGCTAATTCTTTACGGCGTTCTTCCGTTAATTGAGGAATCACCAAACGAATCACTGTTCCGTCATTGGCAGGCGTGATACCAATATCACTTTGCATAATGGCTTTTTCAACTTCTTGGATCATTGTTTTGTCAAAAGGTGTGATCATCAAAATTCTTGCTTCTGGAATCGTAATTGAAGCCATTTGGTTCAAGGGTGTTGGTACACCATAGTAAGTAACCATTACGCGGTCTAAGATGCTCGCGTTCGCGCGGCCAGCACGGATTTGTCCTAGTTCCCGCTGCAAGTTTTCTGCTGCTTTTTTCATTTTGTCTTTTGCTTCTGTTAAAATTTTGTCAGCCATGTTATTTCCCCCTTACTGTCGTTCCAATATGTTCACCTAAAATGGCGCGGCGAATGTTTCCATGCTCATTCAAGTTGAATACGACTAATGGAATATCGTTGTCCATACTTAATGAACTTGCGGTTGAATCCATTACTTGCAATCCTTTGGAAATGACTTCTAAATGAGTCAATTCTTCAAATTTCACAGCACTTTGATCCGTTTTAGGATCTGCTGAGTAGACGCCATCAACATTGTTTTTTGCCATCAAAATGACATCGGCGTTGATTTCAGCTGCCCGTAAGGCTGCGGTCGTATCAGTTGAGAAATAAGGATTCCCGGTTCCGCCAGCAAAAATGACGACCCGTCCTTTTTCTAAGTGGCGTTCTGCTCTACGACGAATATAAGGCTCAGCGATTTGACGCATCTCGATTGAAGTTTGGACACGCGTTGGTACACCAGCGTTTTCTAGTGTATCTTGTAATGCTAAAGCATTCATCACAGTCGCTAGCATGCCCATGTAATCAGCTTGGGCTCTTTCCATCCCCATTTGCGCACCGATTTGTCCACGCCAAATGTTTCCGCCGCCGACCACGATCGCCATCTGTACACCTAATTCGTGGACTTCCTTGATCTCTTTAACGATCTCCTGGATGGTCGGTGGTTTGATCCCAAAGCCTTCGTCACCCGCTAATGCTTCACCACTTAATTTTAATACAACACGTTGATATTTTGGTTTGCCCATCATGATTCCTCCGTACATTCTCCAATACTATTGTAGCATATTGGTGCTCTTTCGTTGAAAATTATCTACACTATTTCTTCAAAAACCGTTTTTGCTTAAAAAAAGGGAGCGCACTTCCATGCGTTCCCATCTGTTCGAGGAACAGAATTATTTTTTCACTTGGCTCATTACTTCTTCAACGAAGTTGTCTTCGCGTTTTTCGATACCTTCGCCGACTTCAAAGCGGACAAAAGATTTCACAGTTGCGCCTTTTGATGCAACATATTTTTCAACTGTCATATCTGGGTCTTTAACGAATGGCTGGTCAACCAAAGCGATTTCTGCTTTAAATTTCTTCAAGCGTCCTTCAACCATTTTTTCAACGATGTTCGCTGGTTTGCCTTCGTTCAATGCTTGTTCTGTCAAGACTTGTTTTTCATGATCCAATTCTTCTTGAGAGATTTGTGCTTCGTTCACGTAGCGAGGGTTGATCGCTGCAACGTGCATTGCAACATCTTTCGCAACTGATTCGTCAGTTGTTCCTTCAAGAACAGTCAACACCGCAATACGTCCGCCCATGTGTAGGTAACCGCCGAAAGCAGCATTGTCATCTTTTTCAACAACTTCAAAACGACGGAAGCTGATTTTTTCTCCGATTACTTGTGTTGCTTCGATCAACGCAGCATCCATTGTGCCTTTAGAGGTTTCTAATTTTAAAGCAGCATCCATATCAGCTGGTTTGTTCGCTGCGATTACTTCAGCGATTTCTTTTACTAAGT
Source organism: Enterococcus sp. NPDC086594 (assembly GCF_044746145.1). Taxonomy (NCBI): domain Bacteria; kingdom Bacillati; phylum Bacillota; class Bacilli; order Lactobacillales; family Enterococcaceae; genus Enterococcus; species Enterococcus sp. NPDC086594. Next base: position 57,594 of record NZ_JBIVBP010000012.1, read on the forward strand.
CTTGGAACATTTCGTTTTTAGAAACGAAGTCAGTTTCTGAGTTCACTTCAACGATTGCTGCTGTGTTGCCGTTGATTGCTACAGATGCTAAACCTTCAGCAGCAATACGGTCGTTTTTCTTCGCAGCTTTTGCCATACCTTTTTCACGTAATAAGTCAACGGCTTTTTCGATGTCGCCTTCTACTTCAACTAATGCACGTTTTGCGTCCATCATTCCTACACCAGTCATATCGCGTAATTCTTTTACTAATTTAGCTGTTACTTCTGCCATTTTTGTTTCCTCCTAAATGTTTTTAAACAAGATTGCTTGTCTTTAAAAAAAGCTGTTTCAAAGGAGAGTGAGGCTTGGCGCCTAGCCTTTGAAACAGCTCCATCATTTATTATTCAGCTGATGCGTTGTCGCCTTCGACAACATCAACGATTTCTTCGATTGAAGTTGCGTTTTCTGTTGATTCAGCAGCAAAATCTTCTTCTGCTACTTGGTCTTCGCCTTGGTTACCTTCGATGAAAGCATCTGCCATTTTCGCAGTGATCAATTTAACGGCACGAATAGCGTCATCATTTGATGGGATAACAACATCGATTTCGTCTGGATCACAGTTTGTATCGACCATCGCTACGATCGGGATATTTAATTTGCGTGCTTCTTGGATCGCGATACGTTCTTTACGTGGGTCAACAACGTACATTACATCTGGAATTCTTGGCATATCAGCAATACCGCCTAAGAATTTTTCAAGACGTTCGCGCTCTTTGTTCAAGCCAACGACTTCTTTTTTAGGAAGAACAGCAAATGTACCATCTTCTTCCATTTTGTTGATTTGTTTCAAACGAGCAACACGTTTTTGGATTGTTTCCCAGTTTGTCAATGTTCCACCTAACCAACGATGGTTAACATAGTATTGACCTGAACGGATTGCTTCTTCTTTGATTGCTTCTTGTGCTTGTTTTTTAGTACCTACGAACAATGCAACGCCGCCTTCTTCAGCAACATTTTTCATGTAGTCGTAAGCTGCGTCTACTAATTTCACTGTTTTTTGCAAATCAATGATGTAGATGCCGTTTCTTTCTGTGAAGATATATTTCTTCATTTTTGGGTTCCAGCGACGAGTTTGGTGACCAAAGTGTACGCCGGCTTCTAGTAATTGTTTCATTGAGATTACTGCCATGTTGTGTTTCCTCCAATTTGGTTTTTTATTTTCCTCTCTTGCTCTTTTACTCCTTGAAGAACTGAATCGATCAGCACCGCTTCGCAGATGGAACAAGATGTGGGATTGACGTGAAAAACTCACGCCTTAAACAGTATACAGTAGCTAAAAAAGAAATGCAACTGATTCAAATGAAAAACTACGATTCGCGATCCAGCTTTTTTTAACACTCTAAATCTTTTCTTATAATATCTAGGTTTTTTCGGCGTTATCTGCTATGATAAGGCTGACTTAATCAATCATGCTTAAAGGAGTTTACCTATGCGAAAAGCTGATCGCCATTTACTTATTAGACAAATCATTACTGAACATACTGTACGCACGCAAGAAGAATTATTGCATCAATTGGAAGCCCAAGGCGTCTCCGCCACGCAAGCGACTATTTCTCGCGATATTCGTGATTTGAAAATCGTGAAAGTGCCCGATGAGTCAGGTCAGACAAAGTTTGTCATTTTTCAAGGAATGCAAGCTTCTGAGGATGAAAAAGAAGAAGAGCAGCGTTTGATACAGATGATCGAAGACGTTGTCACTAAAGTAGATCGTGTGCAATTCATGACCTTGATCCATACCGTTGCGGACAATGCGCCTTTGCTTTCGGCAGCGATCGATGAAGTGACCATGCCAGAAAAAGTTTGCTCGTTGGCGGGCTTTGATACAGTAGCGGTGATTTCCCGCAGCGACGAAGACGCTGAAACTTTTTATCAATTTATCAGAAACCACGCGGTCTTATAGCGCAAAAACAGCTATAGGATCTAGCTGCATTCTTCACTACAAAAAAGCTGTGCCCTTGTCGAAACAAGAAGCACAGCTTTTTTTGTTACATTTTGTCGGGTGCGTGTAAACCAAGCAACCGTAAATCTTCTTTCAATAGAGTAGTTACTGCATAAACAAGAGCTAGACGTGCGTCTTTTTCCGTATCTTCGGCTAAGATTTTGACATTGGCATAATACTTGTTAAAGGCTTGTGCCAACTTGATGGCATGTTTGGCAATGACGGATGGTTCATATTTTTCCGCCGCTTGCATGACCGTTTCTGGGTAGCGCTGAATCAATTTGATAACTTCCCAGCTCTCAGCGTCTGCCAACGCCAGACTGCTGACAGCAGCGGGATCAAAGTTGGCTTTTTCAAGAATGCTCATGGCACGGGCATGAGAGTATTGCACGTATGGTCCGGTTTCTCCTTCAAAACGGACGACTTCTTCTAGCGTAAAGTCGAAATTATTCAAACGGTCATTTTTCAAATCGTGGAAAACGACTGCCCCGACACCGACTTGTTTTGCTACTTCTTCTTTGTTTTCAAGTGTTGGGTTCTTTTCAGTGATTTGTTCTTTCGCTGAATCGATCGCTTCATTCAATACTTCTTCCAAAAGAACAATCTTGCCTTTTCTTGTAGACAGTTTTTTCCCATCTTTGGTGATCAACCCAAATGGTACGTGGGTCATATCATCTGCCCACTCAAAGCCCATTTCCTTCAAAACAGCTTTTAATTGTTTGAAGTGATAACTTTGTTCATTCCCTACCACGTACAATGATTTTGCAAAATTGTAGGTCCGTTTGCGGTAAAGCGCTGCAGCCATATCCCGTGTGATGTAAAGGGTCGCACCATCGGACTTACGGATCAACGCCGGATTTAAGTCATAGGCAGCCAAATCAACGATCTCTGCCCCTTGGTCTTCTTTTAGCAAGTGTTTTTCTTCTAATAATTCCACGACTTCTGTCATTTTATCATTATAGAAAGCTTCGCCATTCAACGAATCAAAGGAAACTTCCAACATATCATAGATTTTATTGAATTCTTTTAATGATTCATCACGGAACCATTGCCACAAATCCATTGCTTCTTGGTCACCATCTTCTAGTTTCTTGAACCAAGCTCTCGCATCATCTTCTAATTGCTTATCTGTCTCGGCTGCTTCATGAAAATCAACATACAAACGTAATAGTTCGTTGATTGGTTCCGCTTTGACCGCTTCTTCTGACCCCCACTTCTTATAGGCAACGATCAATTTCCCAAATTGTGTGCCCCAGTCGCCTAAATGGTTGATGCGAATTGGCTGATAACCGATTTTTTCTAAAATAAAGCCGATCGAGTTACCAATCACAGTGGAACGCAAATGCCCCATTGAGATGGGTTTGGCAATATTTGGTGAAGACATATCGATCGGTACTGCTTGCTGATTGCCGATGGTTTGATCGCCAAAATGATTTTTTTCTTTGAGAACCAGCTCTAAGACATGGGCAGAGATTGCTTTTTTATCCATAAAGAAGTTTAAATACGGACCGACCACTTCAATTTTTTCAAAAGACGCTTGATCGATTTTTTCTGCTAAGTCTGCGGCAATTTGCTGCGGCGCTTTCCGATAGACTTTTGCTAGCGAGAAGGCTGGGAATGCCACATCCCCATGGTCGGCTGACTTTGGATTTTCCAGTAATTGCTGAACTTGTTCGATCGATAGATCTTCTTTTACTACTTGATGGATCGCTTGTGCGACGATTTCTTTGTTATTCATAGTATCCCTCCTATAATGACTGAACCCATTTTTTGATGAAACCTTGTTTGAAGCAAGCAAACAGTTGTATGTTTTTCATGCAAGAAATGATTGATAAAAACAAAAAAGCCTCTAGCGCATAACTTGCACTAGAGACGAGATTTCCCGCGGTACCACTCTGATTGTCCTTTTCGGACCCACTTTTTTCTGATAACGGCAGAATTCCGTTTGCTTAGCAAATTCTCACAAGTGCGTTTCACAATCTGATCAATTCGGCTTCCACCACCCCGAACTCGCTAACTGATACTCGAATCGCTACTTCTCTTGTTTCATCAAATCAAGGCTATTTACTTCCCAGAAAGTATAGCAAAGAAATGTTTGTTTGGCTAGCGAGATTCTGGCATTTTTCAAAAATTTTATTTTTATACTTTAGGAATAAATAGATCCCCGGCAGTCACTGCCATGATCGCTTTGATTGAGTGCAAACGATTTTCGGCTTGATCAAATTGACGAGCATACTTGCTACGAAAGACCTCGTCAGTGACTTCCATCTCAGAAATCCCATACGCCTGCGCTGCTTTTTTGCCATAAATAGTTTGTTCATCATGAAAAGCCGGTAAACAGTGCATAAAAATCACTTGGTCATTTTGCGTTTTTTTCATCAACGATTGGTTTACTTGATAAGGCAGCAACTGTTCGATCCGCTCTTGAAATTTTTCTTCTTCGCCCATTGAAACCCAAACATCGGTATACACGACATCAGCGCCTAAAACACCTTGATCCACGTCATCCGTCACCAGGATCTTTGCGCCAGAGTGCTGAGCATAGGCTTGTGCTTGTTCGATAATGTTTGCTTCTGGCTGCAAGGCCTTTGGGGTGACGACATGAATATTGACCCCTAAAATCGCACTCGTCACTAACAAAGAATTGGCGACATTGTTGCGCCCATCCCCACTGTATGCGATGGTCAAGCCAGTCAGTTCACCGAAGTTTTCTTGAATGGTTAAAAAGTCAGCGATCATTTGTGTTGGGTGCCAGTCATCCGTTAAGCCATTCCAAACAGGCACGCCTGAATAGTTGCCCAGATCTTCGACGACCTGTTGGCTAAAGCCGCGAAACTCGATCCCGTCAAACATGCGGCCGAATACTTTGGCGGTATCTTCAACGGATTCTTTAGACCCCAACTGAATATCATTGGCCCCTAAAAATTCCGGATGCGCCCCCAAATCCACCGCTGCAACCGTAAAGGCTGCTCGCGTCCGTGTCGAATTCTTTTCAAACAAAAGTGCAATATTTTTTCCTTCTAAGTAGCGATGTGGTTGATTGTTGGCTTTCATCCCTTTTAAGTGCTGGGAAAAATCAATTAAATATTGCAGTTCTTCTTTTGTGAAATCTTTCTCTGCTAAAAAACTGCGTCCTTTAAAAACTGATGTCATTGCATACCCGCCTCTCAAATAATTAATAAATATACATCAGAATATCAAATAATGAAATATAATACAACTATATCTTCTGTTTGCTCATAAATGAAACAAAAAAAACACCTAAGAACGGATCTTAGGTGCAATCATCTTAAGAAATCCTATGGGCAAAGCTGACACTTGGATCAGCATTCAATGAAAGGTCTGCTAGGTGCTGCTTTTTCAACGCAACATGGGCATAGGCACCAATCATGGCCGCATTATCTCCGCAAAGGCGCAACGGTGGAATCAACAGTTCTACCTCCGGCAATTCCTGCATTGCTTTTTGTAAAGCGTCACGCAAGCCTTGATTCGCGGCGACCCCGCCAGCGACGATCAGTTGTTTTACCGGATAGGCTTGGCATGCCCGCACTGTTTTGTGAACCAATACTTCGACTACGCTGGCTTGAAAACTGGCTGCTAGATTTTCTACTGACAATGCTTCCTCTCTTTGCTGTGCATTATGCACAAAGTTGATAAAGGAACTCTTCAAGCCACTGAAACTAAAATCAAAATTATCTTCTTGCATCATTGCTCGAGGAAAGTGATACGTATCACTACCTAGATGTGCAAGGCGATCAATTTCTTTCCCACTAGGATAAGGCAAACCGAGAACTCGACCAACTTTGTCATAGGCTTCACCAGCGGCATCATCTCTCGTTTCTCCGATGATCTCAAAAGAGCCATCTTCTGCCATATACACCAATTCGGTGTGGCCGCCGCTGACCAATAATGCCATTAAAGGAAAAACCAATGGCTTCACTAGGCGAGCTGCATAAATATGTCCTGCCATGTGATTGACCGGAATCAGCGGTAAGCTGTGGGCCCACGCAAAGGCTTTCGCTGCAGAAAGCCCAATCAACAGTGCCCCAACCAACCCTGGACCATAGGTGACAGCCACGGCTGATAATTCTTCTGGTTGTGTGTTGGCTTGGGTCAATGCTTCGTCGATGCACAAAGTAATCTGTTCGACATGGTGACGACTAGCGACTTCTGGTACGACACCGCCGAAGCGCTGGTGGCTCTTGATCTGCGAAGCAACAATGTTACTTAAAATGGTGTCGCCGTTTTTAATCACTGCCACACTGGTTTCATCACAACTGCTTTCAATGGCTAAAATCAATTCATTCATTTGATTTTTTTCCGCCTACTTTCTTTTCCATAATCAACGCATCCTCTTCAGGATGACTGTAATATTTTTTTCTACGACCGATGACCGTATAGCCCATGCGCAAATAAAGGGCCTGTGCTTGTAAATTCGACACACGTACTTCAAGATAGATCCGCCGACCATCGGTTTGTTCCACGAGCGATTCCATTTGTTTCAACAATTCTTTCGCCAAACCATGCCCTTGATATGCTGGTAAAACCGCTACATTAAACAGCTCTGCTTCATCCAGCACTTGCTGAAAACAGAGAAACCCAATCAGCTCTTGGTTGGTTTTTCCATAACGAAACAAATAGCGACTGTTGCTGTTTTGCAAATCTTGCTGAAATTGCTGCAAATTCCAAGGCGAGCCAAAGGGATAGCTCTGATCCGCCAATGACCAGAGCATTTGCGGTGTCGGGATCGTTTGATCTGCTTGTTCGTTAGTCATTTAAAAATTTCACCATATCCAATGCGTCTTCATTGCCTTCAGTGTAATACGCCGTTTTGATCGCCTGTGAAACAAACCCGAGGGTCCGATACAAACGTTGCGCATCACGATTGCCCAGGCGAACTTCTAATGTCAAACGGTCGCATTTGTTTTTCCTTGCATAACGTTCCATCTCTCCTATCAAGAAAGAACCGATCCCTTTTCCTTGATAATCAGGAATGATCGCGATATTGGTGATATGGGCATCAGCGCCTAAAATCCGCACCCCGATAAACCCAATCATCCGTTCATTATGCAAGATGCCCAAATAAAGATGTTTGACCCGTGAATAAAGTTCTGACAAAAAGGCGCTCTTGGTCCAAGGCAGTTCCCCAGCATACACGAGACGCTCCACCTGCAGCAGCTCTTTAATGTCATCACCGACTAATTCACGAACAACATACGTTTCCCCTCGTATCTCTTTTTTACGCTCTGGATATTGAATCTGACGGAAAAGAGCCAACTTTCCCGTCATCGTTTTAAATTTTTTCAACATAGGCATCCACTCCCGGTTCATGCGAGGCTAACCATTTTTCTTCGGCTTCAACTAATTTTAAGTAGTCCGGTACAAAATCATGGATCGAAGCCACCGGCGCTTCTTCTTTCGCAATAGCAGCTAAAACAACGCCATTCGGGTAATTCCATAACGACACTTGATTGATATGGGCTGTCGGCAGTTCCGCCTCGATCATGTCCTTAAATTTGACGGTATCGGCGCCGACAAATAGGACTTCTTGACCATCGACTGCTTTTAGCTGGGTCAATAACTCAGACAGTGAGATATGCTGATCTTTGATCCTTGTTTCTAAGGTACCATTATGCCATTTGTAGGCACCTGCGTAGACATTTTGACGGCGAGCGTCAAACAACGGGACGATCACTTGCGATACGCCCACGCAATTGGCAGCGACTGCTTTCAAACTAGAAACACCAATCAGCGGGATGTTCAATGTTTGTGCCAGCGTTTTTGCTGTTGTGACACCGATGCGCAAACCCGTATACGAGCCAGGACCTTTCGCAACAACGATTTGCTCCAGCTCTTTAGGGGCCATCCCCACCGCCTGCATCAATCCATCAATGGCAGGCATCAATGCTGTGCTGTGGTTTTTGATCGCCATCGTCTGGCTTTGTCCCAACACTTCTTGACCATCGACCACCGCAACCGCCAGTGTCTGGTTTGAGGTATCAATCGCTAATGTTTTCATCTATCTTCTCCCCATTCAAAAAACTCTCTCATATTCTACCATATTCTAATCAAATGCCCAACCAAGTCTCCAAAAAGATGCCTGCGTTTAGAAAAAAAGCAATAGGACAACAATACCCGAACCTTTGAAAAAAGCAAGCACGGCTGCAGTTGCAAACCAGCGGGGCTGTTTAAAGGTTCGGGTAAGGCGATATTCATTTTTTTGTTATTTCATTAAAACTCAGTTGACGTGTGTAACGGTATCCTCCGATGATTCAACTGGTTGCTAAGAAGATTGGCGCGTAATCAGCTCCGTTGCGATCGTAACTTTTCGAGGAACGGGTGCTGCATTCGTAATGATATCCAGCAAGGTCGTCACTGCCAGCTCCCCCAGCCATTCCGTATGAACTTTGATGGTTGACAGAGTCGGAAAGACGTACTTTGCGACACTGACATCATTGAAGCCGATAATTGCGATCTTATCTGGAATCTTGATGTTTTTTTCTTGCAAAGCACGCATAGCGCCAATCGCTAAGGCATCACTGGAAGCAAATAAGGCACTTGGCAACTCTTTGTTTTGCTGCAAATACTCTTTCATCGCCTCATAACCGCCCTCTACTGTAAACGGTGCGCTGAGATGATATTGCGGGTGGTGCAACTTCAACCGACGAAGCCGTTCCTCAAAAATCCGGCGCCGAGGGTCTTCGATTTCTTGGTGATGGTCCTTGGTAAACTCAACGCCTGATAACAAGCCGATCCTTTGGTGGCCTTTTGCAATAAAGTCATCGATCACTAAATCGACCGCTTGTTGAAAGTCCACCACCAGAGAATTGACGCCCTGGGCCAATGCGTCAAAATCGACCATCAACAAATTGGATTGGCTTTTTTTCAATTGACGAATCTGGTGATCATCGAATTTCCCTAGCGCGATCGTTCCATCGACGGCGGTATCAGACAATCCTTCATAGGGTTCTTTCAGCAAACGGATCCCTAATTCTTCGGTTTTGTTTTCAATCCCGATACGGATCGCTAAATAGTAAAGATCCGCTAATTCTTCCTCGGTATCAAACCATTGGATCAAGCGCATACTACTGGTTTCTGGCTGACTCTTTTTTTTATGTTTTGTGTAATTGAGTGCTTCTGCGGCTTTAAAAATTTTCTCTTTGGTTTCAGAACTGACCGATAATTCTGAATCGTAATTCAGCACCCGTGATACAGTGGCTGGCGAGACGCCAGCCTGTTGTGCAATATCTTTAATCGTTGCCATCTTCCAGCCTCCTTTTTTTGCGGGGAACTTTTTTATAAAGTAGCTATAAAGCGAGCAAAGGCCGCTTGCCCTGTCTGGTCTCGTTTAAAGACGCCTGCATGCGTCAATACTTGTGTAAAGACTTCTCCTAATGCATTGCGCAAAATCTGCGACACGTTTTCGGCATTGCATTCTGGGTGCTGGGCTTTGATCGCATCTGCCCACGGTATATGGTAAGCCGCGATCTGATTGGGCTGATCCAATAGATAAGCAGTCACTTCTTCTAGTTCCGGAGCTAAACGCGGTGGGAGAACTGCCAAACCCATGACTTCAATCAATCCGATATTTTCTTTTTTGATATGCTGCACTTCTTGATGTGGATGAAAAATGCCGTCAGGATGTTCTTTGGAAACATTATTATCCCGCAAGACTAAGTCCATTTCAAACAGCTCTCCTTGCTTGCGGGCGATCGGTGTCACTGTATGATGAGCCGTCCCATCTTCTGAAAAAGCAAGGATCGAAACACTTGGATCTGAGTACTGTTGCCATTGGGCTAACACATATTGGCAAGCGGCGGCTAATTTTTGTTTGTTTTTCGCTTGTAATCGTATCACCGACATTGGCCACTTCACGATCCCCGCAGCTACATCAGGAAACCCAGTCAAAGAAAAGTGTTGTTCGATTGGCGCTTTTGCCATGGCAAACGTATGCCGCCCTCCTTGGTAATGGTCATGGGACAAGATCGAACCCCCAACGATCGGCAGATCGGCATTGGACCCGACAAAATAATGCGGCATCACTTCAATGATCTGCAACAAGCGAGCGAAGGTTTGCAAATTGATTTTCATAGGCCGATGGTCTAAAGAAAGAAAAATCGAATGCTCATTGTAATAGGCGTAAGGAGAATATTGGAAGCCCCACGCTTCATTATCCAAATTCATACGAATGATCCGATGATTGGTCCGCGCTGGGTAATTGACCCTTCCTTGGTAGCCTTCATTTTCCAAACACAACATACATTTCGGATAATCTACAGAAGCAGCGGTACCTTCTTGGGCAATTTGCTTCGGATCTTTTTCAGGTTTTGATAAATTGATCGTGATCTCGATCTCCCCATACTCCGTATCAACAGGAAAGACGATATTTTTAGCGATGGCCCGAGTCTTGATGTAATCATTTTGACGGCACAGCTCAAAGAAATAATCCGTCGCTTCTTTAGGATCATTGGCATAATGTTGCGCAAAAAAAGCATTGACTACTGAAGGTGGTGGCGTCAAAAAGTCCATCAACTGGGCTTCAAAGATTTCTCTTTCTGCGTGAGAATCGCCAATTTGCTGATTGCTCAATGCACATGCCACCAGTTCGTCCATCATTTCAATCGAGGAACGAGCAACAGAACGAATTTCGCTGGGCTCAAAAACAGCTTCCCCGATCATAGCTAGTACTCGGTTTTGCAAATAAATACGATCCATTTCCATCCAGCCGCCAGCCTTGATTGCTAAAGTGACGAAATCGCTGATTGTTTGGCTGATCGTCATTGGTTATTCCTCCTGCCCTTGATACCCATTTGGATGGCTGACATGCCAATTCCAAGCAGTCTCGATGATTGCTTCGACGTCGGTATAGACTGGTTTCCAGCCTAAAACCTTTCGTGCTTTTTCACTCGATGCCACTAAGGTACTTGGATCACCGGCACGGCGAGGCGCCACTCTGGCTGGGATCTCTTTTTTCGTTACATTGCGGGCCGCTTCCACCATTTCTTTCACAGAGTACCCATGATTGCTGCCTAAATTGAAGACATTGCTCTCATTGCCTTTTTGTAAATATTCTAATGCCAACAGGTGAGCAGCGATCAGATCTTCGACATGGACATAATCACGAACACAAGTCCCATCTGGAGTATCGTAATCCTCCCCAAAAATCGCGACTTCTTTTCGTTGTCCTAAAGCAGCTTGTAAGATGATCGGTACTAAGTGTGTTTCTGGATCATGGTCTTCACCGATCGAAGCATCCGACTTCGCGCCAGCCACATTGAAATAACGCAATGCGACATACTTCATACCATAGGCTTCATCGCACCAACGCATCATTTTTTCCATGATCAACTTGCTTTCGCCATAAGGATTTTTAGGATTTGTTGGGGTTTCTTCCGTGATTGGACTATGATCAGGTTCCCCATAGGTTGCTGCTGTAGAAGAAAAGACAATATGTTTCACTTGATGTTCCTTCATCACTTCTAAGAGTACCTGCATCCCATACACATTATTGTTGAAATATTTCAATGGTTTTTCTACGGATTCACCCACCAAAGAGCTAGCAGCAAAGTGAATCACGCCATCGATCGTTTCTTTTTCAAAAACCGATTGTAAAAATGCTTTGTCGCGAATATCCCCTTCATAAAAGGTTGCTGCTGGATGGATCGCTTGGCGATGTCCTGTCAGCAAATTGTCAACGACAACGACTTGTTTTCCTTGTCCGATCAATTGATCGACTGCATGAGAACCGATATAGCCGGCTCCTCCTAATACTAAAATCGCCATATTTTCAGCCTTCTTTCTAAATTCCTTCATCATTTCTTATTCTACAGTTTTCGTGCACCATCATCAATACTTGCTTGATAAATGTCGGTTGCGTAGCCGATTTCTGCTAAATAGGTTGCTTTGACGGACGCTTCAAAATCAGCCCATTCACTTGCTTTGACCAATGCGATCCCGCAGCCGCCAAAGCCCGCACCAGTCATCCGCGCACCTAAAACAGCAGGATGCGCTTGAGCAGCTGCGACTAATGTATCTAGTTCACGCCCTGTCACTTCATAATCATCCCGCAATGAAGCATGCGAAGCATTTAACAACTGGCCGAATTCTTCAAGATCACCAGCAGTCAAAGCGGCTTTTGCTTTTAATGTCCGTTGGTTTTCCGTCACTGCATGTTTCGCCCGTTTGATCAAGCGTGGATCATCGATCAATGCTGTATTTGCAAAAAAGGTTGCTTCGTCTAATGCACCCAATGAATCAACGGCTAATGATTTTTGCAAACGAGCTAATGCTTCTTCACATTCTGCACGTCGTTCATTGTATTTAGAATCAGCCAATTCGCGGCGCTTATTGGTATTCATGATCGCTACGACATAATCACCAAATGCCGCTGGTACGACTTCATAATTTAAAGTGTTCGTATCTAAAAGCAATGCATGGTCTTTTTGACCCATTCCGATCGCAAATTGATCCATGATCCCTGAGTTAACGCCAATAAACTCATTTTCGACTTTTTTGCCGATTTTAACTAAGTCCAAGGTCTTCAAAGTTAAATCAAAGAGATCTTTTAGACAAACCCCCGTCAGCAATTCAATCGATGCCGAAGAAGAAAGACCTGCGCCATTCGGAATGTTGCCATAAAAAGCGATGTCAAAGCCACGATCGATCCCTTGCCCCGCTTCTTTTAGGAAACGAACGACCCCTTTCGGATAGTTTGTCCAATCATCTTCTTTTCGGTAATCTAGCTCATCTAACTGAAAGGAGATCACGCCTTTTTCTGGAAAATTCTCTGAATAGAGTTGGATCAACTGGTCTTCACGTTTTCGTGCTACTGCATACGTCCCTAATGTGATTGCCGCCGGGAAAACATAACCGCCATTGTAATCTGTGTGTTCACCGATCAAGTTGATTCTCCCTGGCGCAAAATACATGCCTGTGCCTGCTGTTCCAAATTTATCAATAAATATCTGTTGCAATTGCTCCATTTTTCTCACTCCCACTTTCTTTTTAGTAAACTTATTGTAAATTATTTACTAAATTATTTCAAGCGTTTTCAATCCCAAAAGTGATTTTTTTTGATATTTTTTCCGTTTTCATTCATAATGAACCTATAACTAAAGGCGAGGTGTTTAATGATGAAACGATTTCTTTCAGGATTTTTAGTAGGAACAGTCGCAACGGTTGCTGCAGCTGCAAGTGTTGTTATGACGGTCAAGAAACAAGTGATTGATCCAATTGACGAACAACAAGCAGATCATGATGAAAAACGGAAACGTGCGATGCGTAAAAGCGTTGCCCGCTAATCATTTGCTACAAAGAGCCGTCAGCCTTCAATAGGCTGGCGGCTCTTTTAGGTAATCATTCTGCCTTCTCCAGTAAGTCCTGCAAAATCACGGCTTGATTTTGTTCTTCATTTTTCGCTCCGTATAGTAAGGTCACGGTCTGTTGTTCAGCAACCAACGCTTTTAACCGTGCCAAGGCATCTTTAACTGGCGCTTTCTCTAATTCTTGTAGATAGCGGCCTTTAAACGCATCAAAACGTTCAGGATCATGCCCAAACCATTTGCGCAATTCAGTACTTGGTGCGACTGCTTTGAGCCATAGATCGATCTGGGCTGCCTCCTTTTTCATTCCTCTAGGCCAGATGCGATCCACCAATACCCGATAGCCATCTGTCGTTTCCGCCACTTCATAAATTCTTTTTCGCTTGATCAACGCACACTCTCCTTATCGATAGACCTAAGTTCAAATAAAGGCAAAAGCCCACAATGTAAATTGAACAATGACTTACTTGAAACACTCCATTTGGTGTTTCGTCACTCATTCAAATTTGCTTGTGTTCTTTTGCCTTGAGTTCTCTGTTTTATAAACTATTTTTCTTTTTCGTCTTGCCGCTCCAACCTTCATATCCTTCTTTTAGGATATAGACATTGGTAAAGCCTTCTTTTCGTAATTTATTTGCTGCCCGAATACTCAACGATTTACGCGTGTCATACAAGTAGATCGGTTGATCTTTACGAAATGCGCTGAAGGAATTGGTTAAAACAGTAAAGGGAATATTACGCGCCCCTAAAATATGCCCACTGTCAAATTCATTTTTTTCCCGAACGTCGATCACTTGGGCTTTCTTCATTCCTGCTTTAAATTCATCTTCTGAGATGATCGTTGCTGAACGGCGTCCCATAATTTGAAAATACGCCCAGTTCAAAGCGATTGCTAAGATTATTAATGCCAAAACCAAGTTTAGCCACATAATTGGTGTCATTTCTTCTATTCCTCTCTATTGTAACAAACATTCTTTTTTGATTTATGCTGCTTTAATCTATCATTGCCTAGCAGCTTGTCATCTACGCTTTTGCTGCAAACTGCAAAGCTAATGATGCTGCCCCAATCACACCGGCATCATTCCCAAGTTCGGCCAATTTGATTTCAGTACTTTCCGTTACCTGTGGGAAGGTAAATTGAGCAAAGTAGGCAGCAACCCGTTCACGTAAAAATTCACCGGCTGCTGATACGCCTCCACCTAAAACGATACTTGATGGATTTAATGTGTTTCCTAGGTTTCCGCATGCCAACCCAAGGTAGAAGCACACTTTATCAACGACCATCAAGCCAAATGGATCGTTTGCTTGAGCCGCTTCAAAAATATCTTTACTTGAAACATCTTCCCCATTGTCCAGCTGTTGTTTCAATGCCGAGTCGCCAGCATATTCTTCTGCCAACTGTCGAGCAACTCGCACAACACCCGTCGCACTAGAAACCGTTTCTAAACAACCACGTTTGCCGCAAGTACATTCGAACCCTTCAGGATCAACAGTGATATGACCGATTTCTCCGGCACAACCAGCAACCCCATGAAGCAATTGCCCTTCCATGATGATACCGCCGCCAACACCTGTACCTAGTGTGATAAAGATGACATCAGGATTGTTATCCCCTGCCCCTTTCCAACGCTCACCTAAAGCTGCTACATTGGCATCGTTATCGATGGCAAATGGGATTTTTGTGCCTTTTTCAATCAGTTCTTTGACTGGCTGAAGTGTTTTCCAGTTCAGATTGTAGGCACCTATGACGGTTCCTTTGTCACGGTCGACACTTCCTGGTGTCCCCATACCAATACCGATAAATGCTTCCGGCTGTAAGCCATATAATTCTAGGCGATGATTGATCGATGCCACGATTTCTGGCACGATATGTGAGCCTTCATCAAGAATATTGGTGTCAATACTCCATTTTTGCTGAATCTCGCCTTCGCTCGTTAAAATAGCGAATTTCACAGTTGTTCCGCCTAAATCAATTCCGATGATTTTTTTGTCCATCACTTGTTTTCCTCCCGGCTTTCTTCAATTCGATGCTCCCGCGTAAGAATTCGCCGGGCAGTCAGATATACATCCCGATCTATCAAGCGACTGTCATAAAAGTTTTTCAACTCGATTTGCATCAGTTCTATATCGTAGATCCGCTTGCCGACATATACGTAAACACCAAATTGTTTCAGTAATTGTTGTACGTCATATAACGTTTCCATTTAACCACTTCCTGCTTATTATACAAGTAATTAATATTTTTTAAAACCATATATCACAAAAATAGCCAATAAGAAAACAAAGAGTCCGCCAGAGAGGATTCTGGTGTGGATCGAATATTTTCCATAGTTCTTTGGCAATGCCAAAAGATTCCCTAACAATAACCCACCGAGGATCCCGCCAATGTGTCCCCACATATCAATCGTTTGATCAAACACCCCAAAAACCAGGTTCAATCCAACGAATAGGGCAAATTGCCGTACCATTGCTTGGATGCGGTAATCATTTCTAAAATGCCAACCTAAAATCAAAAATGCCCCGAAAAGCCCGAATAATGAAGTACTAGCGCCTGCTGATTGAACCCCTATTTGGTTGAAAGCAAAACTCATGGTATTGCCCATGATGCCGCTTAGTAAATACAAGGCAAAAAAACGGCTATGACCATAGATGGCTTCTACTTGTTGCCCCATATAATAGAGAATCACAGAGTTGATTGCAAAATGTGCCAACCCGAAATGCAGAAAGATTGGGGTAACGAAACGCCAATATTCATTTAAATAGACGACAAACGGACCAAACATCACCCCGCCTGATTGAATAGAGGGACTAAAATAACCCAAGATAAACACAATAGTTTGGATAGCTAAAAATAGATACGTGAAGATCGGCTGATTCAGCCATCTTTTCATTTGAGAATTCATTGACGTGCTCCTTTACGTGCGAATAAGCGAATCCGTATAGATTTTATCGATTGGAATGTCGAATACATCTGGTGTCCATTGATCGTTGAATTGTTCTCCGAAGACCAAAGAAACGGTCTTGCCATCAAAAGCTGACAAGAAACGATCATAATAGCCGCCGCCAAAGCCGATGCGATAGCCTTTTTTCGAAAAAGCCAAGCCGGGAACAATGAGTAAATCCAAGTGATGGGCTTCTTGCTCACTGATCGGCTCTTCAACCCCAAATGCCGACGTTTCATAACGCGTTGCCGGCTCCACATGATAAAACTGCAATTTTTTTTGTTGTGCTTTCGGCACTGCGATTCGTTTGTTTTGTTCAAATCCTTTAGCAAAAATAGCCGCTGTATCAAATTCAAATGGCAACGAACGGATCACTCCTACTGACTTAGCCGTTTGCCAAAGCTGAGAAGAAAACAGCAACTGCAAAATCACCGTTTCTTTCTGCTGCTTTTGTTTGCTCGGCATTTTTTTTAATGTTTGGATCATGTGCTCTCTAATGACTGGTTTTTCCATTGGATCACTCCTCTCAGAAATAGTACCAAAAACTGTGTCCAAATAGCAAACTAGAATCGCAGATTTCTTGGCAAGATCATGACTATCTGCTCATCCTTCTTTACGCCGGATCAGTAAAAAGACAAAGTACGGTGCCCCCACGATAGAAATGATGATACCAGCTGGGATCTCACCGCTTGTCAATAGTAAACGACCGATCGTATCACTTACTAAGACCAGCAGACTGCCGATCATTCCCGCTAAGAAAAAGGCACAGCGAGATTCTCTGCCGATGAGTCCCTTGGCGATATGAGGCGCCAATAAGCCCACAAAGGCTAAATTACCGGTATAGCCAACCGTACTGGCAGCCAAACCAACCGCAATCACTAAAAACCACGTCCGCAACCGTGTCAAAGAAACCCCTAAGCTAATTGCCTGTTCCTCACCAAAACCAAGCAGATTAAGTTTAGGTACGGTCCAGAAAGCTGCGACAGACAATACGATGACCCAAGGAAGCAGACTGGTAATTTGCTGCCACGAGGTTCCCCAGATAGATCCAGAAAGCCATGCTGTTACAAAGCGATAGCGGTCTTTTGATAATTCCACCGTAAAAAGTAAAGTAGCCGCGGCCAACCCTGCATTGACGGCGATTCCCGCCAGCAGCACTCGCTCCATCGACAACAATTGGCGGTGTTTATAGGCAATCAAATAGACCAGTACAGCAGCCAACAAGCCACCGAAGATCCCAACGACAGGTAAAAGCTGCGATCCTTGAGTATAAACCCCTAAGTAGATCATTACAAAGAGACCCGCGCCATTGTTGATTCCTACGATACTTGCATCAGCCAGCTCGTTTCTCGTCACCCCCTGCAAGACAAAACCAGAAAAACCAAAGGCACCGCCGGCGATCAGCGCCAGACAAGCCCGTGGTAGTCGAAACTCAGTAAACGTCAGTACCTGACTCGAAGAAGCCGTACCTTGAAAGATTGCCCCTAATGTCTGAAAGGTTAAGATTGTTTTTCCCACCATGACACTTCCTAAAAAAGCGGCCATCACCAGTAGAAAAAAAACAAAGAGTGTTTTTTTCATCAGTCTTCCCTCCGTATTTTGACCAATAGAAAAGGCACACCGATCAATGCCATCAGTATCCCAAAGGGTGTCTCAAAAGGGGGATTGATCAAGCGACCTGCCAGATCAGCGGCCATCACTAGGGTCCCACCTCCGATGATCGTCAAAGGCAAAATCAATTGGTAGTTTTTGCCCACCATTCCCCGCACGACATGAGGAACCATTAAGCCAACAAAGCTGACCGGTCCAACAAGTGAAACCGCCATTCCCGCCAAAACTACGACTAACAGTAAGGCAGATGCCCGAATCAGATGCGGGTGCTTGCCTAATGAAATGACGGTGTCATCTCCTAGTGCTAACAGATTGAGGGCTTTTCCTAGCCGTAGCACAAAAACGATGGCGATCAGATAGATGGGGCCTACAAAACGCAGTTGCTGCCAAGTCACATTCGCCGCACCACCGATAAACCAAAAGGCTAGCTCTTGGTTTAAATCAAATTGCAATGACAGAGTTTGACTAATGGCTGAGAAAAAAGAACTTAATGCCACACCAGCCAAAATCAGTCCCGTGGGCGACATGCCTAGTTTGGCGTATCTGGTCAGTAAAAAAAGCAGCCCAGTTGCCGCAAACGCACCAAAAAAGGAAAACAGCGCCGCTTGACTCGGTTGCACACTAGGAAAGAGGATAAATGCGATCGCTAGTCCCAAGGCAGCCCCACTATTGACACCTAAAAGACCACCATCTGCCAAGGGATTTCTCGTAATCCCCTGCATGATGGCTCCTGTAACAGCAAAACAACTTCCTACTAGAAAAGCAGCCAAAACACGTGGCAACCGAATATTGCGCAAGACTTGATGCAGCTGATTCTCATAATCAAAAGCAAAGACGGCATCCCAGATCGTTTCAAAAGAAAGGTCCGCTGCTCCTTGAGTGATCGCTAAAAAGAAACAGATAATAAAGCAGCCACTAAAAAGCAGCAGCAGCCAAGGAAACTTTTTCATATCTGCGCTCCTAACTCATAGGTCAAGACCAGCGGCTTTGTACTATTAGGAAAGGTACCTAACACGGCATCGATCTCAAACAAACGCTGCAGCCATTCTTTGGTCAGTACCGTTTCCGGTGTACCGGAAACCAAAAGCTCTCCACCTTTTAATGCGTAAATATAATCAGAAAAACGTGACGCATGATTCAGGTCATGAATCGACATAATGATCGTTTTCCCATAGGTTTTATTGATTTGCTGTAATAAGAGCAAAATTTCTAATTGATGCGCAGGATCTAAAAAGGTTGTTGGTTCATCTAAAATCACGATATCCGTATCTTGCGCCAGTGCCATGGCGATCCAAACGCGCTGCTTTTGTCCCCCTGACAGCGTACTGATCACTTCTTCTGCCAGTGCCGTCAAACCAGTTGCCTGCAAAGACCAGTCGATCGCTGCAAGATCTTGTTCCGATAGACTATTCAGTCCTTTTTGATAGGGAAAACGACCGTAAGAAACAATTTCGCGAATCGTCAAGCCAATCGATGAGTCGCTAACTTGTGAAAGCAGCGCAATCTTTTTAGCCACTTCTTTGGTTTTGATGTTCTGGAGGTTTTGTGTATCTAATAGGACCTCACCAGACAAAGGCTGTAAAATTCGGGCGAGTGCCTTTAAAAATGTCGATTTTCCACTGCCGTTCGGACCAATCAAGCCGATGATTTTCCCTTCTGGAATCTCAATTGTTAGATTTTGCACAATTTTTTGTTTTTGATAGCCGACACTCAAGTCAACTGTTCGTAATTTCGCCATATTCGTCCCCAAAATAATTGATTGATAATGCTTATCAATTATGAATGTAATCCTACTATTCGTCAATAGTTCTAAAAAAAGGAAATAAAAAAATAAGATTGACAAATCAGCGTTTCTCCGTAATAATAGCAATCAGCAAATGAGAATTATTCTCAATTAAAATGATAAGTGCTCATCTTTTAACAAAGGAGGAAGTTTTTCTATGAAACAATGGTCAAAAAGAAGTACTTGGCTTACCCTGCTAGCAGCCTGCTCCCTTACTCTACTGGGTGCTTGCGGTACGAATAATGACTCAACGGATAGCAGTGGATCAGCCACTACTTCTTCAGAAATAGCAACAACCTTTACCGATGCGATGGGAAATGAAGTCACTGTTCCCGAAAACCCACAACGGGTGATCGGTAGTTACTTGGAAGATTATTTGGTCGCTTTAGGGGTAACCCCGGTTGCTCAATGGACAGTCGGCAATGACAGTGATCAAGCATACTTGCAAGACAAACTAGCAGATGTGCCAAGAATCAACTATGATCTGCCCTATGAAGATGTCTTGAGCTTTGAGCCAGACCTGCTGCTGATGGATAGCAATTCCATGGTGGAAGGCGACAAATATGATCAGTACAGTAAGATCGCGCCGACCTATGTGGTCACAAATGGCGAGGAAGTAACCTGGCGTGAACGTCTGACAGATATCGCAAAGGTCTTACACAAAGAAGAGGAAGCTGCCCAAGTAGAAGCTGATTATGATGACTTAGTCGCTACTACCAAGGAAACGTACGCTAATCAAATCCAAGGCAAGTCAATTGCTGTTTTATGGGTGGTCAATAATTCTGTCTTCATGGTTTCAGAAACAAAATCAAGTGGTCAACTGCTGTATCACGAACTCGGTTTTGAAGTTTCCTCGCTTGTTTCAGAAATCAGTGAAAGTGCCACTGCTGACTGGTCTGCCGTTTCTCTGGAAAAATTGGCAGAATTGGATGCCGATTACTTGATTTTAGTGAATAGTGATAAAGGCGCTGATTTTTTCAGCGAACAAGTCTGGCAAAATCTTGATGCAGTCAAAAACAATCATTTATGGGAATTCGGTCCTGAATCAAGCTGGCTCTACAACGGTCCTATCGCCTATACCAAAATGATCGAAGATATCCAGAGCAAATTGGACTAATGCGTTTCAAGTAATTCGTCAAGTAAAACTACTTAACAAATTTCAGGAAAAAGCTAGCATTCCCGCACAAAACATGCTATTATATTTTAGTCTGAGAGATTTCTTAGAGGATTCTTGTATCGTTAGGGGGGAAAATCATGCGCGTAAACATCACATTAGAGTGCACTTCTTGTAAAGAACGCAACTACTTATCAAACAAAAACAAACGTAACAATCCTGATCGTTTGGAAAAGAAAAAATATTGCCCACGTGAAAGAAAAGTTACTTTACACCGCGAAACAAAATAATACTATTTAAGAAGTTCGCAAACGCTGATAACCAAGGCGTTTGCGAACTTCTTTTTTTTCAGACATTTTGCAATGATAGCTGCTGCATTTTTATTTCCCTCTTTACACAACCACTCCCCTATTTTCACTTATTTGCTTTGAACTTTTGAGCCAACTTTTTCTTTGAAGCGACGTATAAATAAATTTTAATGTATAATGTAAAAAAGAAACTAATGTTCAACAAAGGCGGCACATAGAACATGAACCAGCTTTTTCTTCTAGCTGTCCTTTCAATATACTTTGAGTGCCAGTCGATCCTTTCAAGCTATACTGCCTACAGGAGGTGAACCCATGCTTGGCAATTTTACGTATCTACCTAGTAACTATCGTCTGTTTTATGGCGCTTTTCTTTTTGCTCTTATTGGAAATATGCTTTTCATTTTCATTAAACACCCTGCTTGGACCTTTAGCTTACCGACAGTGATTATCCTCTTCTTAATAAATGTCTTCTTTTGGACAAAATACAAGAAGAAAGTTATTCCTTGCACAACTGATGCACTGTTTTATGTTCTGCTCTTCCTATTGGTATTTTACAATCACTAACATAATGCTTCTTTTGATACTAATTGTTTCTCTTTCCCCTATTTCGTCATAACGAAGGAGTGTTGATGCGATGGAGATTTCCCATATCACGTTGATCGTACAGAATTTATCAAAGACGACAACGATGCTGGAAACATTGTTTGAAGCAGAGGAAATTTATGATAGCCGAGACCAGCCCCATTCTTACTTCCCAGAAAAATTCTTTTTGATCGATGGCTTATGGCTTGCTGTTATGGAGGATGCCTCCCAGAAGCTGCCGAAAACGTATAACCATATTGCCTTTAAAATCGATCAAACTCAAATCGATTCCTTGATTACGCGCATCCAAGGACTAGGATTGAAGATCGAAAAAGATCGTTCTCGTATCAAAGGCGAAGGTGCTTCCATTTATTTTTACGATGATGACAATCATTTGTTTGAACTACACACTGGTACGTTGGCTGAACGGTTGCACCATTACCGTCTGACAGAAACGAGGTAATCTTCATTGCTAGCAACTGCATTGACTGTTATGGAAAGAATTCCCACAAGAAAGGAAGAAAACAATGAAACTAGATATGGTTGGTATTATCACAAAAAACATGGAACAGGCACTGGCTTTTTATCAAGTACTTGGCTTCACACCATTAGGTCAGCACTCAGAAGATTATATGGAATTAGCAAACGACGGGGTTCGCATCTCCTTGAATAGCCGCAAAATGGTTGCCGGAATCTATGGGCATTCACCAATGACTGTGGGAGATACGATTGAATTAGCCTTTTTATGTGATTCCCCTGAAGAGGTTGATGCCCTTCATGCAAAAGTCGTAGCTGCCGGGTATCAGTCTTTCAAAGAACCTTGGTGTGCCTTTTGGGGGCAACGCTATGCCATCGTCAAAGATATAGACGGCAATCTCTTAAGTTTGTTTGCAATGCTACCTGCCGAAAATTGATTTAAGCTACGACAGTCGGTCCAATGGATCGGCTGTTTTTTTAATCACACCTTCGGGTAAAAAGACAAAATCACGTTTTTATGTCCAATCGGATTCTGATAACCTGAAATGAATGTATCCCTTATAAAACAACGTTTCCCATCATTATAAACCAAAAATAATCTCTCTATAAAAAAACAAATCCACCCATCCGCTCCTGTTCGCTTGACAAAAAAGAACAAACGTTCGTATAATCTCGGTAAGGAGTGATAAAAATGGGTGGTTTTAATTATGCGCTCGAGCCAAAACGCGATATCTTATTTATCGATGTCAAAAGTTTTTATGCTTCTGTCGAATGCATCTCGCGCGGATTAGACCCTATCCAAGCGATGCTGGTCGTCATGTCTCATTCTGACAATACTGGAAACGGCTTAATCTTAGCGGCTTCCCCAAAGGCAAAATCGGCTTTAGGAATTTCAAATGTGACCCGCAATGACAATCTGCCGACGCATCCCGATTTGTACAAAGCATCGCCACGTATGAGTTTTTATATCAAAGAAAACACCAAAGTCAATGATGTCTTTCGCAAATATGTTGGACAAGATGATTTGCTGCTCTATTCAATCGACGAAACGATGATGGATCTGACTCGTACACTGGATCTTTTCATTCCTGATAACACGATTTCTCGCGAAGAAAAACGTTGGCTGATTGCCCAGCAAATTCAAAAAGACATTTACGAAACAACGAAATTGTATGTCACCATCGGTATTGGTGACAATCCTTTGTTAGCAAAACTAGCTTTAGATAACGAATCCAAACACAACCGTTCCTTGATTGCCGAATGGACCTACGAAGATGTCCCGACAAAAGTTTGGCAAATCAACCCCATGACTGAGTTTTGGGGAATCGGTCGACGCACAGAAAAACGACTTCACTTGATGGGGATTGAATCTATTGAACAATTGGCTCATGCCAGTCCTGATCTTTTGCGCAGTCGCATGGGAATCATTGGTGAGCAGCTCTACCATCACGCTCACGGCATTGACCGCACCATTTTAGCCGAACCGACACCGCAGGTCATGGAAAAAAGCTACGGCAATAGTCAGGTCCTACATCGCAATTATTATTTACAAGAAGAAATCGAGATCGTCATCAAGGAAATGGCGGAGCAAGTTGCCGCTCGAATTCGCCGCCATCATTGTCAGACCGCTTGTATCAATGTTTACATCGGCGTAGCCTTTGGTGAAACTGCCTCTGGCTTTTCCCGACAAATGAAAATCCCGCCAACTGACAATACACGTAAGCTTGTTGCTCATTGCCTATTTCTCTTTCGAAAATTTTATACCGGGCAAGTCGTTCGCCACATCGGTATCACCTATTCAAAATTGGTTTATACAGAAAATGTCCAGCTGGATCTTTTTGAGCAAGCAGAAACGCAATTACGCCAGCGTAAATTAGATTTGATCATCGATAAGATTCGTGAGAAATACGGCTTCACTTCGATCGTTCATGCCACAAGCCGAATGGAAGGCGCTCGTGCCATTGCACGCAGCAAATTAGTCGGTGGTCACGCTGGTGGTCTAGATGGGATCGCCAACATAGGACCTGTCCATCAGCAAAAAGAAAAAGAACCGTTTGCTGATGGTTCAAAAAATACTGGCACTTGATTCGTTTCTCTTTCCTTTTTGCTGACAAATCTTAAGATAACATTAACAAACGATCCATTTTTTAAAGATTTATGTAATTTCGAGGCCCCCATCTCCCCCTTTACTTCTTTCTAAGGTACTTTAATAGCAAGGAGTGTGAGCAGATGAAAATTGACAAAATCGAATACAAACGAGTCATCAATGGTGCGGGACACCTTGAGTACGATTTGCTGCAATATTTAGAAAAGAATCGGGCGACTGCTGCACAAAACCTGAAACAGTCTGAGATCGATTACCTTCTGGAAAAAGATATTCAGCATCGGATCATTCAACATGCTCGTAAGAGTTTCTTTGGCGATACAATCGTTTTAAAGGATGAATATGCCGAAGATTATCTTTTATTAAAAAAGTATACGGATATGTTCCAAGAAACATTCTAAAAAAAACGCAGAACCAACTGGTTCTGCGTTTTTCTTATTCTTCGAAATGTTCTTGATAAACATCATCAACCGTTTGATTTGGGTCGATCACGATATACAGACTCTTCGTTTTTTCACTGATTTTTGTTGATTGGTATACATTATCCAATCCTTCCGTATCTTTGTCCTTGTATGGGAAATAAACAAGATCCGGTGTACCGTTACGGTAAAGAATTTCCATCCGTTCAATATCTTCATATTTCAACGCACGAGCAAACATCCCTAATTCAAGTCCGCCTAAGTTGATGTCATGTGTTGCCACATGATCGCCTTCTTGGAAGATTTCAATTTTGAACCCAGCACATGGATGAATCTCAACGAATTCGCTTCCGTGGATACGGCCAAAACTGGTCGTGATTTGTTTGATCCATAAGTCACCGATGTAACGGCGCTCGATCGTCCATGTTTCTCCATTACGGAAATAAAATTTTAAAGCTTTCATTTCTCTAGCCATGACAAAACGCTCCTTTTTATTAATAATACATTTTAATTCTAACACATAGTCGCTACTGGGACACAAATTAACTTTGGTTTTCGTTGACTTTTTTCATAAACCGAGAGATTTCCACCGCCGCTCGTTGATGAGTCCCTTTGGCAATGAGTTGTTGCGCCCCATCGGTCACCTGATAATCAAACTGGAATCCTTGTTCTTTTTCCCATTGTATAAGAACTGTGATTGTCGCTCCGACTGGCGAAGGTTTCAAATGATCGATCGAAAACTTTGTACCAACGGTGGTAGACCCTTTATCTAAAGTAGGATCAAGGGCTTCCCAACAGGTGTTTTCCACCATTGCGACCAGTCGAGGGGTTGCTAAAACCGCTAAACCGCCAGAACCCAAAACAGCCGCAGTGTCTTGAAGGTCAACGAGAAAGTCTTTTTTGCTTTCCATTCTTCAGTTATCCCTCCTTCGCTAAATATGCTTGGGCAAACGCCAATAGTGCTTCTTTTTCATTAGGGATTTTTCGTGTGATGACTGCAGCTTCAGCAGCGGCCAAGACTTCTTTGAGCCACGGACCAGAAGAACGATCAACTGTCTGCAGTAAATCACGTCCATTGATCGCCAGCTCCTTCAGTGAATGGATCGGTAGCTGCTGATAGCGCTGACTGATTTTTGCTGGATCATTGGGCAGCTTGTCATAACGCAATAATCCTTCAGCTAAACAGGTTGCTTCTAAACCGAACTGATACAACAGCAGATCGTTCCATTCGCCGTTTCGACGCATTAGCAGTGCTTGATAGACCGTTTGTACTTGGCGGATGCAGTCATTCGAACATTTCCAAGCTTTTAAAAAGCTGCGGACTGCCTCAGGAGCTAAACCGATTTGGTCAATGAGCAATACCCAAGCCGTCGTTTCGTTTTCTAATGGGATCGCTGGCAGGTCTGCCATCCGCAGTAACGCCTCACCGTACTCCCGCAAGCCTGGGCAATAGATATAGCATTCGGTTTCTACTAGCGCCCGTAGTGCTTGGTTCCGATGATTGCCTAACAGCAATTTCACGAATTCAATCATGATCCGTTCAACAGAGATTTTCCCCAACAAGGCATGATTCGCATGGATAGCAGCCAATGTTTCTGTTTCTAAAACAAAGCCCAATTGACTGACAAAACGCAGCCCCCGCATCATTCGTAGGGCATCCTCATGGAAACGTTCCTGCGGGTGACCCACTGCTCGTAAAATCTGATTGTCGATATCTGCCAGACCATCGAAAAGATCAATGATGACCCCATCTTCTTGAAGTGCCAATGCATTGATGGTAAAATCCCGCCGCTTTAGATCTTCTTTCAAGGAACGGACAAAATCAACTTTGTCAGGTCTGCGATAATCCTGATAGGCGGCTTCGGTTCGAAAGGTGGTAATCTCATATTGCGCCTGTTCCCACAAGACCAGCACCGTCCCATGCTCGATACCAATGTCAATGGTTCGAGGAAAAAGCGCCTTGATTTCGGCTGGAAACGCACTGGTAGCAATATCGACATCATGGATCGGCTGGCCTAAAATCGTATCCCGCACGCTGCCGCCAACAAAGTATGCTTCATAGCCCGCGGCTTCGATTTTTTTTAGGAGTGGCGCAGCTTCTGCAAATTCTTTTGGTAGTTTATTCAGCTTCATGTACTTTCCCATCTTTTCTTTCAAAACGATACGCATCCCGCTGATTGAATTTTGCCATATTTTCCTCAAACACTTCAGTCAGGTCGATGTCTAGTGAATTGGCCATGATCATCGTCACAAAGAGCACGTCACCCAGTTCTTCTGCCACGGTCTTTTCAACTTCATCGCTTTTTTTATTTTTTTCCCCGTAATAGTGATTTACTTCTCGCGCCAATTCGCCAACTTCTTCAGTCAAACGAGCCATTTGGGCGAGGGGGCTGAAATAGCCAGTTTTAAATTGTTGAATATAGGCATCGACTTCTTCTTGCATCGATGCCAAGGAACGTTTATCTGTCATCTTCTTCACCCTTTCTCGTTTATCTTACCAAAAGAATGGCTGCCTGCCTAGATAGAGCCCCCTCAGGATTTGTTGTACATTCAATGATTTCGTGCTACATTGATACTTGTGGAAGTTGAATAACGGAGGAAACAGGATGCGGGCATTTTTTTCATGGCGAACGATTCGCGACATTGTTTTGATTATTTTCGGTACGAGTATTTATGGCTTCGGTCTAGTCTATTTAAATATCCCAAATGACTTAGCAGAAGGCGGTGTGACAGGGATCACCTTGATCCTGCGAGCCTTATGGGGAATCAATCCTGCCATTAGTACATTGATCTTAAATATTCCGATCATTTTGATCGGTGGCAAAATTCTTGGTCGACGCTCATTAGTGTATACGATTTTAGGAACCTTTGGTTTGTCTTTTTGGTTGGCATTTTGGCAGAGTGTTCCCCTGTTGATCGATCTACAGCATGATCTACTGATCGTCGCACTCTTGGCTGGTTTGATTGCAGGGATCGGTAGTGGGATCGTCTACAAAGTCGGTGGAACAACAGGTGGCGTCGATGTACTGGCGCGCATTTTAGAGAAAAACTTTGGGGTGACGATCGGGCGGTCGCTTTTGATCTTTGATGTGTTCGTCCTGTTGCTTTCTTTGACCTATATAGATTTGAACCGCATGATGTATACCTTGATTTTTTCTTATGTCTTCACTCGTGTGATCGATTCGATCTTAGACGGCGGCTATTCAGCCAAAGGGATTTTAGTGATCAGCAATCACAGCGAAGAGATAGCTCCTGTTTTAATGGATGAATTGGAACGCGGTGTCACGTTTTTACAGGGCGAAGGGGCTTACTCAAGAGTATCGAAACAAATCATTTATATGGTGGTCAGCGGACGGGAGATTTCTGAAGTCAAGCGCATTGTTCATGACTTTGATCCGCAAGCGTTTGTTTCTGTCATCAATGTCCATGAAGTCGAAGGCGAAGGCTTTACCTACTTAAGACCTAAGTCACGGTTCTTACAGCGCAAAGCAGCGGTCTCTAAAACAAAATAAAGACTAAAAAAGCAGTCCCGGTTAAAGGACTGCTTTTTTATTTGTCAGCGGCTTTCTTCTTTTTGTTGGAGCAAGTGCCGATTTACTTCATCGGAAAGTTCTAAGAAGGCATCACGATCCCCATTTTCCAATGCTAGATCGATCTGCCGATACAAGGTATCAATTTTGGTTTTTGCTTCTTCTTTTTCAAGGTACTGGGTAACATGTTGGATCATTTCTTGATCCAAGTGGTCGTTCCAACGTTCATAAGGATTGTCTTCTAAAACTGCTAAATAAAAGGATTGCGACCAAGAATCTGGAAAGAGACATTCAAGATACAAGGGTTGTTTCCAATTCATGCGAATCTCGTGAAAAATCTGATCAATGTCATAAAAGGTCTGTCCTTCGATACTCAAGACAAAGGGTTCGCCTCCAACTTCCGTACTGCGGACACTTAAGCCCCGTTTGGCTGCGGCTGCCCCTTCTACAAAATGAACATTGGTCAAGATCGCTTCATGGTTCGCCAGATAGTTTAACACCCAAGAGACTTCTCGGCGGCTGAAGGAAACGGTCGAAACTAACCAATTAAGAAACTTTTTCTTTTCTTGTACATTGATGTTCATTTCTCTCACCTATCTTTCTAATAAGTCCTCCACGATCGACTGTACTTCTAAATCACCTGGCTCATGCGCCAAATAATGTTGCAGCAAATGAAGTGCTTCAGGTAAACGCCCTTCTTCACGTAAGAAAATGCCATATTCTTTCATAAATGCTGGCTCATGGTGCAAATCAGCATTGGCTTCTTCGTAATAGTTTGCTGCTTTGTCAAAATCTTCCAGCGCATTATACGCTTGCGCCAAATTCCAAAGGGCATGCGGCTGCTCATTGTCTTCCATTCGTTCGATGGTCAAGATCGCTTCTTGCCAACGCGCTTCATTCAAGTATAAATTACTTAAGGTCAGTAACGTATCATCTTCTTTGTCACCAGTCTCCAATGCTTTTAGTAAAAATGATTCTGCTGCTTCACTGTCATGAAGTCGGTAAGCATTCTCGGCAGCAAAATGATAGAAATCCACTTGATATGGATCTTCATGAATCCCTTCTTCGATCACACGCTGCGCTTCTTCCAGCTGCTCTTCTTCTTGCAATGCTTCTGCAAGATAAAGATACAAGGCACGGTATTGCGGATTCATGACCCGCAACTGCTGCAAGTAGCGAATCGCTTGTTCATTTTCTTTTAGCTGCAAATAGACTAAAGCTGTTTGAAAAAGACGCTCATCGGTCTGTTCGTCTTCTAGGCTTGCTTCAAAATATTCCAATGCCTCTTCAAACTTGCCCGCCATACTCAATGATGTACCCGTCCGTTCAACGATCGAGATCCCCGAAATATCCGTGATTTCTTCTTCCAGCAATCCTTGATAAAGGTCAACGGCTTCTTGATAGCGATCAGTCGAAAAGGCTAACTCAGCTAAGGCAAACCGTATCAAAGGTTCATCTGGCACAATGCTTTGCGCTTCTTTTAGTTTGGCTTCACTAACTTCAGGGATACCGATCAATTGGTAAAGATCCGCACTCAATAGCAAGGCTTGCAAATACGCTTCACTGGTCGGTGGTATTTGATCAATATAGGCAAAAGCCGTTTCGATCTGGTCTTCTTCCATCGCAATTTCTGCTAAAGGAAGCAGCAAAGCTTCATTATCAGGATGTCGTTGCTGCAAGGTTTCAAATAACGTTTTCGCCTCTTCCAAAAAGCCGATCTGCAATAGTTCATCACCTAAAGCGCCTAATGTCTCATCATCATCTTTTTGCAGAGCTTCGGTAAAATTTAATTGTGCTTCAGCCAGTTCTTCCGCGGCTAATGCTTTTAACATTTTTTCACTATATGTTTCCATTTAAACCCCTCGAATCTCATTGATTAATCGCTGATAAGTCTCCATCGTCTGGACGAGATCTTTTTCCTCGATTTTCGTTCTGCCCCCTATTGTACCAACTTTTGCCAAAAATAACAGTTTTTTTTCTTTTTGCTGCAATTCTAGTACATGACTGAAATATTCGCTTAATGAAAAAGACTCGGGCAATTCGATGGGAAAGCCTAATCGGGCAAGCCATTGGCAGAACACGGGCAGATCGACAGTCAATTGCTGCTGCTGGACGGTCCACATAAAATGAAACAAAAAGCCAAAGAATAATTTCATCGCATCAGACAGCAAGTGCCCATTTTCCGTTCGATAAGCAGCATCAGCAAAGAGTTGGCCAAACTCCTCCAATTCGCTGCCTGATTGCTGGTATAGTTGGATCAACCGATCGGTATACGCAGCCAACGAATGTCTCATCAACGCCTGATGACTGGGATAGGTTCGATAAAGCTCTTTTAAAAACTCACTATCGGCAAGCACGCCACAACGAATCAGAGTCAAAAAATCGACCAATTTCCCATCGATCTGTTTTTCTGCGATCGTCTGATCGTAAATAACAAATTCGGGTGTATTAGGATTTTCCAGCATCGGGATATCTGGCTTTTTCACAACGATCGCTGTTTCTTTCACACTTTTAGCTAAGGCCCGCAAGGAAACGGGAATCAGCCAAAGCTGTGTCGTCAGAACCGACGTCGCGTGGATAAAGCTGCTCAATGCCAACACGCCTTCATTCCCAAAACCGACGATCAGCAGCGGCTCTTGTTTTGAAAAGCGGCCGAAGAAATCCATTGCAGCTTTAAACTCGGTAAAGTTGTTGCAATACATTTGATTGGTACAAATATACCAATTGACCTCTCGTGGCAAAAAGAGGCGGGTTACTTTTTCTGAAAAGCGGTCATAATAGCGCTGATTCGTCAAAATGATCACCTGCTGCGGCTCGATCGACTGTCCTTTCATGACCGATGCCAATGTTTCCCCGTAAGAGATCTGGGTTTCTTGCTCATTTCTGTAAAAAACAGCTTCCATCGGCTCACTCCTTTGTTGCTACTACTTACTATTATAGCAAGAAGCCGCTGAAACACCTACTAAATCGCTAACCATTAGGAAGTATTTTCGCCGATTTGTCCCATGATTCTATGCCAAAAAGCAAAAAACATGGTTTCCTGTATTACAAAGGAAACCATGTTTTTTTCTAAACCAAAAGCGAGTAAAGTGATTGATTTTGCTGAAGGTTGATGTAGCATTGATCAAACTGTTCAATTCGTGACAGTAATGCGGGTAGATCGTTTTTTTGTTTCAACAAGATTCCCAGCATTACTGGTCCTGTTCCACGATTGATTTTTTTCGTATATTCAAACCTCGTGATATCATCATCAGGCCCTAATACATGGCTAACAAATTCCTTCAACGCACCGGGACGTTGTGGGAAATTGACGATAAAATAATGTTTCAATCCTTGATAAATCAGTGATTTCTCTTCGATCTCTGCCATGCGGGAACTATCATTGTTACCACCACTCACAATACAGACGACCGTCTTGCCTTTGATTTGCTCTTTGATCTCATCCAGGGCTGCCACGCTCAAGGCACCAGCTGGTTCAGCGACGATCGCTTGTTTGCTGTATAATTCTAGAATCGTTTGGCAGATTGCACCTTCTTCCACCGTTACCAATTGATCCACATAGCGTTTGGCATGGGCATAGGTCTGAGCTCCGACTTGTTTGACTGCCGCACCATCGACAAAGGTTTCAATATGCTCTAAAGCCACCGGTCCTTGGTGATCAAAGGCTGCTTGCATCGAGGCGGCCCCTACAGGTTCTGCTCCAACAACTTTTATATTTGGCTGCTTTTCTTTCAAATAGGCTGCGGTCCCGCTGATCAAACCACCGCCACCAATGGCAGCCACCACCAAATCGATCGATAATTGTTTTTTTTCAGCATCCGCCAACATTTCCACGGCTACTGTTCCTTGTCCTGCGATAATATTGGGATCATCAAAAGGAGCAATGAAAGCCATTTGCTTTTCTTTTGCAAATTGTTTGGCAGCCTGCGCCGCCGCATCAAAGGTATCTCCCACCAATTCGATTTTGACGTAGTCGCCGCCGAAAAAGAGAACTTGCGCGATTTTTTGTTGCGGCGTCGTTGTTGGCATGAAAATGACCGCATGGATCTGCTGTTCTTGGCAGGTATAAGCAACGCCTTGGGCATGATTTCCGGCACTGGCACAGACGACGCCACGACTGGTCTGCACAGGATCTGCCTGGGTGATCGCATAGTAGGCACCTCGTAATTTGAAGGAGCGGACTTTTTGCAAGTCCTCTCGCTTCAACAAAACCGTCGCTTGGTATTTTTCAGATAAAAAGCGATCATACTGCAGCGGTGTATGACTAACTGCTCCCCGCAGTCGTTCATATGCTTGTTCGATTGCAGAAACTGTCACCAACAAACGCGCCACCTCTAATCTTTCGCAACAAACGGCATCATTTTCCGTAACTCGCTGCCGACTTTTTCAATTTGATGGTTGCCGTTTTCTTCACGCATTTTATAGAATTCAGGGAAGCCATTTTGATTGTCTTCAATGAATCCTTTCGCGAATTGACCATTTTGGATATCTGTCAATACGGCTTTCATGTTTTCTTTGGCTTGTGCGGTGATCACCCGAGCACCGGAAACGTAGTCGCCATACTCTGCCGTATTCGAGATCGAATGGCGCATTTTTTTGAATCCTCCTTCATAAATCAAGTCAACGATCAGTTTCAATTCATGACAAACTTCAAAATACGCCAATTCCGGTTGGTACCCGGCTTCTACCAATGTTTCAAAGCCCGCTTCGATCATGCTGGTCAAACCGCCACAAAGTACGGCTTGTTCCCCGAAAAGATCGGTCTCGGTCTCTTCTTTAAAGGTCGTTTCCAAAACGCCGACCCGTGTGGCACCAATGCCTTTTGCATAAGATAAAGCTGTCGCTTGTGCGTTGCCAGTCGCATCTTGATAGACTGCAAACAAGGCTGGCACCGCAAACCCTTCGGTAAAGGTTCGACGCACCAAGTGGCCCGGTCCTTTAGGCGCAACTAGGAACACATCCACCTCTTCTGGCGGCGCGATCACATCAAAATGAATATTAAAACCATGCGCAAATGCTAATGCATTGCCGGCAGAAAGATTCGGTTCGATCTCATTTTTATACAACGATCCTTGGATCTCATCGGGTGCCAAGATCATGACTACGTCCGCTTTTTGAGTGGCTTCGGCTACTGGAAAGACTTCAAATCCGTCGTTTCTTGCAGCTTCTGCTGACTTTCCTTCACGAATGCCGATAAAGACTTCATGACCTGTGTCCCGTAAATTTTGCGCATGAGCGTGCCCTTGAGAGCCGTAGCCGACGATCGCAATCTTCTTGTCTCCTAGATTATCTGTAACTTCCTCGTTGTAATATACTTTTACCATACTTGTTTCCTCCGAATTCTTTCTTTATTTTAAGCAATTCAAAATTGCACTTACCCTCTTGTAAAGCCAGTGACACCCGTTCGTGCCAACTGTTTGATCCCGTAGGGACGCAAAACTTCGATGCATGCTTCTACCTTTTTCGTATCGCCGGCAACTTGCACAACGATCGTTTTCAGTGCGACATCGACAATGTGCGCTCGAAACGGATCAATCACTGCTTGGATCTCCGAGCGGCTAGTGGTTGGTGCATTGACTTTGATCAGCACCAGCTCTCGTTCGATATGAGGAACTTCTGTAATATCAGAAACCTTCAAGACATCTATTTGTTTATTTAAATGCTTGGTCACTTGTTCTGTTTCTGCCAAATCGTTCACGTTGACAATGATCGTCATTCGTGAAAACTCTGGCCGTTCCGTTGTGCCGACAGAAATACTCTCGATATTGACCTGCCGGCGGTTTAAGACACTCGTGATGCGGCTCAAAACACCTGCTTCATTATGGACGATTGCTGCTAATACCCGTTTCATCCCCTTAGACCCCCATCATTTCATGATTGGCTTTCCCCGGTGGGATCATCGGCAACACATGCTCTGAGGGCGAGACCATTACTTCGATCAGTTGCGGCCCCGTATGTGCAAAAGCTTCCGCTAGCATAGCAGAAAGCTGAGTGGGTTCATCGATCCGACAGCCTTCGATGCCATAAGCTTGTGCTAGTTTAACAAAATCAGGTTGCTGTGCAAAAACAGAGGCAGAGCGTCGTTTGCCATGAAATGTTTCTTGCCATTGGCGGACCATTCCTAACGAACGATTATTCAACAAAACAAATTTGACATTCAAGCCATACTCATTCAAAATAGCAAATTCCTGGTTTGTCATTTGGAACCCGCCATCGCCAACAAACACCACGACCATTTTTTCTGGATGAGCAAATTGGACGCCAATTCCCGCAGGGATACCATAGCCCATCGTGCCTAGTCCGCCACTGGTGATCAACTGCTTAGGAAAGCGAAACGGATAATACTGCGCGACCCACATTTGATGCTGCCCAACATCGGTGATGACGTAAGCCTCTCCTTTGGTCAAACGCCCTACTTCTTCGATGACTTTTTGCGGTTTGATTTCTTGTGCTTGAGTGCGATCATAGCGATAAGGTTTTTCCGTCTTCCGTGTTTGGCATAGATCCGACCAGGCAGACCACGTTCCTCTAGTTGGCGGATACCGTAGCATCTGTTGCAAAGCAGCCTTGGCATCGCCGACGATTGGGATCTTTGTCTCTACAATCTTGCCAATCTCCACCGGGTCGATGTCGATATGAGCAACGATGGCCTGCTTGCCGAACTGACTGCCGGCAGTCGCTAAGCGATCATCGAAGCGAGAGCCGATATTGATAATCAAATCGGCTTCTGATAAAGCCATGTTCGCCGCATACGTTCCATGCATACCGCCCATGCCCAAGAAAAATTGATGATCATTTGGCAGTAAGCCTAAGCCGAGCAACGTTGTGACTGTCGGCAACTTGTACTTGGCAATAAATGCATTTAATTCAGCCGCAGCTTCAGCCGCGATCACGCCTGCACCAGCCAGTACCACTGGTCGCTGTGCTTTTTCTAAAACGTGCATCAATTTTTCAATTTGCAGACGGGAAGGCTCTGCATTCGGTTGATAACTTTTCCTTGTGATCGGCAATGAGCAGGTTTCAGCGGTTTCTTGCAATGTAATATCTTTCGGAAGGTCGATCACAACAGGTCCCTTACGCCCAGTTGAAGCGATGTGAAAGGCTTCAGCGATCACTTTCGGTAAGTCATCCACACAACGGACTTGGTAATTGTGTTTCGTGATCGGCAACGTGATACCTAGAATATCCGCTTCTTGAAAAGCGTCTTTGCCAATTCCTGGTACGGCCACTTGCCCCGTGATAACCACCAACGGTACGGAATCGCTCATAGCATCGGCAATGCCCGTGACGACATTCGTAGCACCTGGACCACTTGTCACTAAAACGACCCCAACATGGCCAGTAGCTTTGGCATAGCCTTCAGCGGCGTGGATCGCGCCTTGCTCGTGACGCGTCAAAATATTCGGAATCGCTGCATCATATAATTGGTCATATAACGGTAAGACGGCGCCACCCGGGTAGCCAAAGATCATTTCGACGCCTTGCTCTTGCAAGCTGTCCACTAACACTTGCGCGCCAGTCCTTAGATGCGATGCTTGATAGTCGATGTTTTCCATTGCTACTCCTCCTCATCAGGTACTCGCATAATCCCGCCCGTATTCGCAGAGGTCACTAAAGCGGTATAA
Organism: Enterococcus sp. NPDC086594; assembly: GCF_044746145.1. Lineage (NCBI taxonomy): Bacteria > Bacillati > Bacillota > Bacilli > Lactobacillales > Enterococcaceae > Enterococcus > Enterococcus sp. NPDC086594. The sequence goes on from NZ_JBIVBP010000012.1 coordinate 93,389, forward strand.
CGTGCAAGCCATCCTTTTTTTACTTTTGAACGAAACTTCGGTCGTTCTTGCGCACGCTTGGCAAGCTCTTCTTCTGAAACTTGCAGATTTAGCGTTCGATTTGGCAAATCAATAATGATCTCATCGCCATCGTTGACTAGTCCTAATGGACCACCGGCTGCAGCTTCCGGAGAAATATGTCCAACTGCGATCCCCCGCGTCGCTCCTGAAAAGCGGCCGTCTGTAATCAAGGCGACATCTTTGCCTAACCCACGACCAACGATACTTGAGGTAGGCGCCAGCATTTCCGGCATTCCCGGCCCCCCTTTCGGGCCTTCATAGCGGATCACTACAACATGTCCTTTTTGTACGGTATGATTGTCGATTGCTGCGACTGCTTCATCATGAGAATCAAAACAGATCGCTTTCCCTTTGAACACTTGGACACTTGGATCGACCCCGCCAACTTTGATGACACTGCCTTCTGGGGCGATGTTTCCGTACAAGATCGATAGACCGCCAACTGGACTATACGGGTTTTCTTTCGGATGGATGACTTCTTCGTTGTGGATCTTCGCTTCAGCGACATTTTCTCGTAACGTCTTACCGGTAACAGTCGGTCGATCGGGATGAATCGCTCCTTCGATATCACATAGCTCCCGAATGATTGCTGAAACCCCACCGGCTTCATGGACATCATGCATCGAATAGGCTGATGATGGCGCGATTTTTGAGAGATAAGGCACTCTTTTAGCGATTTCATTGACCCGTCTTAAGTCATAATCGATCTCTGCTTCATTGGCGATCGCTAAGGTATGCAGCACTGTGTTGGTGGACCCCCCCATCGCCATGTCTAAAGCGAAGGCATCATCGATAGCTTCTTTGGTCACGATGTCTCGAGGTTTCACTTGTTTTTCAACAAGATCCATCAACTTAAAGGCGGCTTGTCTAACTAGTTCTCGTCGTTCTTCAGACACGGCGAGGATCGTACCATTGCCTGGCATTGCCAATCCTAAGATTTCTAAGAGGCAATTCATCGAATTGGCAGTAAACATCCCTGCGCAGGAGCCGCAAGTCGGACAGGCATTTTGTTCCATAAACTCAAAATCTTCTTTTGTCATATTACCCGTCTTGTACGTCCCAACGGCTTCAAACATGGAAGATAAGGTTATTTGATGTCCCCGAGGATCAATGCCGGCTTTCATAGGACCGCCGGAACAAAAAATTCCTGGTACGTTGGTCCGCATGGCTGCTAAGATCATGCCAGGAGTGATCTTGTCACAATTTGGGATATAAAATACGCCGTCAAACCAGTGGGCATTGATGACGGTTTCTGCAGAATCAGCGATCAATTCTCGGCTAGGTAGCGAATATCGCATACCGATATGTCCCATCGCAATGCCATCATCTACGCCGATTGTATTGAACTCGAAAGGGATGCCGCCAGCTTCACGAATCGCTTCTTTTGCGATATCTGCTAACTCCCGTAAATGCACATGCCCAGGCACGATATCGATATAGGAATTACATATCGCAATAAATGGCTTGTTCATATCATGGATATTTTTAACTTGTCCTGTGGCATAGAGCAGGCTCCTAGCTGGCGCTGCATCGATCCCTTTTTTAATTTGATCACTTCTCACACTCATCATCTCCTGCATTTTGGAATAAAAAAAAGCATCCCGGTTATAAAAAACTGGGATGCTTTGCCAGAATCCCATTTTACTTACGCAAATAGGACTCAAACAAACGGATAAATTTTGCTTCCGTGTTCTAAGTCCTGGTATCAATAATAATGACTAATAAATATTGATTAAAATTACGCATAGAAAATGGCTCCTTCATTAGAAATAGTAACGTTCTTGTAATTGTTTACCAATATACCCTTTGCAAAATCACTTGTCAACGAATTTTCTGAATTTTTTTTCAATAATGACAATTCCAAGGAACCCTTTCTCACATCAGATGTCATTTAATCGCTTGCTTCTTTTGATAAGAATGACTTTTAAATCACCTTTATTCTTGCTTGAGAATTAAAGTGTGCCAGGAACCCTTGTTTTTTTTAGACCAAAAGAAAAACAAAAAATATTTTTGAATTTTCTGACAATAATAACCGTTTCTTTTCCCATTCGATCCGCCTGCATAGTGGCAGTTCCTAGTTAGACAAAAGAAAAAACCCTTGATTACTCAAGGGTTTCTACAAGACTCAATTATTTCGGCTCTATAATTTATGGGACTGATGAATCAGAATTGATTCTTCAGTCCCATTTTCATTTTAGGTATTAAAAAACATATCGTTCTCTAGTATGAT